>NZ_JBWKSD010000002.1:0-991349 GCF_059419605.1 Pseudoduganella sp. GW821-FHT05F09
CCGTAGAACCGGATCGGCGCCATATCCACGCCCAACCCTGCGCCAGAAATCGCACCGTTGCCTGGGAGCGTTTGGCACGCCGCAGTGGCACCGGTGAGTAAATCGATGGTCGCCTTGTAGGCGCCGTATTGCCCATTGAACAAGAACACGCCATTGTTGCCAGAGGACAGCGCTGGAACGGCCGTCACTCCTTGGGAATGTATCGAAGTGAAACTCGTGTTCGTCGCCGGCTTGGTCAAAGTCCCGGAAGTGTCGAGGAATATCAGCACCGACAGGTTGCTAGTGCCATAGGGGATGGCCACCGCCATCCGGCTGCCGTTCACGTAGTAGGCTAGACCAGCCAGTGCTGACAATCCGCCCCCGCCGCTCAGAATATCCGTCACCGCGCTGAGGCTTGGTGCCGCAGCCGCGCATGTCACCAAGACGGCGTTTAGTGTCGTGCCGGCGGCTTCGAAGATGATGAGCCATCGCGCGCCCCACGGAATGAACCGCACGATGCTGCCGGCGAAAGTCGCGTTTGTGACAGAAGTACCGTCCGTCAACGTCGTGCCCGCGCTGAGTGTGAATCCCTTAACCGTCAGCGCATTGCCAGCAGGGCTCGCGCCCACAGCAAAGAATGTGGCCGCCGAGGTTGCTGCCAAGCGAATAACGCCGGCTCCGTAGCCGGGCACGACGGATTCATCACCCACAACCGGCGTGGTACCCGACACAGTGATCGCCCGGACTCCGGAGTAGCTGCTCGAAACCCCGGCATAGGCAACGATGTACGACGCCCCGACTGCAGTAATGACAGGTGCCACGGTCTGACTGCCCGAGATTGAATTCGTAGACGTCGCCGTGGCTGGCGTGTTCACGTTGATGCCCGTGCCCGAAGTGCTCAGCACCACCGCAGCAAAGGTCGTGCCGGTGACGGCAGCGATGAGCACGCTGCCGCCGCTGAGCAGCTGCCCAACAGCGCCGTCGATGGTGGCCCGGACGAGTGCCGGCGTGCCCCACAACAAAGTGCTGCTGTCGTAGATCACGGCGTACAAACTGGCGTTCACGCCGATAGTGCGGTTCAGGAACATGGTCCGGTTGGCGTCCATCGGGATGACCTGCGTGCGGTCGCGCGTTGCGAACCCCGCCACGGCGCTGCTGTTCCCGACGTACTGCGCCGTGATGCCAAGCTGCGCCGCCCCCTCCAGCGTCCAGACCCCGGCCGCCACGGCGTTGTCGGCCAGGCCGATGGTGACAGTCGTCATCGCCGGAATGAACCCGATCAGCGTGCCGGCCGAGTTCAGGATCTTCCGGCCGAATGTCGAGCGCTCAGCCACGGTGAACAGCAGCGCGCACTTCAGGCACGTCGTCGCATCCGGCAGCGTCACGCTCTGACCGAACGTCGTCGCGGTCAGCGATTGCGCGCCCGCGCTGCTGGAAGTCAGCGTGACGTTGCCGCTGGCGGCCGAGCCCCCGAGGCCGATAGGGCTGAGCTGAATATTCCAGTTCACGCCGTCCAGCGCGGGGTCTGTGGTACCGGCGCCGGCACCGTTGCGGCGATATGGCATGCGACTGATCGGCGACCAGACCACGACACCATCGGCATACGCCGTGCCGGATACCCACTTAGTGGAGTTGGACGCGGCCTGGGAGGCGAAGGCAGCCGAGGCGGAGTCCTGAGCGGAAGCGGCCGCCGCGAGCGCATCCGCTTCAACCTCACCTGCCAAGACGTTCGCCTGACCCGCCCAGGTATTCAGCTGCGCCGGCAGCGCCCGCTGAGCAAGCACCGAGGCTGCAGCCTTTTCGCTAAAAACAGTTGGCCCATCGACCGCAGGATCGGGCGCGGCCGGAAGCTCATCAATGATTTGCGTGATTGTCATGTAAGCCCTTTAAATTCAATAGATGCCAGCTTTCCCGAGTCAGAAACCGGGATGGACCACTGGCCCAGGAAGCCGTAGTCGAAGGTCAATTCATATGCCGATGAGCCGATGATCCCGATCTCAACGTCGGTGCATTGGCGCAGGAGGCGATATGCCTGACTCTCAAATCCCTCTGGGATCTGCACCTGGTAGTTCGCCTTCTTTGCATTGGCCCGCTTCACCATCTTGATCACGCCCAGCTTTTCGGTGGTTGTCGAGTAGCTGAGCACGCCGGCATCCAGCCCCCACTGCGTCCGACCGACGATGCGCGCCTTTGACGCGAGCATCAGCCCAAGCGCTGCTTGGCCACCAATCGGCTGAATGGCCACCGTTATCGGACTGGTCGGGTATGGCGGCAGATCGTCGAAGACCACATCAGAGACTTGCGAGGGAAGCTCGTAATACCAGTCGTACCAGTTCAAAACGTCATGCCGCGTAAGGCTCTGTGTCTTGCTGTAGCCACTGTCGGCCTGGCTCACCGTGATGGAAACTCCCTCTGCATTCAGAAACATCAATGTGTTCACCACTTGCCCCGGCGTGAAGGTGTAGCTGAGCGGACCCGGCGCCACAGCCTGCGTCTGCACCGTCTTGTCGAAAGCCGCCCACCTGTTAGTATTCCCAACGGGCAACCAATAAGAGGTATCGGTCAGCGCATGGCCGACGTTTCCAGCAATCTGAGACTCGTATAGCAAATGATCGTCGCCACTGATGCTGGTGACGATATCGCCCAAGGCGTAGGTCGTGCCGCCGGCATAGGCGCCGTAGACCGTGCCGAGCAACTTCCACCACAGGGGCGAAGATGCGGGCACGTGGTTCAGGTTGCCGGCCTGGAGCGACTCGTAGACCAACTGGCCGTTGTGTGTGCCAGCGACGCCGGCCACGACGGCGGCTGCGTAGGTCGTCCCGCTGGACCAAACAGCAGCGGTCGTCTCCGGCACGCTGCTGCTCGCGAGCATGGCGCTGGTCATGTAGACCGGCTGCAGAATAAGGAAATCAGCCGCCGCCATCAGGCCTCCTCTTTCGTGCGCATAGCATCGCCGCCTTCCGTCACGACCTCGAGCAAGTCGGCCTGCCGCGTGGTACTGCGCGCCGTGCGCTCGGTAGGCTCCTCCAGACGCTCGACTGCCCGGCGCAGCTCGCGAAGCTCGGCCAGCAGTTCAGCCTGAGATGTGCCCCCTACGTCATCGGGAGCCGTGAACGGGTTGTTGTAGGCTGCCGGTGTGATCTTCTCGCCCTCGTGGATCAGCGCCAGGCCGGTTCGGGGAACATAATTAGTGCCCACGTCGTAGCTCGGCACGGAGAGCCCGTATTTGCCGGACAGGCCCAGCCCGGTTTCCTGCAAGCTGGCCAGGGTGCGCGCCTGGATGCGCTGCAGGTCCAGAAGGCTCGGCGCCACCTGTTCGGCGATATCGAGCAGCGCTTTCGATAGCGCCGGCAGCGACTTGGCCGCATCCTGATCGTTAGCGCGTGCCTGCGCCGTAGCGATAGCAAACGCCGACTCGGCGCCAGCAAGGGACTGTTGGCCGCCGGTGGATACCAGGTTGCGAATGCGCGCCACTTCATCAAAGATCGAATCGGTAGCCGACTGCCAGGCGTCCTTCAGCGCTTTCGCCGCCTGCGCCGAAGCCTGCGCGGCCTGAGCTTGGGCCGAAGCCCATGCTTGCGCAGCAGCCGACGCAGCTTGGTCGGCTGCCATCTTGTCCTGCAGGTCGAAGTACGCCTGCTTCGCGGCACGGTTCGCGGGGTCCAGCGCCGCCAGTTCCAGTGCACGCAGGCCGGCCGTGTCGCCCTTGAGCTGCAGCACATCACGCTGAATGCCGGCACCCTCGGACGCAATGGCCGCTGCCTTCTGCGCCGCAGCTTGGATCTCGTTCGCCGCTTTCGCTGCGGCGCTGGCCAGATCCTGCTGCGCGTCGATCTGCTGCTGCAGCGGGACCAGCGTGGAATCCATCGCCGCAATTTCGAGCCGGCGCGCGCGCTCCAGTTGCTCGGCCTCGGTGTGCGTCAGGTTGTAGAGCTTGGTCTCGAGCGCGGCACGCTGGTCAGCAAGGGCCTGCTGCTCGGCCACCTGCTTCTGCGCGGCCTGGGCGTTGGCCGCCGCCGCGTCTTCGTTCAGCTTTGCCAGCGCCGCGCCTTGGGCCGCGCGCGCGGTGGTGGCGTCGGCCACGGCCTTGTCCTCGGCCTTGAGCGCGTTCAGGTAGTCGTAGCGCGCCACCGTGGTGGCGTCCATGTCCTGGATCTCCAGCGCGCGCAGCGCGGCCTCACCTTGGCGCGCGGCCAAGAGCTTAGCGATCTGTGCGTCGAAACTGGCGTTCGTGGCGGCAAGCGCATCCGCGCTAGCCTTGGCCTTGTTGGCCGCGGCTTCCGCGTCGGCAGCGGCCTGCGCCGTCGCCTTGTCCTGGGTTTGGAGCGCGTGCAGGTAGTCGTAGAGCGAGACGGTCGTGGCGTCGAGGCCCTTGATCTCCAGCGCGCGCACCGCCGCCTCGCCTTGGCGCGCTGCGATAATTTGGTCGATCTGGTCCTGGTAGCCCTTATTTGTCGCGGCCAGCGCGTCGGCGGCGGCTTTGGCAGCGGCCTCCTGAGCGGCGGCTTGCGCGTCACTGGCGGCTTTCGCTTCGGCGGCCGCATCGGCCACGGCTTTGAACGCCGGCGCCAGCGCCAGCAGGCCGGCGTAAGTCGCGGCGCCCTGTTCGGTGGCCAGCTGGCCGCCGGTCTGCAAGCCCAGAACGGCCTTTTTGAAATCCTCGGTGGTCCGCAGGCCGGCATAGCCCAGCTCGGCCAAGCGCTTCGTCACCTGATCCTGGATCGGCGCCAGCTGCTCGGCGGCTGTCAGGAAATTTTGGTTGAAGTACGCCGCCTGATTGGTGAATATCTCGATGCTGCCGGTCAGGTTGATCAGTCGCTCGCGCGCTGTCAACGAGGCCACACCCACCAGGCCGAAGGCCTTTTCGCTGTTCGTACCCATCGCCGCGAAAATACCGTCTAGGCTGAAATACTGCTGCGCCAGGCGCTCGAAAGTCTGCGTGGTGGTCTCGCCCGCCTTGCTGAAATAATCCAGGCCCGGCACCACCTCCTGGACGATCTGCGTCGTCAGATCGGTGAAGTATTGCGCCATGGCCTTCTGATTCGCTGCATCGTCCTTGCCCAGCGCTACGGTGATGGCGTCAGTGCGCGCGCGGATCGCGTCACCGTTTTCGCCAAGCATTTCGGCGTACCCCGCCGTGGCGCTGATGACGTCCGCATAGGCGGCCGACAGCGCCTTGCTGGTGGCGTCGTCGACCGGGCGTGGCGTAGTGCCGGATTTGTCGGAGCGCAACCAGCCGCCCTTCTGCGTCCAGGTATCGATGTTCTGGCCGGAGAAGCCTTCCGTGCCCAGCGTACCCTGCAAGCTGGTACCGGTCACTGTTTTCGCACCCATGCCAAAGGCGCGATTGACCAGGCCACCGATGGCACCACCCAGCGCGGATCCCAATGGGCCCCAGATCGCCCCTAGTGCGGTACCAACCATCACCGCCCCGTTACCGGAATTTCCAGCGACCGAATAGCCGTTGGAAATGAGCTTACCTGCGCCCAGACCGGCACCAATCCCGCCCGCCCAAATGCCCGCATTGCCGATGGCCAGCGCATTGGAACTTAGAGCATTGCCGATGCTGCCGCCCATCCACTCGCCCAGCGCGGCTACATTGCTCGTGATCGTGGCGCCAAGCTGGTTGAGCCCGCCGGTCAGCGTCTCAGCAATGCCGTTCGTGATGGCCGTGTAGCCAGATTTTGCCGTGGACAGCAAGTTCGCAATACTGCCGACACCGCTCGCCACATCGCCGGCGCCGCCGACGACCTGAGCCGCGGTCGCGGCACCGCTACCGGTGACACCCAGCAGGCTTGCCACCATCTTGACGACGAACGGCTGCGCGAACATCTTGTAAATCTGATCCGCGACGCTGGTTTTGAATGTGGTGGTTAGCGACTTGGTGAACGAGCTCCAGCCAGCCTTGCCGTTGTTCAGCATGTCGGCGAAGCCCTTGCTGAAGATATCGTTGTATTTGTCAACTGACTTCTGCTGCTCCGCCAGCATCTCGTCCGACATCTTTTTATCGGCGTCTCGCCGCGTCTCCAAATCATCGAGCGTCGATACCGCAGCGCTGTTGCGCTTCTTCACCTCGATCAGCCGCTCCAGCTCGGCGATCTCGCTGGCCATTAGGCCGAGCGTCGCTTTCTGTGCGAGCTGATTCTCCAGGCGCGCCAGCTCTTCGGCCTCGATGGCCTTCTTGCTCATGCCAAACGTCGCCACCAGCGCCTCATTGGCGTCAGCCTCCTTGACCGCCGCCCGGTATGCCTCGTCCTGCGCATCAGTGCGCGCCTTCATCTGCGTCGTGTACGCCTTGCTGTAGGCGATATACCGCTCCTGGGCCGACGCGGAATCAAGCATTTGCCGAATTTCGAGAACATGCGCCTCGGACAGCACCACCTTGCCTTCGGCCAGCTCCTGATCAAATTTGATCCGCGCCTTTTGCATCTCGGTAAGCTGCTTGCCGCCGTCGATTTCCACCTGGTAGCCGGCAATTTTCTCCTTGAGCGCGACTGCCACGCCCAAGTATGCAGCAGCCTCTTTGTTGGCCGCCGCCTCACGAGCAGCAGCCTCCTTCTGAGCGGCTTTGTCGTTTTCCGGATTGGCATCGAAATTCAGCGCCGCCTTCGTCTCCTTTGCCGCTGCGCCAACGCCCTGCAATGCCTTCAGGCTCTCGCGCATCTTGGAGCCGAAGGTCTGCTCGCCGAAGATGTCGCCGACATCGGACATGAAGTTTTTGCCGATGTTGGCAGTGGCGGATACGGTCGATTTGACCTCATTCCAAGCATCCGACCAGTCCCCCTTCGCGAACTTCATCATTGCCGACGACATGCCGCTGACCATGTTTATCGAGGCGGAAAGCTGCGCGCCGATGCCCTTCCCCACCGCCTCGGCGACACGGCCAGCGATCTGGAGCGCATCCATCAGGTAGGTCAGGCCAGTTACAGCCATGCGCGCCCACCTGGTGATGGAGCCATCGGCCGCCAGCTTGCTGATCATTTCCTTGAAGCCGCCGGCGCCGCCAGTCACTTCGATAAACGCCTGGCTGGCCTCGTACAGGGCCGGCAGCATACCCATGGAAATATCCTTCTTCCACGCCTCGCCGGCCTTCTTGATCTTGGTCAGGTTGTCGCTGAAGTCGTCCGCCATGGCGGCCTGCGCAGCTTTCGAGGCCATCTGCTGCTCGCTCAACTTTGCCGTGACAGCATCGGACTCATCCGCCAGGTCCTTCAGGAAGGGCAGCATCTTCGCGCCCTCCTTGCCGTACAGGCTCATCGCGACGGCGGACTTGCCTGCACCATCCTGGAATTTGTCCAACGCCTTCGCCACCTCCAGCATCTGGCGGTCCGGCGCAAGGCCCTTCAGGGTGTTGAAGTCCAGCCCGAGCGCCTTGATGGCCTGACCGGTGCCCTTACTCTCCTCGTTCGCGACGGCCATGTTCTTGGCCATCTTGTTCATGGAGCCGGTAATGTCTTGGATCGTCGTGTCCGAGGTCGCCGCAACGGATCGCAACGCCATCAATCCGGCCACGGACGCCCCCGTCTGGATCGACATATCGTGCAGACCAGCAGTCGCCTCGATAGACCCCTTGATCATCCCAGCAAAGGCAGAAACCGAGGCGATTCCAATGAATGAGACAAAAGCCGCCTTCGCATAGCCGACATACTTGTCGATGTTGGCCATAGTGCTGCTGACCACCTGGCGCGCTTGATCCATGTCGCGCTGCAGCCGCGCAATGTCGGCCCGTAGCCGGATTTCCATGTCGCCAATGATCATCGCAAGCCCTCAAAAAAAAGCCGCCCGGAGGCGGCGGTGCTACAGATTTGCGAGCGCACGCAAGGCATCGCGTGCATCGCCAGTGGCCAGGACTCGGCCCAGGTCACTCTCTTCCCAAGGCGGCGGACAGTCCCGCTTTTTTGCCCGGTGGGACTCGCTCAGATACTCAATGGAAAGGCGCCGCAGCGTCGTCACACTCCACTCGGTGAGGCAGATCCCGGTGTTACGCTGGAAGGCCGCCAGCTCGGTGTGGCTCAGGGGGTATTTGCCTTCTGTTGGCCCCACTTCCCACAGCCACTCGATAAGATGCTCGCCGCATTCGAGCGGCGGCATTGGCGGGTCGAAATCCTTACCGTGGCGATCCTGGAGTACCTCAAGCCTGGATTTGGCCGGCGCGCCATCGTCTTTCTGCGCGCCAGGCGCAGACTTCGGCGGGTCCGGCACCGCGCCCAGCCAGGCCCTATACCGGACGTACAGGATTAAGCTGTCGCGGAGCTCGCGGTAAAATTTGCGGTATCACCGATCAGACGGTCCAACTGCTCTGGAATGAAGCACAGCCCCAGGTCTTCATAAACGTTCATGAACAGGGCCTTACCCGTCAGGGTGCCCACTTCAACGTTCTCGAGTTCAACCGTGCAGCGGGCCAGGAACTCGGCGCGTTCCTTGATTTGCTCTTCGGCCGTTTGGCCGGATTTTTTCTTCTTGAAGCGTTCCATATTGAGGTTGCTCTGCTCCGCCCGAGCAGCTGCGTAAAAAGTCGTGCCGGGGCCATACATATGGGCCCGCATAGGCTTTGATTTATCGGGCTTGCCATCTGGGCCATCCGCATACATCAGCTGGTCCGCGCCGTCCTTCAGGTGGTGGATGGTAGTTGGTTGCAGTGCAAATTTTTTCAGGTTCGACATAGCTTTTTTCCTTTTCGCGGATAGAAATTGCCCGTGCCGGCCGCTGCGCCCGCGAAAGGCGACAGCGACCGGTCGGTGCTGGGAGTGGCTTGCGCCAGAGGTGATACCCGACAATCAGCCGGGCGAAGTGTTACGGCGCGGCGACAACGACGGGCGCCTTGCAGATGCCCATGTTGGCGGTGCGCCGCATGGTGTCGCCTTCCTTCGAGCTATTCATCTGCCAGCCGGCGACGATCACGTCCATGTAATGGACTTCGCCGTCGGTATAGGTGATTTTCAGGCTGTAGTGATTTGCCGATGCCTCGGCAGCCTTCAGCAGGATCTGGCCCGCGTCCGTGGGCAGATCGGCCACGACCATGTCGCCGTCGCCGTAATCCGGAGCACCCTTCGTCTTCTCGACGGCACCTTTGATCGGGCTGAATTTGTTGATGTTGCGCTTCGAGCCGTAGGGCATGAAGCTCTCCACCTTGTCGATGACGGTGTACGTCATCGCCGTGGCGCCGTAGCCGGCAGCGTCATAAGTGGCAGGGAGCGATGCCGAAATCGCATATACGGCGTCGGTAAAAGTAGCGCTGGAGCTGTGTCCGGCCATGATCTTTCCTTTCTATTGGGTGGAACGAAAATAGCCACCCAAAAGGTGGCGGTTAAAAACTCGAGGAACGGTCCGCTACTCTGTGAACGCGACCATGAAATCTTGAATCTGCATATAGATCCCGGCGGTGTCATCGCTCAGGTCCGGGCCGTCGGCCAGACGCAGAATGCTGTCGACGTTCACGCCAGCGACCACACCGGGCCGACGCGGCACTGCCGCACGGACTTGCTGGATGATTTCCGCCTGCTCAGAATAGTCGCTGGCGACCACCTCAACCTGCACGCGAGCACGGCAGAACGTGCTCTGCTTGGAGACCTCCGGCGCCCAAACTGCGGAAATATGACGGATCGAAACGGCTGGCCGCATACCTTCGGGGATGGTGCCGGCCATGATATTTGTGGCAGGCACCAGCGCAAGAAGGCCCGCATGGGCGGCCAGCAGGTGCCTTACGACGATCACGTCATTCACACGGACACCCTGCGCTTGTCACTTTGAGGCGTGTCCGATACTTCCTCGGCAGGGGCTGGCGCGCGGTACCGTTCAACCACAACCCCGCGACCCCTCATTTCCTCAACGAGGTTAGCCAGGCCCTGGACGGTGCCTGGTGCATTCAAATGTTTTTCGTAGTACTCGCTGTCGATACCCAGCAGCAGGATCTTGGCGGCGCCGGCCTGGGCCGCCACGCGAATCGCGGCCAGCAGATTGGCGCGGATGTGCAACGTGGTCTCCGGTGCAATCTGCACTTCTTCATGAGGGAAAGGAACGAAGCACGCATCGACGGTATCCGATTCGAAGCCCACAATGCGCAGGCCCGGGAAACCATCCGCAGCTTCCGACCAGTTCGCGTCGATGGAAACCATCATGTCGGCCCAGGGCGCCTTTGCTGCAGCCTGGTTTACCGCGATGGCGTGCACAGGCCGCGCCAGCGTGGATAGCTCGGCATCCAGGCACGGTGCATTGCCAAGTACCGCGACGGTTTCGCCGAGCCACACTGGCTCGATATTGAGGCGAGTTGTCATTTTTAGTCCATTTCAGGTGCGGGAGTATTGATGCCCTCGGCAGTCAGCCGTTTGCGGATCTGCTCTGCCACCGCTTCCAGCGCAGCAGCAGACTTCGAATCCAGCGCGGGGCGCATGAATGGTTTCGGAGTGGCGCCCGGGTGCACGATGGCATTGCCAACGAAATGCGTACCGATGATCAGGGAACCGCGCCCCGCCATC
Organism: Pseudoduganella sp. GW821-FHT05F09; assembly: GCF_059419605.1. Lineage (NCBI taxonomy): Bacteria > Pseudomonadati > Pseudomonadota > Betaproteobacteria > Burkholderiales > Oxalobacteraceae > Pseudoduganella > Pseudoduganella sp. GW821-FHT05F09. The sequence continues at coordinate 10,455 of NZ_JBWKSD010000002.1, forward strand.
TTGTTCAAGGTCTTGATGCTGTAGGCCTTGGCGCCCTTTCTCGTATTGCGCCATGGCCGCTCGCCTTCCGTTACCTTGATCCAGTGCCGGGCCGTACCGAATTCAACGAAACGCCAATACCACGCCTCCTTGCTGCCGGCCTTGACGCTTACGACAACAGAACCGCTCTTTACGCGGGTGGTCACGCGAACGCTTTTTTGGAGCGCGCCCATATGCACCGGCACGTTAGCCTTGGCCTCTGCCTTAATGACGTTCGCCCCTGCGCGCAAGGCCGACCGCATAATGTTTGTCTCGACCTTTGTTGAAAGGCTTTGAAGAAACGCATCGAGTTCGCGGCCGCCGGCAATATTCAGGTCGTCGCTCATGAGTATCCTTCCAGCATGTATTCAACATGGACGCGATCATCGAGCAGCGCAGGGCCTGCAATGATCTGCATCACCTGGCCGCTGCGACTATGCAGAACCACACGCATCGCGGACGAGATTGCGCTGTTCTTGTGGATTCGCAGCCGTGCCTGTTTCGCGGCCACGCGCGCCACGCCCGACGTAGACTCAGCCCGGCTAGGTAAGACGTCCTGCACGTTGGCCCAGATCCGGGAAGCGACTGGCTCCCAGGCGTCCAGTGGCCGCCCTGTCACCGGGTCAGCACCAACCCGGCGCTCGACGGTGACCTTTTCGTCCTTTTTAAACGGCGCCACCATCACGCTATATCCTGTACCGATCGAGCATGCGCACCAGATGCGGCGACTCGCTCGCCCCGGATGAGGCATACAGTTCCTGCAAGCGAGCAAGGATGTAGCCTTTGATGCCGGCCGGAGTAGTGGATTCGTCCGGACCATATCCGCACACCACATCGATACTCACGGCATTGACCTCCTTTAGAGTGGCCGGCCAGGCTGTTCCGCGCGCTGGCAGCAGGTAGCCAGGTTCGTTGATAGCATCCAGTTGGTAACCACTTGGGTCCAGTGTGCGCAGCTGTCCCTCCAAGTCCAGATATTTAACAGCAACGACCCGAACCACTGGGGGCTTCGGTAGACGCACGGAGACCGGAAAACTGTCCAGTGTCACGCGCCATGTCTGCTTGATAATTGCGCGGCCAGTAAGGTGCTCCACCTCGTCGGTGATAGTGCGCACACGAATTGCAATTTCGCAATCAAGATCTGCGCCATCAATACGCGCAGCCGTGCGGGCATCGTTCATGGACACTGGCAATTCTTCTGGCGGCTTTATAAGACGATCAACCATGCTATTTGTCCCTTCGCTTAAACCAAATCGTCTTGTCGAAGCGCTCGCCGTTAGCGCAGGTAACGCGGAAGGTGCAGAAGTTCTGCGGGTCGTCGTCGGAGATGTCCAGGCCGCCTAGTTTCACAATGGCGACCCCCTCTTGCATGTATGCCGGGACAAGCACCTCGACGCCGGCGACGATGGTTTCCACCGACACCGCTACGGTTCCAGCGTCGGCCAGCGTGGCCGAGACGTCGCCGTTGTAGAAGAATTTGTCGTCCGGATCCTTCTCGATGGTCCAGCGGCCGTTCTTCAGGGTTGGGGTGGTGGTCATGGCTGCCTTTCTATACTTCGAACACCACGGTGCGCGACGGAGCCAGGTGCTGCCCGCCGATTCGCACAGCGCAGGACACGGTTTCCGCGTCCTCGATGATCGTCACCTCGACCGTCTCCGACTCGCTGGCGACTTCGATAGACATGCTGATCGTCTCGGCCGATTCAGTGATGCCGATGGATACCGGGGCTCCCTCGACAGCGGTAACGCCAGTGCCGTACTCGAGCGGCAGCGCCAGGCCGGAATTGTCTTTCAGCACACCCGTGATCGAGGGTGCGATGCCGTAGAGGTAGCCGATTTTCGGCAGTGCCACCGGCGCCGACGCCAATTGCAGGTCGACCGCACTGGCGTTCACGCGCACCGCTGAATTCACGGCAATGACAGCATCGCTCGCGCCCGGGTCGGTGACGCGCCAGCCTCCGATACCGGTGCTCGGCGTGAAGTCGCTCCCGTTGTGGTGCATCAGCGCCACGCGGAATGTCGTCGCAGTCAGTTTCAGCGCCGACTGCAAGGATGGACCGCGGTACTGGCTACCAGTCCCAGACCCGCTTTGCATAGCACGCGCGCAGCGATCACCAGCAGCCGCATACCCAGCCGCCGTGTGATGAATGTTGTCGCCGGCCAGCGGCAAGTCGATGCGGTCCACGCGGTAGATGTTAGGGTCCGCAGCCTTCTGTACTTGCGCCAGCCGGATAGCCTGCGCCTGCGCATCGGTTGCATAGCCCGGGATCAGCACGCGCCCCATGGTCATCATGACAATAGGCAGACTCGGCTTGCCTAGGTCGGCGCGAATCGCCGAGAACAGCAGGCCCAGGTCAGCGTAGAACGTGGCTTGCGACACGCCGCCGTTTGCGTCGTTCTCCCCTGCCGCGCTGACCACCCCTTCAACAGTTCCATCCAGCCCAGCGATGGTGTCGCGGAAGTAGGCGTAGTTCGCACTGCTGGCCGTTGGCAACCAAGGGTCGAACACGCTCGGGTCCAGGCCGGAGCCCGATTTAGCCGTATCGAGCCAGCCGCAGGCCCAGCCCAGCGCGGCCACCATGCTGTTCAGGAAGATGATGGCGCCATCCATCGTGGCTGGGTTTGGCGCCTGCCAAGTGCCGACACGGCCGTACACAGCAGTGCTGTTGTGCGGCGTGAGCGTGCTGCTGCCCACGTAGCAGAAATTTGCCACGTTGGATTGGTTCACCGAAGCGAACAGCGAGCCAACGACTACCTTGCCCGACGTGAATACTGTGCCGGGGTTGGCGCTGTCTCGAACTTGCACGTTGCGCCAGGCCAGCGAGGTACTGTCGCCGGGGAAAGTGAAGGAGGCGACCCCACCGGCAGGAGTCGCGACCTTGGTTGACCAGTCGAAACCGGCGATAGGAGTATTTGTCCCATCGGCTACCAGACGCGCCTCGATGGTTTCCGGCGCCCCGGTATAGGCTAAGGAGACCTTGATCGTGCCGACACCGCCAGTGTGCTGGTGAATGGTCTTATTCAGCGGTGCGGTGAACGTGAAGGTGGGTGCGGCCGCAGCCGCGTCGATCGCGCTCACGTCGTTGAAGTGGAGGCCGGCGCCGCCGCCCGTCGCGCCGCCCAGGTAGACACCGAATTTGCCGGGGGTGTTCAGGCGCGTGGCATCCGTGTCCGCAAAGGACAGCGCCGGCGTGCCAGAGCCATCGATGAAGACTTCCAGCAGCACGCTGGCCCCGGTGCCGGTGGCCTTGACCTTCACGCTGTGCGTGCCGTTCGAAATCGGCGAGGAAGTGCTGGCAATCGGCGATGCCGAGAGGACCGAGGAAATAACACGATACAGCGCCAGCGTGCCGTCATTGGCCCAGAAGACGATATAGCAGGAGTTCGTTGTCACGCTGCCGCGAATTGCTGGCCCTATGGCGCACGGCGAATTGTCGAATCGCTGGATGCTGGCCGTGATGCTCTCGCCGTCGGTGGTGGCGGCCCCCGAAGAAAGATAGATGCAGTTGCCGGCATCGAGGGCCAATAGACGGTTGTCATAAATCGCGGGCTTGCTCGTGCCTGCCAAGCCTGCCAACGCCGTCCAGGACGCCCCCAACTCACCAAGGTGGACATCCACACGAACCAGGTTCGCATCGGTGAAAGAGTCGGTTACGCGAGTAGCCATTTTAGCTCGGCTCGGTGCAAGTCCAGCTGATGACGGCCACGGCCGCGCCATTAACGGCCGTGGTGGTCGAAACAATCACTTCGGCGCCGCTGGTGCCCGCAGTGTACCGCTCGATCAGTGTGGTGCCGTCCGATTTGTACAAACTGGCGCGGGCCACGGTGCCGTCGGCAGAAAACGTATTAGCGGCAGGCAAAGTTGGCGAGCGCACGCCGTTGGCAGCTGCAGGAGCATTCGGGGTGGCGCAGGTGAAGGCGGCCAGCGCGGCACCACCCGAACTTTCCAGCACAAGCTTGGCGGCGCCACCAATGAAGGTCGTGCGCGCATCCGCGATGGCAGTGCGATAAGCGCTGCTCTTGTTTGTTGGCATTTGGTCTTCTCCTATGGGGCGTCGCCCCAGTGCGCGCGGCCGGCGAACACCGGCGGCGGGCAGGCCTTGAAGGCCGTGTTGTTCGGTTTGTAGCTGATGATGCGGATCCGGCCGCGCCGCACCTCCGCGTACAGGAAGTGCGGCGTCCAGCCCAGCCGCGAGCGGCGCGCCAGCAGGTAGCACTGCTCTGCCCGCCCGCGCCGGCGCCAGTACAGCGCCAGGGCGAAGAACAGGCAGTTGGTCATAACCAGCAATTACGCTGGCGGGTTTGCCGTCGGCACCGAGGCGGGATGGCCCAGTACCGCCACGGCGGCCAGCAGGCCGGCCGATGCGTTGCTGGCCGGGGTGATGGTCAGGCGCACATAGCGTTTGGCACCCACGTAGCCGATCTTGCGCACCTTGTCGTCGTCGCTGAAGATGAAGCTGGCCAGCGCCTCGGTGCCCAGCAGCTCGGCGTCAGCTACCGCTACGGCATCGGACAGGTTGGCGGCGTCGCCATCCTCGACCAGGACCGTGAAGGTGGCGTCGGCGTCGGCCAGCGAGCCGGTCAGGATGACGAACTCCAGGGCGTCGAAGCCCTGGCGGTCGATGATTTGGGACACTTGGGCAGTATTATCGGCAACCGACACCGGGCTGATCGCGCGGCGCAGGTCGATGTTGTTGTGCAGATCACGCATCGGATTTCCTTTCGAATGGATTTCCGCGCGCCGAGGCTTGGCGCGCGGCTGTTGCCTGGCGCTTAGGCCGCGATTTTCAGCAGCTTCACGGCCTCGAAGTTCTGGATGCCACCGCCCACACGCTTGGTGGTGTAGAACAGCACGTTGGGCTTGCTGGTGAACGGATCGCGCAGCACGCGGATGCCGATGCGATCGACGATCAGGTAGGCGCGCTTGTAGTCGCCGAAGGCCATGGCGAACGCATTGGCAGCCACGTCCGGCATGTTGTCATCGGTTTCGGCGCGGTAGCCCAGCAGGGTCGGAGGCACATCAGCGGTCAAGGATGGCTGCCAGATATAGTTGCCTTCCAGATCCTTGAATTTTCGGACCTTGCTCACGGTCAGGTCGTTCAGCAGGAAGGCGGCGTTCTGGCGGTAGCCGCGCTTCAGCGAATAGATCAGGTCGATGATCTGGTCCGTCGGATTGGTCGCGGCAAAGTCGGCTGCCGCGCCGGACTTGATGAACCCGACCTTGCCCCACGCGTATTGTGCGTTCGCGACGGTGTCGTAGCCCAGCAGGCCGCGTGGCTTGGCCACACCGTTACCCAGAATGAAGGCCTCGCCTTCCTGCTCAGCAAACTCGATGGAGACTTCGTCGGCCAGCCAGGTTTCGATATTCATCGAACCGTCGTCCAGCATGGTCTGGGTAGCCGCAGGCTGGGCGTACAGCTCCATGACCGGGAAGTCCAGGCCAACCAGGCGCGGCGTGCCAGTTTCACCGCGCGCGCCCGCTTCGCCCACCCAGCCGCTGCTGGCGCCGCCCTGGTTGATCATCTTTTTGTAGCTCGCCGCGCCGATCTGGCGCACGGTGGCCAGCGAGCGCATGGCCGACATGGTACCCAGGACACGGTCAATGCCGGCTTCCATTTCCGCCGGCACGACGAAGCCGCCGTCCGGGTCGGATTGGGTGGTCAGGCGCGCCTGCACTTCCAGATCGCGCAGGCCGGCCTCGACGCCGCGGCGGAAGAAGGCGTCGAACGCAGTGGAGTGCGCCGCAATGGCCGGGTCTACAGCGTTGCCGCCGCCCATCTGGAACGCAGCGGCCTGCACCGCCAGCTCGGCCATCTGGTTTTGCAGCGTCGACACAGCAGCATTGATGGTCTCGACCTTCGAGGCCTGCAGGGGATCATTGACCCCCTTGCGGATTTCCGCCAGCTGGCGGTCGTTCTCCGCCTTGAAGTCGTGCCACGCCTGCTGCAGTTGGCCCAGCACTGCCTTGGCGTCGGACGAATCGGCACGCACGCTTTGAATGCCGCGAACGATTTGGTTTTTTTTCATGGGAGTCCCTTTCGGTATTCGTAAAAAAACCCGCACGCGGCGGGTTGTGTGTTTGTGGTTCTCTTAAATCACCGACGAAGCGTTGCAATCGCCGAAAGCAGGCCGGGAACAAGGTCGGCACCAGCGTCATGCGTGGCGCCCGGAGCAGCGTCGTGCGTGCCCCTCATTTGCTCCAACAGGGCCCGCCGCTCGGAACGCGGCATACCCTGCTTAGCCAACATGCTATCGATGCGGCGTTTCGCCACGAGTGCCGCATTTGCCTGGTCTTGCTCAGCAACCACCTCATCAGCGGCCAGCAGGCTTGTGGCAAAGCCGGCGTCCAGCGCAGCTTGACCGGTCATCCAAGTCTCGGCATCCATCAGGGCAGCGGCCTCCTCTACCGTAATGCCAGCTGCCTGGGCATACAGCTCGGCCATACTGGAATCGAACTGGTCCATGACATCGGCCGCGCCGCGCAGATCGTGACGGTTCCCGACCACCACCGACCATGCGTTGTGGATCATCAGGAAGCCGGACCGGGCTACCTGAATTTCGTCACCCGCCATGGCAATCACGGACGCGGCCGAGGCGGCCAAGCCGACCACCTTCACGGTCACCTTGTGAGGATGCTCGCGCAGCAGGTTATAGATAGCCAGGCCCTCGAAGAAGTCGCCCCCGGGGGAATTGATAGAAACAGTGACGTCGCGCGAGCCGATCGAACGCAGCGCAGCGCCGATGCGCTTGGCTGTCACCCCTTCACTCCAACCGTCGGAACCGATCATGTCGTAAATGGTGATGGTTTCGTCGCCGGCAGCGCCGCGCACTGCGGCATCCCATTTTCCAACCGCGTCGGATGGCGCGTCCCACTTCACTCCATCAATCGACAGGGCGTTAAGCTTCGGCAGTTTTCGCAGGGTCATCTTGATGTTCCTCGTTTTGCGGTTTCCCTGCCGTGTTCGGCGGGTCGTAGTAGATGCCGCCGCGTCCGTCCTCGCGCGGATTCTGGTCTTCCATGCTGCGGATCTCGTCGGGGCTGTACACGCCCCATTGCAGCGCGCTGGTATAGCCAGCCCAGCGCGTCTTCGAATCACCGCGCAGCAGCGCATTCACGTTATAGCGGGCATCGATACTTTCCCACTCGCTCTCGCTGATCAAATCACGCTTGATGGATTCTTCCCAGATCTTGATCCAATCGTTCAGCGTGTAGGTCACAAAACCAGTACCCTGTGCCTCAATGCCGGAGCCCCAACTGGTGGACTTCTCGGTGGCGCCGATCATGTGCGGCGGCACGCCGAAGAACATGGCAATGTCATAGCGCTGGAAATCCCGCGTTCCAAGCCACTGCGCGTCTTCTGCAGAGAGAGCCACTGGGTCGAACTTCATGCCCTCTTCCGCCAATATCCACTTGCCAGCGTTTTCGGCCCCACTGTTTTTTTCATCCAGGGACTCACGCAAATTCTTGGCCGCTGCGTCGGTCAACTTGCCAGGATGCGAAATAACGCCACCCGACAGCATGCCGTTTCTGAATATGCGTGCACCGGCCTGCTCCGTTTGCAGGGCTAAGCCCAGCGACTCCCGCATGTTGGACAGAACCGACATACCGGTCACCCCATCCAGGGACATGCCGCGCAGGTGCATGATGTCCTTCTGGCCTAACGTGATACGGCTACCGTTGCGGCCCGTGACTTCATAATTCATCGCCAAAGTGTCTAACTGCGTTGCTGTTACGCGGTCAGGATGCAACGGTATTAGAGCCTGCAGCGAGCCGCCCAACATCACCTTCCGCGCATAAGCATTCCCCCGCAGCAGCAGATGGCCTTGCATCATGCGGCGGAACTCCGATGGCGTCTGCCAGGGGTTAGGCTTCACGGTCAGAATCTTGCGCAGCGGGTGCCCAACGGCAGGCGCGCGCGCGCGCTCGTCGACCCGCCGAATCAGATCTAGCGGCAATGTGGCGATCGAACCCGAAATGATGTTCACGCAGCGCCAAGCCGCAGCCACCTTCATGGCGCTGGCTTCGGTAACAGCGGCGCCGGAAGCCGTGCCTCCGCCGCGCAGCATGTCACGCACCGACTCGCCTGATTCCGAACCCTGTGCACGTGGGCTACCGCCAAACGCTATGCTCAGTCGGTCAAAAAATCCCATTTGCACCCCATCAGAAAAATATTACGCCGCGATCCTCGTAGACGCTTGTTGTGTCCACCGCAGCGCCGATCAGGCCCACTGCCATAACCGCAGCAACCGCCCCATCAACCCTGCCAGTGGCGCGCTCCTTCGCGATCTTACGGTTGCCTGCGGGGTCGCTCATCAGCACAGCGTTCGCCATACACCACGTCATAATCGGATTGCCATCGTGCTGCAGCTGCTGCTCAATCATCAGCCGCTCGTATTCGTCCACCGCCGGCGCCATGTCCTTGAAGCCCTGGCCGAACGGCGAGAGTGGCGGCAACGCATAGCCCTCATCGTCAATCATTGCCTTCAGGTCTTCGATCCGCCAGCGGTCGTAAGCGATCTCGCGGATATCAAACACCGAACACAGCTCAGCCAATCTTGCCAGCACCGCCTTCTTGTTAATCGCCCGGCCCGGCAGCGCCGACAAATGGCCTGCGTCGCGCCAGGCGAGGTAGGGCACACGATCTTTCGCGGCCTTCGCCAACAACCCGTCGCCGGGCAACCAGAAGAAGGGGATTAAGCGGTGCACAGGGTCGTCCAGCGTCGGGTCCAACAGGAACACCAAGGCGGTCAAGTCCTGCGTGCTGGACAAGTCCAGCCCCGCGACACCAGTCCGACCGTAGAATCGTTCCAACGGCATCGGCTCTTTGCTCTGGCAGCCGAACCAGATATCCGCCGATATCCACGGCGAATTCGATTCGGTCCACTGGCAGAAATTCAAGCGCCGCACCAGCGCTTCTTTGGATGGCATGCCGCGCGCCTGGGTGACCTGCTCGCGCAGATACTTCAGGCCCGGCACGCCGTGCGCCAGACTGGGGTTCACCTTCTCCCAGCATCCCTCGTCCACAAACGGGTCGTCCAGCAGGTCCAGGCTGCAGATGAAGGCGAAGAAGCTGTCGTCCACCAGCTGGCCGGCGCAGACCTGCGCGCCATAGTCGTGGTATTCCCAGCAGACTGTGCGCTTGTCCGTGCCGCTGTTGGTGATCATGAAGATCAGCGCCTGGCGCCGGCTCTTCGTGCCCGCCCTCATCATCTCGACGACGGTGGCATTCTTGTGCTCGTGAATCTCATCCAGCAGCGCCATGTGCGGACGCGGGCCGGACTGGCCGTCGTCCGCGCTGATCGGGCGGAAGAACGACGAGGTCTTGTTGTAGGCGAGGTTCCATTCCTTGCCCTTCGCGCCGGACACAGCCAGCCGGCCCGCCAGCTGAGGCGAGTGGTCCACCATTGCGATAGCGTCGCGGAACAGAATCGCGGCCTGATCCTTCTTGGTGGCCGCCGCGTAGATCTCAGCGCGGGGCTCGCCGTCGGCGGTTAGGCCGTACAGGCCGATGCCGGCCGATAGCGGCGACTTGCCGCTCCCCTTCGCCGTCTCGACGTAGGCGACACGGAAGCGCCGGTAGCCGTCCGCTCCCTTCCAGCCAAACAGGCTGCCGATGATGAAGGCCTGCCAGGGCAGCACCACGAAGGCCTTGCCTTCGAACTGGCCACCGTTCAGGCAGAGCACGTCCTCAAAATAACCGATGGCGCGCCGCGCCGCGTCCAGATCCCACACCAGCCCGCGCGCCGGGCCTTCCTCCAGATCCCGCAGGTGCCGTTTGCACGCGTCCCGAACTTGCGGACCCGCTACGATCTCGCCCGCGACGACCGCCAGCGCATAGGCGGTGGCGCGGTCTTCAGCTGGTTCAGAAGTAGGTGGCTGCTTTGGTTTTTTCGTCATTCGGGAACAACTCGCCCTGGCCCACGGGCACTCGCACTTGCAGGCGGGCGCGCGCCGACGGGTTCAAACCAAAAGAGTTGCCGGCGGTGCGCATGCGATCCTCGGCACGGTTGGCCACCTGCATCCAGGCGCTGATTTGTTTGTAGCCGCTGGGCGTGCTCTCCACGAACCCGGCGTCCTGCATTTCAGCGATGCGCTTGCGCGCGTGCTTCCAGTCCGCCCATGCCTGGCAGTACACCGCCAGTTCGCCTCGGTCGATCTTGGTGACGACGCCCAGCGTGACCAGGTCGGCGATAATGCGGCGCCACTCGGTCTTCGCGTCCGTGGTCAGGAAGTCGGGGCAGGCCGGCGCGGCAGCAGCAGCGTCCACCGGCTTGTGATTGGCACCGGCGGCCAGTTCGGCAGCGGACTTCTTCGACGGATTGCCGCGTATGGCGTGCACCGTCGCCGGTATCGGACGCCGACCCGAATTCTGATTGCCTGACATGTGATCTCCCGGCAGCTATACCCCCCTGCCATATTTCCCGATTTTGCGAACGGAGGGAGGAGAGCGGTCTTAGGTTTGAACCGCCCAGAGATTGAAGCCCCCCTCCCCGGCAAACCCGTCAGGCTGGCCGGTTCCAATGGTGGTTCGCATCGAGCGGCACGCCATCTAGGCTGCAACCGCGCAGCGTTCCGCTTTTCTCCATCTGCTGCTTCGCGCCGTCGTGGCACGGTTTGCACAGCGACTGCAGATTCTTCTCGTCGAAGAACAGTTCTTCGTCGCCCCGATGCGCCTTGATGTGGTCGGCGACGGTGGCCGACGTTACCTTGCCCAACTTGGCGCACATCTCGCACAGCGGCTGTAACTGCAGCTGGTGCCAGCGCAAGCGATACCAGCGCTTCGTGTTGTAGAGGTGTTTGTATGCCGCGGCGGCCATGTGCTGCTACTTGATCTTGGTGCTACCAACGCCACGCAGCAAAGAGCAGGCGCAGTCGCGCTGCAACTTGGCCAGCTCGATAGCGATCATCAGCCACCTCCGCTCAGCTTCGATCGTCATGGTGATCCTCGTCTCTGCGATAGCGCGCGTTGTTTTGCAGCAGGCGCCAGCCAAGCTGACGCCGGATTTCGTCGGTGTCGGGCGGCGGTTCAAGCGGATCAGCGCGCAGTTCCATCTGCTCGCGGGTCGGACGTTCTGCCCACCGCGTCTCGCCTTCCATGCCCGCCTCACAAAGTGATCGCCCAATGCAAAAAGCCCCGCGTTTAGCGAGGCTTTCAAAAGCTTGGGACGTGCACCGTCCCTCTGGTGTTGGATTCTAGAGAAAAAAACTGCGGGTAGCAATATTATTCTTCAATTTTTTTTCGAGCAACGCGCGCGCCTCCATAAGCTCCGTCTCATAACTCAGGTGAGGAAACTTCCACATCGTGGCAATACCACACTGCTTACGCAATGCCCAGTCCAGGTGACGCGGCATGCCGCTCATCATCGCCTCTACGGCCTCGGCGGCCGCGTTGTCCATGCTGTCGTATAGCTGCTCAGAGTCGGCGCTGGCCTCGCTGGCCAGCATGGCCGAGCGGCGATGCCAGCCTATGCCAACGTCGCTGCGACGCTGCCACTGCACCCATATCCCCAGGCATACGTCCAACGGATCATGCCGCGCCGCCACTATCTCCACCCTACGAATCGCAACCATCTCCTGCTCCTTTAAAATTTCACCTCATTGCCGGGTTGCTCAGGCCTTACTTCAAACCCTGCAACGCTGTAGCCCGCATATACACTCATCCTTGGCAGGGTATGTAGGGTATGCAGCGTTTCCGATTCCTCATGCGAGAGAAACACTCCAAAAACCTGACTCCATGAAAATACGCGCATACGCGGTAAAAGCCTGCAAACCCCATCTACCCTGCTACACACCAGTATTCATGCGGCCTACGACGTTGCAGGGTTGGTTGTCTACCCTGCTAGCGCCTGCAATTAACCCTGCTCGTCGGCTATGCCGTCACCACGAATGTCACCCAGTTTCCGGAACCGATCGATCTGCTTCTCGACGGACTCTGTCTCGCCCTCCGCCTTAACCTCGAAGATCATCCTGGTGGTCTTACCCTTCGCGCCCACCGCCACCGACCGCTTCACCTTGTGCTCGCGGCTGGCCAGCAGCCCGGCGAACTTGCACAGCGTGAGCGGCTTCTCGCCCGTCTTGTCGCACCAGCGCCGGTATATCTTGAACAGGTCTTCGGAAAGGCAGGAACAGTAAGGCGCCGCCAGGTAGCCGTCCTTCCAGGAGCGGTGGAACGACATCCAGCCGTTCAGGCCGAACTCGATCACGCGCTCCTTGGCCAGGGTCATCATCGGCTTGGTGTGTTCGTTGAAGCCGTCCAGCGGAAAGCTCAAGAGAAAGTGGTAGAAGGCCTCGACCCCGCCGGCTGAAATAGCAGCGCTGACCTCGTCGTAGAACTCCTTGGACTGCTTGGCCCGGGCCTCGATCACCATAAAGCGCCGATCCTCCAACTCAATCGGGATGGGTTGCGGCTCATTGGACAGGAAGGTTCCATTCAGGTGGTTCCGCTCCGTCCGCTCCGGCAAGTTTTTTTGGTTGATGCTCATCGACTTGCCGGTGATCATGTACTTCAGCGTGCCGTTGTGGCTGTACTTGTCGTCGCGCGACAATACCTCTTCAAACAGCACGAACAGCTTGCGCGAGCGCCAGGCGGTGAAGGTGGAGTCCAGCTGGTGCTGGCTGGCCACGGTGCCGTAGTCGCCGTAGATCGGCGCCACCACGTCCTGGAAGAACAGACTCTTGCCGGTACCTTGCTTCTCGCCGAACATCAGGAGCGCAGTCTGCATCTTGGCGCCCGGGTTCTGCAGCGGGAACGCAAGCCAGCGCAGGATCCAGGCCACACACTCGTCAACGTTGTCCTCGGCGCTGCACAAGGATTCAAGGAGCGCGAGGATCGGCTCCACCAGGGCCGCATTCGGCTTCGGCTTCAAGGGCCAGCCGAGGAAGATGTTGACGGTGGTTTCTGGGTCCGCCGTCTGCGTCGGATCGAACACAAGGTTCCGCGCCTCGATGGTCTTGCGCAACGCATGCTCCTGCCACTTGCCGGTCAGGTCCGCAGTGTAGTCGGCCCGCACAGCGCCCAGAGTCATAACCTGCTGGCCGATGGCATCCCACACGGTCTCGGTGCCGCGCAGCAGCGTGAGGTTGTCCAGCATTTCGCCCAACTTGCCGCCCCCGGCACCCCCGGGCACTGCGCGGCCGCCGACGAGCGCGGGCAGACTGTCCCGCATGATCGTCCGGCGCCGGGTGTCCTTCTCCCATGCGTGAGCGGCATCCTTGCCTACCCAGGCGTTGAAGGCCGAGCGCTTCATGCGCTGCTTGCGCAGCTCGTCCCAGATATCCGTGGTGGGCCACACCAGAGCGAAGTGCGCGATCAACTGCTCTGCCGTCGGCGCCCTGATGCCTACTGGGTCATCCTCCAATGGGGGTACGGGGGAAACGGGTAGGCAGGAAGGATCACCAGAAGGCGCAGCGGGCAAGCCAACTGGCGCTTCGCCAGCGCCGATACGCTCCAGCACGACCGCCAGCTGCGCGCGCACCTCGTCCAGCGATTCCTCGACGTGCAGGTCATTGAAGTCCGTCCACTTGTTCTCGCCGCGCGCGGCGAAGGTTGGCCAGGCCACGTGGGCGTTGCCGACTTCGCGCGCGGCGGCGCGGGCGCGCGACATCCCTGCGTTCTCGAACTTGGGTGTGCGCATCCGGCGTCCGGACCGCACGTCCACGTCGATGTACCGGGTGCCGGTGGCATCCTCGCGCCAGGTGGCGCACATCGTCGCGCCGGTGCCGTCTTCGGTGACGACCTGGTGGTCGGCGCCGTCGATCGGTGCCGCCGCGGCGATCCCGAAGTCAGCCGCCATGTCGCGCATGTAGCGCTGCTCGAGCAGCCAGTCGTCGTCGGCCAGCAACAACAACGCCGCATCCGGGAAGTCCTGCCGCAGGCGCCGCGCCACCGCCATCAAGTTCCCAGCGTTGAACGCCACCATGATCGGGAAGGCGCGGTCCGTGGCCATGCGCACGGACTGACCGGTGGCGTAGCCCTCGGCGATGCCGATCAGCCGCGACTCCGGTGTCAGCGCGCCGAGCAGGCAGGCCGCGCCCACCATGTCGGCGCCATCGTTGAAGCGCTTCTCACCGTCCGGCTGGACCTTCTGCACGCTGACCAGATCGGGCCGCTCGCCGGCCACGTAGCGGCGGGCAGGAACCAGCAGCACGCCGTTCTCGTCCACGCGCGCGCCGTCGCCGTCGATGCGCTTGCGCGCCAGGTACGGCACGAGTTGCGGTTCCTCGACCTGCGCCGCGCGGGCCCATTGGCGACGGGCGCGCCCGGCGGCCAGCTCGGCAGCACGGTTGCGGCGCTCCACCTCTTCCTGGGCGTACGCAGCCTGACGGCGCTCGGCCTCAGCCCGCTCCTCGTCGCTCACGCCGGTCCAGTCCACCACCACCGACACGGTGCCCGGGTCCTGCCCCTGCCATAAGCCAAAGGCTCCGGTCACAACCTCCTGGCCGGACTTCAGTTTGAACGAGCGCAACTGGTACCACGCCTTCCTGCCCTTGCCGAAGCGCTGGATCTTCCCGATCAGCTTAGGATGGCCGTCCGGCAGATCCGGCAGGCCATGCAACCGCATTTCGATCAGCAGTTCGCCGATATTCATTTCTCGGCCATGCCTTCCATGCGGGCGACCAGCTCGTGCAGCACGCGCGTGGCGCGCATGACCTGCTCCTTGACGCGGACGACCTCGTGCTGCTGGATGCGGCCGTCGGCCAGCGCCTCTTGCACCGATGCGCCCACCGCGCCATTGGCCATCCAGGCTTGCATGGCGATCTCCAGCAGCGCCAGGTCGCTGGCAATGATCTGGTCGCCGACCTGGACGCAGACGTAGCCATGGTTTGCCGCCAGGGCGTGCAGCACAGCGTGGTTGCCGGTCAGCCCCATGGCACGGTCCGCGTCCATCAGGCCGACGATGTTGCCGGCAGCGTTCGGGTTGGCCTTGTTGCGCAACACCGCCGCCGACATACCCATCCGGACGGCCAGCGCCTCGCAGCCACCATCAGCGCTGTGCACGGTCTCGTGAAATGCGTCGAGTATGTTCATACGGAAACCCTTAAAAAGAATGATGTAAACATCAACAAACCTCGGCAAGATGACTCTATGAAAAATTGCCAGCCCAACTTAATTTCCCATTTACAAGAAAATGGGCAAAAAATAGCCGACCAACATTGGCCGGCAATTCATCATCAAATCCACCACTATCATCCACTGCGGCGATCCCGGCCGCGACTCAAAACATTCTGGGTTGACACCACGGCCGCATGGTCCGGCACGGTGTCGAGGATGTTGTTGGTGGTGGGCGGCTGGCGGCCGGAGTGGCCATCGGCTAGCGCATCCAACTCGGCGAATTTCTCCGGCCGGGCGAGACGCAGATATTTGAGCTGAGCCTTCGGAATCCCCGCGCGCCGCCACTCGGATACGGACGGAGGTTTAATGTCGCAGAGCGCGGCAACTTCGGACGTCCCGCCCAAGGCGTCAATGATCTGATCAGGCGTGAGAATTTTAGACATACCTAAAGTTTAGGCTTGCCGAATAATATTTGCAAGCAAAACTTTAGCCATGCCTTAAGTGAATCTTGTTAGGATTACCTAATGACATGGAATAGAAGACTTACCGAGGCCCGAGAGGCCCGTGAAATAAAAAAATCCGCCTTTGCGAGGCTGGTTGGCGTATCTGCACCTACCGTCACCGATTGGGAAAGCGGTCAGACCAAGATGATCGAGGGCGCCAACCTAATCCGAGTGTGCACCGCGCTGGGCATCAGCCCGGCATGGCTACTTGAGGGTGTTGGTGCCATGCATGTAACATCTCACACTTCAATGCTGAGCGGCGCAGCGCGCGTGGTGATCGCGGAGGATGGCGATCCTGACTTCTATCAAATTCCGAAGGTGAAATTGGAACTTCAAGCAGGCATTACCGGCTTCCAGACCATCCCAGACATCTACGACGGCAGCAGGCTCAGTGTCGCGAAGAACTGGGTAGACCGCAACGGGTACTCACCCGATAAGCTGATCGCACTGTCGGTCAAGGGGGAAAGTATGGAGCCCAATCTCTACCAGGGCGATCAGGTGATCGTGAACACGGCCGACAACCGCATGGAAGATGGTGCAGTCTTCGCAGTTAATTATGAAGGCGAGGCAGTCATCAAGCGCCTCATCCGCGACCGTGGCGAATGGTGGCTAGCGTCTGACAATCCGGATCAACGCAAGTATCACCGCAAGAGTTGCCGGAATGGCGAATGTATTATTGTTGGGCGTGTCGTGCGTCGAGAGACCGACAGAATTTAGACGGAAAAAATTAAGCTGATCAGTTAGATTTGGATAGATTTCGTGATTACAAAAATTACTATAATTAAAATTCTAACCACGGGTGTGCGAAATGACCTACACAACATACGATCAACTTAAGGATTTGACGGCCCTCGAAATGTCAGTCGCTCGAATTCTTGAATTCCAGCCGAACACATCCACTACAGCTGGCGCGTTTGAATCGTGGGCGTATTATGTCGGTGCCGATAATAATGCGCTGTTACACGATCTTTTTTCCTTCCAAGCATTCAAAGGCGCCACGTACGATGTGCTAAGCACTAGCTTTTTTGATCCATTCGTTCTAATTGTTTACGACAATCTCGGTAACGCTATTGCCGTGGATGATGGCTTGGGAGGGTATGGTGCAGATCATACCAACTTTGTAGCCCCCTATACGGGAACGTACTACGTCAGCGCGTCTTGGTATCAAGGATCTGCCTCATCGAACAAGGGCGTAGGGCTAGGCGTGTGGCAGGACAAGGACACGATACCGGCGAGAAAATCGAACATAATCTCAGGCACACAGTTGGCCGATAGGTTAATAGCAACTACCGACAACGATGTAATAGACGGTGGAGCGGGGCGCGATACTGTCGTGTTCTCTGGATCAAGTTCAGAATTTACCGTTTTACGTACGGCCATTGGCGTTACTGTCATCGATAAGACTGATCCAACCGCACTCGATACGCTCGGAAATATTGAGAGAGTAGAGTTCAAAGACCGAACTATATCCTTTGAAACTGCAGGAAGTTCAGCCGAAGCCTACAGGCTTTATAAAGCCGCCTTCAACCGAGCGCCTGACGAGGCGGGGCTGGGTTACTGGATAAAAAGCATGGAGTCGGGACTGTCGCTGACGAGTGCTGCTAGCTCCTTTATGCAATCTCAAGAATTTTCCAACCTTTATGGTGCTAAGCCCTCTAATTCCACAATCGTCAACGCCTTATATAAAAACGTTTTACATCGTGCCCCAGACCAGGGCGGTTACGACTATTGGATGAACGCGCTAGATCATGGCTTAGGCGGCGCAGACTTGCTCGTTTCGTTCAGTGAAAGCTCCGAAAATCAAGCCCAAGTCATCGGGACTCTGAACAACGGTTACGCATTCGTATTATAGTCCCAGCCCCCCCCTTCCACCCTCCCCCTCACAACGTCATTTCTTGCGCACCTTAGTGGTGCCCGGGTAAATATTTAGGCATACCGAAAATATTGCTTGACTAAATTTTTAGGCATGCCTAAGATTACTTCATCGACGCACCAACCACCGATGGAGGCCACATGGCACCGCAAGCACTCGCAGCACCTTCTGCCCTTTCTGAACACACCGACCCAGCAGCACTGCTGCCAATCGGCACGGCTATCGTCGGCGGCTTCTACGCCGGCCTGATCCGCGATGCCGACCAGGTATTCGCCCTGATTCTGTCGCCCAAAGCGGGCGGCGAGCTGCACGGCGCCTGGAACTCCCGCTACGACACCGTCCCAGGCGCCGAATCCTTGGTGAACGGCCATGCCAACACCATCGCAATGGCCGAAGCTGGCAGCATGCTGGCGGCCACCGCCTTGGCGCTGATCATCAACGGCTACGCCGACTGGTACATCCCGGCGCGCGACGAGCTGGAGCTGCTGTACCGCCACTTCAAGCCGACCGACTACGAGAATTTCGCCTGCAACGACGGCGCGAACGCCAGCAGCATCCCGGCCGGCGAGGAATACAGCGAGGACACGCCAGGCCAGACGCAGCTGACAGCCTTCCAAGAAGGCGCAGCAGACGCCCTGGCCGCACGCTGGTACTGGTCCAGCACGCAGTACGCCCCGGACCCTGACGACGCGTGGGGCCAGACCTTCGACGATGGCAACCAGGACCTCATCCGCAAGTCGGCCGAGGGCCGGGCGCGCGCTGTCCGCAGATTGCCCATTCAGTCCTTCATCAATTCCATTGCCGAAGCCGCGCAGCTGGAAGCAGCAGCACCCGCCGCCGAACTCGTCGATGCCGCTGCCTAAGCACGATCACCATGAAAGCCCCAGCCCATTTGAACATGGTCTTCGTGTCCGGCCATGCCGACGCGATGCCCATCGGTGAACAGGATCGCCGTTTCATGGTGATCAACCCGCTTGCCACCACCAACGCCCAGCAGTTCGCTGAGCGCATGCGCGCCCACCAGGAGCATCTGGAGGCGCACCAGCGCGACAGCGGCGTCCGCGCCCGTCTGTGCTCGCAGGGCTGCTACACGCTCTACAACCAGCAAGGCCAGTTCATCGGCCGCACGGTGTCGGCGGGCGCGGCGGGCTATTCGGCCGCCACACTGCGCCTCATGGCGGCGCGCATGGCGCACAGCGAGGAGCTGGCGAACATGTGCCGCCTGGTGGATCTGGACTACGAGCGCACCGGCGTGGTGTCGCACAACGCGATTGCGCTGCTGCGCAAGCTCCTGGCCATCATCGGCGCGCCATGAGCCAGCCAAAGAGCTCCCGCGCCTGGGTGGAGTCGCTGATGGCGGCAGCGTTCGCCGGACCGCGCGACCCGCGCAGCGAGGAATACAAGCGCGGCGTGCGCGCGGTGCTGGAGCTGCGCTTCCTGCGCATTCCAATCCCGCGCCTGTACCAGCCCGGTACGGCCAGCGACGACGCCTACTACGCCGGCCAGCAAGAGGGCCATCACCTTTGGCGGGCACACCTTGAAGCACACAAACCCGCAGCCGCCTGACGATTCGCAGCAGGACCTTTGAAGGAGAACTCCATGTTTACCTTGATCGTGTACTACAGCCACTTCCGCAAATGCGGCGCCTCCATCGGGGTAGCGCTGGCGCGCGCGTGGCACGTCAAACGCCACGGTTTCAAGCATGGCGCGCCCTGACCCTGACCGCATGGCGCTGGAGATTGCCCACCGCGCCACCGCCTCCCTGGTGCCGCTGGACGAGATGCTCAAGCATCCCGCACAGGCGGCGCTCCTGAAATGTTTGGCTCGTCGGCATATGCAGCGCCGCGCGCGGCCTGATGTGAAAAAGCTGCAAGCCAACGACAACGACTGAAAGAGAGCCATGAACTTTGAACTGAACACGCCCGCGCTCCATGTAGCGGGGCAAATCCTGAACCAACAATGCCACGGCGCCGCGCTGGCGGCCGGCTGGTGGTCGAACCCGCAAACCGGCAAAGCGATCGAGCGCAACACGGGCGAGATGCTAATGCTGATCGTCTCCGAAATCGCCGAGGGTATGGAGGGCGACCGCAAGAGCCTCATGGACGACAAGCTGCCGGCCCGCACCATGCTGGAAGTTGAGTTGGCCGACGCAGTGATCCGCATCTTTGACCTGGCCGGCAGCAAAGGCTTCGACCTGGGCGCCGCAATCGCCGAAAAGATGGCCTACAACGCCCAGCGGCCCGACCATAAGCCAGCCGCGCGCCTGGCCGTCGGCGGCAAGAAGTACTGACCTCAAACAACAAGAAAGGCCACCCACACCATGAGCACCAAAGCATTCGCTGTCTTTCTGCAGGAGCTGCGCGACGGCCGCACGCACGCCGAGTTGAGCAGCCATCTCAACGAGCTGCTCAAGCACGTGAAGGACACCGGCAAGGGCGGCAGCATCACGCTGCAGATCGCCGTCGGCCCGGCCAGCAAGGGCCAGGATGTCGACAAGGTGATGATCAAGGACAAGATCATCGCCAAACTGCCGACGCCGGAACGCGGCTCCGACCTCTACTGGTTGACCGACGACAACGAGCTGTCCCGCAACCACCCGCGCCAGTCCGTGCTGGACCTGCGCGACGCCAGCACCCAACCACCATCCACTCTGAAGGAAGCCGCAAAATGACGCCCACCACCCCAGCGAACGACGACCTGATCTCTGCTATCCGCGACCTCACCAACGCGGGCGCCGAAGTGAAAGAAATCGAAGGAACTTTCCACTTGGTCGCTCCGAGCGGCTACCAGCACATCGATCTGACCAAGGCGATCCACGCGGTCGCAGAAACGCCGCAGCGCAAGGCCGGTACGAGCCATCTGGACTCCATGGAGAGCCTGAGTAAGTACCTGCTGGACCAGGCCAGCAACACCCGCTGCTATATCTACGCCGACACCGCAAACCGCACGCTCACGGCGGTGCTGAACGACCACTACGCGGACGACGAGACGCCAGGCTGGCGCGATCACCGCGCCGTCTACAAGGCTGAGCTGACCCGCGAGTTCGCCAACTGGCTGTCGCACAGCGGCAAGCAGATGGAGCAGGAGGAATTTGCCATCTTCCTGGAAGACAACATCGCCGATATCGCCGAACCGTCAGGCGAAACGCTGATGGCCGTGGCGCTGACGCTGCAGGCAAAGTCCGAGGTGAGCTTCAAGAGCCACCGCCGCTTGGACAACGGCCAGGTGCAGCTGGGCTACAGCGAGAACGTCAGCACCACCGCCGGCGCCGACGGCACGCTGGAAATCCCGCGTGAATTCGCTATCGGCCTGCGCCTGTTCAAGAACGGCGTTGGCTACAAAATCCGCGCACGCCTGAAGTACCGCCTAACCGCCAGCAAGGTGAAGTTCTGGTACGAACTGGACCGCGCGGAAAACGCCATCGAGGAAGCGTTCGCCGGCTACGTGGTATCGGCCCAGGCGACTGGCTTTACCGTCCTGATGGGCAAGCCGTAACCATGGCCGCGATGAACCAGAACAAGGACATCGCCGTCGGCATGGCGGTCCACTTCGACACCGATCACGGCCCGCAGGAGGGCGAAGTGATCGGCTTCAAGATGGACCTCAGCAATGGTCGTCGCGTGGCCCTGGTCAACGTGCCCGACACGCTGGAGGGCGAACCATGGCCGATGCCCGTTGAGCAGCTGCAGCGCGCCACCGTCGGCGCATAACAATCACGAAAGAGTCACATGGAAACCAACACCCAAGAAGCGGCCCCAACCCTGAAACCGCAATACCTGCGCATAGGCGAGGAGTCGGAAGCCAATGGCGGCATGTACGCCGGCATCGTTCGCGGCGAGGAAGGCCAGCCCGATTATCACCTGTTTCTGATCGCCAGCCGCGACAACAAGAAATTCACCTGGGACAAGGCCATGGCGGCGGCAGCCGAACTCGGCGGCGCCCTGCCTACCCGCCGCGAGCAGGCCATCCTGTTCGGCAATCTGAAGGACCAGTTCCAGCCGGACTGGTACTGGTCTTCGGAGCAGTACGCCCCGAACCCTGTCAACGCGTGGTTCCAGTACTTCTACGGTGGCCTCCAGAACATCAGCCACAAGTCGGCCGAGGGCCGGGCGCGCGCTGTCCGCAGATTAGAAATTTAGTCCTTCATCAATTCGAACCGGGCAAGCAGCCCGGCGCTCAACCACACCGCTGGAGTAAAAAATGGAAGTAGTGCACAAAATGATCACCGTGGACATTGGCGACGGCCATCTCACCGTGCCGACCGACTCGCTGGTCGGGGCCTGGCTGGACCGCGTCATGGGCAAGAAGCCCGCACCAGCCCCGTTCATCGCCGTGCCACGCATCGGCGCCGAGTGGCCGGGCCAAGGCGGCATCTACGCCGGCATCATGCGCGGCGAGGACGGCCAGTCCGACTATCACCTGATCGTGCCGACGGACGCAGGCGCCTACAACCCCGCAATCGCTTGGGGATCGCCAGGCGTCGACATGCAGGACGCGTGCAGCGAATACGACGGCCTGGCTAACACCGTGGCGCTGATCCGTTCGGAGCATGCCCACCCAGCCGCCGAATGGGCTGCAGACCTCGAAATCGGCGAGCTGTGCGACTTCTACTTGCCATCCCGCCGTGAGCTCCGCCTGATGTGGACGAACGTCCCTGAGCTCTTCCTGGACGGCTGGTACTGGTCCAGCACGCAGTACGCCCCGTACCCTACCTACGCGTGGGTCCAGAACTTCGACGATGGCGTCCAGGGCAACACCCTCAAGTCGGCCGAGGGCCGGGCGCGCGCTGTCCGCAGATTAATTATTCAGTGATTTAGTAATTCGATGGCCATCCATACCGAACTGCCGATCTACAAGCTGACCTACGAGCTGATGCTGCTGACCATGGAACTGACAAAGCACATGCCCCGCGAGCTGAAGGCCACCCTGGGCCGCAAGCTGCACGAGGAGTGCTTCAACCTGACCATCCTGGTCTACCGCGCCAACTGCGCCACGGTGAAGACACCGCACCTCGACATGCTGCTGGAACGGGTCCAGGTGGCGGAACTGCTGTTCCGCCTGGCGCACGACCTGCGCGCGATCTCCACCGGCCAGTACAGCCGGGGGTTCGCGCTCACGGACAAGATCGGAAAGCAAGGCAATGGCTGGCGCAAGCACTCCGCATCGTCGCCTGCAGCGCCACCGTCAAGGCGGTGACGACCGTGCGATTTTTAATCTGGTCCTGCCGCTGGCCCACAAGGCCACCGCCATGCGCACCACAGGAACCAGCCGGCGGCGTCCGGCCAGGCCTGGCGCAGTTACCCCGCTGATCGGCCAAGGCCTTCGGCGGGGCGACGTAGATAGCAGGAATGGACGCAGTACGCCCCGAACCCTAACAACGCGTGGAACCAGAACTTCAACGATGGCAACCAGAACAACAACCACAAGTCGGCCGAGGGCCGGGCGCGCGCTGTCCGCAGATCAATACGAAGCGGACTTCACCCTCGAAGAGCTGGCGGTCGCGTATTTCGACTGCCGGCGCAACAAACGGAACTCGGCCAGCGCGCTGGGTTTCGAACTGCACCTTGAGCGCAATCTGATGGAGCTGCACGACGAGCTGGCCGACGGCAGTTATCGCCCCGGCCGCTCGATCTGCTTCGTCGTCACCCGCCCGAAAGCCCGCGAAGTGTGGGCCGCGGACTTCCGGGACCGTGTCGTGCACCACCTGCTGTACAACCGCATCTCGCCGCGCTTCTACGCCTCGTTCATCCAGGACAGCTGCGCGTGCATCCCCGGGCGCGGCACGCTGTACGCCGCCCAGCGGCTGGAGGCGAAGATCCGCAGCACCACGCAGAACTGGACGCGGCCAGCTTGGTACCTGAAATGCGACCTCGCCAACTTCTTCGTCAGCATCGACAAGCGGGTGCTGTGGGAGCAGATCGCGGCGCGCGTCACCGCGCCGTGGTGGCGCCAGCTGGCGCACACCATCCTGTTCCACGACCCGCGCCTGGACTACGAGCTGCGCGGCGCACCGCACCTGCTCCACCGCGTCCCCGCGCACAAGCGGCTCGGCAACCAGCCAGCGCACCTCGGCCTGCCCATCGGCAACCTGTCGTCGCAGTTTTTCGCCAACATCTACCTGGACAAGCTGGACCAGCACGCCAAGCACCACCTGCGCGCGCGGCACTACATCCGCTACGTGGATGACTTCGTGCTGCTGCACGAATCACCGCAGTGGCTAAACGCGGCGCTGGCCGACGTGGCGCAATTCCTGCCGGAGGTGCTGCACGCCCAGCTGAATCCGTCCAAGACCATCCTGCAGCCGGTGGCGCGCGGCGTGGACTTCGTCGGCCACGTGATCAAGCCGTGGCGCAGCCACACCCGGCGCCGCACCGTCAACGAGGCCATCCATCGGGTGAGCCGCATCGACGCAGACGAGGTCTACACGTCGGCGAACAGCTACTTCGGCCTGCTGCGGCAGGCGACCGCCAGCCACCAGGACCGGGCCGCGCTGGCGCACGCCGTGCTGCGGCGCGGGCACAGCGTAAACAAGGCATTCACCAAAGCCTACCGAAAGGGATCCCATGAAGCGTGACATCTTCACCCTCCAGCTGGACTTGGGTCATGAACTGATCGTTGACAACTTCGCCGGCGGCGGAGGCACCAGCACCGGCCTGGAGGCCGCCTTTGGGCGGCCAGTCGATATCGCCATCAACCACGATCCAGAAGCGCTGGCCATGCACGCGCTGAACCACCCGTACACGCGGCACCTATGCGAGAGCGTGTGGGACATCGACCCAATCAAGGTGACAAACAACCGCCCGGTGGCGCTGGTCTGGCTGTCGCCGGACTGCAAGCACTTTTCCAAGGCAAAGGGCGGCACGCCGGTCGAGAAGAAAATTCGCGGCCTGGCCTGGGTGACGCTGCGCTGGGCGGCGAAGTGCAAGCCGCGCGTCATCATGCTGGAGAACGTAGAGGAGTTCAAAACCTGGGGCCCGCTTATCGTAGACGCCGATGGCAAGTGGCGCCCAGACCCTGCGAAGAAGGGCAAAACCTTCGCCAGCTTCATCCGCCAGCTCAAGGCGCACGGCTACTCCGTGGAATACAAGGAGCTGCGCGCCAGCGACCTGAACACTCCCACCATCCGCAAGCGCTTTTTCCTGGTCGCGCGCCGCGACGGACTGCCGATCTGCTGGCCGGAGAACAGCCACGGCGCGCCGTCGTCGGCCGAGGTGGCTGCCGGCCAGCTGCGGCCGCACCGCACCGCCGCCGAGTGCATCGACTTCTCGCTGCCGTGCCCGAGCATCTTCGAGCGCGACAAGCCGCTGGCCGAGGCTACGCTGCGCCGCATCGCCAAGGGTGTGATGCGTTACGTGATCGACGCCGCCGAGCCGTTCATTGTCGGCCAGGGCGGCCCGATCTATTCCGGCAAACCTGTCTCGGCTAATCAGCCGATCGGCACGCTGACCACCGAGAATCACCGCGCTGTCGTCGTGCCCACTCTGGTGCAGACCGGCTACGGCGAGCGCGAGGGCCAGGCGCCGCGCGCACTCGACATCGAGAAGCCGCTGGGCACCGTCGTGGGCTGCGCCGCTAAGCACGCCCTGGTAACTGCCTTCCTGATCGAGCACGCCAACGCAAGCAATCAGCGCATCATGCCGGCCGACGAGCCGCTGCGCACGATCTGCGCGCAGGTGAAGGGTGGGCACTTCGGCATGGTCTCCGCCGTGCTGGTGGACGCAGCCCATGGCGACATTTCGCCGACCGGAGTGAAGCGCTGGGGATCCGGCGTCAAGCAGGTCGATGAGCCCATCGGCACCGTGACCGCCAGCGGCAATAAGGCCCTGGCCACAGCCTTCCTCGCGAAGCACTACACCGGCGTGGTGGGCTCCGACCTGGGCGACCCGATCGGCACAGTCACCAGCACCGACCACCACAGCTTGGTAACCAGCAGCCTGATCAAACTGCGCGGCACCAGCACCACCGCCAGCACGGACGAGCCACTGCACACTATCAGCGCCGGTGGCCAACACCACGCTGAGGTGCGCGCCTTCCTGGTCAAGTACTACGGCGCCGACCAGGATCCTCGCCTCGAGGAGCCGCTGCACACGGTCACCACCAAGGATCGCTTCGGCCTGGTCACCATCCATGGCGTGGACTACCAGATCGTCGATATCGGCCTGCGCATGCTGCAGCCGAAAGAGCTCTATCTTGCACAAGGCTTCCCGCCCGGCTACATCTTCCACGAGATCCCGCTGCCAGAGCTGCTCTTCGAGAACGGACACCAGGCCGTCACGGATCCGCGCACACTGCCGCGCCGCAAGCTAACGAAGTCAGCACAGGTGCGCATGTGCGGCAACAGCGTCTGCCCGCCAGTGGCGGAGGCTCTGATACGAGCCAACTTTGCACATGAAGCAGCGTGGGCAGTGGCCGCCTGACCGAACACCAAAATCTAGAACATACCGAGGGAGCACCATGCAAAAAACTATCTGGAACATCATCGCTAAATTCGCCGCCCGGCCCGCTGTGGCCGACTGGCTCATTCGGCGCGCGCTGCGCACTCCGTACAGCCCGATCATCAAGGACGGCAAGCTGTACATGGACCGCGCATGGCTGTTCAATCCCTACCCCGACAGCGGAGAATCTGGCGCCGACCGCGCGCCATGGAGCTTCCCGATCTCTATCCGCATCCACCACATCGTGCTGCCGGACCAGGACCGCGATCTGCATGACCACCCATGGAACGCCCGCACCATCGTGATCAAGGGCGGCTACACGGAGGATCGTCGCGGCGCCGGCCAGCACGACAGCTACACGCGGCTCGCTGGCGACACCGCGACGCTCAAGTATGGCGAGTACCACCGCATCACATCACTCATGCCCGGTGGCGCGTGGACGATCTTCATCACCGGCCGCCATCGAGGAACCTGGGGGTTCATGGTGAACGGTTCCAAGGTCCCTTGGCGGGAATACCTGGGTCTGCCGCCGAAGCCCGCCGCGCCGCTCGCCGCCGCTGGCAAAGCCCCGCGCCGCCGAATACTCAGCGAGATGACGGCTATTTACGGCACGTTCCTGGTGCTGGCTCTCTGGAATTGGTGGTAAGCCATGGCTGACATGTCCCAGGATGAGGCCGACAAGCACGACTTGCGGCTCCACCGCGCGAAGCAGCTGGCGCGCCAGGTGGAGTATCGCGGCCTACTGCACTTCATCGCAGGCCTGCACTGGCATAAAGGCGACAGCGAAATGACGATCTACCTGGAGGGCAGCTCCGAACCCGTGCGGCCCTGCGAGCTGACCCTGGTCGAGCCGCCCCAATAACCAACCGACAAGCAGAAAGGGGAATTCCGCTATGACGACCATGGACGAGCTAATCCTCTCGAACGAGGAAATCTACCAGCTCACGCACTACCGGCGCCCGGCGCTGCAGCTGCGCGCGCTCAAGCAGCTGGGCATCCCGGCGCTCCGCCTACACGACAACACCGTGCGCGTGCTGCGCATGCACCTGATCCACCCCTCGGCGGCCAGCATCGCGCCGGCCCCACAACGGAAATCCGCAAGACGATGAACCGACGCAGAAAAGCAAACAAGGCCCTGCCCCAGCGCGTGTACCTGAAACACGGCGCCTACTACTTCCTGCCAGCGCTTCCGATGCGGAACCCGGCCACCGGCCGCGAACAGAAGTGGATCCGCCTGTGCAGCGCCGCCGACGGCGAGAGCGCCATGCTGATGGCCCTAGCCGCGCTGAAGGGCGACAAGAGTGTGATGGAGGGATCTATACCCTACGCATGCGCCGAGTTCAAGGCGCACATGCTGGGGGACTACAGCGACGAGGTCAAGAAGACCTACGGTCGCTACCTGGACGTGATCGCCGACGAGTTCGAGGAATTCCACGCGGCCGCCGTCACGACTAAGGACTGTTCCGGCTTCCTGCGTGACAACTACCGCGAAACGCCGAACACCGCGAAAAAGCTGGCCGCCCTGATGAGCAAGCTGTTCAAGTTCATCATCGGCGAGCTGGGCCTGCGCCAGGACAATCCGATCGACCAACTGGACATGTCGAGCTACAAAACCGGCCGGCGCGAGGTGCTGGCCACGCACGACCAGGTGCGCGCGATCCGGGCCGCAGGCATGACCAGCAAGGAGCGCACCGACACCGGCAAGACGCAGCCCAATCCGAGCGGGCCGATGTTCGCTTGCATCATCGACATCTCCTACCTTCTGTGGGCCCGCGCCATCGACATCCGCCTACTGAAGGAAGACCAGATCGAGGACGGCCGTATCCGCATCAAGCCGAGCAAGACCCAGAAGTCCAGTGGGAAGATGGTGGATATCACGGTCACGCCGACCATCCAAGAGGTGCTGGACCGCGCGCGCAGGATCAAGCAGACCTACGGAGGGAAGGCCGCAAAGAGCCGCTACCTGTTCCCGACGCGCCAGGGCGGGGCGTACACGAAGACTGGGCTGTCGTCGATGTGGGACAGGGCTAAGGAGCGCATTGGTATGACGGAGGACGTGGTATTCAAGGATATCCGCGCGCTGGCCGCTACCGATGCGGCACGCCGCGGCGAACACCGCGACGACATCCAGCGCCGCTTGGTGCACACGTCGGGCAAGACCACCGATATCTACATCAAGGAGGTCATCGCGGACGTCTCAGGCATCAGCATGGATCTGCCGTGGCTGAAGGAAAAGTAATCAGAAACAACAAAGCCCGGCGATGATATTAGACAAACGTCTAATATACAGCACTGGGCTTTTATACAGCTTTGTTGCTAAGTCTTTGATTTATCTGGTCGGGACGGTGTGATTCGAACACACGACCCCTTGCACCCCATGCAAGTACGCTACCAGGCTGCGCTACGCCCCGACTGTGGGTGGCATTATAGCAGCAGCTTTGGGATTTTGGTAAGAGTGCTTTATGCTTAACATATGATTAATGCGATTAATTCCATAAACCTTGCCGCCGAGCTGGTTTCCCAGGCGGACGCCCTCATCGTCGCGGCCGGCGCCGGCATGGGCGTGGACTCCGGACTGCCGGACTTTCGCGGCAACCAGGGCTTCTGGCAGGCATATCCCGCGCTCGGCCGCGCGCGGATGGACTTCAGCAGCATCGCTTCGCCGCAGGCGTTCCGGGACGATCCCGCGCTGGCCTGGGGTTTCTACGGCCATCGGCTGGCGCTGTACCGGGCCACGGTGCCGCACCCGGGCTTTGCGCTGCTGCGCGCCTGGGGCGAGCGCATGGAACATGGCGCCAGCGTGTTCACCAGCAATGTGGACGGGCAGTTCCAGCTGGCGGGCTTCGATCCGCAGCGCATAGTCGAGTGCCACGGCTCCATCCACCACCTGCAATGCATGCAGCCTCACCGCCGCCATGCTTGCGGCGCCATCTGGAGCGCGCAGGACTTTGCGCCGGAAGTGGATGCGGACGCCTGCCGCTTGCGCAATGCGCCGCCCGCCTGTCCTCACTGCGGCGGATTGGCGCGGCCGAATATCCTGATGTTTGGCGACGGGGATTGGCTGGAGCGGCGCGCCGAGGAACAGCAGGCGCGCATGCAAACCTGGCTGGCGCGCACGCGCCGCCCGGTGGTGATAGAACTGGGCGCTGGGACGGCGATACCGTCGGTGCGCCATTTCAGCCATGGCGTGGTGCAGCACCACGGCGGGCGCCTGGTGCGCATCAATCCGCGCGAGCCGCAGGTGGCGGGCCCGCTGGACGCGGGCATCGCCATGGGCGCGCTCGACGGCCTGCGGGCCATCGCCGCCGCCCTCGAACAGCTTTAAACCACTTTCAGCGCGATCGGCGCCAGGCCTTCGATGCTGGCCACCATGGTCTGGCCGCGCACCACCGCTCCCACGCCTTCGGGCGTGCCGCTGAAAATCAGGTCGCCCGGCTGCAGCGTGAACAGCGTGGACAGGTTGGCGATGGTTTCGCTGATCGACCAGATCAGGTGCGTGATATGGCTGGACTGCTTGACCGCGCCGTCCACTTCCAGCGTGATGGCGGCCTGCTCGATGGCGCCCGCCTCGGCTGCGCGCGTGATCACGCCGACCGGCGCCGAGTAGTCGAAGGCCTTGCCGATTTCCCATGGACGGCCGGCGTCCTTCATCTGGCCCTGCAGGTCGCGCCGGGTCATGTCCAGGCCGACGGCGTAGCCGAACACGTGCTGCAGCGCGTCCGCCACGGCGATGTCGCTGCCGCCTTTGCCGATGGCCACCACCAGCTCGCACTCGTAATGGTAGTTGCTGGTGCGGGGCGGATACGGCAGCTCGGCCACGCCTTGCGGCGCCACCGGCAGCACGGCCATGCCGTCGCCCGGTTTGCAGAAGAAGAACGGCGGCTCGCGCGTTGGGTCGGAACCCATTTCACGCGCGTGCCCGGCGTAATTGCGGCCGACGCAGTAGATGCGGCGCACCGGGAACAGCGCGTCCGCGCCGGCAACCGGCAGACCCACGATATCGTGGGCGGGGAAAATGTAGGGAGAGTTCATTGCAGCCTTTATGAAAACAGCATCGCCTTCATGGCTATGCCCATATAGCGCGCCAGCGCCTGCTCGTTCAAATTCGGGTTGTGCACCACGCGCACGTCCAGGCCCTGGAACAGGCTGATCATGGCGTCCAGCAGACCGTCCAGGGTGTCGCTGTCCACCGCCAGGCCGTGCCGTTCGCGTGAGGACTTGAGGATGGCGCGGAACTGCACGCGCGCGCGCATGTCGGCATCATGCACCACTTCGGCGATCTTGGGATTGCGCGCGGCCTCGGCGGAAATCTCCAGCGCCAGCGGCCAGGTATTCGGGTCCAGGTGCTCGCGCACGTGGCGCGGCGCGTCGTCCACCATCGACTGCAGCGGGTCGGCCTGCTGCTCCAGGTCGCGCATCAGCTGCGACACGCGCTCCACGTTCTGCTCGACGAAGGCGGCAATGATGGCGTCCTTGCCGTCGAAGTAGTTGTAGATATGGCCGGCGCTCATGCCGGCCGCTTTCGAAATCTCGGCCATGCTGGCGCCATGAAAGCCGCTGCGCCCGAAACAGGCCGCCGCCGCATCCAGCACCTGCTTGCGGCGCACCAGGGCGCGGTCCGGGTCGATATGGCGTTTTTCGGTGGTGCTCATGCAGAATTCCTCGTGTTCGATGCGGTACTGTGGCCAAGCCCGCGCATTTTGTCAATTTGGCGTGTAACATCGGACTGGATTGGTGATACCATAAAGACAACATCAACCAGCCCAGGGTGTTGCCCATGACGACCTACAAGACCGCGCCCTCGATCGAACTGCGCCCGGCCACGGCGGCCGATCAGCACTTCCTGCTGCGCCTGTACGCCAGCACGCGCGGTATGGAATT
The DNA here is from genome assembly GCF_059419605.1 of Pseudoduganella sp. GW821-FHT05F09. Classification (NCBI taxonomy): domain Bacteria; kingdom Pseudomonadati; phylum Pseudomonadota; class Betaproteobacteria; order Burkholderiales; family Oxalobacteraceae; genus Pseudoduganella; species Pseudoduganella sp. GW821-FHT05F09. The sequence goes on from NZ_JBWKSD010000002.1 coordinate 41,218, forward strand.
CCGTCTGCACGGCTGCGACGCGGCCACCGAAGCCATGCTGCAAGCGGTCCAGTGCAAGGCCCAGCAGACCGACTTCCAGCTGCAGTACCCGGACGCCGAGGCCACCATCATCGTCGAACGCGAGCGCCCCATCGGCCGCCTGTACGTGCAGTACAACGAGACCGAAGTGCGGCTGATCGATATCACGCTGCTGCCAGAATATCGTGGACGCGGCATCGGGCGCGGCCTGCTGCGCGGCCTGCAATCCCACGGCCAGCGCCTGCACCTGCCGGTGCGGCTCAACGTCCTGCTTGGCAATCCAGTGCAGCGCCTGTGCCAGCGCTGCGACTTCGTGATGCAGGGCCTGGACGGCTTGTACGCCACCATGGAGTGGACGCCGGCTTAGGCCCTGCCCGGCCGCCTTACTGGTAGCCGCCGCCCAGCACCTTGTACAGCGTGACCTGGTTGCCGGCGCGCGCCAGGCGCGCCGAGATTAGGCTTTGCTGGGCCGCGTACAGCGCGCGCTGCGACACCAGCGCGTTCAGGTACGACTCCGAACCCTTCTGATAGCGCGCCTCGTGGATGCGGTAGCTCTTTTGCGACGCGTCGGCCAGCGCGGCCTGCGAGGCCAGGCGCTCGTCCAGCGTGCCGCGCTGGGCCAGCGCGTCCGCCACTTCGCGGAAGGCCGACTGGATGGCCTGTTCGTAGCGCGCCACGGCGATGTCGCGCTCCACCTTGGCCACCTTCAGGTTGGCGGTGTTGGCGCCGCCGTTGAAGATGGGCAGATTAATCTGCGGCAGGAAGCTCCACGTGCCGGAACCGGCTTTGAACAGGCCGGACAGATTGCTGCTGGCGCTGCCGGCGCTGCCGGTCAGCGAAATGCTTGGGAAGAAGGCCGCGCGCGCCGCGCCGATATTGGCGTTGGCCGCTTGCAGCGTGCGTTCCGCGCCCAGCACGTCCGGACGGCGCTGCAGCACTTCGGACGGCAGGCCGGCGGGCAGCTCGGCCATCGCGGCCACGCTGGCGAGCGGCGCCTGCTGCTGTTGCAGTTCGGCCGGCACCACCGTGCCCACCACCAGCGCCAGCGCGTTCTCGCCCTGCGCCACTTGCGCGGTGTAGACCGCCATGTCGTTGCGGGCCGCTTCCACGCTGGTCTGCGCTTCGTACATATCCAGGCCGGAGGTGGCGCCCGCTGCGAAGCGGCGCTTGCTCAGCTCATAGCTGATCTGCTGGCTCTTCAGCGTATCCGCCGCCAGGCCCAGGCGCTCGCGGTCGGCCTGCAAGGCCAGCCAGGTGTTGGCCACTTCGGCCACCAGGCTGATTTGCTGCGCGCGGCGTGCTTCCTCGGTGCCCAGGTATTGCTGCAGGGCCGCCTCGGACAGGCTGCGCACCTTGCCAAAGAAATCCAGCTCGTAGGACACGCCCAGGCTGGCCGTGTACTGGCGGTTGATAGCGCCCTGCCCGCCGGCGCTCAGATTGTCCGCCGTGCGGGTGGCGTTCTGGCCGCCGGACGCGTTCACGCTGGGCACGAGCGCGGCGCGCTGGATGCCGTACTGCGCGCGCGCCTTCTCGATATTGAGCGCCGAGACGCGCAGGTCGCGGTTGTTGGCCAGCGCCAGCGCGATCACTTCGCGCAGACGCTGGTCGGCGAAGTAGTCGCGCCAGGCGATGTCCGCGGCGGGCTTGGCGTCCGCCGCCACCTGGGCCGGCTTGTAGGCGTCGCCTTGCGGCCAGCCTGCCGTCACCGGCGCGGCCGGACGTTCGTACACCGGGGCCAGGCTGCATGCGCTGAGCAAGGTGGCAGCGGCCAGGGAAAGTAAAGTCTTTTGCATATCAATGCACTCCTGCTGCGGTGCTGGCGGCGGCCTGGCGTTGCTTGAACAGGCCGCGCACCAGCACGAAAAATACCGGCACAAAGAAGATGCCGAGGAAGGTGGCCGTCAGCATGCCGCCCAGCACGCCCACGCCGATGGCGTTCTGGCTGCCCGAACCGGCGCCGCTCGCAATGGCCAGCGGCAGCACGCCGAGGCCAAAGGCGATGGAAGTCATCAGGATGGGGCGCAGGCGCAGGCGCACCGCTTTCAGCGTGGCGGCCTTCAGCTCCATGCCCTGCTCCTGCAGCTCCTTGGCGAATTCCACGATCAGGATGGCGTTCTTCGCCGCCAGGCCGACCACGGTGAGCAGGCCCACCTGGAAGTACACGTCGTTGGCCAGGTGGAAGCTCCAGGTGGCCAGCACCGTGCCGATCACGCCCAGCGGCACCACCAGCAGCACCGAGAACGGCACCGACCAGCTTTCATACAGCGCGGCCAGGCACAGGAACACCATCAGCAGCGACAGCGTGTACAGCACCGTGGTCTGCGAGCCGGAATCGCGCTCTTCCACCGACAGGCCGTTCCATTCGAAGCCTATGCCAGGCGGCAGCTGGGCCGCCAGTTTTTCCACTTCGGCCATGGCCGCGCCCGAGCTGACACCCGGCGCCGGCGCGCCCTGCACGTTCATCGACGACAGGCCGTTGAAGCGCTCCAGGCGCGGCGAGGCGTAGATCCACTGGCCGCTGGCGAAGGCGGAGAACGGCACCATCTCGCCGCCGCTATTGCGGACGAACCATTTGCCCAGGTCTTCCGGCGCCATGCGCGAATCAGGCTGGCCTTGCAGGTAGACCTTTTTCACGCGGCCGCGGTCGACGAAGTCGTTCACATAGGACGAGCCCCAGCCGGTGCTCAGCACGCGGTTCACTTCGGCGATGGACAAGCCCAGCGCGGTGGCCTTTTGCTGGTCCACGGTGATCTTGTACTGCGGCGTGTCGTCCTGGCCGTTGGGGCGCACACCCACCAGCAGCGGGCTCTTGGAGGCCATGCCCAGCAGCTGGTTGCGCGCGCCCATCAGGGCGTCGTGTCCCAGGCCGGCCTGGTCCTGCAGCTGCAGGTCGAAGCCGCTGGCGTTGCCCAGCTCCAGCACCGCAGGCGGCGCAAAGGCGAACACAAAGGCGTCGCGGATCTGCGAGAAGCTGCCCATGGCGCGGCCGACCACGGCCTTCACATTGCCTGCCGGGCCGGGACGTTCGGACCAGTCCTTCAGGCGCACGAAGGCGATGCCGGTGTTCTGGCCGTTGCCGCCGAAGCTGAAACCGGCCACCGTGAAGATGGAGGCGACGTTCTGCTTTTCCTCGGTCAGGAAATGCCGCTCGACCTGCTCGATCACTTTCAGCGTGCGCTGCTGCGTGGCGCCGGCAGGCAGCTGGATCTGCGCGAACAGCACGCCCTGGTCTTCTTCCGGCAGGAAGGAAGTGGGCAGGCGCATGAAGGCGGCAGCCAGGATGGCCAGCAGCACGGCGTACAGTAGCATGGAGCGCTTGCCGCGATTGAGCATGCCGCCCACGATGCCTTCGTATTTGCCGCTGCCGCGCTCAAAAGTGCGGTTGAACCAGCCGAAGAAGCCGGTGCTGGCGGGCTGGTGGCCCTTGGCCACCGGCTTGAGCAGGGTGGCGCACAGCGCCGGGGTGAACACCATGGCCACCAGCACCGACAGCACCATGGCCGACACAATGGTGACGGCGAACTGGCGGTAGATCACGCCGGTCGAACCGCCGAAGAAAGCCATGGGCACGAACACGGCCGACAGCACCAGGGCAATGCCCACCAGCGCGCCGGTGATCTGGCTCATGGATTTGGTGGTCGCCTCTTTCGGCGGCAAGCCCTCCTCCGTCATCACGCGTTCGACGTTCTCCACCACCACGATGGCGTCGTCCACCAGCAGGCCGATGGCCAGCACCATGGCGAACATGGTCAGGGTGTTGATGGAATAGCCCAGCGCGGACAGCACGCCGAAGGTGCCCAGCAGGACTACCGGCACCGCCATGGTCGGGATCAGCGTGGCGCGGAAATTCTGCAGGAACAAATACATCACCAGGAACACCAGCACCACCGCTTCCACCAGCGTCTTCACCACTTCTTCAATCGACAGCTTGACGAAAGGCGTGGTGTCGAAAGCCACTTCGGCTTTCATCCCGGCCGGGAACTGCCTGGACAGCTGGTCGATCTTGGCGCGGATGGCCTTGGCCGTATCGAGCGCGTTGGCGCCGGTGGCCAGCTTGATCGCCACGCCGGTGGCGGCGTTGCCGTTGAAGCGCGCAACGGTGTTGTAGTTTTCGCTGCCCAGCTCCATGCGGGCCACGTCGCGCAGATGCACGGTGGCGCCGCTGGCGGAGGTCTTCAGCAGGATGGCGCCGAACTGCTCGGCGGTCTGCAGGCGGCTTTGCGCGGACACGGTGGCGTTCAGCTGCTGGCCCGGCATGGCGGGTGCGCCGCCCAGTTCACCGGCCGACACTTCGGTGTTCTGCGCGGTGATGGCCGCGCTCACGTCGGCCGGGGTGAGCTGGAAGCTTTGCAGCTTGGTCGGGTCGAGCCAGATGCGCATGGCGTACTGGGAGCCGAACAGCGTCACGTCGCCCACGCCTTCCACGCGGCTCAGCGGGTCGATCACGTTGGCGGCCACATAGTCGCCCAGGTCGGCCTGCTTCATGCTGCCGTTTTCGGACACGAAGCCGAGCACCATCAGGAAGTTCTTGGTGGACTTGGACACCACCAGGCCTTGCTGCGTCACGGCGGCCGGCAGCAGCGGCGTGGCCAGCTGCAGCTTGTTCTGCACCTGCACCTGCGCGATGTCCGGATTGGTGCCGTTCTTGAAGGTCAGCGTGATGCTGATGCCGCCGGTCGAGTCGCTGCTCGAGCTCATATAGCGCAAGCCGTCGATGCCCTTCATCTTCTGTTCGATGACCTGGGTGACGGCGTCTTCCACCGTCTTGGCCGACGCGCCGGGATAGGCGCCGCTGATGGTGATGGCGGGCGGCGCAATGCTCGGGTATTGCGACACCGGCAGGCCGAGGATGGCGATCACGCCCGCCAGCATGATGACGATGGCCACCACCCAGGCGAAGATCGGCCTATTGATAAAGAAACGTGCCATGGAATACCTCGCTTATTGCGCCGCGCGCTGGTTTGCCGCTGCGGCCGGGCCGGCGGCGGCGGCGGTGGTTGCGGGTTTGGCGGCCACTTGCGCCGGCGCGCCGGGGCGCACTTTCTGCAGGCCGTCGATGATGACGCGGTCGCCCGCGGCCAGGCCGGACTTCACCAGCCACTGGTCACCCACGGTGGCGCCGGTGGCCAGCACGCGCTGCTCCACTTTGCCTTCCTTGTTCAGCACCATGGCGGTGGCCTCCCCTTTCGGATTGCGCGTCACGCCCTGCTGCGGCACCAGGATGGCCTGCTCGTCCACGCCGCTGTCGACCACGGCGCGCACGAACATGCCGGGCAGCAGATCATGCTTGGGGTTGGGGAACAGCGCGCGCAGCACCACGTTGCCGGTGCCGGGGTCCACGCTGGCGTCGGAGAATTGCAGCTTGCCTTCCTGCGCGTACTTGCTGCCGTCGGCCAGCAGCAGGGTCACCCTGGCCTGGCCGCCGTTTTTCTTCAGGCTGCCACTCTCCAGCTCGCGCTTCAGGCGCAGCATGTCGGTGCTGGACTGGGTCACGTCCACATAGATGGGGTCCAGCTGCTGCACCGTGGTCAGGGCGTTGGCCTGGCCTGCGGTCACCAGCGCGCCGGGCGTGACGTTGGAGCGGCTGATGCGGCCCGAAATCGGCGCCGCCACGCGGGTGTAGTCCACATTGATGCGGGCGCTGTCCAGCGCGGCCGCTGCGGCCTCCACGTCGGCCTTGGCCTGCTCGGCGGCGGCCACGGCGTCGTCATAGTCCTGGCGGCTCACGCCTTCGATGGCCACCAGCTCCTTGTAGCGCGCCACTTTCGGCGTGGCGGCGGCCAAGTTGGCCTTGGCCTTGGCCAGCGCGGCCTTGGCCGAGTTGTAGGCGGCCTGGTAGGTGGCCGGATCAATCTGGTACAGCTGGGCGCCGGCTTTCACGTCCGCCCCTTCGGCGAACAGGCGCTTCTGGATCAAACCGCCCACTTGCGGGCGCACTTCGGCCACCTGGTAGGCGGTGGTGCGGCCCGGCAATTCGGTGGTGATGGACAGGCTCTGCGGCGTGACCGTGTGCACGCCCACGGCCGCCACCTGCGCCGGTTTCCCGGCGCCAGGTGCTCCGGCAGTGGTGGGTTGGCAGCCTGCGCTCAGCGCGGCTACGGAAATCAGGACCAGGGAAATAGGTTTCATTGTTGACCTCACATTTATCTTTTCATAGAATGAACGATCATTCTAAGACTGTCAAGCAATTGTTTATTGATGAAACAAAAAAAAGCCCGCCCTCAAAAGGAGAGGGCGGGCCCGAAAGGCTGCAGCAGGGGAGACTGCAGCGGGAGTGAAACTGTTTGTAGCGCGTGCTTACTTCACCGGCTCGGCGTCCACCACCACAGTCTGGATGTTGATGCGGGAAGCAGCCTCGAAGCCGGAGTCGATGCCGGCCAGCAGCCACATCTTGCCGTCGGCGTCGGTCTTGACGATCAGCGGTTCGGCGCTCTTGACGGTCTTGAACTCGGCCATCACCACGCCGCATTCCTGCGTGTTGCCGATATTGCCCAGCACCTGCCCTTCCGTGCCGCCGGTACCCTGGTTGCCGCGGTCCAGGTTCAGGGTGTTGCGGCCGTCCTTGAGCACCGATTTCGGTTCCGTGGCCGAGGCCGCGCCGATGACAAACACCGCTTCGCCCGGCGCGCCGCCCGCGCCGGAGCAGCCAGAGGACACATCGGTGGCGAATTTGACACTGAAAGTAACTTTATAGCTGGTGGACGGCACGAAGCCGCCGAACTGCTTCTTGGCGTACAGGAACATGTCGTCGCTGCGGTTGTGGCCGGCCATGTAAAAGCCTTTGCCGGTGAGCGGCGGGTCCATGGTGCGCTGTTCGAAGACCACGAAATCGGGCGCGTCGCCGTCGCCGTAGTCGGTCGATTCACCCTTCCAGCCGTCGATGGACTGGCCGAAGTCGGCCGTGATTTTCACTGCGACAGGCACGGTGGGCGGCGGAGGACCGGCTTGCGGCACGGCCGGTCCAGGATAGTCGCCCGCGCCGCAGCCGGACAGCCCGGCGGCGATGGCGGCCATGGCGGCAACAGCGGCCGCCGGCTTGCTCAATTGTTTCATCGGATTTATCCCCTGTTGTTATAGGAGCGCACATTGTATGAAAACGGCATTGCAGAAACCGTCACAATTGTAACCATTTGTAGGTTTCCAAACTGAACTAATTGCAAAATGTGCTCTAACGTACATAGTGTTTTTGTTGCCTGCGCTATGATTTCCACAACTTTCTCAGTATCTGCGAGCCACTATGGAACAGCAAAATGAAGACCAGAACCGCACCCTGTCCTCCGGCGTCCCCGGCCTGGACGACATCCTGGCCGGCGGCCTGACGCGCGACCGCTTGTACCTGATCGAGGGCGAGCCGGGCACCGGAAAAACCACGCTGGCGCTGCAGTTCCTGAACGAAGGCGTGCGCCTGGGCGAATCCGTGCTCTACATCACCCTGGCGGAAACCATGGTGGAACTCAGTTCCGTGGCGCACTCGCACGGCTGGACGCTGGACGGCATCCACGTCGAGGAAATCATCCCCGACCAGTCCGCCCTCGCCCCGGAACAGCAGTACTCGATCTTCCATCCCTCGGAAATCGAGCTCGGCACGACCACGCAGCGCATCCTGGCGGCGGTGGAGCAGTACAAGCCCACGCGCGCGGTGCTCGACTCCCTGTCCGAGCTGCAGCTGCTGGCCGAAAGCCCGCTGCGCTACCGGCGCCAGGTGCTGGCCCTGAAGCAATACCTGGCCAGCCGCAACTGCACCACCATCTTCCTGGACGACCGCACCGCCCTCAGCACCGACCTGCAGGTGCGCAGCGTGGCGCACGGCGTGATCACGCTGGACCTGGCCAGCCAGTCCTACGGCAGCGAGCGGCGCCGCCTGCGGGTGGTGAAGTACCGCGCCGTCGCCTTCCGGGGCGGCTCGCACGACTACCGCATCCTGCACGGCGGGCTGCATGTGTACCCACGCCTGGTGGCAGCCGAATCGCGCGTCACCAGCATCCGCCGCCAGCTCTCGAGCGGCCTGCCGGAGCTGGACCACCTGCTGGGCGGGGGGCTGGAGGAAGGCATGAGCACGCTGGTGGCCGGGCCGCCGGGCAGCGGCAAGTCCACCGTGGCGGCGCAGTTCGTGTCGGCCGCCTGCATGCGCGGCGAACGGGCCGCCATGTTCCTGTTCGAGGAAGCGCGCAACAATATGCTGAACCGCGCCGAAAGCCTGGGGCTGAAGCTGAACCAGGCGGTGCAGGACGGCCTGCTCACGGTGCAGCAGGTGGACCCGGCCGAACTGACGCCGGGCCAGTTCACGCAGGCGGTGGTGGAAGCGGCCAGCGCCGGCGCGCGCGTGATCGTCATCGACAGCCTGAACGGCTACCTGAACGCCGTGCCCGACGAGCGCTTCCTGTCGACCTATCTGCACGAGCTGCTCACCTACCTGGGCCAGCGCGGCGTGGTCACCATCGTGGTCGGCGTGCAAGCCGGGCTGATGGGGAGCACCATGACCACGGCGGTGGACGCCAGCTATATCGCCGATAACATCATCACCCTGCGCTACTTCGAGATGGATGGCGAAGTGCGGCAGGCCGTGGCCGTGTTCAAGAAGCGCGGCAGCAGCCACGAGCGCACGCTGCGCGCCTTCTCCATCTGCCCCGATGGCATCCGCGTGGGCGAGGTGCTGGCCGGCCTGCACGGCGTGCTGACCGGCGTGCCGACCAACACCGATCAGGCGCCGCTGCGCGGCCAGGCTTGAGCATCATGGAAAAGCGCATCCTCATCTATGCGCCCACCGGGCAGAACGCCGCCCTGTGCCACAAGGTGCTGGAGATGGCCAGCATCGCCAGCCACGTGTGCGACACGCTGGGCGAGCTGCGCCAGGAGCTGCTGCTGGGCGCAGGCGCGGTGCTGACGGTGGAGGAAGCGCTGACGGCCAGCAGCTTCCGCCTGCTGAGCGAATACGTGGCGCAGCAGCCCAACTGGTCCGACCTGCCGATTTTGCTGCTGCCGCGCGGCGGCGACTCGCTGCTGGTGCGGCGCGCCGTCATCAGCCTGGGCAACCTGACCTTGCTGGAACGGCCTGTGCGCACGGTGACGCTGATCGCCGCGCTGCACGCCCAGCTGCGCGCGCGGGAAAGGCAGTACCAGATGCGCGAGGCCACGCGGCGCAAGGACGAGTTCCTGGCCAGCCTGGGCCACGAGCTGCGCAACCCGCTGGCGCCCATCCGCACCTCGGCCGCGCTGCTGCCGCAGCTGTTCCCGCAGTCGCCGCCGGCCGAGCGCATCAAGGATGTGATCGAGCGGCAGGTGGTGCACCTGACGCGGCTGGTGGACGACCTGCTCGACGTGGCGCGCATCACCAGCGGCAAGATCGCGCTGCAGCGCCAGCCCATCGTGCTGGCCGAAGTGCTGCGGCACGTGATGGAACTGAGCCAGCAGGCCGCGCTGTCCAAGCGCATCCGCGTGGAGCAGCAGTTGCCGGACGAACGCATCGTGCTCGACGCGGACTACGCGCGCGTGGTGCAGATTTATTCCAATGTGCTGTCGAACGCCATCAAGTTCACGCCGCAGGGCGGCCGCGTGGCGCTGCGCGCCTGGCCCGAGGACGGCATGCTGTGCGTGAGCGTGCGCGACAGCGGCATCGGCCTGGAGCAAGAAGCGCTGCCCAAGATCTTCAATATGTTCGAGCAGAGCCGCACCGTGAGCGGGCAGATGTCCAGCGGCCTGGGCATAGGCCTGAGCCTGGCGCGCCAGTTCGCGCAGATGCACGGCGGCACCATCGAAGCACGCAGCGAGGGCATAGGCCTGGGCAGCGAATTCATCATCAAGCTGCCGCTGCCGGAACAGCCTACGCAGGCGCCCGAAGCGGCGCAGCAGGCACCGGCCGGGGTTGCCGAGGCGGCTTCCAGCCGGCGCACCAAAGTGCTGGTGGTGGACGACAACCGCGACGCCGCCGACTCGCTGGGCGCGCTGTTCGAGCTGCGCAACTTCGACGTGCACACCGCCTACGACGGCTACGCGGCGGTGGCCGCCGCCAACCAGCAGCAGCCCGACCTGATCGTGATGGACCTGGGCATGCCCGGCATGGACGGCTACGAAGCAGCGCGCCTGATCCGCCAGCAGCCGGGCGGCCAGGCGATCCAGCTGGTGGCGCTGACCGGCTGGGGCCAGAGCGACGCCCGCAGCCGCACCCAGGACGCGGGCTTCGACCAGCACCTGATCAAGCCGGTCGACTTCGACGACCTGCTGCGCCTGGCCACCGCGGCCACCTAGGCGCTTATTTCCAGTCGCCGCGCAATTCCGCCACCTGGGCGTGCAGCAGTTCGGGGGTGGCGTCCAGCGGCGCGACCGGCTGGCCGACCGCCAGCGCCAGCCGCGAGCGCCAGCCTTTGCGGAAGGCGCGTTCAAACACATTGTCCTTGCTGCGGCTGAGCAGATGGCCCCACAGGCCGCGCAGCGCCATCGGGATCACGGGCACCTTGCTGCGCTCGATAATCTTGGCGATGCCGCCCCTGAACTCGTTGAGCTCGCCCGTGGTGGTCAGCCGCCCTTCCGGGAAGATGCACACCAGGTCGCCCTCGTGCAGCGCCTGCGCGATGTCGATAAAGGCCTTCTCCATCAGCCACGGATCTTCCTTGGCCGGGGCGATCGGGATGGCCTTGGCGGTGCGGAAGATCCAGCCCAGCAGCGGCGTATTGAAGATGCGGTGGTCCATCACGAAGCGGATCGGACGCGGGCTGGCCGCGCCGATCACGATCGCGTCGACGTAGCTGACGTGGTTGCACACCAGTACCGCCGGGCCGCTCTCGGGGATGCGGTCGGCGTCTATGGTCTTCACGCGGTGCAGCGTATGGATCAGCATCCAGGCCAGGAAGCGCATCAGGAACTCCGGCACCAGCGAGAAGATGTACACCGCCACCACCGCGTTCATGATGGCCGTGGCCAGGAACAGCTGCGGGATGGTGAAGCCCTGCCCCAGCAGCACGATGGCCACGCCGGCCGCCGCCACCATGAACAGCGCGTTCAGGATGTTCATGCCGGCGATGGTGCGCGACAAATGGGCCGGCTCGCAGCGAATCTGGATCAGCGCGAACAGCGGCACGATGAAGAAGCCGCCGAACACGCCTATCATCACCACGTCGAACAGGATGCGCAGCGCGCTGTCCTGCGCCATAAAGCCCAGCCACTGCACGGCCGCCGCGTTGGTGTAGCCCATGCTGGCGAAATACAGGTCCACGCCGAACAGCGTGAGGCCGATGGAGCCGAACGGCACCAGGCCGATCTCCACCTTGTGCCCGGACAGGCGCTCGCACAGCAGCGAGCCGGTGCCCACGCCCAGCGAGAACACCGTCAGCAGCAGCACGAACACGCTGTGGTCGCCGTGCAGGTATTCCTTGGCGTAGACCGGGAACTGCGCCAGGATCAGCGCGCCGTAGAACCAGAACCAGGAGTTGCCCAGCATGGACAGGAACACGCTGCGGTTCTGCTTGGAGAAAGCGATGTTGCGGATGGTTTCGCTCACCGGGTTCCAGTTGATCTTCAGGTCCGGCGCCGACGCCGGCGTGAGCGGCACGCGGTAGCTGGCCAGCAGGCCGATCACCGCCACCGCCACCGTGGCCCCGGCCACCAGCTCGATGCCTATGCCTTTGTAGGCCACCAGCACCGCGCCCAGCACCTGGCCCAGCAGGATGCCGACAAAGGTGCCCATCTCGATCACGCCGTTGCCGCCCATCAGTTCCTCGGGCTTGAGCTGCTGCGGCAGATAAGCGTATTTGACCGGACCGAACAGCGTGGAATGCACGCCCATGCCGACCACGGCGGCGATGAGCAGCCACAGCGTATGCGTCATCCAGCCGGCGCCCGCCATCAGCATAATGCCGACCTCCAACCATTTCACCAGCCGCGACAGTCCCGCTTTCTCGAACTTGTCGGCGATCTGGCCGGCCGTGGCGGAAAACACCACGTAAGGCAGGATGAACAGGCCCGGGATCAGATTGGTCACCAGGGACGGCGACATGGTAGTCCAGCTGGCGGCCTCGAAGCCGAGGACCACCATCAGCGCGGTCTTGAACAGGTTGTCGTTGAAAGCGCCCAGGAACTGCACCCAGAAGAAGGGGGCGAAGCGGCGCTGCGTCAGCAGGGAAAACTGGCTGGGCTTGCTCATGGTGGCGGTCTTTGCAAAAGTTAAATGTTGAACATAGACAAAATATATCAGGAAGCCCGGCGCGGCAAGCCGCCAGCGTCCTGGCGAAGCTTGATTTAGCGCAGCAAAGACTGAAACGCCTTCGGCATCCACGGCCGCGCCGCCAGCATGAAGGTCAGCGAATGCCGCTGTTCATACGGCAGGCGGGCGTCGTCCTGGTGCTGGCGGGAGAACTCGTCGGCCACCTGCTTCAGGCGCTCCAGCAGCGCTTTGGCGGAGCGCTGCGACAGCATCACGCTCACCAGCTTCATGATCTCCTGTTCGCCGGCGAAACGCGCGTCGAGGAAATCGCCGTAGGCCTCGCCCCGGAACCAGGTCTGGATCGGGCCGTTCGGTATCCAGCTGAAGGTGCGCGCCACCAGCAGCTTGACGCGGTTGTTCGGCATCAGCCGGAGGAAGCCGGTCTTGTCCAGCCGCAGCAGGTATTTCACCGCCTCCGCCTCGCTGATCTTGTACACCGCCACGATTTCCTCCAGCGGTATCATGTTCAGCGACGCCACCGCCACGATCAGCAGCTTCGTGTCGCCGATGATTTCCTGCTCCTGCGCATAGCTCAACTGCGCAATCAGCTGGGGCGCGTCGGTGGCGGCCTGCACCAGCTCGGCGAAATCCATGCCGACCGCCTCCAGTACCTGCTCCAGCCGCTCCAGCGTGAAACTGCGCTGCGCAAACATGCGCTTGACGCTCGCTTCCGACAGGCCGATACGCCTGGCCAGTTCCGCATACGTTACCGCCTTGGCCTTCAATTGCCGTTTCAGTGCGTCGATCATGAGGCTGGAATGGGACACGGGCTAGCTCCACGCAAAAAGTATTAAAAAATAATACCATGCGTGCAGATTATGACAACTAGTATTGGAATGATTGCCTGCCAGGCTGACCGGGTCCAAGATGCGCCATCAACCCACCGGAGACCCATATGAAACGCCTGCTTTTGCTTTCCCTGCTCTGCCTCACCACCGCCGCCGCCAATGCGAACGGCGCCGGCGCCAACTCCGAGTTGTCGCGCGCCTCCGAAGCGCTGTCCGGCGCGGCAGGCATCGTCGTACTAGGATCGATGTCGGCGGTGGCCGCGTCGGGCTACGTCGTTATCGCCAGCGTGGAGGCGGTGGCCGACGGCAGCGTGATCGTGCTGCAGGGTGCGTCGGACGGCGCCACCGCCTCGGTCAAGCTGAGCGCCAAGGCGGCCGAAGGCCTGTCGCGCGCGGCCGGGCAGGCCGTCACGGTGACGGCCATCTCCACCGGCCACGTGCTGGTCATGTCCGGCAGGGCCATCGCCTTTATTCCGAACGAGGTCGGGAAGGCGCTGATCCACCACAGCCGCGTGGGGCAGTAACCATGCGCCGCCTGATCATGCCGGCCGCCGCGCTGGCCGCCCTGTTCCTGGTCCTGCTTCCGCACGCGGCGCGCGCGGGCAACAGCTGCGAAGACAAGCCGCTGGAAGTGCAATCCATCGTCAAGGGCATGGACCTGGCACTGCGCACCAGCCGCGCGCTGGACGACAGCGGCGCGCAGGTCGCCTTCATCGCGCGCGCCGGGCAGGACCTGAGCAAATACGGCCTGCGCTACTCGCACATGGCGCTGGCGTGGCGCGACGAAGAACGCCAGCGCTGGCTGGTGGTGCACGAACTGAACGACTGCGGCAGCGCCACGTCCGCACTGTTCAACGAAGGCCTGGGCAACTTCTTCCTTGACGATATGTTCCTGTACGAGGCGCAGCTGGTGATACCGGGCCGCGACATGCAGGCCAGGCTGGCGCGCGTGCTGTCCGCCAGCACGCCGCGCAGGCTGCATCAGAGCAGCTACAACATGCTGTCGTATGCCTACTCCACGCGCTACCAGAATTCCAACCAGTGGGTACTGGAAAGCTATGCGGCCGCCAGCGCGGAGCCGGGCCAGGTGGAGACGCGGGCCGAGGCGCAAGCGTGGCTCAAGCAGGCGGGCTTCCGGCCCATCACGGTGGAGATCCCCGCCATGACGCGCCTTGGCGCGCGCATGTTCCGCGCCAACGTGGCCTTCGACGACCATCCCTACGAGCGCCGCATGGCCGGCCAGATCGACACCGTGACGGTGGACTCGGTTGTGCGCTTCATCAAGCAGCAAGACGAGCAGGCACGCGACATTACGATACGCTGACCGGCGGCGGACGGGACAGCCAGCGCCGCTTCGCGTCCTCCGCTCCGGCGGTTGCCCGGAGTTCTTCGAGGGCGACTTCCGAACCGCGCACCGCGACGGCGCGCTGCAAAATCGCGTCGGCATCTTCCAGCAATCCCCGCCGCTGCAAGCCGCGCAAGTAAGCCGAAGTGCTCATCAGCAGCACATTGTCCGGCATACGCCTCAGGAAATTCGTTTTGCGGAGCGCGGAATCTTCGAACAGGAGGATGGCGGCATCCACTTTAGCGAGCAGTTCCCGCGCAAGAATCTCACCGGCCGCCTGCTCCCCCCGGCCACGGCTGCGCAAGTCCGGGCGCAGCGCAAGCAAGGCCAGAAACTCGTCGAACACTTCCGTTTCACCAATTTCAACCCGGTCGCGATGCTGCTCAAGCCAATCCATCACCTCATGCGCGCCGGGCTTGTCCGCATGGGTGACTACCTCATACTCCACCATATCCGGCACTATTACCGGCACGTTCAGCAGCAACAGAGTATCCAGCGCCCGAGCCATTGCCAGCGTAATGAGCGGGCCAGCATCGGTGACGATCAACGATATTTTCATGAGAAAATCTCGCCGTGCAAGGCACGTTGCGCTGAACTGAAATCAGCGTCGCTGTCCACGACGGGCAAGCGCAACCCGCGCGTGGCAAGCTCCGAAAGAATATCACCGCACCACAAACCGGTGCATTCCTGCAAGGCGAGCTGATCTAGCTTCCCCGCAGAATAGGCCTGCAGCAAAGCTTCCAGTTTGGCGGCATCCATGACGTGCTCCCACGGCGGTGAAAGTTTAACTATACGCCGGAGCGCCGCAAGCCGCTTTGATGGGGATCACTGCCCCAGCGGCAGACGGATGGTGATGGTGGTGCCCTGGTGGCCGGTGGCGATGGCCAGGCTGCCGCCGAACGCGTCGGCCCGCTCGCGCATGCCGATGATGCCGATGCCAGCCGAGGCCTGCGCCGGATCGTAGCCCTTGCCGTTGTCGGCGATCTCGATCAGCAGCGCGTTTTCCTGCGGCTGCGCCGCGCGCCGCAGCGTGACCGCCACGCGCGTCGCCCTGGCGTGCTTCACCGCGTTCGACAGCGCCTCCTGCACCGTGCGGTAGGCCGAGATGGCGACCGCGCTATCGAGCCTGGAGAAATCGCCTTCGGCGTGGAACTCGAAACGGCAGCCGGCGCCGGCGCGGTCGTAGTGGCGCACCATTTCCTCGATCGCGCCCTGCAGGCCCAGCATGTCCAGCACTTCGGGCCGCAGGCGGCGCACCAGCGCGCGGCCGCTGTTGTACAGGCCCAGCGCCAGCTGGATCACGCCTTGCGCGCGCGTGGCGATTTCCTGCGCCTCCGCACCCTGCTCCAGCTTGCGCGACAGGTCCACAATGCGCTGCGACTCCAGCCGCACCGCGATCAAGGTCGCGTTCAGCTCATCGTGGATTTCCAGCGCGATGCTCTTGCGCTCCTCCTCCACCGCGCTGTTCACCTTGCGTATCAGGCGGCGCTTCTCCGCGTCGGCCTCGCGCAAGGCGCGGATGGACGCGTTCAGCGAATGGCTGAACTGCCTGGCCAGGTGCCAGGCCAGCAGCGCGCACACCAGCAGCCCAAGGCTGGCCACCAGCAGCGCGAAGTAGAAGCGGCCGGTCTGCTTGCGCAGCATGGCGGTGGACGACATGGTCACGCGCACGTGGCCGACCGTCTCCACCGTCATGCCTTCCGGTCCCGGCGCCAGGGTCTGCACATTCATCCAGACCAGCCGCCGCAGGATGGGCGCCTCGTAGTAGTTCGGCTCCGGCTGGCCGCCGCTGCGGCTGGCCACTTGCAGCAAGGGCTTGCGCGCCTTGTCGAACAGCTCCACCTTGTGGATGCTGCTGTCCGACTGCACCATGCGGCTGACGCTGGACCTGAGCTCGTCGAGCTTGCCCAGGCTGATGCTGTATTCGCTGCTGTCGGCCAGCACCTTGGCGACGAGCGGCCCGCGCTCGGCCAGCTCCTCCCGCACCTCGGTCTGGCGCGACTGCCAGGCGTAAGCCACAAAGGTGACGAACATATACGCCACCGGCACGATGATGATGGACAGCAGCCGCGCGCGCACGCTCCAGCCGCGCCAGAAGGCCAGCGCCATCAGGGCTCAATCAGGCCGTGCTTGACGGCCAGCCGCGTGATCAGCGCGGGCCGGTGCACACCCAGCTTCTCCTTCACCGCCTGGCTGATATTGCTGATGGTCTTGGTGGACACGTCCAATTTCTCGGCGATTTCCGCGTTGGTCAGGCCTTCGGCCATCAGCGTGAAGATCTCCAGCGCGCGCTCGTCGAGCTGCGCCTGCGGCGACTGCTCGCCCTGCACCGACAGCTGCGCCAGGCGTTCGGCAATCTGCGGCGCGAAATACAGACCGCCCTCCTGCGCGCGCCGCACCGCCGCCGCCAGGTCCGCCGGGTCGCAATCCTTGGTCATGAAGGCGCGCCCGCCAAGGCGGTAGGTTTCCTTGATCAGGCTGTCCTGGTCGAACTGGCTCAGGAACACGATCTTCGCCGACGGCGTCTGCGCCAGCACCTGCTTGGCCACGTCCAGCCCGGTCAGCTCCTCGCCGAAGCGGATGTCGAGCACCAGCACGTCGGGCTGCAAGGCCGCGAACTGCGCGATGGCCTCGGCGGGCGTGCGCGCCTGCCCCACCACCTCCATGCCATGGCTCTCCAGCGACATGGCAAAGCCCGTCATGACGATCGGATGGTCATCCGCCAGCAAAACCCGTGTTTTCCGTTCCATCTTCTATCCAGTCGCAAAAATTAATTCCATTGGAGAGAAGCATATCACACCATTCATTTCCACCAAAACTGCTTTTCAAGTTCTATTTGATGGAATAGTATACTTCCACAACCTAGCAATTTTGGGTTCCACATGAACACGGAGCGCACATGAAGAACGAAAAAAACCTGACCGGCATCACGGTGGTCGCAGCCCTGCACCTGGCATTGGCCGTGCTGGTGATGAGCAGTTCCCGCATCACGGTGTTCCATTTGCCGGAGACCACCGTGGATCTGGTGAAGGAGGTGGTGGAGCCGCCGCGCAAAGTGGAATACACCGACCTGCCGATGGACGCGCCGCGCCAGCCCGACATCTACGTGCCGCCCGTGCCGGACCATATTCCGCAGCAGCAGTCCAACGTCACCGCCCGGCCGCTGACGGACAGCGCGCAGCCGTCGACTCCCGGCCCGGTGGTGGCCAGCGCAGACACCGGCGCCGCCCGCGTGGCGCCGGCCAGGGCGGCTGTGCATGTGGCGGCGGTGGTGGACGCGGCCAACTGCGCCAAACCGGACTACCCGAAAAGCGCGCTGCGCAACGGCGACTCCGGCGTGGTCACGCTGGCCCTGCTGATCGGCACCGACGGCCGGGTGGCGGATTCAAAGATAGAAAAGTCGAGCGGCTTCCGCGACCTGGACCGCGCCGCTCAGGTGGGACTGGGGCTGTGCAGGTTCAAGCCCGGCACCATAGACGGCGTGCCGCAGCAATCCTGGACCCGCATGCAGTACGTGTGGAACCTGGATGATTGAACGGCGCTAGGAGCGCATGCGGCGGAACAGCGGCCCTATCGCCAGCACCAGTATCACCATGCGCGCCACATGGAAGGCGGTGACGATGGGTACGCCGAGATGCAGGGTCTGCGCGGTGAGCGACATTTCGGCGATGCCGCCGGGGGACGTGGCGAGAATGGCGGTGCCGGGGTTCAGGCCCGCCATCTTCGCCAGCAGCAGGCCGAAGGCGGCTGCCAGCGCCAGCGCCAGCGCGCTGCAGGCAGCCACGCTGGCGAGGTAGCGCGGCGCGGTGTGCAGAAAACCCGGCGTGAAGCGCGTGCCGAGCGAAATGCCGATGAACAGCTGGCCCGTTTTCACCATCCACTCGGGCAGGCGGCTCAGGTGGATGCCGCAGGCGGTTAGCGCCATCGCCATCAGCAGCGGGCCGATCACCCAGGCATTCGGCAAGCGTCCCTTCTTCAACGCCAGCGCGGCGGCGCTGGTGAGCAGTATCAGCACCAGCAGGCCGGCCGGCTCCACGCTGCGCGCGCCGGGCACGAACAAGTCCGTCCCCATGCCCAGGCCATGCTGGCCCCAGTAGCGTATGGCGAACGGGATAATCCCGACCACCATCATGATGCGCAGGCTGTGCGCGGCCGCCACGCGCTCCACATTGGCGCCGTGGTGTTCGCCCTGCACCGCCATCTCGGAAGCGCCGCCTATGGCCATGGCGAAGAAAGCCGTGGTGCGGTCCGTGCGCGAGAGTTTGTGCAGCAGCCAGGCGCAAAAGCAGCCGAGCAGCAGCGCGAAGGCGACTGCGGCGGCGATCCAGCCCGCGCGCGCGGCCAGCACGGCCAGCACCGGCGCGGTGAAGTACAGGCCGAGCGCGGTGCCGATGGCCCACTGCCCCGCTTCGCGCACGCGCACCGGCGCGCTGAGATCAATACCGCACAGGCGCAGCGCTGCGGTGGCAAACAGCGGGCCTATCATCCACGGCAGCGGCGTGTTCAGGTACACGCACAGCAGCGCGGCGGCGACGCCGGCCGCCAGCGCGGAGAGGAAGGCCCGCCCGGGTTTCACGCTGCCTCAGAACACCCAGAGTTTTTCGACCGGCAGCTGCAGCCAGTAGCTGCCCGCGTCCAGCTTGTACTTCGAGTAGGCGCGCAGGCTGATGTCGCCATTGGCGCTCTGGAACAGGCACTCCCAGCGGTCGCCCAGGTACATGCAGGTGAACAGCGGCACCTGGATGGCGTTGTCGGCCCGCTCCGAGCTGACGCGCACTTCCTCCACGCGTATCAGCGTGGCCGGATCGGCCATGCCGGCGCCGCGCGCCGTGCCGCGCAGCTGCTGGCCATTCACGTCCAGCACCACGCTGGCGCCGTCGCGCGACAGCACCTTGCCCGGCAGGCGGTTGTTACTGCCCATGAACTCCGCCGTGAACAGCGTCTCCGGCGTTTCGTACATGCTTTGCGGCGTGCCCTGCTGCTCGATCTTGCCGTTGTTGAGCAGCAGGATGCGGTCGGAAATCGCCATGGCCTCGGCCTGGTCGTGCGTCACCATCAACGCGGACAGTCCCAGGCGCACGATCAGCTCGCGCAGGAAGGCGCGCGCTTCCTCGCGCAGCTTGGCGTCCAGGTTGGACAGCGGTTCGTCCAGCAGGATCACGGGCGGGTTGTACACCAGTGCGCGGGCAATGGCCACGCGCTGCTGCTGGCCGCCGGACATCTGGTGCGGGAAGCGCTCGCCCAGGTGGCCCAGGCCCAGCTGCTTGAGCACGTCATTCACGCGCTCCTTGATTTCGGACGATCCCATCTTGCGCAGCTTCAGGCCGTAGGCGACGTTGTCGAACACGGTCTTGTGCGGCCACAGCGCGTAGGACTGGAACACCAGGCCCAGGTTGCGCTGCTCGGCCGGCATCTCGAACGATTTCGATCCGTCGAACACATTGCGGTCGCCGATATTGATGGTGCCCAGCTTGGGGCTTTCCAGGCCGGCCACGGCGCGCAGCAAGGTGGTCTTGCCGCTGCCGGAAGGGCCCAGCAAGGCCACCACTTCGCCCTTCTGCAGGTGCATCGATACGCCCTTGAGGATAGGGTTGGCGGTGGCGCCCTGGCCGTATTCCAGGTGCAGGTCGTTGACGGTCAATTCATTCATGGCGAGGTCTCGTTTCATGATTATTCTCTCAGCTCGTTTTAGTTGTGCAGCTTCACGCCAAAGCGCAGCGCGATGCCCAGGCCCACGGCCACCAGCGATATATTGATGAAGGACAGCGCCGCCACCAGGTCGGTCGAACCGCCCGCCCACAGCGACACCAGCATGGCGCCGATCACCTCGGTGCCCGGCGAAAGCAGGTACACGCCGGTCGAGTATTCGCGCTCGAAGATCAGGAACACCATCAGCCATGCGCCCAGCAGGCCGTATTTGATCAGCGGCAGCGTCACGTCGCGCGTCACCTGGCCGCGCTTGGCGCCCACGGCGCGCGCCGCTTCTTCCAGCTCGGGGCCGACCTGCAGCAGCGCGGTGGAGATCAGGCGCATGCCGTAAGCCAGCCACACCACCGAGTACGCCAGCCACACCGCAAAGATGGTGGAGCGCAGCGAACGCAGCGCGGGAATGAAATTCTCGCTCAGCCACAGGGCCAGGCCGTTGTCCATGCCCTTGAGCATGCCGTCCAGCCACGACGGCACGAACAGGAACACCCACAGGAAAGCCAGGCCGGCCAGCAGGCCAGGCACGGCGCGCGGCACCAGCACGCTGTAGTCCAGCAGGCGGGTGATGCCGTCCGGCTTGCGGTGCATGGCCAGCGCGATGGCGCAGTAGCAGGCCACGGCCAGGCCGCCGCCGATCACGCCGATCAGCACCGTGTTCAGGATGCCGCGCATCAGCGAGTGCTGCTCGAAAATGTCGCGGAAGTGCTGCAGCGTCAGCACGTCGGCCAGCTTCACGCCCTCGCCCCAGTACTGCACGAAGGAGCGCAGCACGATGCCGCTCAGCGGCAGGATGATGGTGAACAGCAGCCAGGCGAAGATCAGGCCGAACGCCAGCCATTTCCATTTACCGAGCGGCATGGCCTTGGTGCGCGCGCCCTTGCCCTTGATGGACACGTATTTGTTGGCCGACTTGAGCAGCCAGCGCTGCATCATCACCAGCGGCATGGTCACCATCACCAGGCAGACGGCGACGGCGGCCATCAGGTGGTAGGACGGCGTGCCCAGCTTGTTGGTCAGCTTGTACAGATAGGTGGCCAGCACCAGGTGGCCTTCCGGATCGCCCAGCACGAGCACCAGGCCGAACACCTCGAAGCCGAGGAAGAACACCAGCACGCCGGCGTAGGACAGCGCGGGCATGATCATCGGCAGCGACACATTCATCATCACCTGCCACGGCGAGGCGCCGGCCACGCGGGCGGCTTCCTCGACGTCCGAGCCCAAGCTTTTCAGCGCGGACGAGGCGTACAGATAAACGTGCGGCACGTGCGTGAGGCCGGCGATGATGACGATGCTGGTGAAGGAGTAGATATTCCAGGGAATGAAGCCGAGCAGCTCCTTGGCCCAGATCGAGTAGAAGCCCACCGGCCCCATGGACACCACGTAGCCGAAGCCCATCACCATGGGCGAGACGAAGATCGGCACCAGCAGCAGCGGCGCGATCCAGCCCCGGCCCGGCAGGTCGGTGCGTATCATCAGGAAGGCCAGCGCGCCGCCCAGCGGCACGGCGATGGCCGCCAGGCCGGAGGCCAGTATCAGGCCATTCCAGAATGCTTGCGAGAAGTCCGGATCTTCGAAGATGAAGCTGTAGGCTTCAAGGCTCAGCACCTTGTTCGGCATGAAGAACGGCGCCGACAGGAAGCTCTGATAGAAGATCAGGTACAGCGGCAGGAAGATGGCGATCGCGGTCAGCGTCACCACCACCCCGCGCGGCCAGTTCAAGCTTCGGCGGCCGCTGCCAGTTAGGGTCAGTGTTTGCATGATATTGCCTCTACTCGTGGTTTGCTTCTGTGCTTACTTCTTACCGGCGGTTTCTTTCCACTGCTTCAGGAAAGCCATGCGCTTGGCTGGCCCCAGGAACTGCAGAATGATGGGGTGCACCGGCACCGGCTTGACGTTATCCTTGCCGATCTGCTTGATCAGGTCGGCCGAGGTGGTTTCGCCGGTCACGTCGGCGCGGATGGCGTACAGCTTGGAGTCGTTCGCGATCACGGTCTGGCCGCGGTGGGACAGCATGAAGTCCAGCCACAGCTTGGCGGCGTTGACGTTCTTGGCGGCCTTGTTGATGAACATCACGCGCGACAGGATCAGCGTGTAGTCCTTGGGCAGCATCACGCCGATGGACGGATCGGTCTTGGCGCGCACCAGCGCGTAGGAGCCCAGCACGTTGTAGCCGATCAGGTTCTCGCCCGACGAAATGCGCTCCATCATGGTGCCGGTGGAGGACTGCACGCGCACCTTGGCCACGCCGAATGCGTTCTCCAGCTCGAGGAACTTCGGATTCTCGCGCGCATCCTGCGTCATGAACATGAAGCCCACGCCGGACTTCTCGATGTCGTAGGTGGTGACCTTGTCCTTGAACTTGGGCTGCTGGATCAGCTTGGCGAAATCGGCGTGCGTCTGCGGCACTTCCTTGGCGTCCACCAGGCGCTTGTTGTAGACGATGGCGGCCGGCTCGAACGTGGTGCCGTAGGCCTGGTCGTCCCACACTGCCCAGCCGGGAATCTTGGGCGCTTCCACCGATTTGTATTTCAGTGCGTGGCCGTCCGAGGCCAGGCGCATCTGCAGGTCCATCGCCGAGGACCACATCACGTCGGCGGTGTTGCCGCCGGCGGCCGCTTCGGAGATGAAGCGGTTGTACACCTCGGTCGAATTCATGTCGTTGTATTCGACGGTGATGCCGGGGTAGATGGCGTTGAATTCCTTGATCAGCGGCTGGGTCGCCTTGCTGTCGGTGGCGCCGTAGACAACCAGCTTGCCTTCTTTTTTCGCGCCGTCGATCAGCTTCTGGTAGTCGGCGGGATAGCCGGCCGGTACTTGGGCGAATGCCGCGGACGCAAACAGGGAAGCCGCGACGGCCAGGGTCGATTTCTTGAACATATTAAGTCTCCGGTTAGAGTGTTTTGCTTGCTTAGCGCACCAGGCCGAATTCGCTGGCGCGCTTGCCGTAGTTGTCCACGGCCTTGCGTACATAGTCGGCGAGCGCGTCGCCGGTCAGTGCAAAGGGATACAGTCCGTAAGCCATGCGGGCTTCGGCAAATTGCGGCGTGGCCATCATGCGCTCGAACACCTGCACCCACTGGCGGTAATCCGCCTCGGGCACATGGGGACCCATCCACACGCCGCGGATGATGGGCCAGACCACGTCCACGCCCTGCTCGCGCGCGGTGGGCACGGAAGCGAGCACGCCGGGCAGGCGCTGTTCGGACAGCACCGCCAGCACGCGCGTCTTGCCCTTGGCCGCGTACAGCGTGGCTTCCGACGCATCGCCGGACACCACGTGCACAAAGCCCGCGTCCATGGCAGTGAAGGCCTCGCCGCCGCCCTCGAGCGCCACGAAGCGCAGCACTTTCGGGTCCACGCCCGCGGCGCGCATCACCAGCGCGATCTTCAGCCAATCCTGGCTGCCTATGGTGCCGGACACGCCGATCAGCACCTTTTCGGGATGCTTCTTCAGCGCCGACACCAGGTCCGCCAGCGATTTGTAGGCCGAGTCGGAACGCACGGCGATCATGCCGTAGTCCGCGCCCAGCGCCGCCACCCAGCGCACATCGTCCGCCTTGGCCTTGCCGAACTTGCCCTGCGCCAGGTTGAGCAGCGAGCCGCCCGAGAACACCACCAGCGTGTTCGGATCGGCGCGCCGCTGCGACATGAGCGAATGCCAGGCCACCGCGCCTATGCCGCCGGGCGCGTAGCTGATGTGCACATCGCGCTGCGCCTCGCCGGCCAGCGCCTGCAAACCCTTCTGCGCCAGCTTGCAGGTCAGGTCCATCGCGCCGCCCGGCTTGGACGGCACGATGCACTCCACGCGGCCGGCCGGCGCGCCTTGCGGCTGCTTGGCCGCGTGCGCGCCCGCCGCCATCAAGGCAAGCGGCAACAGCAGGATAGGCAGGGCTTTCATGGCGCGGTGCTCGCTCGGCTGCTTAGAAGCGGTGCTGGATGCCGGTGACCACGCCGCGCTGGTTCGTGTCGAAGCCGGCGTCGTCGCGCGACAGGCCGGTCAGCTGGCCGTTCTTGGCCTTGGCGTAGGCGGCGGCCACGTACAGGTCGGTGCGCTTGGACAGCGCGTAGCGGTAGCGCGCCACGTACATCACAGGATCGGCGTCCTTGCCGCTGGCCACATTCTTCACGTTCACGCGGTACACGGCGCCGGTGATGGTGGTGTTAGGAATGGCCTTGTACGCCACGCCGGCCCACCAGGTGGTCGCCTTCACGTCCGCCGTGGCGGCTTTGCCGGCCACCAGCTTGTAGTCGCGCATCACGCCGTAGAACTTGAACGGGCCGGTCTCGTAAGTGGCGCCCACGTGGTAGACGGTGTTCTCGTCGCGGCGGCCGGTGACAGCCACGATGTTGCCGTTGATCCGCTCCCAGGTCGCCATCAGGCCCAGGCCATTGGCGCCGTAGGCCACGTTGCCGGCCATTTTGCGGCTGTCGGACTGGCCGGTGGTCTGCTCGCCCATGCCGTAGGTGGCGCCGTATTTGAAGTCGCCGGTGCTGCCCGTGTACTTGATCAGGTTGTCGAAGGCGGTGGTGAAGCCGTATTTGCTCGGGCCGGTGGCCGGGCCGCTGGTGGCCCACGAGTAGTAAGGCGCAAAGCCCATCGGATCGTAGGAAATGACGGTGTCGTACACGGTGGTGAAGGAACGGCCGAGCACCAGACGGCCGAAGCTGCCTTCCAGGCCGACGTTGGCCTGGCGCTTGAACAGCGGGCCGTCCTGCGCGCCGCTGTCGAGCAGGATGCCGCCTTCCAGGTTGAACACGGCTTTCAGGCCGCCGCCCAGGTCCTCGGTGCCGCGCAGGCCCCAGCGCGAGGTGTTCATGCCGCCGGAGATGACGCTGGTCTTGGAGCCCCCCGAAGGCGTAGCGTTCGAAGCGTTTTCAACGCCGGCGTCGATCAAGCCATAGACTTGCACATTCGACTGCGCCTGCGCCGCGCCGCCCAGCGCGCTGACGGCGGCAGCGGCAACGGCCAGCGCCAAAGTGGACTTCTTCATGGGTGTCTCCTATAGATATAATTGTTGGTGATATGCCTGATCACTGAAATCAGGGCTCCACTATAGGTTTCACTTCCTTTCAATTCTCTTTCACTGCCAATATTGTCGCCGCGTCACCACAAAGAATTTACTTTTGACGGCGCGGCGAGGAAGATGCAGGCCTGAGCATACACCCGGCAACACGAAAATCATGCGCATCCTCCTCGTAGAAGACCATACCGAACTGCAGCACTGGCTGGCCAAAGCCCTGCGCGACGCCCACCTGACGGTGGAGTGCGCCGACAACGGCGCCGACGCCGACGCCCTGCTGCACACGCAGGAATATGCACTGGTGATACTCGATCTTACCCTGCCCCGCATGGACGGGCTGGAGGTGCTCAAGCGCCTGCGCGCGCGCGGCGGCCCGCGCGGCAAGACGCCGGTGCTGATCCTGACGGCGCGCGGCGGCCTGGAGGAACGCGTGCAGGGCCTGAACCTGGGCGCGGACGACTACCTGGCCAAGCCTTTCGAGCTGGCCGAGCTGGAAGCGCGCGTAAAGGCGCTGCTGCGCCGCAGCGTGGGCAACGAGGCGCTGGTGCACAGCTGCGGCGCGCTCAGTTTCGACACCATCACCCGCATGTTCAGCTACCACGGCGCGGCGCTGGCGCTCACGCCGCGCGAGCATGCGGTGCTGGAAGCGCTGATCAGCCGCAGCGGCCGCGCCGTGTCGAAAGAAAAACTGTTCGACGAAGTGTTCGCGCTGGCGGACGACGCCAACCTGGACGCGATCGACCTGTACATCCACCGCGTGCGCAAGAAGCTCGAGAGCAGCCAGCCCGGCGCGGCCGCCATCACCACCCTGCGCGGCATCGGCTACCTGCTGCAGCCGCGCGAGCCGGCCGAGTAATGGAGCGGCCGACGCCACCGCAGCAGCCGGCAGCGCTGGGCAGCCTGCGCGGCCAGCTGCTGCGCTGGCTGCTGGTGCCGCTGATCTTCCTGATGGCGCTGGACGCGGTCTCGGTCTACCGCAACGCGCTGGACGCGGCCGACATGGCCTACGACCGCTCGCTGCTGGCCTCCACCCGCGCGCTGGCCGAACGCGTCTCGGTACAGGACGGCAAGGTGGTGGCCGACGTGCCCTACGTGGCGCTGGACAGCTTCGAGACCGACACGCTGGGCCGCATCTTCTACAAGGTCAGCGGCATCAACGGCGAGACCGTGTCCGGCTTCGGCGACCTGCCGCCGGTGCCGGCCAATGTGCCGCGCTCGGAAGCCTATCCGGCGCTGGTGCGCTTCTACCACGCCAAGTACAACGGCCAGCCGGTGCGCATCGCCGCGCTGCTGCAGCCGGTGTACGACGACAGCATGCGCGGCATCGCGCTGATCCAGGTGGCCGAAACGCTGGACGCGCGGCGCGGGCTGTCGAACCAGATCCTGCTCGACACGCTGCTGTGGCAGGCCGGCCTGATCCTGGCCACCGGGCTGCTGGTGTGGTTCGCGGTGCGGCTGGTGCTCAAGCCGCTGATGCGCTTGAAAGTGGAAGTGGAAACACGCAGCGTCTCCGACCTGTCCGACGTCGACCCCGCGCTGGTGCACAAGGAAGTGCGGCCGCTGGTGGAAGCGATGAACGGCTCCATGTCGCGCATCCAGGACCTGATCGCCAGCCAGCGCCGCTTTATCGCCGACGCCTCGCACCAGCTGCGCACCCCGCTCACGGTGCTCAAGACGCAGTCCGAGCTGGCGCTGCGCGAAGCGGACCGCGCGCCCTGCGACACGGCCGCGCTGCGCGCCATGGTGCAAGGCATCGCCGCCACCACCGACTCGGCGGTCCACCTGGCCAACCGCCTGCTGATGCTGGCGCGCATCGAGCACAGCGGCGGCGTGGAGCCGGTGCCGGTGGAGTTGCGCGCGCTGGTGCGGCAGGTGGCGCTGGAGCTGGCGGTGCCGGCCGTGAGCCGCAATATCGACCTGGCGCTGGAAGCGGAACAGGAACTGGTGGTGCCCGGCCAAGCGCTGCTGCTGCACGAAATGGTGGCCAACCTGGTCGACAACGCGCTGCGCTACACGCCGGACGGCGGCGGCGTCACGCTGCGGATCGGCCCGGGGCGCCTGCTGGAAGTGGAAGACAGCGGTTCCGGCATCCCGGAAAGCGAGCGCGAGCGCGTCTTCTCGCCCTTCTACCGCGCCGCCGCCTCCATGCAGCGCAACCCCGGCGGCGCCGGCCTGGGCCTGGCCATCGTGCGCGACATTGCCGCCCTGCACGGCGCCACCATCGCCCTCGCCGACGGCGCCCACGGCCAAGGCCTGAAAGTCAGCATCACCTTCCCCGCCTAGTCCCCCTCCTACAAGCAGCCTGAGCCGCATTCGGGGCCTGACCCCGAATGCGGCTCAGGCTGCCTGGCCAATCGGACGCGGAGTTTCGGGGTTTTCCCCTATGATGCGTTGGATATGCTGCTGAGCCGTCCGGCCTCCGTTTCCTATGTTTCCCAAGCTGTCTTTCCGCCATCTGCTGCTGGGCGTGTTTCTGCTGGTCGCCGTGCTGCTGAGCGCGACCTCGGTGCATGCCTTGCTGATACTGGACCGCCTCGCCGCCCATAGCCGCGAAGCCGGCCAGCATGCCGTCGCCTTGACCGAGAACGCGCAGCGCCTGGCCGAACGCAGCGTGGCCATGGAGCGCAGCGCGCGCCAGTATCTGGTGCTGGACGATCCGGCCTTCCGCCAGCGCTATGCCGAAGCGCGGCGCGATGCGCAAACGGCGCTGGCGGCGGTGGCGGCCGGTTTGCCCGGCGCGCCGCCGCACACCTTCGCCGACTGGGCGCAGCGCAGCGACGCCGCGTGGACCGTGCTGCAATCGCCGCGCGCGCGCCGCGCCGGCCGCGTGCAGGCCCTGGACCAGGCGCTCAGCGGCCTGCCCGCCATCAGCCAGCGCCTGGAGGATGAGGTGAAGCGCGAGGTGGAGCGCCGCAACCAGCTGCTGCTCGACGAACTGGACCAGCGGCGCGGCGTGCTGACCGGCCAGGTGGCCGCCGCCATCGCCCTGGCGGCGCTGCTGGCGGTGGGTTTCGGGGCCTGGCTGTCGCGCCCGCTGAAGCAGATCGAGCAGGCCATCCACAGGCTGGGCGAGAACCGCTACGGCGACGCCATCGCCGTCGAGGGGCCGAACGATCTGCGGCGGCTGGGCCAGCAACTGAACTGGCTGCGCCAGCGCCTGTCCGACCTGGAGGCCGACAAGTCGCGCTTCCTACGCCATATCTCGCACGAGCTGAAAACGCCGCTGGCGGCGCTGGTGGAGGGCGTGGCGCTGCTGGAGGACCAGGTGCTGGGCGCGCTCACGCCGCAGCAGCGCGAGATCGCCGCCATCCTGCGCCACAACACGGCCTCGCTGCAGACTCAGATTGAAGACCTCCTGCGCTATAACGCCGCCAATTTCGAGGCCCAGCATCTGCTGCTCGCGCCCACCGATCCGGCGGCGCTGGTGCAGGAGGTGATCGCCAACCAGCAGTTGCAGATGCAGGCGCGCGGCCTGCAGGCGCTGGTGGAGGGCGCGCCGCGCGCGCTGCCGCTGGACCGCGAGAAGATGGCTGCCGCGCTGGGCAACCTGCTGTCGAACGCGCTGCGTTTCAGCCCGCAAGGCGGCGTGGTGCGCTTTGCGCTGGACGAGCACCGGGACCTGCTGCGCATCGACTGCATCGACCAGGGGCCGGGCGTGGCGCCGGAGGATGCGGAGCGCGTCTTCGAGCCGTTCTACCAGGGCGAACGCCAGCCGCCCGGGGCGCGGCGCGGCAACGGCATCGGCCTATCCATAGTGCGCGAATACGTGCAGGCGCACGGCGGCGCGCTTCAATTGCTTCCCTCCCAGGCGGGAGCCCATTTTCGGATTGAACTTCCTTATGACCACTAAATTGCCTGTTCCGCCGCCGCTCGCTACCGTGCTGAATACGGTGCTGATTGCCGTGCTGCCGCTGCTGCTGGCCGCATGCGTCGCCCCGGCGCCGCCGCCGCAGGTTGCGCTGCCGCCGCCGGCCGTTGCGCCGCTGGCGCAGACGCCGATCACGCATGTGTCGCCGCAGGACGAGGTGGCGCCGCTGCTGGCCTACCATCAAAGCCTGCGCCGCATGGCGCAAGGCGAGCTGCTGAAGGAGCTGAGCGGCTTGAGCTTGCAGCAGACCACGCCCAAGCTGTCGCTGCAGATCGGCATGATATTGATGCTCACGCGCGGTAGCGGCGACCTGGCGCGCGCGCAGGCGCAGTTCGACAGCGTGGCCACCTCCGGCGAGCCGGCGGCGCAGTCGCTCAAGCCGCTGGCGCAGCTGCTGTCCAGCCACTGCGCGGAGGCGCGCAGGCTGTCCGAGCACAACGAGAAACTGAGCGCGCAGCTCAGGGAAAACCAGCGCAAGACCGAGCAGTTGAACGACATGCTGGAAGGCCTGAAGGCCATCGAGCGCAATCTGCCGGTGCGGCCGCCGCCGCAATCGTCCTCCCAGGGAGGCCGCTGATGGCCGGCGCACACATCCTCCTGGTGGACGACGATCCGGACTTGCTGCGGCTGCTGTCCCTGCGCCTGACCGCCAATGGCTACCGCGTCACGTCGGCCGGCAGCGCGGAGGCGGCGCTGGCGAGGCTGTCGATCGAGCTGCCGCAGCTGGTGGTGAGCGACGTCCGCCTGCCCGGCCGAGACGGCATGGCGCTGTTCCAGGAAATCCGCTCGCAGTATCCCGCGCTGCCGGTAATACTGCTGACCGCGCACGGCACCATACCGGACGCGGTGGAGGCCACCACGCTGGGCGCCTACGCTTATCTGACCAAGCCTTTCGACGCCAAGATACTGCTGGACCGCATCGAGCATGCGCTGAGCCTCACCGCGCCGGCGCCGGCGCATGGCGGCGGCGACGAGCGCTGGCGCGAGGAGATCATCAGCCGCAGCCAGTCCATGGCGGAGCTGCTGGCCGAAGCCAAGCTGGTGGCGGCGTCCGACGCGAGCGTGCTGATACGCGGCGAGAGCGGCACCGGCAAGGAGCTGCTGGCGCGCGCCATCCACCGCGCCAGCCGGCGCGCGAAAGCGCCCTTCATCGCCGTCAATTGCGGCGCCATCCCGGAGCAGCTGCTGGAGTCCGAACTGTTCGGCCATGTGAAAGGCGCGTACACGGGCGCGGTGAACAGCCGCGAAGGCCTGGTGCAGGCGGCCGACGGCGGCACGCTGTTCCTCGACGAGATCGGCGACATGCCGCTGCTGCTGCAGGTGAAGCTGCTGCGCGTGCTGCAGGAGCGCGTGGTGCGCCAGCTGGGCTCGGACCTGGGCCGGCCGGTGGATGTACGCATCCTGTCCGCCACCCACCGCGACCTGGACGCGGCCATGCTGGAGGGCCAGTTCCGGGAGGATTTGTACTACCGGCTCAATGTCATCACGCTGACCTTGCCGCCGCTGTCGGAGCGGCGCGAGGACGTGGCGCTGCTGGCCACGCGCTTTCTGCATGCGCTGGCGGCCAAGTACCAGAAGACGGTGAGCGGCTTTGCGCCGGGCGCGCTGGAGGCGCTCACGCGCGCGTCCTGGCCGGGCAATGTGCGGCAGCTGTACAACGTAGTGGAGCATGTGTGCGCGCTGGCGACCGCACCGCTGGTGCCGCTCACGCTGGTGCAGCGCGCGCTGCGCGTGCCATCGCTGGAGGTGCTCAGCTACACGGAGGCCAAGCAGCGCTTCGAGCGCAACTACCTGGTGCAGCTGCTCAAGCTCACCGACGGCAGCGTGGCGGACGCGGCCCGTCTCGCGGAGCGCAACCGCACCGAGTTTTACCGCCTGCTGCAAAAACATGACCTGAACGCGGCCCAGTTCCGCGCCGACGGCGCGCCCGACCCATAGGCCGGGCTGCCGCTTATCTGAGCGCGAGCGCGCGGCCGGGGGCGTGCTGGCGCGCGGCGCCGGCTTCGATCTTGAACACGCTGACCGCTTGCGCCAGGCTGGCCGCCTGGTCCTGCATGGCCTTGGCGGCGGCCGCCGCCTGCTCCACCAGCGCGGCGTTCTGCTGCGTCACGTGGTCCAT
Organism: Pseudoduganella sp. GW821-FHT05F09; assembly: GCF_059419605.1. Lineage (NCBI taxonomy): Bacteria > Pseudomonadati > Pseudomonadota > Betaproteobacteria > Burkholderiales > Oxalobacteraceae > Pseudoduganella > Pseudoduganella sp. GW821-FHT05F09. The sequence continues at coordinate 72,279 of NZ_JBWKSD010000002.1, forward strand.
TTCGATAATCGCCTGGTTCACCTGCTCCACGCCGGTGGTCTGCTCGCTGCTGGCAAGCGCGATCTCGCCGATGATGGCGCTCACGCGCTGCACGCTGGCCACGACCTCCGTCATGGTGGCGCCGGCCTGGTCCACCAGCCGGGCGCCCTGGTCCACGCGCTCGACCGAGTCGCTGATCAGCGCCTTGATCTCCTTGGCCGCCGCCGCCGAGCGCTGCGCCAGGTTGCGCACCTCGGAGGCCACGACCGCAAAACCCCTGCCCTGCTCACCGGCGCGCGCCGCCTCCACCGCCGCGTTCAGGGCCAGGATATTGGTTTGGAAGGCGATGCCGTCGATGACGCCGGTAATGTCCTCGATCTTGCGCGAGGCGTCGTTAATGCCCTGCATGGTGGAGACCACTTGCGCCACCACTTCGCCGCCGCGCACGGCCACCGTGGCCGCGTTGGACGCGAGCTGGTTGGCGTGCCGCGCGCTGTCGGCGTTCTGCTTCACCGCCGAGCTGATTTCCTCCATCGACGCCGCCGTTTCCTCCAGCACGCTGGCCTGGCTTTCGGTGCGCGCGCTCAAGTCCATATTGCCCTGGGCGATCTCGCTGCTGGCGGTGGCCACGCCGTCCGCGTCCTCGCGCACGGTGGCGACGATGCCTTGCAGGCTGGCGCGCATGTTTTCCAGCGCCTGCAGCAGCTGCGCCGTTTCGTCCTTGCCCTCCACCTGCATGGCGACCGTCATGTCGCCTTCGCTCATGCGGTGCGCGCTGCCGACCGCCACCGCCAGCGGATTGGTCACGTGGCGGCTGACCGCGAAGCCGAGGAAGACGCCCACCGCCAGTCCGGCCAGCACCAGCACTATGGTCACGTTGCGGCTGCTGGCGTACAGGTCCGTATTGGCTTCGGCAACGGCCTTGGCTTCGCTCTCCTTGAGCTGGGACAGCTTGGTCATGGCCACGCCCAGCTGCACGCTGGGCTGGACCACATTGGCGCGCATGTATTGCTGCAGTTCGCTGTCGGCATGCATGTCGCTGGCTTTGATGCGGGCCATCAGGCCGTCGGCGGCGACCTGATCGGCCTTGATCACGTCCTGCAGCTGGGCCACCTGGCGCCGGCCTTCTTCCGTCGTGAACAAGCTGCTGGCCTGCGCGATGAAGGCCTGGCTCTTGGCACGGCCGTCGGCGATGCGGGCGTTGGCGTTGTCGCGCTCGGCCTGCGAAGTGGCGAGGATGGCGTCGCGCAGGCCTACCACGGCCTTCAGGCGCTCCACATTGGCTTCCTTGAAGTAGGACAGGCCCATCAGTTCCTGCTGGTAAAGGCGGGTGTCGGCGTCGTTGATGCGCTTCATGTTGTAGATGGCGTAGGCGCCCAGCAGCGCGCCTATCGTCGCCACCGCGATGAAGGCCAGCACCAGCTTGGTTGATGTTTTGTAGTTGGACAATTGCATGCGCGGTCTCCTATGGCTGGTGTTCAGACTCTACCCAATCACCGTGCGGCGGGCCATAGCGTTTTTCGTGTCGCCGCATGGCGACAGAAAAAAAACCCTTTGTTTTCAATGGCTTGAGAAAATCGCCTCAAAATGTGTCGCCGTCACACGACAAATCATGTGACAAATTTGCTGCCTGTCGGCAAGTCAATCTTGGCAAAAAAGCCAAGGCTTTGATTTCATTGGTTTTTTTGGGGCTGGCACGCCGCTTGCAATGGAGAGGACAACGTCACAAGGCGTTCCCTTAAAACTTTATGGAGTAGCAAACATGACGAACACCAAAATGATCACCCGCCTGCTGGCCGCCGCCGCCCTGAGCGCCGCTTCGATCACCGCCGCCTACGCCGCGCCTCAGCAGGAAGGCACCATGGCAGGCGTGGGCACCGCCGCCAATTCCACCGACGGCGCGCTGAGCAAGAAAGTCCAGGCCGCGCTGGCCGACTACAAAGGCGTGGGCGTCACCGCAGCCCAGGGCGTGGTCACGCTGACCGGCCAGGTTGCCAACACCGACATCGGCACCAAAGCCATCCAGGCCGCCTCCGCCGTGGAAGGCGTGAAGGAAGTGAAAAGCGAACTGACCGTCGCGAGCAAGTAATCCAGTTTCGTAGCACCCGCAGTTGAAGTTGTAGTACCTACCCAGAGTAAGACCTTTTCGCCGGGCCGCGTTTGCGCAGCCCGGCTATTTTTTTTCCTGCCCTGCGGCCTCAAAGGCGCCCAGGCCGATCAGGGCGCTGCCGGCGCGCGGACGGTAGTTGGGCAGCACGGGCAGGCTGCCGTCGGGCTGGCGGGGGGCGTCCCAGCCTTCGGCGGAGACGCTGTCGAAGTCGGCGTCGCTGACGGTGATCGGCAAGGTCCAGCTGTTGTGGGCCTGGTCGCCGCCGGCGGCGTTGCGGATGGTGCGGCCGATGTTGTTGCGCAAGAGGCCGAAGCTGGCCGGCGCGTTGTCGGGGGCGATGCCGCGCATGTCGTAGTCGGCGCCGTTGCCGAAGGCGGTGTTGTTGAAGAAGTCGATCGCCAGCGGGTGGTGGTTGGCGTAGAAGCCGGCGGCCTTGTTGTTGAAGGCGACCGAGAAGCGCACCGTGTGCTTGACCGCGTTGGCCGCGTACACGCCGCCGTAGCCGCCCGCCTTGATGCCGTTGCCGTTGCCCGCCGCCAGCGGCGTGCTGGTGCCCGGCAGGTAGCCGTGCTGCCAGGCCCACGAGTTTTCTATGGTGACCGGCGAGTAGGCTTTGATCAGGTCGAAACCGTCGTCGGTATTGGCCCAGGCGCGGCAGCCGCGGAACACGTTGCCGGGCTGGTTGGCCTTGATGTGGGCGCCGAAGCCGTCCGCGCTCTGCCCTGCGCCGTTGGAGGTGTAGGGGTCGTAGTTGTGGTGCGAGTCGCTGTTGAGCACCAGATTGTGGCTGCCGTCCGCGATGAACACGCCCGGCCCCATGTTGTGGTGGGTGTTGAGCTGTTCGAAGATGTTGTGGCTGCCCTTGATCCACAGGCCCCAGGATTCGTGGTTGAGGCGGTTTTCGGGCTGCTGCGGCGCGCCGGTGATTTCCAGGCCTTTCAGGTGCAGCCAGCTGGCGGAGGCATTGATGCCTTTCACGCGGCAGTCGTCCTTGATGGCGGAGAAGTCGAACACCGGGGTTTCGCCCGGATAGGCCCAGTAGCGGATGGGCGCGCCTTCCTGGCCGCTTTTGTTCAGCGTGACGGCGTCCACCACGGCGGTGCGGCTGGCGCAGGCGGTGGCGGCGGCGGTGTAGGCGTAGCGGCCGCCACGGAAGTAGATGGTGTCGCCGGGCGCGGCGCCATTCTGCGCGCGGGCGAAGGTCAGCCAGGGGGCGTCCCGGGCGCCGCTGGCGGCGTCGTTGCCGGTGGGGGAAACGTACCAGGTGGCGGCGCTGGCGTGGCCGGCGGCAAGCAGGGCGAGAATGATGGGCTTCAAGGCGGGCTCCGGTGAGAGCGCCAAGAGTAGCACCGGCCATCGGCGGCGGATGATCGAGTTGCTGATTATTGCGGCGCTTGGCGGGTTAGCGCGGCAGCGCGTAACCCGCCATGCCGGCTTAGCTCAGGTTTTCCAGGCGGATGCGCGTCACGCTGCCCACCACCGTGTTCAGCGCTTCCATCTTGGCGATGGCGGCGTTGACGTTCTTCTCCTGGGTCTGGTGCGTCAGGATGATGATGTCGGTATGGGTCTCGTTGTCCGCCGGTTCCTTCTGCATCATGGCGTCGATCGAGATGGTGGCGTCGGCCAGGATGCGGGTCAGGTCGGCCAGCACGCCCGGCTGGTCCACCACGTGCAGGCGCAGGTAGTAGCTGGTGGTGATCTCGGACATCGGCAGAATCTGGATGTCGGTCATGGCATTCGGCTGGAAGGCCAGGTGCGGCACGCGGTGCTCGGGATCGGCCGTGGCCAGGCGGGTGATGTCGACCAGGTCGGCGATCACGGCCGAGGCGGTCGGCTCGGCGCCCGCGCCCTTGCCGTAGTACAGCGTGGCGCCGACGGCGTCGCCCTGCACCAGCACGGCGTTCATGGCGCCTTCCACGTTGGCGATCAGGCGCTTCGATGGGATCAGCGTCGGGTGCACGCGCAGCTCGATGCCTTCGGTGCCGTTGACCTTGGCGCGCTTGGCGATGCCCAGCAGCTTGATGCGGTAGCCCAGCTGCTCGGCGTACTTGATGTCCACCGCGTCCAGCTTGGAGATGCCTTCCACGTGCGCCTTGTCGAACTGCACCGGGATGCCGAAGGCGATGGCCGACATGATGGTGGCCTTGTGCGCCGCGTCCACGCCTTCGATGTCGAAGGTGGGGTCGGCTTCGGCGTAGCCCAGCTCCTGCGCCTGCTTCAGCACGGTGCCGAAGTCCAGGCCCTTGTCGCGCATCTCGGACAGGATGAAGTTGGTGGTGCCGTTGATGATGCCGGCCAGCCATTCAATGCGGTTGGCGGTCAGGCCTTCGCGCAGCGATTTGATGATGGGGATGCCGCCGGCCACGGCCGCCTCGAACGCCACCATCACGCCCTTCGCTTGCGCGGCGGCGAAAATTTCGTTGCCGTGCACGGCCAGCAGCGCCTTGTTGGCGGTGACCACGTGCTTGCCGTTGGCGATGGCTTGCAGCACCAGCGCCTTGGCCTCGTCGTAGCCGCCGATCAGCTCAACGACGATGTCGATTTCCGGATCGTTGACGATGTCGAACGGGTTGGCGACCACTTTCACTTTGCCGCCAGTACGCTGCTTGGCGCGTTCCAGGTTGCGGGCCGAGACGGCCACCACTTCAATGCCGCGCCCGGCGCGGCGGCGAATTTCTTCCTGGTTGCGTTCCAGTACGTTGAACGTGCCGGAGCCGACATTGCCGACGCCTAACAGGCCTACTTTGATGGGTTTCATAATTGGTGAGTTCCTTGCAGCGCGGCCGGCGGCGCCGGCGCGGCGCTGTGTTGATCAGATGGGGCTGCCGTGGCGCTTGCGATAGCCTTCCATGAAGCGCGCGATGCGGCCGAACGCCTCCGTCATGTCGTCGGTGTTCGGCAGGAACACGACTCGGAAGTGGTCGGGCGCAATCCAGTTGAATCCGGTGCCCTGGACTATCAGTACTTTGGTTTCTGCCAGCAAGTCGTAGGCGAATTGCTGGTCGTCCGCGATCGGATAGATCTTCGGATCAAGACGCGGGAACATGTACAGCGCGGCTTTCGGCTTGACGCAAGTGACGCCCGGAATATCGGTCAGCAGCTTGTAGGCCAGATCGCGTTGCTTTAACAGGCGCCCGCCGGGGCCCACCAGGTCTTGTATGCTCTGGTAGCCGCCGAGCGCAGTCTGGATGGCAAACTGGCCCGGCGCGTTTGCGCACAAACGCATCGAGGCCAGCATGTTGAGCCCCTCGATGTAATCTTTTGCATGGCGTTTCTCGCCCGAGACCACCATCCAGCCGGCGCGGTAGCCGCAGGCGCGGTAGTTCTTCGACAGGCCGTTGAAGGTGACCATCAGCACGTCGTCCGCCAGCGAGGCGATCGAGGTGTGCTGGGCTTCGTCGTACAGCACCTTGTCGTAGATCTCGTCGGCGTAGATGATGAGCTGGTGCTGGCGCGCCAGTTCGATGATCTGCAGCAGCACCTCGTTCGGATAGAGCGCGCCGGTGGGATTGTTCGGGTTGATGACGACGATGGCCTTGGTGTTGCTGGTGATCTTGCGGCGCATGTCTTCGATGTCCGGATACCAGTCCTGCTGCTCGTCGCACACATAGTGCACCGGCGTGCCGCCGGACAGGCTCACGGCGGCGGTCCACAGCGGGTAGTCCGGCGCCGGCACCAGCACTTCGTCGCCGGTGTTGAGCAGCGCGTTCATGGCCATCACGATCAGCTCGGAGGCGCCGTTGCCCAGGTAGATATCGTCGATCGCCACGCCGGCGATGTTCTTGCCTTGCGTGTAATGCATCACCGCCTTGCGCGGCGCGAACATGCCCTTGGAGTCGGTGTAGCCGGCCGCGTTGTGCAGGTTGACCATCATGTCATGCACGATTTCGTCCGGCGGGTCGAAGCCGAACACGGCCAGGTTGCCAATGTTCAGCTTGGTGATCTTGTGGCCCTCTTCTTCCATCTGCCGCGCCTTCTCCGGCACGGGGCCGCGGATTTCATAGCAAACTTCGGCCAGCTTGTTCGACTTGGTAATCGGTCGCAAAATCTAATCCTATCGAGAAAACGGGCCCCGTCGCGGGCCATAAGGGCCGCTGCTTGGGGCGATGCGCGCAAATGGTGCATTGCGAAAATACCCATTCTGCCGAAAGCGCTTCATTAAATCAACCTTCGCGGGCCGCAGATCAAGGGAAAACGTTACAATAACGGTCTGTATCGCGTCCCTTTACGCCACTTTACGTACAGTTACTTACGCATAGACTTAATTATGAAGCTCCACGCCAACAGCACCCAGGCCTACCAGACCGTCACCGGCTATTTCGCCGGCGGCGTAGAAATCAACGCCCTGCCCTACGACTACAGCCTGGTCGTGCTGCCGGAAACGCCGCCGCGCCCCTGGCCGGTGGCCAGTTTCGAGCAGCTAACGACCGAGCATTTCGAGCAGCTGCTGGCCGACGCGCCGGACGTGGTGATACTGGGCACCGGCGAGCGCCAGCGCTTTGTGCACCCGAAACTGAGCGCCCCGCTGGTGAACCGGCATATCGGCGTGGAGTGCATGGACACCAACGCCGCCTGCCGCACCTACAACATCCTGATGGCGGAGGGCCGCAAGGTGACGCTGGCCCTGATCATCGAAAAATAGCTTGAATAACAAACTTTCGTCCCCACCTACGCGCCGCTGGGTACGCTGCCAGCAACCAGCATGTCCACGCGCCAGCGCCACCGTCCAGGAGAGCACCTGTGGCTGATAGCCCATCCGTAGCAACCGTCGCCGATTTTTCCGCCGCCATGACCAGCGGCAAGACCTTCCAGCTGTCCGGCCGCCCGGCCAAGCATACCGTGCTGTTTTTCTATCCCAAGGACAATACTCCGGGTTGCACCACGGAAAACATGGCCTTCCGCGACCTGCACGAGCAGTTCCTGGCCGCCGGCGCCGAGGTGGTGGGCATCAGCCGCGATTCCCTGAAGTCGCACGAGAACTTCAAGGCCAAGCTGGGCCTGCCTTTCGAGCTGATTTCCGACCCGGACGAGGCCGTCTGCCAGCTGTTCGGCGTCATGAAGATGAAGCAGATGTATGGCAAGACCGTGCGCGGCGTCGAGCGCAGCACGTTTGTCATTGACGGTAGCGGCCGATTGGTGAAAGAATGGAGAGGCGTGAAGGTAGCCGGTCACGTGGATGAAGTACTGGAATTTGTGAAATCATAGAGCGCACCAATCAATCGACGCACCTAAATATAGATTTTGAGTCTGCAAAGTTCTCCCACCAACTGTACCAGGTGGCTGCGGCCACCGACCGGTACATTCAACGGGCGCTACCCGCCCGCGGCAGTTCTTATATTCCTTTTCGTCAGCATCCACCCCATGCGCCGCTATCTGCGCGGCGCGTCCTATGGGCGGACCCTTCCAGCATTTTTTAGATCGAGATTCTGATGCCACTGCCAAAACTGCCTACCAAGCCAGCGACCCTGTTGCTTGCAAAAGATTACCCGAAGGCCAGCGGCGTTCGTCCCCAGCCTTTGCCTGTTGTTGAACTGGCGCCTGTCGCCGCGCCGAAGAAAGCCCCGGTCAAGGCCGCGCCTGCAGCCAAGACCGCCAAAGCCGTCCCAGTACCTGTACCAGCAGCGCCGGTCGCTGTCGCAGCACCGGCCGCCAAGGCCAAGACCGCCGCCGCCAAGCCGGTGGCGAAGAAAGCCGCCCTGTTGAAAGCCGCTCCGGCGCCCGTGGCTGCGCCAGCGCCCGCCGCTGCACCAGCGCCGGCGCCCAAGGCCAAATCGCCGCGCGGCAAGAACGCGCCGGTACTGGCCGAAGCGCCGCATCCGGCCAAGCACAAGCCGGTGGAAGTGGTGCTCAAGTCGTCCACCAGCCGCCATGCCGACCAGGAAGGCAGCACCAAGCTGTTCGTGCTCGACACCAACGTGCTGATGCACGATCCGTCCTCGCTGTTCCGCTTCGAGGAACACGACGTCTACCTGCCGATGATGACGCTGGAGGAGCTGGACAACCACAAGAAAGGCATGACCGAGGTGGCGCGCAATGCACGCCAGGTCTCGCGCACGCTGGACGCGCTGGTCGGCAGCACCGACGACGACGCCATCGAGAACGGCATTCCGCTGTCCAAGCTGGGCAACAAGGACGCCAAGGGCCGTTTGTTCTTCCAGACCAAGCTGCAGATCGCCGAACTGCCGTCCAGCCTGCCGCAAGGCAAGGCCGACAACCAGATCCTGGGCGTGGTGCGTTCGCTGGAAGATGAACAGCCGGGCCGCGCCGTGGTGCTGGTGTCGAAAGACATCAATATGCGCATCAAGGCGCGCGCGCTGGGCCTGCCGGCCGAGGACTACTTCAACGACCACGTGCTGGAAGACACCGACCTGCTGTACTCGGGCATCGTGCAGCTGCCGGACGACTTCTGGAACAAGCACGGCAAGGACATGGAGTCCTGGCAGGAAAACAAGAACGGCCAGAGCGCCACCTTCTACCGCGTGACCGGCCCGGTCATCCCGACGCTGCTGGTGAACCAGTTCGTGTTCCTGGAGCCGGCCAGCGGCGAGGCGCCGTTCTACGGCCAGGTCAAGCAGATCAACGGCAAGACCGCCGTGCTGCAAACCCTGCGCGACTACAGCCACAACAAGAACAGCGTGTGGGGCGTGACCGCGCGCAACCGCGAGCAGAACTTCGCGCTGAACCTGCTGATGAACCCGGAGTGCGACTTCGTCACCCTGCTGGGCCAGGCCGGTACCGGCAAGACCCTGCTGGCCCTGGCCGCCGGCCTGGCGCAAGTGCTGGAGACCAAGCTGTACAACGAGATCATCGTCACCCGCGTCACGGTGCCGGTGGGCGAAGACATCGGCTTCCTGCCGGGCACCGAGGAAGAGAAGATGTCGCCGTGGATGGGCGCTTTCGACGACAACCTGGAAGTGCTGAACAAGTCCGACAGCGACGGCGGCGAATGGGGCCGCGCGGCGACGCAGGACCTGATACGTTCGCGCATCAAGATCAAGTCGCTCAACTTCATGCGCGGCCGCACCTTCGTCAACAAGTTCCTGATCATCGACGAGGCGCAGAACTTGACGCCTAAGCAGGTCAAGACCCTGGTGACGCGCGCCGGCCCCGGCACCAAGATCCTGTGCCTGGGCAACATCGCGCAGATCGATACGCCTTACCTGACCGAAGGTTCGAGCGGCCTGACCTATGTGGTGGACCGCTTCAAGGGCTGGGCGCACAGCGGCCACGTGACCCTGGCGCGCGGCGAACGCTCGCGCCTGGCGGACCATGCCAGCGACGTGCTGTAAGCCGCATCCAGGCACAAAAAAACCCCGCACGCTGCGAAGCGTGCGGGGTTTTTTCATGGGCGCCTGGAAAGCGTATCAGGCGCGCTGGTACACGTCCTCGAAGCGCACGATGTCGTCCTCGCCCAGGTAGCTGCCGGACTGCACTTCGATCAGGTGCAGCGGCAGTTTGCCCGGGTTTTCCAGGCGGTGGTTCATGCCGATAGGGATGTACGTCGATTCGTTTTCCGTCAGCAGCGTGACCTTGTCGCCGCAGGTGACGCGGGCGGTGCCGCTGACCACGATCCAGTGTTCGGCGCGGTGGTGGTGCATCTGCAGCGACAGCTTGCCGCCCGGATTGACCGTGATGCGCTTGACCTGGAAGCGCTCGCCGATGTCGATGCCTTCATAGCAGCCCCACGGACGGTAGACCTTGGTGTGGTGCAGGTGTTCGGTGCGGTCCTTGGTCTTCAGGTGGTCGACGATCTGCTTGACGCGCTGCACCTGGTCCTTGTGGGCCACCAGCACGGCGTCGTTGGTCTCCACCACGACCAGGTCCTTCACGCCCACCACGGCCACGATGCGGCTCTCGGCGCGCACCAGCGTGCCCTGCACGCCGTCCAGGTAGACGTCGCCGCGGGTGACGTTGCCGTCCGCGTCTTTCGGCAGCACGTCGTGCAGAGCGGACCAGGAACCGACGTCGTTCCAGCCTATGTCGGCCGGCACCACCACGGCGTGCTGGGTCTTTTCCATCACGGCGTAGTCGATGGAGTCGGACGGGCAGGCGGTGAAGGCGGCTTCGTCCAGGCGGCAGAAGTCCAGGTCGCGGTAGTCCTTCAGCACGGCCGCTTCGGCGGCGGCGGCGATTTCGGGCTGGAATTTCGCCAGTTCGGCGATGTAGGCGTCGGCGCGGAACAGGAACATGCCGCTGTTCCAGTAATAATTGCCAGCGGCAACAAAGCCTTCGGCGGTTTCGCGGTTCGGCTTTTCAACAAAGCGGTCCACCTTGTAGCAATGCTCGGCGCCAGCGCCGGCGCCGCTTTGGATGTAGCCGTAGCCGGTCTCCGGCGCGGTCGGCACGATGCCGAAGGTGGCCAGGGAACCGTCCTTGACCATCACCAGCGCGCGCTCCACGGCCTGGTGGAAGGCATCCACGTCCTTGATGACGTGGTCGGCCGGCAGCACCAGCATAATGGCGTCGGCGTCAATGGCCTTCAGGTAGTGGGAGGCGGCGGCCACGGCCGGCGCGGTGTTGCGGCCGACCGGCTCGAGCAGGATGCCGAGCGGCTTGACACCGATTTCGCGCATCTGTTCGGCCACCAGGAAGCGGTGCTCGTTACCGCACACGACCAGCGGCGCCATCAGCTCGGCGCTGGTGGCGGCACGGCCGGCCACGCGCAGCGCGGTTTCCTGCAGCATGGTTTTGTCGGCCACCAGCGGCAGCAGCTGCTTCGGCAGCACGGCGCGCGACAGCGGCCACAAACGGGTACCGGCGCCGCCGGACAGAATGACGGGATAGATTTTCATGCGGTGATGATCCAATTATTTGTAGAGTAATTCTTCTTGCCTGCGGCGGCGACGGCGGTCGCGGGCGTTTGCCCATTCACCCGTTTCATATTCCGAAACGTGTTTCATTTCACCAGCTCGGTCGACACTATAGTCCTTAAAGACAATTAATTCTTCTAAGGTAACATCCGGTAACACGCGAGTATATTCGAACAACACGCTTCGCACCACCTCCGCACCGCTGCAAACGTGGCTGCCGTGGCCTATCCACGTCGGTCCGACGATGTGGGCGCCCGCTTCCACCCTGGCGCCGGAGCCGATATAGACCGGTCCTTCTATCCTGGTGCCGCCGCTCCAGTCTATGCTGGTGTTGAGGCCCACCCACAGGCCTTCGTCGACCTGGATGCCGGGCACTTTCATGTTTTCCACTTCACCCAGCAGCACGCTTTGCAGCACTTCCCAGTAATCCTTGACGCTGCCGATGTCGATCCAGTTGAATTTGCGCTGCTGGGCGTAGAACGGCAGGCCCTTCTCGGCCAGCAGGGGGAACAGCTCGGAGCCGATGTCAAAGGGGCGGTCGGCGGGGATCAGGTCGATCACTTCCGGCTCGAAGATGTAGATGCCGGTGCTGGCGAAATTGGACAGCGCCTCTTCCTGCCTGGGTTTTTCCTGGAAGGCGCGGATGCGGCCGTCCGCGTCCGTCACCACCACGCCGTAGCTGGGCACCTTGTCCCATGGCACTTCGCGCGTGATGACGGAGGCCAGCGCGCCCTTGCGGCGGTGCTCGAACAGCGCCGACTTGATGTCCAGGTCGATAATGGCGTCGCCGCACAGCACGATGGTGGTGTCGTCGAAGAAGCCGCCGAATTCCTGGATCTTCTTGATGCCGCCCGCCGAACCCAGCGGTTCTGGCACGACCTCACCCTCGTTGTTGGTGTAGCCCTCGAAGGAATAGCCGATCTGCACGCCGAACTGGTGGCCCTCGCCGAAATATTCCTCGATCTTCTCGTGCAGATAACTGACGTTGACCATGATTTCCGTAATGCCGTAGCGGGCCAGGTGCTCGACCAGGTAGGCCATGACGGGCTTGCCCAGGATGGGGATCATGGGTTTGGGGAGGTCATACGTCAGGGGCCGGACCCGCGTCCCTTTGCCGGCTGCCAATATCATCGCTTTCATGCGTTCGCTCCTTAATCTAAAAAGGGGCCGAAAGCGGCCCCTTGTGTACTTACAGGCGCCAGACGCACAGTCCGGCGTCTTTCAGCGCGGCGCTGTCGAACGCCGCTTTGACGTCGATGAAGCAGCCGCCCTTGATCAGTTTTTTCTGGATGTCCTCGACCGGGCGCGCCAGCAGCTCGGCGTGCGACACGGCCGCCACCACCGCGTCGGCGCGCGGCAGGTCGTCCCAGCCGTACAGGCGCACGCCGTATTCGTGCATGGCCTCGTCGGCGTCGGCATAGGGGTCGTGCACGAAGACTTCGATGCCGAAATCGCGCAGCTCGTTGATGACGTCTCCCACCTTGGAGTTGCGCAGGTCGGCGCAGTTTTCCTTGAAGGTCAGGCCCAGCACGTTGACGCGCGCGCCCTTGATGTAGCTGCCGGCCGCGATCATGTTCTTGACGGTCTGCTCGGCGATGTATTTGCCCATGCCGTCGTTGATGCGGCGTCCGGCCAGTATCACCTGCGGGTTGTAGCCCAGCTGCTCGGCCTTGTGGGTCAGGTAGTAGGGATCGACGCCGATGCAGTGGCCGCCCACCAGGCCGGGGCTGAACTTGAGGAAGTTCCACTTGGTGCCGGCCGCCTGCAGCACTTCGGAGGTGTCGATGCCGATCTTGTCGAAGATGATGGCCAGCTCGTTCATCAGCGCAATGTTCAGATCGCGCTGGGTGTTCTCGATGACCTTGCAGGCCTCGGCGGCCTTGATGCTGGTGCAGCGGTGCACGCCGGGCACCACGATGCGCTCGTACAGCTGGGCCACCTGCTCCAGCGTCTCCGGCGTGTCGCCCGCCACCACTTTGAGGATGGTGGTCAAGGTGTGGTGCTTGTCGCCCGGGTTGATGCGCTCGGGCGAGTAGCCGACGTTGAAGCCCTCTTTCCATTTCTTGCCCGAGGCCTGCTCCAGCACCGGGATGCACACTTCCTCGGTCGCGCCCGGATACACGGTGGACTCGTAGACCACGATGGCGCCGTCCTTCATGTGCTTGCCCACGCTCTTGCTGGCGCCCACCAGCGGCGTGAAGTCGGGGTTGTGGGCGTTGTCGACCGGGGTCGGCACGGCCACCACGATGATGTCGGCCTCGGCCAGCATGGCCGGGTCGGCGGTGTATTCGGCGTGCGCGGAGGCGGCCATCTGCTCGTCGCTCAGTTCGCGCGAGGGGTCGGTGCCGTGGCGGCAGGCATCCACCTTGGCTTGCGAAATATCGAAACCGATGGTGCGGCCATGCTTGCCGAACTCGATCACCAGGGGCAGGCCAACATAGCCCAGGCCAATAACTGCAACTGTCGTCATTTTATTCTTCCTCTTGTTGGGATCAGCGGCGCGCCGCTTCCTTCAGGAACAGCCAGACAAAGGCCATGTCCTCGATAAAATAGCGCCGGAACATGCGGCGCGGCTCCTGCAGAAAACGGTAAAACCATTCCAGCCCGGACTTTTGCATCCACAGCGGGGCGCGCTTGACGCGGCCGACCGCCACGTCGAAGGTGCCGCCCACGCCCATGGCGAACGGGATTTTCATATGGGCCTGGTACTGGCCCAGGAAATGCTCTTTTTTCGGCGAACTGATGGCCACGAACAGCAGGTCGGCCCTGGCCTCGCGGATCTGCTCGACCACGCCGGCTTCCTCTTCCGGCTTCCAGTAGCCGTTGCGGTAGCCGCACACTGTCAGGCCCGGATATTTGAGCTCGTACTGCCGCTTCACCTCGGACACCACTTCCTCGCGCGCGCCCAGCAGGAACACGCGCCAGCCGGTCCTGGACGAGCGCTGCATCAGCGCTTCGAACAGGTCCACGCCGGCCACGCGCTCCTTGAGCGGCTTGCCCAGCAGGCGCGAGGCCCACACCACCGGCATGCCGTCCACATTGACCAGCGCGCATTCGTTGATGATGCGGCGCAGCTCGGCGTCGTGCGCGGCCTTGACCAGCTTGTCCACGTTGACCACCACGTGCTGGTGCGGCCGGCCGGTCTGGATGAAGCCGTCGATTTTTTGCAGGGTCTCTTCCATGGTCAGATTATCGACCTGGCAGCCCATCATGGTTATGCGTTCGCTCATACCGCACGCTCCTTGTTCAGTTCCCGGGACAGCACGGCCACGATGCGTTCGGCCGCCTTGCCGTCCCACAGGTGGGGACGGCGGCCCTGCTTGCCTTCGCCGCGCAGGATTTGCTCCGCCGCAGCGGTGATGGCCTGCGGCACGGTCCCGGCCAGCACATTGGTGCCCTCCTCCACCGTCACCGGGCGCTCGGTGTTCTCGCGCAGGGTGATGCAGGGCACGCCCAGCGCCGTGGTTTCCTCCTGCAGGCCGCCGCTGTCGGTGAGCACCAGGGCGGCGTCCTTCCACAGGTCGAGGAAGGCCATATAGCCTTGCGGGCCGACCAGGGTGATGTCCGGGCCCAGGTTGATGTCGAATTTTTCCAGGTTGGCGCGGGTGCGCGGATGGACCGGGAACACCAGCGGCAGCCCGCGCGCGATGTCGCGCAGCGCGCCGGCCAGCTGGGCCAGCATGGCCGGATCGTCGACGTTGCTGGGGCGGTGCAAGGTCACCACGCCGTAGCGCTGGCCAGGCGCCAGGCCCAGGCCGGCCTTGATGGCGGCGCTCTCCAGTCCAAGGTGGGCAACCGCGCCACTGGCCGCCAGCTTGTCGGCCTGGAACAGCACGTTGTCCACCATCACGTGGCCCACATAGTGCACCGCCGCTTCCGGCTTGCCCTCGCGGCGCAGGTGGTCCACCGCGCTGGGCTCGGTGACGAAGAACCAGTCGCTGATGCTGTCCGTGACCAGGCGGTTGATCTCCTCCGGCATGCTCATGTCGCCGCTGCGCAGGCCCGCTTCCACGTGGGCCACCGGGATGGTCAGTTTCTTGGCGACGATGGAGCAGGCCAGCGTGGAATTGACGTCGCCCACCACCAGCACCGCGTCCGGGCGCTGTGCAATGCACAATTCCTCGAAGGCCAGCATGATCTTGGCGGTTTGCTGGGCGTGGCTGCCGCCGCCGGCGGCCATGAACAGGTCGGGCTGGGGAATGCCGAGCTCTTCGAAGAAGACGTCGTTCATCTCGCGGTCATAGTG
The DNA here is from genome assembly GCF_059419605.1 of Pseudoduganella sp. GW821-FHT05F09. Lineage (NCBI taxonomy): Bacteria > Pseudomonadati > Pseudomonadota > Betaproteobacteria > Burkholderiales > Oxalobacteraceae > Pseudoduganella > Pseudoduganella sp. GW821-FHT05F09. The sequence continues at coordinate 87,424 of NZ_JBWKSD010000002.1, forward strand.
CTGGCCGGTGTGGATGATCTTGAACGACAGCCCGCCGTGCGCCTGCAGCGCGCGCACGATGGGAGCGATTTTCATGAAGTTCGGCCGCGCGCCGGCGACCAGGTAAATCATAGCCATATCATTCCTAAAAAACAGATCAAAGAGACAACATACTAATCGCAGTGCAGCATTTTCAGGCGCACGGCTGGGTCAGGCAGTGCGCGCGGCGGCCGGCGGCACGGTGGCCGGACTGAGCGGCACGCCCAGCTCGGCGTAGATGGCGCGCAGCTGGCCCAGCACGGCGTCGAAGGCGTACTCGCGGGCCACGCGCGCAAAGGCCCGCTCGCGCAAGCGGGCGCGCAGCGCACTGTCCTGCAATGCCGCGACGATGGCGGCGGCGAGCGCCGTGCCCGGTCCGGGCGGCACCAGCAGCGCCTCCACGCCGTCGTCGATAAAATCGGGAATGCCGCCCACCGGCGTGGCGATCACGGGCACGCCGCAGGCCATGGCCTCCAGCAGCGCCACGCCGAGCGCCTCGAAGTAGGTGGGCAGCACGAACAGGTCCGCCTGCTCCAGCTGCTGCTGCTTGGCGGCGCCGTCGACCCAGCCGGGCAGGCGCAGCGCATGCGCCACGCCCAGTTCGCTCGCCAGCGCGCCTATGGCCTCGGCCTCGCCGTCGCCCGCAAACACGAAGGTGGTGGCGGGCAGCACGGCCAGCACGGCGGGCATGGCGCGCACCAGGTCGAAGATGCCTTTCTTTTCATGCAGGCGGCCGAGGAAGAGCACGTTGGCCGCGCCGTCCGCGCGCGCGGGACGCAGCGGCGCCAGCAGCGGCGGCACGCGCACCGGGTTGCCGACCACGGCCACGCGCGCGGCCGGCTCGATGCCCAGCACGTCGGCGCGCCAGCGCGGCGCCACCACCACCACGCGCGCCGCGCGCCGCAGCACCAGGCGCACCCAGGCGCGCGCCAGCGGGCCGCAGTCGCGCGCATAAAAATCGGGGAACTCTCCGCTGTGCAGGTGGAACACATAGGGCACGCGGAACGCGCAAGCCAGCGCCGCCACCAGCGACTTGCGCCAGAAGCTGCCGCGCGAGGCGCTGTGCACATGGACCACGTCCACCCGCCGCGCCGCCAGCAGCCCTGTAATGCGGCACAGCGCGGACGCCATGGTGCGCAGCTGGGTCAGCTTGCCCTTGCCTTCGTAAGTGGACACATAGCGCACGCCCCACTGCTCGAACAGGCCCACTTCCAGGTAGGAGCGGATCACGGCCGTGATGCCGCCGTGGGCCTGCAGGCCGGTGCCGACCATGAGGATGCGGCGCGGGCGGGTGGCCGCGGTGCTTGCTGAACTCATGAGAAATTAATGACTAAAATGAAAGTTTATGGCGCAATCATAGCAGTAATGCATGGCGGCGCTACTGTGCTCGGTGCGCACGATAGAAGATATGTTTAGAGCAAGTTTGACAAATCACCATGCTAGAATCAGAGCATGAAAATCAGCATCGTGATCCCCGCCTACAACGCCGCCGACTGCCTGGAAACGGCGCTGCGCTCCGTGCAAAACCAGACCTACCGCGACTGGGAGGTGCTGGTGGTGGACGACTGTTCGCGCGACGAAACGCGCGCGCTGGCGCGGCGCTGGGCACAGGCCGACGAGCGCATCCGCCTGATCGAGCAGCCGCAAAACGGCGGCCCGGCGGTGGCGCGCAACGCCGGCTTCGACGCCGCGACCGGTGTATGGATCGCGCTGCTGGACGCGGACGACGCCTGGGCCGAGGACAGGCTGGCCAGCTTCATGCCCTACCTGGCATCGGGGCAGCACGACCTGCTGTGCGACCGCCTGGCGCTGTACAACGCGGCGCAGGACAAGGTGGTGGCGGCCAGTTGGCCGTGGGTGCGCCAGCCGCACCGCATCGCCATGCGCGACTTGCTGCTGTGGGACCTGCCGGGCCAGCGCGCGCCGCTGGGCTGGGCCAAGCCGCTGTTCCGGCGCGCCTGGCTGAACCAGCACGGCCTGCGCTACCAGCCCGCCTTGCGCTTCGGCGAAGACTGGCGGCTGCTGGTGGACGCGCTGATGGCCGGCGGGCGCGCCGAGCTGCTGCCCTTCGCCGGCTACCGCTACACCATGCGGCTGGCGGAGAAGAATTTCAGCCAGACCAAGACCGACACGGTCTCGCCGCTCCGGCTGCAGCGCGAGATGGCGCAGCAGTACGGCGCGCGCTGGACGCCGGGCACCCGGCTGGCGGCGCGCCTGCGCGGCTGGCTGATCGGCGGCCTGGACGCCAAGGCGCGGCTCAAGCCCGCCGTCCACGGCAAGCGCTGGTTCGCGCTCGCCAAACTGCTGCTGAGCAGTCCGCGCTGCTGGGGCATCCTGCTGGTGCACCAGTACGAAAAACTGGTCTGGTACCGCTAAGCGGCGTTGCCGCTCTCCTTGCGCCAGGGCTGACGCCCGGCGCCCTGTCCCTCCCTAACCTGCCCTCCCTACCCTGCCCTCCCGCGCCGCTCAGGCGGCCCACGGCGCGGACGGCGCGCGTGCCGGACGCAGCGCCGGCTCCCTGCCTTGCGCCGCGTCGCCCTTGGCAGTGCGCTCGGCCGCTTCGGCGCGGCGCAGCTGCAGCGAGTAGGCGAAGGCCATGCCGAAGAACATGAAGGGGATGGCCACGGTATTCGGGTCGCCGTAGATCGGCGCGGTCAGCGAGCCGGTGAAGGCCAGGAAGTGGCCAACGAAGGCCAGGCGCCACAGCAGGCGCTCGCGCGCGTGCTGCACCGTCCACGCCCGCTGCAGGGAGAACAAGGTCATCACGCCGCCAAACAGGAAGACCGCGCCGCCGCCCAGCCAGCCGGTCTCGCCGAACAGATTGGGCCAGTAGGTGTCGAGCAGGTACAGGTCCTGCCGGTACCACCAGTAGCGCGTGCTGTAGCCCAGCATTTCGTACACGGAGCGGTCGTACAGGCGGGCGGCGTCGCCACCGAATTTGCCGAAGCCGGTGCCCAAGGGGAAGTAGGTGTTGGCCAGGTGGAAGCCGTCCATGTACAGCACGGTGCGCGGATTGCCCAGCGCCTGGTAGGACGGCAGCAAGCCCCACTGCAGGCCCAGCTCGGCGCGGTGCACCGGTCCCAGCACCAGCATCATGGCGCCCAGCAAGAGCAGCACGGCCGCCACCGCCAGCAGCACCGCGCTGATGCGCGGCTTCATTTTCGCCGTGAACAGCAGGATGGCGCAGGCCGCCAGCGCGTCGAAGATTTCCTGGCGCTCGCCGGCCAGCATCAGCACCAGCATGAAGCCGCACAGCAGCGCGTAGTTGCCTACGGAGCTGCCCTGCCCGCACAGGCGGCGCACGAACACGCAGCATAAAAACAGCGAACCGACCGAGGCCAGCACGCTGGGGTGGACAAAGGGACCGGTGGCCAGGTGCAGGCCGGGCAGCAGCGGATTGCCGTTCTGGCCGCCGCCCGCGTTGCGCGCGATCAGGTGGTGCAGCGAGGGCGCGGCGAACTCGACGGCCAGCGCGGCCAGGCACAGCACCAGCACCAGCTTGACCACCAGCCAGAAGCGCTGCTCGCCGCGTTCGCCCAGCGTGACGCTAAAGCCCAGCAGCAGCATGATGGGCAGCTTCAGGTCGTAGCCGATCTGGTAGAAAAACGGATGCCAGTGGATGCGGCCGGCGCTGATGGAGCTTGCCGCGCCGAGCGCGAAGAACAGGCCGAACACCAGCACCATCAGCTTGCCGAGCCAGGAATTGCCGGCAAAAATGAACAGGCCGCGCAAGGCGTAGATGGCGAGCGGGATCAGCACGATGGACATGACGCCGCGCGTGCGCAGCGGCGACACCGTGTCGGCCAGGGCGGTCAGCAAGGTCAGGCCCAGCATCAGCCAGAACACGCCTTCGCCGCCGAAGCGGAAACTGGAAAAGGAATTGGTGAACAGCAGCAGCCCGAACAGCAGGACCGGGGCCGCCAGCACCAGGGCGAACACGCCGGCGCCGAGGCCGACCAGGCCGCCGAACAGCAGCACACTGAGCAGGCCCACCAGGACCAGGGGCAGCACCGACAGGCTGGAGCGCAGCTTGCCGGGCAGGCGTGGCGCGGAGGGGAACTTCATGATGATTACCGTGGAAATCTATAGTCCAGGTAACTTATCATATCGTCAAAAAACCGCCCACGCGATTGCGCAAGCGGCCTTCCGTTTTACCCTGCTAGCGCGGCCCGCAAGGAGTCTGCGCGTACATCATGTCGTAGGTGCTGGCGGCGCCGCCGAGGTGGATGAAATCGGCGTACAGATTACGCTGCGGCACCATCATCGTGCCCGGCAGGTACAGGCCCACCTTGGCGTAGTTGCCCAGCCAGGTTTCGTAGCTGTTGTAGGTGTTCTTGGCGCTGAACACTTCGGCGCCGTTCATCCACACCTGGATCTGCCCCACGCCGGGTTTGTACGACCAGTCCGCGCGCACCACGAAGCAATACCATTTGTTCAGCTCCACCGTGCCCAGGCGGATGGACTCGGCCACCGAGTTGGCGCGGGTGGCCGGATCGGTGCCGCCGCTGGTGCTGCGGTGGTTGTAGTTGAAGTCCAGCGACAGCGTGCGGTCCTGCACCGTCAGCGAGGCCGGCGGCGACACCACCGCCGTGTTCTGGCTGGTGTGCAGCTGCGCCACCAGGGTGGGCGAGTTGTGGAACACCCAGTCGCCGGGGAAATACATGCTGAAGGTGTACCAGCGCAGGCCTTCCTTCACGTATTCGTTGCGCGGCGAGATTTCGGTGCGCGCCCCGCCCAGCACCAGCGGATCGGTCTTCGCCACTTTCATGTGGAACACCTTGCGGCCGCTGCCGGCCGGGTCGTCCACCAGCGTGACGTTGCTGGGCGAACCGCTGTTCAGGGTGTAGAAGTCCGGGAAGTAGCGCGTGGTGGCGGTGGCGTTGGCCGCCAGCAGCCAGGAGATGTACTGGTAGGTCTTGGGATTGGTGGCCATGGTGGTGACCGGGCCGCCGCGCGCCGGGTCGATCTGCGCGTGCGCGCCGGCCGCTGCGCCGCACAGGGCCGCCAGCGCGATGAGTTTGTTCGTCAATTGCATGCTCAACCTCTCTTGGTCCTTATTTCACCAGCGCCGTGGTCGCGCTGGTGGTCTTGCAGGGCGTTTCCGCCAGGAGTTTTTCCAGGGTGGTGTCGGGACCGCCCAGGCGGATAAAGTCGGTGTACAGCACGCGCTCGGCCACGCCCAGCAGGCCCGGGAAGGACAGCCCGACGCGCGGCACATTGCCCGCGCCGCCAGGGTAGGAATTGATGTCGCGCTGCGCGTCGAACACCTTGTCGCGGTTCTGGTAGACCGTCAGCGCGCCGTTGCCCAGCGTGGGCGACCATTCCGAGCGCACCGCGAAGCAGTACCACTTGCCGGTTTGCAGCGTGCCCAGCTTGACCGCCTTGACCGCCGAGTTGGCGGCCGTGGCGATGTCGGCCGTGCCGCTCAGCGGACGGTGGTTAAAGCCCAGGTTCAGCTCGATCGCGGTGCCGCGCACCACGATGGCCAGCGGCGCCGGCAAGCCGGACGGCTGCGCCACCGGCCCCACTTGCGCCACCACGGCCGGATTCGGGTGCGCCACCCAGGTGGTGGGGAAATACACGCTCAGGCCATACCAGCGCGGGCCGCTCTTGCCCTCTTCGCCCAGCGGCAGCACATCGGTGCGCAGCAGGCCGCTCACCGTGGCGTCGGTGCTGCGCACGCGGCTGCGCAGCACCGTGCGGCCGCTGCCGGACGGGTCGGTGGCATAGGTCAGATTGCCGCTCCAGGCGGAATACAGCGCATAGCGCTTATTAAAATCGGCCTGCGACACCGCGCCGCCCACCGTAGGGTCGATCTGGCTCCAGGCCGAAGCGCACGCCAGCGCGCTTAAAATAATAAAACCAAGTTTCGGTAATTGCATAACGGCTTCCTCCGTGTTTCGTTATTTAATTACGATAGCATGAAACCGCCAACATGGCGTTGCCCCAAGCCAACACATCATATTAAATCCGAATATTATCCCGGCATGTTAATTTTGAATGAAAAGCCGCCAATTGATAAACAAATCACGATTATTTATTTTAGTTAATATTAAAAATGGAATAGCCGCTTCATTTATATTAACTTGAAACAGGCGAACCCTGGCGCAGCAGACGCAGGGCGCGCGCCGGCAGCAGGGCCAGCTCCGCCGCGGACAGCGGGCGCAGCAGCAACAGCACGCCCCAGCTGACGCCGGTGGCCGCGCCCAGCGCCATGGCCAGATGGAAGGCGTCCGCCCCGCCCGGCAGGCTGGCCAGCACCATGGCCGCCAGCAGGCCGGCCAGCAGGTATTTCGCCAGGCCGCTCCAGTGCAGGCGGTAATGCCAGTCCGGCGTGCGCAGCTGGCGCAGCACCAGCGCCGAATACACGGTCTCGGCCAGCGCCAGCACGGCGAACAGCCAGCTCCAGCGCTGCTGCGGCGCCACCAGCAGCAGCGCCAGCGGCGTGAGCAGCAGCACGAAATTGGCGCGCGTGGTGGCCGACGAGCGCCCCAGCGTGTGCGCCATCAGGTCGGTCAGGCGGCGGTGGGCCAGCACCACCAGCACCACCAGCCAGCCGGTGAGCAGCCAGTGCGCGTCCGGGTAGCGGCCTTTGCTGAGGAAGGCGGCCAGCTCGGCGCCGCGCACCGCGCACAGCACCAGCAGGGGCAGCAGGCACAACAGGTTGACTTTGTAGATCAGCCCGGCGCGCAAGCCCAGCTTGTCCTTGTCCTTCTCCGCCGCGTAGCGCACCACCAGCAGGGTGCGGACTATGCCCAGCAGGAATTCGCTGGGCAGGTATTTGCGCACCTGCTCGGCCAGGTTGCGGGCAAAGCCCAGCGGCGCGGCCGCCTCCGGCCCCAGCGTGCGGGTCGCCAGCAGGATCACGGCCTGCCAGCTCCAGGTCAGATTGGCAATATTGCTCAGCCAGGCGTTGCGGCCCACGCGCAGCATGTCGCGCCAGGCCGGCATGGTCCAGACCGGCTCGGCGCCGGGCATGCCGGCAGTCGCGGCCGGCTGGGCAGCCGCCGGCCGCCCCGCTTGCGCGCGCAGCGGCCACAAATGCCGCTGCAAGCACCAAGCCGCCACCAGCAGGCTGCCGCTGCTGGCGATCAGCTCGCCAACCGCCAGCGCGTGCGCATTGCGCCATTCCTCGTGCGAAAACGCCAGCACCGCGTAGCCGGCCAGCGCCACGTTGCGCAGCAGCTGGCTGGCCTGGCCGGCTTTCTGCAAAAGCAAGCTCGACAGCAACTGGTCGCGGAACACCCGGCTCACGCCTTCGATCAGCATCACGCCCGCGTAGAGCCGCAGCACGCCCTGCGCGTCGCGCAGGCCGAGCCAGGCCGTGAGCAGCGGCGCTGTAAAAAACAGTATCAAGGCGCCGCCCGCCAGCAGCAGGGCCTGCAGCGCCGCGCTTTGCCAGACAAAGCGGTACAAATCCCGCCCGCTGGCATGCATGCGGATTTGCGGAATATAGATGCCGGTCACCCATTCCATGCCAAATCCGGATAAAACGATGCCCATTTCGATAATCGAATATGCGGCAACGTAATTAATATACTGATTCTCCGGAAGCTGGCGCGCAATCCAGATAAGAATAAAAAAAGCGGCCAGTGCATTTAAAAATCGGCCGCCTACGTAATAAGCTATGCTGTGATTAAAAGCACGGCCCGAGTAATTTTCTGACATGTATTATGGCCTTGCCGGATTACCAACCAATTTGGCCGCGTCGGCGGGCGGCATGCTGCGCACCAGGTCGGCGATGAAGCTGTCTTGCAGCGCGTAGCCGGCGTCGCGGTCGGCGCCGATATTGGACACCCGGAACAGCAGCCCGTCCGGGATCTGCCCGTTCAGGCTGAAGCGCAGCTGGGTGATGCGCTGGGCCAGGGTGCCGGACACGGTCTCGTCGCCCACCCGTATCCAGTAGCTGATCGGCTCCTGGCGCGCGCCCAGCACCGCATACAAGCGGTTGACGATGACGCTGGCGCCGCCCACCTGGCGCTGCTGCTGGGCCACATTGTCGACCCGGAAGCCCTGCGCGGAATAGCATTTCTCGGGGCGATGCACGCGCAGCCGCCCGCTCTGGTCGCCGCCGTAGGCGATCGACAGCATCACGCGCTGGCCGCGCGCGTTGACATAGGTGCGCGCCAGCGTTTCGTCGTACAGCTGGCCGATGACCTCCTCCACCTCGGGCGGCGGCTGCACCGGCACCACGCTGCGGTCGATGCGCCAGCCGGCGAACTCGGCCGGGACCAGGGTTTCCAGGCCCAGTTTTTCCATCTCGGGCGCGGCGTGTTTTTTCGGTTTCAGCAAGGCGGCGGCGGCGCTGGTGCCGCCCATCAAGGTGGCCAGAATGGCGCCGGCGGCGGTTCTGCGGTTCATATTGCACTCCTGGGGGCGGCGCGGCTGCGGCGGCGCACCGCGCCGCGCAGCAGCGTATCGACGCCGATGATCAGCAATAGCGCGCTGATAAACAGCACCATGCCGGCAAAGCCATGCAAAAATCCTTGGCCGGCGGCATCGCCGAAATGGTAGGTAATCAAGGTCAGCGTAATGACGCGGATAATATTGGCGGTAAATGAAATCGGCACGATCAATAGCGCCAGGCCCACATTGCGCAAAAACGAGCCGTGCCGCACGATATTCAGATACAGCAAACCGAGCGCCTCCAGCGTGAACAGGGTGTGCAGGCCGGCGCAGGCGTCAGCGACCAAAAGTTGATACTGGCCCACCTGCAGCACCACGCCGCTGCGCGCGATGGGGTAGCCGGCCGCGAACAGGATGTGCTCGGCGCACCAGGACACGGCCATCTTCATCGGCATGGTCAGCGTGTCAACAAAGGGGCCGGGCAGCGGCAGCATGAACAGCATGAAAAACAGCGGAAACCACTGCACCCGCAGCGCGGCCGGTCCTTGCAGCAGCAACAGCACCGCCAGCACCGTGCACGGAAACGAGAACATTTCGATGAACTGGATGTTGAGCACGCGGCCCAGGAAATAGCTGAGCAAGCCCAGCGCCAGCAAGGGCCAGCCCCAGGACGCGCCGCGCGCAAGCCGGCCTGCGCCGGCGCCGGCCGCGGTCCCGGCGGCCATCATGGCCGGCCAGTTGCGGTACAGCAGCCACAGCGACACGCCCAGGATGATAGGGCCGTGCGCCTGCTCCTCCCTGCCCCACACTTCCTGCAGGGCGTCGTAAAAAGTGGGCAGGTACAGGGCCAGCAGGCCCGCCAGGGCCAGCAGCCAGCAGGCCGGCAGGCTGTCCCGGCGCTGTCCGTGGCCCGGTCCTGCGGCCGAGCCGCCGCCCGGCCGCAGCGGAGTGCTGGCGGACAGCATTTAGTGCTCCACCATCACCGAGCCGACCACGGCGATGCCGGCGTGCTGCAGCTGGTCCACGCTGGCGCTGATGGCGGCCAGCGAGGTGCGGTTCTTGCGCGCCACCAGCAGCACCCCGCCCACGCGGGAGGCCAGCGCCAGCGTATCGGAGCCCAGCACGCAGGCCGGCGCGTCGTACAGCACCACGTCGTGGCGCGCTTCCAGGTGCAGATTGAGGCTGGCGAAGCCGGGGCGCGCCAGCAGCTCCTGCGGATTGGGCGGCAAGGTGCCCGCCACCAGCACCGACAGGTCCACCAGCTGGCCGATCTTTTCCGCCACGCCCGGGTCGGCGCGGCCGGCCAGCACGTCGGACAGGCCGGCGCGCTGCTTGAGGGCAAAGATGTCCTGCTGGCGCGGCGTGCGCAAATTGGCGTCCACCAGCAAGGTCTGTTCGCCCAGCTGCGAGAACACCACCGCCAGATTGGCGGCGAACAGGCTGGCGCCGTCGCCCGGCTCCACGCCGGCCACGGCCAGCGACTTGCGGCCGCGCCCGAACCAGCGCAGCATCAGCTGGCTGCGCACCGCGCGCAGCACTTCCACCTGCGCCGAGAACGGGTGGTAGGCCGCCACCAGCTGCGGCGACAGGCCCCCCTCGCCCGGCGCCAGATAGGGATAGTCGAACTGGCGCGCCAGCACCTGCTGGATATCGGCCTCGTTGATCAGGCCCAGGCGCTGGGCCGCCTCGCCGAAGCGGATGCCCAGCTCCTGCTGCATGCGCAGCACGCGCTCGGCGTTTTCAGGGCTCAGCTTGCCGGAGGCGAGCAGCAGCCCGCCTATGCTGGAGTCGACGGCGGGCGGCAGCGCCGCGGGTTTCATGGCTGGGTGGTTCATTATCTTGTCCATATCAGGTCAGGCGCACGCGGCGCGGCATCAGGGCCATGCCCAGCTTGGAGCGGGCACGGGCCGGGCCCCAGTGGATTTCGCCCAGCACAGGGATCTGCACCAGGTCGGCCAGGTCGGCGCGCGAGCGCACGCGGCGGTCCAGCATCTCGGCCAGCATGCCGAAGCCCACGCCCAGCAGGCTGCCCATGAACAGGGCCAGCACGGTGTTGAGCAGCAGGCGCGGCGAGGACGGTTCGACCGGCGCCACGGCCGGGTTCAGCAGCGCGATGTCGGACTGGTCGGACTGCCCTTCCATGCGCGTCTGCGACAGGCGCAGCGAGGCCGCGTCCATGGCGCGCTGGGCGGCCTCGACGTCGCGCTGCAGCACATTGAGCTCGTCGCGGCTGCGGTTGATCTGCAGGATGCGGGTCTTCTGCTCGGCCAGCGCCTCGCGCAGCGCGGCCTCGCGCGCGCCCAGGATCTGGGCGTTGTTGCCGACGCTGTTGGAGGTCGACGCCACCGCCGAATTGAGGCTGGCGCGCAGCTGGTCCGCTTCCGCCTTGGCGCTCTGGTATTGCGGATGGTTGCGGCCCAGGCGCTGGCCCACTTCGGCCAGCTTGGTGTCGGCCATGCTCAGCTGCGCGCGCAGGTTCTGCACCAGCGGGCTGGCGGCCACGTCGGGCGAGTCGAGCGCGCGGCCGCTGGCCACGCTGCGCCGCGAACTCGCTTCCATCTGCTGCGACTGCGCCATCACCAGCTGGGCCGACAGGTCGTTCAGGCGGTTCGATTCCACGTCCAGGCGGTTGTCCAGGCTGACGATGCCGTTCTCCTGCTGGTACTTCGACAGGCGGCTCTGCGCCGCCTCCAGCTGGTCGCGCAGGCCCTTGATCTGCTCGGTGAAGTAGCCGGTGGCCTTCTTCATCGGGTCGGCCTTCAGCTGCACGCTGAGCTTCTGGTATTCGTCGGCGAAGGCGTTGGCCACCGCCGCCACGAAGGCCGGGTCGGCGCCCTTGAAATTAATCTCGATCACGCTGCTCTCGCGCGAGGGCACCACGTCCAGCTTTTTCAGCAGCAGCGTGGCCAGCCAGTCGCGCACCGTGCCCTTGCCGCCGGTGTCTTCGCGGAACTGCTCCTGCACCGCCGGGTTGGCCGCCAGCTTGAGCTGGTCGACCACGCGCAGCGCCACGTTCTTGCTCGAGATCAGGTCGATCTGCGTGGCCACGTAGCTGGGCATGAGCTGGCCCGGCATGGTCATGCCGGTGACCGGGTCCACGCCCTTGGTGTTGAGCAGCACCGAGGACGAGCCCTTGTAGGTGGCCGGCAGCAGCAGGCTGACCAGCACGGTGACCGCCACGGTGGCGATCAGCGTACCGAGCACAATCTTCTTGCGCGCCTGCAGTATCAGTAAAAATTGGGCGAAATTCATGGCGTTTCCTTAGAACAGGCTTTCCTTGACGTACACGATGTCGTCCACCTGTACCGGGTCGTCGTGCTTGACGTTGATGATCTGCAGCTGGCCGCTGGCGTCCTTGCGCTTGATGCGCATGCCGCGCTCGGTGCCGCGCGGGGTCAGGCCGCCGCCGGCCGACAGCGCCTGCAGCACCGTCATGCCGCGCTCCAGGCGCACCGGCCCCGGATGCTGCACTTCGCCGTAGATGTAGAAGCGCGGCGCGCGCTCGACGTAGATGATGTCGTTCGGCTGCAGCTGGTAGTCGCGGCCGAAATCGGCGGCCTGCACCATCTGCACCACGTCGATCACTTCGCGCGTGGTCTTGCCGTCGCGGGTGCGTATCAGCGACACGCTGTCGCCGCCTTCGGGGCCGATGCCGCCGGCCTGGGCCAGCATGTCCATCAGGCTGCGCTTGCCGTCCACCGGGTAGCGCCCGGGACGGTTCACCTGGCCCAGCACGGACACCTGCTGGCTCTGGATCTGCGTGACCAGGATGTTGACCTGGGCCCGCTTCACATAGCCGCCGCTTTCCAGCAAGGCGCCGATTTTCTTTTCCGCCGCCGGCACCGTCAGGCCGCCCAGGGCCACCTGGCCGATCAGCGGGAAGGTGATGCCGCCGCTGTCGCTGACGCGGGTTTCCAGCGCCAGGTCCGGACTGCCGTAGACGGAGATTTTCAGCACGTCGCCGGAACCGAGCACAATATCGGCCGCCAGGGCCGGACGCAGTACCAGCGCCGTGACCAGGCTGGCGGCCAGGGCCAGCCACAGGATGAGTTTTTTCATGATGAGCTCACTTGATGAGGGGTGGTTGCGGGTCGTTTATTTCAGGCCGGCCACGCCGCGCGCAGCGGCCTCGTCGGCGGTGGACTGCGAGGCGGCGGCCTGCTGGGCCGGCGGCGCCGCGGTGGCGGCCGGGCTCGCTGCCGCTGCCGCAGGCGCGGCGGCCGGCGCGGCGGCGGTGGTGTCGGTCTTGTTGAAGTACTCGATCTTGGCGGTCGAGCGCAGGCGCTTGATCTCGGCCTCGGCCGCTTCCTTGTTCTTCTTGTTGAACAGGAACTGCTCGATCTGCGCGGTGGCCGCGTCCAGGCTGAGCGGGCTGTCCTTGACGTCGGTGATCTGGATCAGCATGCTGCGCTCGCCCTCGCGGATGATGAACAGCTGGCCCTTGGGCATGGCCGCCAGGCGCGCGCCCAGTTCCGGCGGCAGGTCGGTGCTGGTGCGGGTCAGGCCGGCGCGCACGTATTTGATCTGGTGCCCGTCCAGCCAGGCGGCGGCCTCCTCCAGCGACTTCACGCTGTCGAGCTGGGTTTTCAGCTGCTCGCTGACGTCCTTGGTGGCCAGCACCAGCTGGCGCATGTCGAACTGCTTGCGGTTGGCGAAGAACTCGGGATGCTGCTGGTAGTACTGCTCCACCTCGCCCTTGGCCGGACGGGCCTGGCTGCCGATGCGCTTCTGCATATACGCCTGCGCCACGATCATGGCCTTGGCGCGCTCGATGGCCTGCATCACCTGCGGGTCGCGCTCCAGCTTGTCCTTGGCCGCTTCGTTCTGCAGCAGCTGGCGGTCGATCAGCCCTTCCAGCAGCTGCTTGCGGGCGGTGTCCTGCTGCGCCGCCTGCACGCCGGCGCGCTGCATTTCCTCGTTCAGCTGCAGCACCGTGATCTCCTCGCCGTTGACGCTGGCCAGGGCCTGGCCGGTCTTCTTGGCTTTCTCGCCGCACGCGGACAGGGCCAGCGCCGCCGCCAGCATCAAAACGGCCGCCGAGCGGCTGGATGGGGAAGCATTTTTCATGATCGTTCCTTTGTGAAAGCTTTGCAACATTGTCATTAGACAAACATCTTAGCGAAACAACGCCAACCGTGACGCACGACTGGCAGAGCTGCCGCCGGCGTCCGGCCTAGTGCGCGTTTTCGCGCGCCGCCACCACCTTGACCGTGCGCATGACGATCAGCAAATCCATCCACAGCGACCAGTTGCGCAGGTAGTCCAGGTCGTAGCGGATGCGCGCCTCCATCTTGTCCAGCGTCTCGGTCTCGCCGCGCAGGCCGTTCACCTGGGCCCAGCCGGTGATGCCGGGCTTGACCTTGTGGCGCAGCATGTAGCCCTTGATCAGCTTGCGGTACTGCTCGTTGTGCGCCACCGCGTGCGGGCGCGGGCCGACGATGCTCATGCGCCCTTGCAGCACATTGATGAACTGCGGCAGCTCGTCCAGCGAGGAGCGGCGCAGGAAGGCGCCCACGCGCGTCACGCGCTGGTCGTTCTTGGTGGCCTGCACCACTTTCGCGCCGTCCTCGGCCACCGTCATCGAGCGGAATTTGTAGACGATGATTTCCTCGCCGTACAAGCCGTAGCGGCGCTGGCGGAAGATCACCGGGCCGGGCGAGCTGATGCGCACGGCGGCGGCGATCACCGCCATCACCGGCACCAGCGCCAGCGTAATCAGCGCGGCCAGCACGATGTCGCTGCTGCGCTTGACCAGGCTGTTGAAGCCGGTGAACGGGCTTTCGCAGATGGCGATCACCGGCATGCCGCCCACGTTGTCGAAGCGCGCCTGCATCAGGTCGAACACGTAGATATCCGGCAGGAAATAGACCGAGGCCGTGGTGTCCTGCAGCTCGTCGAGCAGGCGGCGGATGCGCGGCTGCGCCGAGATCGGCTGGCTGATGAAGATCATCTTGATCTGGTGCTCGCGCACATAGGCAGCGATGTCGTCCATCGTGCCCAGCACCGGGTGGCGCATGGCGCGCGGCTGGCGCACGTCGGTGCGGTCATCGAAGAAGCCGCACACCTTCATGTACAGGTTGGGGAAGCGGTCTATGGTGTTGGCGAATTTCACGCCCACGTCGTTGGCGCCGATGATGAGCACCGAGCGCAGTTCGCTGTCCTTGGCCGGATCGGAACCGAGCTTGCGCGCCGCCATGTGGCTCAGCAGCAGCACGAAGGGCGTGGCGAAAAACCACACCAGCACCACGTTCTCGTCGTAGTGGTAGGACAGGCCGCTGACCGAGCCCAGGAACACCAGGATCAGCGCCGTGACCACCCAGCCCACCACGATGTCGCGCGCATAGGCCATCATGCGGCCGCTGCGCCAAGTGCGGTAAGGGTCCACGTACTGGTACACCGAGGAGGAAATGAAGAAGGCCAATATCATCAGCACCAGCGAATAGCCGGTGAAGGGTTCGGCGAACAGCATGGAAAACAGGTACAGCGTGCCCATGATGATGAGCGGGTCCAGCACGCGCTGGAAGAAGGAAATCAGGGGGATGTCGTTAACCGTCATGGTGATTCTCAAAACTGTATGCTGGCACTGACGGCGGCGCCGTGGGTGCGGTAGTTGGTGGAGGCGTTTCCGCTACGGACTTCATGAAACACATTGGCGGACAGCCGTACCGACTGCAGCGGCGCATAGTTCACGCCCAGGGACGCGTTGCGGCTCTTGTCGTGCAGATTGGGCGGCGCGATCCTGCCCTCAAGCGTACTAAAATCGCGCTTTTCCCGCCGCACCGCAGCGACCATGTTGACCTTGGCGCTCACGTCCCAGGTGGTGCTGAAGCTGGCGCCCTTGTTCAAGCTGTTGTTGACGACATTGCTTTCCACCGGCGCGAATTCGCGCCAGGCCGAGGCCTGCATGCGCAGCTTGCGCAGCATGGACCAGTTCATCGAGGCGCGGCCGTTCAGGCCGCTGCTGTCGCGCTCGGGAAAGACGCTGTGCTTGCGCTCGGCCCAGCCGGCCAGCATGGTGAATTGCGAGGTGGCCGAAAACAGCCAGTAGACATTGGCCTTCAGCTCGTTCTGCGTGTAGCCGTCGTCGATGGAGGTGCCGCCCAGGATGCGGTGGTTGGGGTATTTGCCCTTGAGCTGGCTGGCCTGCAGGCCGAAGCGGCTGCCGCTGGGCGGCAGGTAGTCGAAGCCCAGGTCGACCTGGTCCTCGGTGCGGTTGTTGAACTGCTGCTGCGGCAGGTCGTAGGTGAATTTCTGGCTGCTGGCGGCGGCGCGCACGCGGTAGCTGGGATGGAAGCGCCAGGCGCCGTCCACGTATTCGCGCTTCTGCACGCGCAGGTTGCGCTGGTTGCTGTGGAAATCGCTGAAGGAGGTCAGCGTTTGCGCATACAGGCCGCCCAGGTGGCCTTCCAGGTGGTTGCCGATGTGCCACTCGAGGTCGGCCAGGTAGTCCTTGCCGCTGTAGTCCAGTTCGCTGTAATGGTTGAACTTCACGCGCGACTGCTTGAACTGGCCGGTGAGCTTCTGCCGGCTGATGGGCATGTCGATCAGCACGCCGTACTGGGTCTGCGTCAGCGTGTCGCCGCGCGGCCCCAGCAGGCCGGTGGTGTTGTCGTCCAGCCGGAACAGATTGGCGTCGTAGGAGCGCGTCACGGCCAAATAGGGGTGGATGGTGTCGCTGACGCCGGCCGCGGCCGGCAGGCAGGCCGCCGTGCCGATCGCACTGATGAGCAGCGCCAGATGTGGTTTTTTGTAAGGGAGTCGCATAGGATTTACCAGAAGTGCCAGTTGCCGGTGGCCACGATCCACGCGCCCAGCACCCCATTGGTGACGCCGTGCGCCACGATGGCGGCCCAGAGATTGCCGCTGCGCATATACAGCAGGCTGTAGGCCAGGCCGGCAACCATGCCGGCCAGCCACAAATTGTGCTCAAAGCCAAACAGCAGCACGGTGATGGCGAGCGCCTTCAGCGACACGGCGGCCGCGCGGACAGAGAGGAAATCGGGGGAGTCGAGCCAGCGCAGCAGGAAGGAGCGCCAGAACAGCTCCTCCATCACCGGCACCACCAGGGCCGCGCCCGCGATGCGCAGCGCCACCAGGCCCCAGTTGACGGCGCCGCCTGCGCCGCGCGGGTCGAAGCCGGCGGCGGAGCCGATCTGCATCCAGCCCGCATCGAGGCTGATCCACAGCACGAACACCAGCAGGCCAAGCGCCACGCTGGCCGCCAGCAGCGACGCGCGCATGCCCTGCCACGCCAGTTCGGCGTAGTGGCGCCAGTAGAACATCAGCGCGGCGCTGACGGCGAGAATTTTTGCGCCGTACAGCCAGCGCGTGTCCTGCGCGCTATAGCCCAGGCGGGCCAGCACGTCGGCAACGAAAATGAAGAACAGATAGACGGCGAACGGAACAATCCGTGCCAGGGCGGGGGCCGAACCTGCGGGCTCGGCGGTAGAGAGGTAGGGTTTCACAGTCGTGCGCCTCGGCCAAATTGAAAGATCTGCATTGCTGCCGCAGCCCAATCGGGCCGCTAAGCAACAATGCAGATCTTACAATTTTCCGCTCTGCAGCAGCGCACGCCTGCGCGGCGACTGCTAGCCCTTAGCGCGAGCCTCGATCGCTTCCCATTTTTCCAGAGCTTCCAGCAGCTCGCCCTCGATTTGCTCAATACGCGCGTTCACACGCTTGGCTTCGGCCGCGTTTTTCTTGTAGAAATCGGGGTCGGACAGCTGCAGATTGAGCGCGGTCTGTTCGTCTTCCAGCGCGGCGATCTGTTTCGGCAGCTCGTCCAGCTCGCGCTGTTCCTTATAGGACAGTTTCTTCTTGGCAGCAGCAGGCGCGGCGGCAGTGGCGGCCGGGGCGGCCTCTACTTTCGGCGCGGCCTTGGCGGCGGCGGCTTTGGCGGTGGCCGTGGTGTCGCGCACGCGCTCCCAGTCGGTGTAGCCGCCGACGAATTCGCGCCAGTGGCCCTCGCCTTCGGCCACGATCACCTGGGTCACCACGTTGTCCAGGAACATGCGGTCGTGGCTGACCAGGAACACGGTGCCAGGGTAGTCTTCCAGCAGTTCTTCCAGCAGCTCCAGGGTGTCGATATCCAGGTCATTGGTCGGTTCATCGAGCACCAGCACGTTGGCAGGCTTGGCGAACAGGCGCGCCAGCAGCAGGCGGTTGCGCTCGCCGCCCGACAGGGTCTTGACCGGCGAACGCGCGCGTTCCGGCGCGAACAGGAAGTCGCTCAGATAGCTCATGGCGTGCTTGCGCTGGCCGTTCACTTCCACCCAGTCGCTGCCGGGGGCGATGGTTTCCAGCAGGCTGGCTTCCTCGTTGAGCTGGGTGCGCATCTGGTCGAAGTACGCCACCTGCAGCTTGGTGCCCTGCTTGACGGTGCCGCTGTCCGGCTTCTCTTCGCCCAGGATCAGCTTGAGCAAGGTGGTCTTGCCGGCGCCGTTGGCGCCGATCAGGCCGACCTTGTCTCCGCGCAAAATGGTGGCGCTGAAGTTGCTCACGATAGGACGGTTGTAGGACTTGGACACGTTCTCCAGTTCCGCCACGATCTTGCCCGAGCGGTCGCCCGAGGAGACCTGCAGGGTGACCTGGCCCTGCTGATCGCGGCGCACGGCGCGCTGCTCGCGCAGGCGCTCCAGGCGGCGCACGCGGCCTTCGTCGCGGGTGCGGCGCGCCTTCACGCCCTTGCGTATCCACACTTCTTCCTGGGCCAGGAATTTGTCGAACTTGGCGTTCTCGATTTCCTCGATCTCCAGCTGTTCGGCCTTGCGCACCTGGTAGGTGGTGAAGTTGCCCGGGTAGGACAGCAGGCGTCCACGGTCCAGCTCGATGATGCGGGTGGCCACGTTGTCCAGGAAGGAGCGGTCGTGGGTGATGAACAGCACGGAGCCCTTGTAGTCCTTGAGCAGGCCTTCCAGCCACATGATGGAGGTGAAGTCCAGGTGGTTGGTCGGTTCATCGAGCAGCAGCACGTCCGGCGCCGACACCAGCGCGCGCGCCAGCGCCACGCGCTTCTGCATACCGCCGGACAGGGTTTTCATCAGCGACTCGGCGGCCAGGTTCAGGCGGTCCAGCGTGGCTTCCACTTTGTTTTTCAGGTTCCATGCATCGGCCGCGTCCAGCTTGACCTGGATGTCGTGCATGCGCTCCATCAGCGCGTCGTCGTCGCCCTGGCCGAACTGGCCGGTCAGCGCGTCGTATTCCTTCAGCAGGTCCTGCAGGTCGCCCATGCCGGACGCCACCGCCTCGTACACCGTCATCTCCGGCTCGAACACCGGTTCCTGCTCCACGTAGGCGATCTTCAGGCCCTGCTGCATCACCAGCAAGCCGTCGTCGAGCTTGAAGCGGCCGGAAATGATTTTCAGCAGGGACGACTTGCCCGTGCCGTTGCGGCCGATCAGGCCGACGCGTTCGCCCGTTTCCAGCGAAAATTCCGCATGGTCAAGGAGCGCAAAGTGGCCAAACGCCAGTTGCGCGGAAGAAAGAGAGATGACTGCCATAGTGAGTAAGCCTGCGCGCGGCGTGGTGGAGAAGCCGCTGAAAAGATGAATGAAGCCAGCATTGTACCGACATCGGGGAGGCGGGACTATTTTTTGCCTCCCCATCGGCTATAATTGCGCTCGCTTAGCGTCCTCCCCGTAGCACAATGGATAGTGCACATGCCTCCTAAGCGTGGGATACTGGTTCGATTCCAGTCGGGGGGACCACCAGCATCTTCCACTGCGCAGATTCACCATGCTGGGTTGGCGCGCCCACCAAGCAAGCTCCCTCGGAATCTTTGAGCCGGCTCGCTGCCGATGCAACTGTCGACCAAAAATCGTCTCTGGTAGCGTCAGCGTAGCGCTTTGCGCGCTCGACCTCCTTACTGACATCGATTTCCGCCATAGCTGATTTTCGCTGCTCGACTGCACGATCTTTAAAGCATGCAGCGGCCATTTTTTTCCCTGCAATCCGAACTTTCATATTCAGTCCTCAGTTGCCGTTTGCGCCGTAGTCACCACCTCGCATTTAATGACAGACAATCTCCGCCGCAAATAGTTCATTGCCCGGCGAGCCGATTAGAGGGTTTATGTAAAAAACAGCAACGCTGCCGTGCTAGGCTGGGCGGATTACTTTCACCATTCCTGCCCCATGAGCGAAGCTGATCCTATCGATATCCAGGCCACGTTTGATGCGCAGCTGGCCACTGCGCTGGCGTGGCGCACGTCCACGGCGCAGGAAAGGCTGCGGCGCATCCGCCGCCTGCGCGATGCGATGATGGCGCAGCGCGAGGCCTTCTACGCGGCGTTCGCGCAGGATTACCGCAAGCCGCCGGCGGAGGTGGAGGCGTCCGAGTTCCTGCCGGTGATGGAGGAGATCCGCCATGCGCTGGGCCGCCTGAAACGCTGGATGAAGCCGCGCCCGGTCTGGCCCACCACCACCATGCTGGGCACGCGCGCGTCGGTGCAGCACCAGCCGCGCGGGCGCGTGCTGATCGTGGCGCCGTGGAACTATCCGTTGAGCTTGTGCTTCGGGCCGCTGGTGTCGGCGCTGGCGGCGGGCAACACGGCCATCATCAAGCCGTCCGAGATGACGCCCGCCGTGTCCGCGCTGATGGGCCGCATTGTCGCCAGCGTGTTCCCGGCCAACGAGGTGGCGCTGTTCGAGGGCGGCCAGCCGACCTCGCGGGTGCTGCTGGAGCTGCCTTTCGACCACATCTTTTTCACCGGTTCGCCCGCCGTGGGCAAGCTGGTGATGGCGGCCGCAGCCAGGCACCTGGCCAGCGTGACGCTGGAGCTGGGCGGCAAGTCGCCCACCATCGTGGACGCCAGCGCCAACCTCAAGCTGGCGGCGGAAACGCTGATGTGGGGAAAATTCCTGAACAACGGCCAGACCTGCGTGGCGCCCGACCATGTCTACGTGCACGCGTCCGTGCAGGACGCTTTCGTGGATGCCTGCCGCGCCGTGTTGCAGCAGCGCTACGGCGCCGGCCCGGCGGCCCAGAAGGCCGGCGCCGACCTGGCACGCGTGGTGAACCGGCGCCACACGCAGCGCCTGGCAAGCTTGCTGGCGGACGCGCGGCAGCGCGGTGCGCGCCTGCTGGCAGGCGGCGAGGTGGATGAGGAGCAGTGCTATATCGCGCCCACGCTGCTGGACCGGATTCCAGCCGGCGCGGCGATATTGTCGGAGGAGATTTTCGGTCCGCTGCTGCCGATTATCGGCTACACGGATCTGGACCAGGTGATCGCCGCCATCAACGCGGCGCCCAAGCCGCTGGCCTTGTACCTGTGGAGCACGGACCGGCGCGCGGTGGACAAGGTGCTGGCGCAGACCAGTTCGGGCGGCGCCTGCGTGAACCATTGCGTGGCGCATTTCGCGCACGGCAATCTGCCGTTCGGCGGGGTGAACAATTCAGGCGTGGGCAGCGCGCACGGCGAGTATGGCTTCAAGGCCTTCTCGCACGAGCGCGCGGTGCTGCGCGCCTCGCCGCTCATGCTCATCAAGCTGTTCTTCCCGCCCTACACCGGGCGGCGCACCCGCCTGATGCGCACCATCGTCGATGCGCTGCGCTTGCCGATGCTGTAGCGCCAGGCTGCTTACAGTGCGTGTTCCAGCGCTTGCGACAGCATGGCGCTCAGCTGCGGCTCGGCGCCACTGGACAAGAGCAGCTTGGCGCTGAAATAGCGCATGCCGCCGCTGGGACGCTCGGCCACCAGCGTCGCTTCGCCTTCGTTGGGAATGCGCAGGCTGACCGTCAGCAGGCTGTCCGCCGCGCCGCGCAAACGCACTTCCAGCGTGATGCCGGCGTGCGTGTCGTACAGCTTGCGGCTCGCCACGCTCACCAGGCAGCCGCCCTGCGCGCGTGCGATCACCGCCGTGCATGTGCGCACAGCCGCGTCGGCGCGCTGCGCCAGCTCCGTGCGCACCGCGCCCGCTTCGGCCAGGCCCGCCATGCGCTCCACTTCTGCGAGCATCAGCTCGTCCTCCATCCTCGCAAGCATCAGCAGGATTTCATCTTTATTTATATTGCCCATATGAAATATATATTTCCAAATGACAAGAACAAGTGCAGTATATCACCAAGAAACACGCGTGATGCGGGAATATTTTTGCCGGTTATTACGGCTCAGTTCGCTTTGCGGCAGGCGTAGGCCATCACGCCCAGTCCGGCCACGAGCAGGGCCAGCGTGCCCGGCTCCGGCACCGCGCGCACCGCGTACACTTCCATTGCCGTGTAGGTGAACTGCCCGGTTCCCGCCAGGCTGCCGCCGAAAGGCTCGGCGCCGGGTTCGAAGCTGTAGTAGGAGGTCAGATAGGAGCTGCCGCCGTTGGTCAGGTCTTCATTCACCAGCAGGTCGGCGCCGCTGCCGAAGGCCGGACCGCACTGGGCGCAGTTGTAGGTCTGGTGCGAGCCGTAGTCCGGCACGCCCTGATCGGGCGGGGCAGGCACCTGGCGGTACATATGGCCGGCGGTGGCGTTGAAGATGAAGGCGGTGCGCTCGGCCTCGGGAACGGTGATGTTCTCCCCTTCCACCGAGGACCAGCTTTGCGGATTGTAGCCGCCGATGATCCAGATGCCGCCGGCGCTGTCGCGCGCCCTCAGCAGTGAAAACGTGGCGCCCTTGCCGTCCACGGCGGCATGGAACTGGGCGGCGCTGTCGCCGTCCTTGCGGACGAACAACGGGTCCAGCTCCGTATTGGGGCGGCCCAGCCAGCCCAGCAGCTGGGTCTTCAATTCGGAGGTCATGATGGGGGTGGCATACGCCGGCGCCGCCCCCAGGCTCCAGAGCAGGCCCGCCACAGTGGCGACCTTCACAGCGTTCAACATACAGCCTCCATCAACCATTGCAAAAGATTCAACGCTATCACAATGGTGCGCGCCTGTCGCCACGATTGGCATAGAATGCGCGCCGCACTGCGGGCTGCATTTATTCCGGCGCGTTCAGGTGCCGTTTCATCTGCGACAGCAGGTCGATCAGCTGGCCTTTGTCGGCCGACGGCATGGGCTGCAGCAGTTCGGCCACCCAGCTTTCATGCACCGCCGCCATCTTGGCGAAGGCGCTGCGGCCCTCCTGCGTGAGCTTCACGCTGTAGGCGCGGCCGTCCTTGGGATCGGGCACGCGCATGACCAGGTTTTCCTGCTCCAGCTGGTCGGTGATGCCGGTGATATTGCCGCCGGTGACCATCATGCGCTTGGACAGCTCGCCCATGCGCAGGCCGTCGGGATGGCGTTCCAGCTGCGCCATCAGGTCGAAGCGCGGCAGCGTGATGCCGAAGGTGGTGCGCAGGCGGCTGCGGATTTCGTTCTCTATCTTCACCGTGCAGGACAGCATGCGCAGCCACAGCTTGAGCGACTGGTGGTGCTCCTGCGTGAGGCGGCTGGCCAGGTCCAGGTCCTGGTTTTCGGGTAATGGCATAAGTCTTCCTTGCTTATTTATTTGCACTGGTCCGCAGTTTGAAGCGCTGCAGCTTGCCGGTTTCGGTGCGCGGCAACGCGGCCAGGAAACGGATGGTGCGCGGGTATTTGTAAGGCGCGATCTGGCCCTTCACAAACTCCTGCAATTCGGCCGCCAGCTGCGGCGACGCATCATAGCCGGGTTTCAGCACGACGTGGGCTTCGACGACCTGGCCGCGCTCCTCGTCCGGCGTGCCGACCACGCCGCATTCGGCCACCGCAGGGTGGCGCAGCAGCGCGTCCTCCACCTCGGGGCCGGCGATGTTGTAGCCGGCCGAGATGATCATGTCGTCGGTACGCGAGCGGTAGAAGAAATAGCCGTCGGCGTCCATTTCATAGGCGTCGCCGGTGAGGTTCCAACCCTGGTGGACATAGTCGCGCTGGCGTTCATCGGCCAGGTAGCGGCAGCCGGTCGGGCCTTTCACGGCCAGCCGCCCGACCACGCCCGGGCCGACCGGATTGCCGTCGCGGTCCAGGATGCAGGCCTGGTAGCCGGGCACCGGTTTGCCGGTGGCGCCGGGACGGATGTCGCCGTCCGCCGCCGAGATAAAGATGTGCAGCATTTCGGTGGCGCCTATGCCGTCTATCATGCGCAGGCCGGTGGCCTGCTGCCAGGCTACACGCGTGGCCAGCGGCAGCGCCTCGCCCGCCGACACGGATTTTCCCAGGCTGGCGATGTCGTACTTCGCGGCCAGCGGCGCCATCTGGCGGTAAAAGGTGGGCGCGGTGAAGCACACCGTGGCGCGGTATTGCTGGATGGCCTGCAGCAGCGTTTCGGGCGTGAGTTTTTCCAGCAGCACGGTGGCCGCGCCCACGCGCAGGGGAAACAGCAGCAGGCCGCCCAGGCCGAAGGTAAAGGCCAGCGGCGGCGTGCCGATGAAGATGTCGTCCGGCTCCGAACGCAGCACCGAGCGCGGGAAGCAGTCGCAAATGGCCAGCACGTCGCGGTGGAAATGCATGGTGCCCTTGGGGACGCCGGTGGTGCCGGAGGTGAAGCTGATCAGGCAGACGTCGTCCGCAGCGGTATCGCAGGCGGCAAAGGCGGCGGGCTGGCGCGCCATCTGCGCTTCGAGCGATGTATCGCCCAACGCAAGGTCCTCCGCCTCCGCGCCGAACCACAGCAGTTTGGCGGGCAGGCCTTCGGCCGCCTCCAGTTCCGCGCGCAGGCTTGCGGCGCACAGCACCGCGTCCACCTGGGCCTTGGCCATGATGGCGCCCAGCTCGCGCGCACGCAGCAGCGGCATGGTGGGCACGGCCACCAGCCCGGCCTTCAGCACCGCCAGCACGGCGGCCGCCATCATGGGATTGTTGGCGCCGCGCAGCAGCACGCGGTTGCCGGTCTTCAGCCCCATGGGGCCGCGCAGCACGTGGGCGATGCGGTCCACCTGCTCCAGCAGATGCGCATAGGTCCAATTGCGGTGCGCGCCGCCGTGCGCGTAGTGGATGGCGGTGCGGCCGCCCTGCCCCGCCGCCACGGCGCGGTCCAGCAGTTGCGCCACGCAGTTCAGGCGCTCGGGATATTGGAGTTCGGGAAGGTCGAAGCGCAGCTCGGGCCACAGGTCCGCTGCTGGTAGATTCATGCGCGTGAAGGGGTCTTCGTGTGCGCTGTCGCTCAACCCCGGTAAGGGTGCGGCATTGGGTCTGTTCATGGTCGCCCTGGATAGATGGTCGGTTCAAGTCAGCCTGACGGCTTAATTTAAACCTAAACCATTTCGGCCACAAGCAGATTTCAGTTGCTGCCGCCTATGGATTTGCGCACCAGCGCGGACTGGTGGATCACCGCGCGGATGACGTCCGACAGCACGGCCTGCACCGCGTCGCTGGACAGGAAGCCGGGGGCGAAACTTTTCAGCGCCGCCGCCGCGCCGTGCAGGCCCAGCGTGACGCAGCCGGCGTGCAAACGGTCGATGCGGGCTTGCGCCTCCTGCTGCTCGCCGCGCGCGAACAGCGCGTCCAGTTCGCCGCTGGCCACGGTGAGCTGGTTCTGGAAACCGGTCAGGTAGACCAGCAGGCGGTCGGCGTTGATGCCAAGGCGCAGCTGCGTGGCGGACGGCGTTTCGGCCTCGTGCTCGTAGCCGCTGGCGGCCTGGTCGAGGAAGGCGGTGAGGTGGATGCGCACCTGGTCGGCCTGGAAGGGCTTGACGATGTAGCCGGCCGCGCCGGCCTTGGTGGCCTGCTGCACGGTCTCCTTGTCGGTGGCCGAGGACACCAGCACGAAGGGCACGGCGTTCAGCACGTGGCTGCCCTTGACGCGCTGCAGCAGCTCCATGCCGGACAGGCGCGGCATGCGCAAGTCGCAAAAGACGATGGCAGGCCGCAAGCCGTCTTCCAGCTGCTGCCAGGCGTCCGCGCCGTCTTCCGCTTCCACGATGTCGAATTTCCCGCAGCTGTCGATCAGGTGCATCAGCACCATGCGCGACACCACATCGTCATCCACTACCAAAACTTTCATGTAGGTCTCCAGTGCCCTGCCGTACCCCTTGCAGATACGTGCTGTCAGTCAGTTGTCGCCGTTCTGTGGCACTAACGTCAATATAACCGATAAGCGGTTCGCTGTCAGTCCGCTTGCGCCATGCCGCCCATGCCGGCCGTCGCCGCCAGCAGGACACGCAGGCGCGGCATGCGCAAGGCGATTTCTTCCCACGCGGCGCGGTCGGCGTGCTCTTCCAGTTCGCCGCACAGATCGCGCAGTTCCGGTTCGTCCAGGTAGGCCGCGCTGCCCTTCATGCCATGGAACAGGCGCGCCGCGCCGTCGCTGTCGCCGTGGGCGATGGACTCGTCCAGGTCGGCCAGGCGCGCCGGCAGGTCGGCCAGGAAGGCGGCGCGCAGACGCGCTTTCAAAGGATCGTCGTCATGCCCGCGCGGGCCATGCGCGGCGGCGGCGGACGGCGCCACCGGCGCGGAGGGCACGCCGAACATGGCGTCCAGTTCATCGATGCTGGGCGCGCGCGGCCCCATGCGCTGCAGCACGATGCCGCGCTGCAGCTGGCGCTCGATGGCGCGGCTCAGCTGGTAGTGCAGCGCCGCCTCGTCGATAGGCTTGGTCAGGAAGTCGTCCATGCCGGCCGCCAGGTAGCGGCTGCGGTCCTCCTCGCTGGCGTTGGCGGTCAGCGCGATGATCATCAGCTCCTGGTCGCGCACCGGCGCGCCGTCCGGGCCGCCCTCGCGTATCAGGCGGGTGGCGGTGGGGCCGTCCATCTCCGGCATGCGGCCGTCCATCAGTATCAGGTCGTAGCGGGTGCGCGCGCAGGCGGCCACCGCCAGCAGGCCGTTGGCCGCCACGTCCACCTTGTGGCCCAGCTCCTCCAGCATCATGCGGATGATGATCTGGTTGGTGGGATAGTCCTCGGCGCACAGCACCTTGAGCTGGTGGCTGTGCGGCTCGCGCGGCATGTGCACCACCGTGGGCGGCGCCACGCCGTCGGCCAGCGGCAGCTCGAAGGTGAACACGCTGCCAACGCCGGGCGTGCTGGCCACGCTGATTTCGCCGCCCATCAGCTCCACCAGCTGGCGGCAGATGGCCAGCCCCAGGCCGGTGCCGCCGTAGCGGCGCGTGGTGGTGGTGTCGGCCTGTTCGAACTTCTGGAACAGGCGCGGCATGGCGTCGGCCGGGATGCCGATGCCGGTGTCCTCCACCGTGAAGCGGATCAGGTTGTCGCCCGGGCGCGCCAGCGCAGGCAGGGGCGCGGGCAGGCGCTCCACGCGCAGCCGCACCTCCCCGCGCTGGGTGAACTTGAAGGCGTTGCCCACCAGGTTGACCAGCACCTGGCGCAAGCGGGTCGGGTCGCCCAGCACGTACACCGGCAGGTTCTCGTCCAGCTCCACCGAGAAGCCCACGCTGTAGGCGGCGGCCTGCTCGTCGAACAGCGCGGCCACGTTCTGCACCATGCCGGCCAGCGCGAAGTCGATATTCTCGATACTCAGCTTGCCCGCTTCTATCTTGGAAAAGTCCAGCAGGTCGTTGATGATGCCCAGCAGCGCCTGCGCGTTGACCTGCGCCCGTTCGATCTGCTCGCGCGTCACATCCTGCAGCGTGGCGTCGCGCAGCGCGAAGCCCTGCATGCCGATCACGCCGGCCAGCGGGGTGCGCATCTCGTGGCTCATATTGGCCAGGAATTCGGACTTCTGGCGGGTGGCGTCTTCCGCCTTCTGCTTGGCGTAGCGCAGGCGCTCCTCGTTGTCCTGCAAGGCGCGGTTGGCCAGCGCCAGCTCCTCGGTGTGCAGCCTTACCTTGGCCTGCTGCTGCATCAGCTCCACCTGCGTCTCGCGCAGTTCCTGCAGCGTCTCCTCCAGGCGCTGGTAGGCCAGCGCGTTGTCCAGGCTCACGGCGGCGTGCGCGGCCAGCGTTTGCAGCATGTCCAGGTGCACCTGGCGGTAGGCGTGGGTTTCCCTGCTCTGCACCGACAGCACGCCCACCACGCGGTCGTTGACGATCAGCGGCGTGTACAGCATGGACTGGGCGTAATCGGGCTCGCTGCCGTCGGCCAGCAGCACCGGCTTGAGCTTCTCCAGCCCGGCCGGCCCCATGTAGCGGCCGTATTCGGCGAAGAAGTCGTTGATGAAGATGTCGTGCCGGTGCCGCAGGCACCACACCGCCAGCTGGTCCGGGTCGTCCACCTTGCGGCTGTACGGCAGGCTGCGCACGCCGCGCTCCATCGAGAACGGGAACTCCAGCACGCCCTCCTCCTCGCGGTAGAAGCCGATGCCGAACATGTGCGCGTCCATCAGGTGGCGCACGTGGCGGTACAGCGTGCGCATGGCCTTCTCGATGTCCAGCGTGGCGCTCATTTCGCGCCCGATCTCGCTCAGCACCGAAATATTGCGGTGCGCCTGCTCCACCGCCTCCTTCTGCAGCTCCACTTCCTGGCGCTGGCGCTCCGCGTCCATATGGCGCTGCTCGGCCTCGGCGCGCTGCGCCTCCGCCTCCAGGCGGCGCTTCTCCAGCTCCATCTTCTGCTGCTGCAGCAGCTGGTTCTTCAGCTCCACCTCGGCCGTGCGCAAGCCCACCTGCTGCTCCAGGCGGGTCTTCTGGCCGCGTAGCTGGCGCATGCGCACGCGGTACACGCCGTAGGCGCTGCCCAGCAGCAGCAGCGCCACGCCGCCGCGGAACCACCAGGTTTTCCACAGCGGCGGCAGGATGGTGATCTCCAGCGTGGCCGCGTTGTCGTTCCAGATGCCGTCCTTGTTGGCCGCCTTCACGCGGAACACATAGCGGCCCGGATCGAGGTTGGTGTAGGTGGCGAAGCGCTTGCCGGCGTCCGTCACCACCCAGTCGTGGTCGAAGCCCTGCAGCTGGTAGGCGTAGCGGTTGCGCTGCGGCGCGGCGTAGTGCAGCGCGGCGAACTCCAGCGAGAACACCGAATCCTCCTCGCGCAGCGTGAGCGCGGCGGTGTGCTCGATGGCGCTTCTGAGCACGCTGCGCTCGCCGTCCTGGCCGGCCTTGACCGACTTGTTGAAGATCTGGAAATCGGTAATGGCCACCGTGGGCGCCACGCTGTTCTCGCGGATCTCGCCCGGCGCAAAGGCGGTCACGCCGTTGAAGCCGCCGAAATACATGGTGCCGTCGGCCGTGCGCAGCGCCGCGCCGTCGAAGTAGGCGCCTTCGATGGTGCCGTCGGCGCCGGCGTAGTTGCGCACCTCGCCGCCCGGGATGGACAGCCGCGTGATGCCGGTATTGGTGCTCAGCCACAGGTGGCCCTGCTCGTCGTCCAAGATGCCGGCCACGGCGTCGTCGGCCATGCCGTCCTTGCGCTGGTAGCGCTTGAAACGCACCGTGCCGTCGGCGCCCACGTCCATGCGGTTCAGGCCCGCCGCCGTGCCGACCCAGATCACGCCCTGCTTGTCTTCGAACAGGTAGTGCACCTCGTCGTGGCTGAGCGAGGCGGGATCCTTGGGGTCGTGGTGGAAGTGGCGGAAGCGGCCGCTCTGGCGGTCCAGCAGGTCCAGGCCGTTGAAGGTGCCCACCCACAGCGCGCCGCGCCTGTCCTCCAGTATCGGGCGCACCACGTTGTCGGCCAGGCTGTTGCTGTCGGCCGGGTCGTGGCGGTAGGTATGGCTGGCGCCGGTCTTCGGATCGTAGCGGTGCAGGCCGCCGCGCGTGGCCACCCACAGCATGCCGCTGCGGTCGCCCACGATGTTGCGCACATTGTCGCCATCGGGATCGCTGTGCCAGGCGCGCACGCGCTGGTAGCGGTGCGTGGCCGTGTCGAAGCGGCGCAGGCCGTTGCGTCCGCCCACCCACAGCGTGGCGCCGTTCTTCTCCTTCCACAGCGAGATCACCTGCGGGTCGCGCACGTCGGCAAAGTCGGGCGCCGGGTCGCGGAACACCTGGCCCTCGCCGCTGATCGGGTCGTACAAGGTCAGGCCGTCGTTGTTGCCCAGCCAGAGCTTGCCGCCGCCGGCATCGACAATGGCGCGCACCTTGTTGTCGCTCAGCGAGCGCGGACGCTCGGCGTCGTGCACCAGGCGCGCGAAGCCGCCGCTGCCCAGGTCCACCCGGCTCACGCCGCTGTACCAGGTGCCCACCCACATGGTGCCCAGGCGGTCGCGGAACAGCGCCGACACGTAGTTGTCCGCCAGGCTGTGCGGATCGGAGACCTGGTGCCGGTACTGCACGAAGCGGTCCTCGGCCGGGCGCCAGCGGAACAGGCCCTCGGTCTGGCTGCCGGCCCACAGCGTGCCCTCGACATCCTGGTAGATCACCGTCACCACGCCCGGCTTCAGGCCCTGCTTCTCTCCCAGGCGCCGGCGCTGCGGCGCCTCGCCGCCCTTGGCCAGCTTCCATTGCTCGATGCCGGCCATGGTGCCTATCCACAGCACATGGTTCTTGTCCGCGAACAGCGACAGCACGGCCTCGAAGCGCGTGTCCGGCGCCGCCTCCACCTTGAAGTGGCGGAAGGCCTGCGCGCCCGGCTCCAGCAGGTCCAGCCCCGCCGCCGTGCCCACCCACAGCCGGCCGGCGGCGTCGCGCGCCAGCGCGTTCACCTGGTCGCTGCCCAGGCTGCCCGGCAGCTCGGCGTCGTGGTGCCAGTAGGTGTAGCGGCCGCTGGCCGGGTCGAAATGCTGCAGGCCGTCCGAGGTGCCTATCCACAGCCCGCCGCTGCCGTCGTCGACGATGGCGCGCACGTGGCGGTTGCCGTTGCCGCGCTTGGCCGGCTCGCTGGGCGGAAAGTGGGTGAAGCTTTGCGTGAGCGGCTCGTAGCGGTCCAGCCCTCCATCGGTGCCTATCCACATGCGGCCGGCGCGGTCCACGTGCAGCACGCGCACCCAGTTGTCGGCCAGGCTGCGCGGGTCGGACACCGCGTTGCGATAGGTCAGGATGCGCGCGCCGTCGTAGCGGCTCAAGCCGGCCTGGCTGCCGAACCACATGAAGCCCTGCTGGTCCTGGGCCACCGCCAGCACCGACTCCTGCGCCAGGCCGTCCTGCACGTCCAGCTGCTCGAAGCGCAGCGTGCGCGGCGGCGCGGCAGCCTGCGCCTGCGGCAGCAGGCCGCCGGCCAGCATGGCGGCCTGCATCGCTAACAGGCAGAGAAGACGGCGCAAAGGCTGCACTAGCGGGTCCTAGCTATTGAAGAAGGCCAGCACGTCGGCCTTGCGCGCATGCGTGTCGCGCTGCCCCAGGCGGATCAGCTCGCAGGTGTAGGTCGATTCAAACAGCAGGTAGGATGCGAGCGAGGAGCCGCGCGTTTCGGTCGCGCCTATGCCGGACAGCATGGTGCGTATCGGCGCCGGCAGGCTGCCGATATGGCGGCTGGCGATATCGTCCAGCCGCTCGGACGGCGCGATCACCAGCAGCTCGACCGGCTTGAGCGGCGTTTGCGACAGGTACTCCGGCGGCAGCAGCGACAGGGTCTTGTTGATGCGCTCCAGGCGCTCGATGTCCACCGCCAGGCTGTCGAGGAAAATCGAGGACAGAGCATGGCCGGCGATCTGCGCCAGGCTGGGGTAGCGCGCGGTCTCGCTGCGCTGCTGCACCGGCTCGGACAAGCGCCCCGCGCCGATCACCAGCACCTTGTCGGCGCCCAGGTGGATGGCCGGCGAGATGGGCGCGAGCTGGCGCATGGAGCCGTCGCCGCAGTATTCGTGCTGGCCGCCCAGGTAGAGCGGCGTGGCCGGGAAGATGAAGGGGATGGCCGACGAGGCCAGCAAGTGCTCCACGCCGATCTGGTCCTGCATGGCGATGCGCTGGGTGCGTATCCACGGCGCGATCTCGGCGGCGGTCTGGAAGAAGGTGACGTGCTGGCCGCCGGTGTAGGACGAGGCGGTGACGGCCAGCGCGTGCAGCAGGCCCTCCTGCAGCACCGTGTCCAGGCGCGGCAGGTCCAGCATGCGGTGCAGCAGGCTGACCAGCGGGGTGTTGTCGAGCAGGGAGCGCGGCGGCGCGGCGCGCCATTTGCGCAGCAGCCAGCCGAAGGACAGCAGCGACAGCCAGCGCGCGCCGGAACGGATCACGCCCAGCGAGTCGGCGCGGTAGACCTGCTCCACCGAGAAGTTCTGCCACACGTCGAGCAGCTTCTGCACGCCCTCGCTGAAATTGTCGGCGCGGCAGGCCAGCGCCGTGGCGTTGATGGCGCCGGCCGAGGTGCCGCAGATGATGTGGAACGGATTGCGCGAAGGCGGCCAGCCTTCTTCCCACAGGATCTCGTTGATCGCTTGCAGCACGCCCACCTGGTAGGCGGCGCGCGCGCCGCCGCCGGAAAGGACCAGACCTGTTTTCTTTTTCATTCCCATCTGACAAGAGTAGCAGGGTCAGTCGCCGCGCACAACGCCCTCGCGGCGCGGATCGGCGCCGCCAAACCACACTTCCTTGCCGTTGCGCGTGATGCGCATGATGCCCTGCAGGCCGGAGTTCTGCTCATACTGGCGCACTTCGTGGCCGCGCGCCTTGAGCGCCTCCACCACGGCCGGTGCCACGCGCGCCGCTTCCAGCTCGGTGGGGCCGTTGCGGCTGCCGAAATTGGGCAGGCTGATGGCCTGCTGCACGTCCAGCTTCCAGTCCAGCGTGCCGACCAGCACCTTGGCCACGTAGTTGATGATGGCCGAGCCGCCCGGCGAGCCGGTCGACAGCACCAGCTTGCCGGTGGCCTTGTCGAACACCAGCGTGGGCGACATGGCGCTGCGCGGGCGCTTGCCCGGCTGGACGCGGTTGGCGATGGGGCCGTTCTCGTCCACCGAATCGAAGGAGAAGTCGGTCAGCTGGTTGTTCAGGATGAAGCCGTCCACCATCTGGCGCGAGCCGAAGGCGTCTTCCACCGAGGTGGTCATGGAGATCACGTTGCCATAGGCGTCCGCCACCGAGAGGTGGGAGGTGGCCGGGCTTTCGATGGCGTTGTCCGCGCCCCAGGCCACGTTCACGGTCTCCGGCACGCCGAAGCGCGCGCTGCCCATGGAGCGCTCGCCGATCAAGGAGGCGCGCTGCTGCAGGTAGTGCTTGTCCAGCAGCGCCGCCGCGCCTTTGCCGGGCAGCGGCACGAAGTCGGTGTCGGCCACGTAGCGCGCGCGGTCGGCGTAGGCCAGGCGGCCCGCTTCCGAGAACAGGTGGATGGCCTCCACGCCCAGCTGGCCGTTCACCGGCGCGTAGCGCTCGATGCCCTTGGTCTCGAGCACGCCCAGCATCTGCGCGATGGCGATGCCGCCGGAGGACGGCGGCGGCATGCCGCACACGGTCCAGGTTTTGTAGTCGGAACAGACCGGGTCGCGCCGCTTGGCCTGGTAGGCGCCGATGTCGGCCGCCGTCAGCAGGCCGGGGTTGCTCGGGTGCGAGGCCACCTTGGCGGCGATGTCGCCGGCGATGCGGCCCTTGTAGAACGCGTCCGCGCCGCCCTTGGCCACTTCGCGCAGGGTGCGCGCCAGCTCGGGGTTCTTCAGCACGTGGCCGACCGGCCAGGGCTTCTTGTCAGGACCGTAGAAATAAGCGGCGGCCACCGGGTCGCGGGCGATGTATTTGTCCCAGGTCAGCAGGCCGTTCAGGCGCGGGCTGACGGCAAAGCCGTTTTCCGCCAGCTTGATGGCGGGGCCGAACAGCGTGGCCCAGGGCAGCTTGCCGTGCTCCTTGTGCGCCAGTTCCAGCATGCGCAGCACGCCGGGCGCGCCGGTGGAGCGGCCGCCGACCACGCCCGCTTCACGCGAGAGCGGCTTGCCGTTCGCGTCCTGGAACAGTTTTTCGGTGGCGGCCGAAGGCGCGGTTTCGCGGCCGTCGTAAGCCTGCACGCGCTTGCCGTCGAAGTGCATCACGAACGCCCCGCCGCCTATGCCCGAGGACTGCGGCTCGACCAGCGTGAGCACCAGCTGGGTGGCGATGGCTGCGTCGATCGCGCTGCCGCCCTGCTTGAGCATGTCGTAGCCCGCAGCGGAGGCGTGCGGGTTGGCCGAGGCCACCATGTATTTTTCAGCGACGACGCCGGTCTTTTCGGTGTAGCCGGTGGCGATTTCAGGCGCGCGCTGGGCGCTGTCCTGGGCGTAAGCGGTGGATGCCGATTGTGCGGCCAACAGTGCGGCCAATGCCAGCGCATGCAACTTGATCATGTAAGCTCCAAAAATAAATCGGGCGCGCAACCAAGGCTGCGCGCCCGATGACTTTCGCATCCTACAGCAAGTTTATTTCGGTTGCATCCTGATAGCACCGTCCAGGCGGATGGTTTCGCCGTTCAGCATCACGTTTTCGATGATGGACTTGGCAAGCATGGCGTATTCGGACGGCTTGCCCAGGCGCGGCGGGAACGGCACCATCTTGCCCAGCGCGTCCTGCACTTCGGCCGGCATGCCCAGCAGCATGGGGGTTTCGAAGATGCCGGGGGCGATGGTCATCACGCGGATGCCGCTGCGCGACAGGTCGCGCGCCATCGGCAGCGTCAGGCCCACCACGGCGGCCTTGGAGGCGCCGTAGGCCGCCTGGCCGATCTGGCCGTCATACGCCGCCACGGAGGCGGTGTTGATGATGATGCCGCGCTCGCCGTGCTCGGCCGCTTCGGTCTTGCCCATGGCGTCCGCCGCCAGGCGGCACATATTGAAAGTGCCCACCAGGTTGATGTTCACGGTGCGCTGGAACACGTCCAGCGGATGCGGGCCGTCCTTGCCCACGGTCTTCACGGCCGGCGCCACGCCGGCGCAGTTGACCAGGCCGCGCAGCGTGCCCAGCGCGGTGGCCGCTTCCACCACGGCCTTGCCGTCCGCTTCCGACGTCACGTCGCACTTGACGAATACGCCCTTCAGTTCGGCAGCCAGCGCCTGGCCGGCTTCGGCCTGCACATCGGCCAGCACCACCTTGCCGCCCGCGTCCACGATCATGCGCGCAGTCGAGGCGCCCAGGCCCGATGCGCCGCCGGTGATGATGAATACGTTGTCCTTGATTTGCATGTCTTCCCCTATCCGCTGGTTGTTTTACGAACAATTGATACTTGACGTTTTAAGTTTACGTTTACGTAAGCGTAAATGCCAATTGTAGCTCAACACTGCACCCACTGGCCATCCGTGCGGCAGGGACGGCCGGACGGGTCCAGCACCACCGGGCCGGTGCCCTGGTAGCGGGTGCCGGAGGCGTCGCGGCAGCCGGCGGCGTCGCATGGGCCCAGGGGGCGGGTGGAGGATGGCGCCACTGTGGCCGGGGGCGGGAGCGGGACCGGCAGATTAGCGGTGGCTGGCGGACGCGCAAGCTGCGGCAGCGGGGCTTGCTCCGCATGGCGGCGCTGGGCGAAGTTGCGGGAAGGCGCGGGGCGGCACGGTTCGACCAGCAGTTTCTTGCCGCCAGGGGCGAGCGAGCAGATGGGCAGCTTGCGGAACGCTTCGGCGGCCGATTCGCCGCCGGAGGCGTCGGGGACGACGCGCGGCGGCGTTGTAGCTTGCTGCGCACAGGCGGGCTGCGATATGAGCAGCCCGGCAAACAGCAGAGTTTTCATGGCGTTCTCCCGCAGCGCAGCGATGGCACATGATAACGCTGCCCTGCCCGCCATGGCGCACGGGCGCGCGCCCATGGCCGGGCCGAGATGCTGCTACGTGCCGGGCGCCTGCAGAGCCGGGGGCGGTGCGACAACGGCGGCGGGCGCTTGCAGCGGGGCGGCGGCGTGCATGGGCGCTTGCGGCGTGACCGACAGCCAGCCCGACGCGGGCAGCAGCGGCACCAGCAGCAGCGCAACGATGTTGATGATCTTGATCAGCGGGTTGACCGCCGGTCCCGCCGTGTCCTTGTACGGGTCGCCCACGGTGTCGCCGGTGACGGCCGCCTTGTGCGCGTCCGAACCCTTGCCGCCGAAATTGCCGTCCTCGATGTATTTCTTGGCATTGTCCCAGGCGCCGCCGCCGGTGGTCATGGAAATGGCCACGAACAGGCCGGTGATGATGGTGCCCATCAGCAGCCCGCCCAGCGCCGCCGAACCGAGCAGCATGCCCACCAGCACCGGCACCAGCACCGGCAGCAGCGAAGGCACGATCATTTCCTTGATGGCCGACGCGGTCAGCATGTCCACCGCCTTGTGGTATTCCGGCTTGCCGGTGCCGTCCATGATGCCCTTGATGTCGCGGAACTGGCGCCGCACCTCCACCACCACGGCGCCCGCCGCGCGGCCCACCGCCTCCATCGCCATGGCGCCGAACAGGTACGGTATCAGGCCGCCGATAATCAGGCCGACTATCACCATGGGGTTGGACAGGTCGAAGGTGATGCTCTTGCCCACCGATTCCAGCGCATGCGTGTAGTCGGCGAACAGCACCAGCGCGGCCAGGCCGGCCGAGCCGATGGCGTAGCCCTTGGTGACAGCCTTGGTGGTGTTGCCCACCGCGTCCAGCGGGTCGGTAATGGCGCGCACCGAGTCCGGCATGCCGGACATTTCGGCGATGCCGCCGGCGTTGTCGGTGATCGGGCCATAGGCGTCCAGCGCCACGATAATGCCGGCCATCGACAGCATGGCGGTGGCGGCGATGGCGATGCCGTACAGGCCGGACAGCTGGTAGGACACCAGGATGGCCGCGCACACGGCCAGCACCGGATAGGCGGTGGACTTCATGGACACGCCCAGCCCGGCGATGATGTTGGTGCCGTGCCCGGTGGTGGACGCCTCGGCGATATGGCGCACCGGATGGAAGTCGGTGCCGGTGTAGTACTCGGTGATGTAGACCATCAACCCGGTCAGCACGATGCCGACCACGGTCGAGCCCATCATCCTGTAGCGCATGGCGTCGTCCGGCCACACCTGCCAGGTGACGGCGGCAAAGCCCACCAGCGACAGGCCGGCCGCCCACCACAGCCCGGTGTACAGCGCCGACATGATCTTCTTGCCCGGCTTGGCCTTGACCATGGAGCAGCCGACGATGGAGGCCAGGATGGACACCGCGCCCAGCAGCAGCGGATAGACGATGGCCTGGGTCGGCGCATTGACGATCATCAGCGCGCCCAGCAGCATGGTGGCGATCAGGGTCACCACATAGGTTTCGAACAGGTCGGCCGCCATGCCGGCGCAGTCGCCGACGTTGTCGCCCACGTTGTCGGCGATCACGGCCGGGTTGCGCGGGTCATCCTCGGGGATGCCGGCTTCGACCTTGCCCACCAGGTCGGCGCCCACGTCCGCGCCCTTGGTGAAGATGCCCCCGCCCAGGCGGGCGAAGATGGAAATCAGCGAAGCGCCGAAGGCCAGGCCGATCAGCGGCTTGATCACGTCGTGCGGGGTCAGCGTGGGATTGGGGTAGCCGTTGGAGGCCAGGCCGGTCAGCAGCGCGTAGAACAGCACCACGCCCAGCAGGCCCAGGCCCACCACCAGCATGCCGGTGATGGCGCCGCCCCGGAAGGCGACGTCGAGCGCTTCGTTCATGCCCTTGGTGGCGGCCTGCGCGGTGCGCACATTGGCGCGCACGGACACGTTCATGCCGATAAAGCCGCAAGCGCCGGACAGCACCGCGCCGATCAGGAAGCCGAGCGCGGTTTTCACGTCCAGCAAGACGCCGATGGCGATCAGCAGTACGATGCCGACCATGGCGATGGTCTTGTATTGCCTGCCCAGGTAGGCGGCGGCGCCCTCCTGGATCGCAGTTGCGATTTCCTGCATGCGCGCGTTGCCGGCATCCTGCCGCAAAATCCAGCTGCGCGCCCATAAACCATACACCACGGCGATCACGCCGCAGGCTACCGCGAACCAAAGGCTTGCTGTCATATTGTCCCCTTCGTTTGTTATCAAGCTCGATCACTACAGCCTTACGAACTGCGTACTGCGCTGACGCGCCCGCCGGTTGTTGGCGGGCTAAAACAGAAGTTGATATCGAGTCTACAGCAAACGTGGAAAATTAAGCAATTCACACGTGAATTGATTTTTCTCCAATGTGGGGATTTTGTGAACAGCCGGTCAGAATTCCTCCCAATCGTCGCCGGCAGCGGCTGCGGCTGCGGGTTTGCGCGCGGCGCCGGCCGCAGGAGCAGGACGGGCCAGCTGCGCGGCGGGCCTGGGGGCGGGCTTGGCGGCGGCCTTGGCCACCGCCGGCCGGGGCGCCGGCTTGCGCGCGGCGGCCGGAGCGGGCGCCGCGCGGTGCGCCGCCATGCCGTCCAGTTTGAACACGCTGACCGCCTGCGCCAGCTCGCTGGCCTGGTCCTGCATGGACTGCGCGGCGGCGGCGGCCTGCTCCACCAGCGCCGCATTCTGCTGGGTGGCGTTGTCCATCTCCGTGATGGCGCCGTTCACCTGGTCGATGCCCGCGCTCTGCTCCTGGCTGGCACTGGTAATGTCGCCCATGATGACCGTAACGCGCTCGATGCTGGCCACAACCTCCTGCATCGTGGCGCCAGCCTGCGCCACCTGGCGGGTTCCGGCGCCGACCTTGTCGACCGAATCGCCGATCAGGGTCTTGATGTCGCGCGCCGCCGCGGCGGAGCGCTGCGCCAAGTTGCGCACCTCGGACGCCACCACCGCGAAGCCCCTGCCCTGCTCGCCCGCGCGCGCCGCCTCCACCGCCGCATTCAGCGCCAGGATATTGGTCTGGAAGGCGATGCCGTCGATCACGCCGATAATATCGACGATCTTGCGCGAAGACTCGTCGATCGACTGCATGGTGCCCACCACGTCCGAGACCGCCTCGCCGCCTTTGCGGGCCACGTCCGACGCGGCCATGGCCATCGCATTGGCCTCGCGCGCATTGTCCGCGTTCTGGCGCACGGTCGAGGTCAGCTCCTCCATCGAGGATGCGGTCTCCTCCAGCGAACTGGCCTGCTGCTCGGTGCGCGAAGACAGGTCCAGGTTGCCGCTGGCGATCTCGCCGGACGCCGCCGTGATGGCGTCGGTGCCGCTGCGCACCTGGCTCACGATGCGCACCAGGCCGTGGTGCATGTCCTCCAGCGCCAGCAGCAGCTGGCCGGTTTCATCCTTGGCATGGCCGCTGCCCTGCGCGTTGCCGCCGCCCGGCTCGCCGGTCAGGTCGCCATCGGCCACGCGGCGGGCCAGGTCCACCGCCTCCCGCATCGGCCGCGTGATGCCGGTCGACAGCCACCAGGCGAAGGCCACGCTGAAGGCCACCGTCAAGGCCGTCAGCACCAGCTGGAGATTGCGGCTTTGCGCGGTAACCGCGTCGATCTGGCGCGCAG
The DNA here is from genome assembly GCF_059419605.1 of Pseudoduganella sp. GW821-FHT05F09. Taxonomy (NCBI): domain Bacteria; kingdom Pseudomonadati; phylum Pseudomonadota; class Betaproteobacteria; order Burkholderiales; family Oxalobacteraceae; genus Pseudoduganella; species Pseudoduganella sp. GW821-FHT05F09. The sequence continues at coordinate 125,778 of NZ_JBWKSD010000002.1, forward strand.
CGTCGTCGATCTGCTTGTTCTGGTGCTCGAGCAGCTTCTGCAGCATGGCCTCGTAGCCCTTGGCGGCGGGCTGGTACACATCTGCCAGCAGCTTGGCCGCCTCCTCCATATTGCCGGCCGCCTTGGCCTTGTTGATGCCGTCGCGCGAGTCCACATAACCCTTGCGGAACACGACCAGGTCGGCCATCAGTTTTTTATCTTCGTCGGTGGTCAGGAGCTCGATCTGCTTGATCAGCTCCTGCGCGCGCTTGGTGGAGGCCGCGATGTCCTCGGCGAAGAAGCCCGCCAGCGAGGTGTCGCTGCTCTTGGCGATGGCGGTGGTGCGGCGTATGCCGGCGTAGACGATGCGATACCACTCGGAGATCAGGCGCTCCTTGGCCAGCGGCACTTCCATCATGGCGCGGGTGGCGTCGGCGCTGCCCTGCAGGCGGTAGATGCCAAAGCCCGTATTGAAGATCAGCCCGGCCAGCAGCACTGTGAAACCCAAGGCCAGCCGGCGGCCTATGCTCCAGTCTCTCATATTCATTTTTTGCCCCCTGTGATGTACGGAATCCCCACGTCTAGTGTAGTAGCGCGGCGGCGTACCGTCTGTTGTACTTTGGAACAACTTGTTGATGAGCTTGCGGAGGGGCGGAAACGACGAGGCGGACCGATGGGTCCGCCTGCGGAGGGGTACTGCGGGGTGTGGGAAGCTTAGTTCGACAGGGCGGCGAACGCGCGGTCGCGGATTTCTTCCACGGCGCCCACGCCTTCAATCTTGCGGTACTTCGGCGCTACGCTGTCACCGGACTGTGCCCAGCTGTTGTAGTAGCCCAGCAGAACCTCGGTCTGGTTGTGGTACACGTCCAGGCGCTTCTTCACGGTCTCGGCCTTGTCGTCGTCGCGCTGCACCAGGTCTTCGCCGGTGACATCGTCCTTGCCTTCGACTTTAGGCGGATTGAATTTCACGTGGTAGACGCGGCCCGAGCCGGGGTGGCAGCGGCGGCCGTCCATGCGCTCGATGATGGAAGCGTCCGGCACCGAGATTTCCAGCACGTAGTCCACTTTCACGCCGGCGTCCTTCATGGCGTCCGCCTGCGCGATGGTGCGCGGGAAGCCGTCGAACAGGTAGCCATTGGCGCAATCGGCTTCTTTCAGGCGCTCTTTCACCAGGCCGATGATGATGTCATCCGATACCAGCTGGCCAGCGTCCATCACCTTTTTTGCAGCCAGGCCCATTTCCGTGCCGGCCTTGATGGCCGCGCGCAGCATGTCGCCGGTGGAGATCTGAGGAATGTTGTATTTTTCCTTGATGAAATTCGCTTGGGTGCCCTTGCCGGCTCCGGGTGCTCCTAACAGAATGAGACGCATGAAAAGTCCTAAAACGATTATAAGAATCTGGTGGTATGGTTGGAAATGCTGACGCTTCGTCTACCTTCGTCACGAAACTTACCACAAAACGCCCGGCTGACGCCAGTTTGTGGACGATTTGGCATGCCAAAAACACGAAAGAGTCAAGGAAAAGAAAAAAGCGTGGACAATCCGCCTCGCGGCCCGGCTCAGGCCGCGTAATGACGGCGCACGCGCTCCAGGTCTTCCGGCGTATCGACCCCGGCGGCGGGGGCCGCGTCGGTCACATGCACCGCGATCGGATAGCCGTGCCACAGCACGCGCAGCTGCTCCAGCGCCTCGATGGACTCCAGCGGCGACACCGCCAGCTGCGGATAGGCCTGCAGGAAATCGTTGCGGTAGGCGTACAGGCCGATATGGCGCAGCGGCACATAGGGCGCGCCCGAGGCGGCATCGGCGCCCGGCAGCACGCTCTTGTCCTTGGCGAAGGCGTCGCGGTGCCACGGGATGGTGGCGCGCGAGAAGTACAGGGCGCGGCCGGCCTTGTCCAGCACCACCTTCACCACGTTGGGATTGAAAGCGTCCGCCGCCTCGTGCAGCGGGTGGGCGCAGGTCGACATCGGCACGTCGGCGCCGATGCAGGCGGCGGCGGCGGCCAGCAGCGCGGGATCGATCAGCGGCTCGTCGCCCTGCAGGTTGACCACCACCGCGTCCGGCGCCAGGTTCAGCGCGCGCGTCACCTCGGCGATGCGGTCGGTGCCGGAAGGATGGTCGGCGCGCGTCATGCACACCTCCACGCCGTGCTGCGCGCAGGCGGCGCGGATGTCCTCATGGTCGGTGGCGACGATGATGCGTGGTGTGTCCGCCCCCGCGCCGGCCTGCGCGGCCCGCTCGGCCACGCGCACCACCATGGGCTTGCCGCCCAGGTCGGCCAGCGGCTTGTTCGGCAGGCGGGTCGACGCCAGGCGCGCCGGGATAATAACGACGAAGCTCACGGGACCGGTCCTTATTCCACCGCATCCTGCAGGGTACGGGCCTCATCGGCCCACATGATGGGGATGCCATCGCGGATCGGGTAGGCCAGGCGGTCGCCGCGGCAAATCATTTCCTGGGCTTTTTTATCGTACTCCAGCGGGCCCTTGCAAACGGGGCAGACCAGGATATCAAGCAGACGAGCATCCACGACATTTCTCCACAATGTATTCGGCCAGCGCGGCATCGATGCGCGCTGTCACCGGAACCACCCACAAGCGCGGGTCGTCCCTCAGTTCTTCAATTTGGGCACATTTTACTGCATCCTTCTCGGTCATCAGGATGAGATCCGCATCCAGGCCGTCGAAGGGGCGGTCGAGGAAATCATGATGGTCCGGCAAAGGCAGCTCGATGACCTCCAGCCCGGCGCCGCGCAGCATGCCGAAAAAGCGCGCCGGATTGCCGATGCCGGCCGCCGCCGCGATGCGCAGCGGGCGCCGCGCCAGCTCGGCCAGCGGCACGCGCTCGCTGCGGTCGGCCAGGCGCTCGGCGGTATCGCCGGCCAAGACCATCTGCACCGGCACCGACGCCTGGCCGGTGGCCGCCGCGCGGCCCAGCGCGCGCTGGGCCATGCTGGACAGCGGCGCCACGCTGTCGGCCAGCTCGGCGCTCAGCACGGGCGTGTTGACGACGGTGAAATCGCGCCGGCGCGACGGCGGCTCGCGCAGCGGCCCGGCCGGCAGCAGCCAGCCATTGCCCACGCCGCGCCCGTCGAAGAGCACAATCTCCACGTCCCGCTGCAGCTTGTAATGCTGCAGGCCGTCATCGGCCACCAGCACATCGACGGCCGGATTCAGGGCCAGCAGCGCCCTGCCCGCTGCGGCGCGGTCGCGGCCCACCATGACCGGGCAGCCGGTGCGCATGGCGATCAGCAGCGGCTCATCGCCCACCTCCTGCGGCGTCGAGCGCGGCCCGACTTGGCGCGGCGCGCCGTCCTTGCTGCCGAAGCCGCGCGAAATCACGCCCGGCGTAAAGCCCGCCTGCTGCAAAGCCTGCACCAGCCAGATGGTCAGCGGCGTCTTGCCCGTGCCCCCGATAAAGATATTCCCCACCACCACCACCGGCACCGGCAACCGTTCCGACTTCAGCAGGCCCAGGCGGAACAGCGCCCCGCGCAAGCCGGACAGCGCCCCAAACAGCAGCGACAGCGGCCACAGCGCGCACGCAAGCGGCCCCTTGCGCAGCCAATTGCGCGTCAGCGTCGATTCAAGCAAGGAAGTTCTAGGCATAAAAAGTCAATTAGCAGCCCCAGCCCCAGGCGGCCTGAGCCGCATTCGGGGTCTGACCCCGAATGCGGCTCAGGCCGCCTGGGACACAGATTCTTATTTGGCGGTGCCGGTCTGGGCGGCGAAGGTGAGCTTGTCGTAGCCGGCCAGGCGCGCGGCTTCCATGACGTTGATGACCATCTGGTGCATGGCGAACTGGTCGGCATTGATGATGACCACCGGCGATTTGGCGTCCTTGGCCGCGCTCTTCAGCGACTCGGCCAACCCGGCCACGTTCTGGAACGACACCGGCACGTTGTTCACCGTATAGTTGCCCTTGGCGTCCACCGTCACGTTGATTTCGTTGGGCCGCTCGTGCGCCTTCTCGGCCTCGGCCGTCGGCAGCGTGATCTGCAGCTCGGTGAACTTGCTGTAGGTGGTCGTCACCATCAGGAAGATCAGTATCACCAGCAGCACGTCGATGAAGGGGATCAGGTTGATCTCCGGGTCTTCCCGGTGCTGGCCGCGGCGGAAGTTCATGGCCATGGTCAGGTTTTCCGCGAGCAGTGGACCACGTCGACAAATTTGACCGCCTGCTGCTCCATCTCGATGATGAAGCTGTCCACCAGCGCGCGGAAGTGGCGGTAGAACACCAGCGTGGGCATGGCGATGGCCAGGCCGAAGCCGGTGTTGTACAGCGCCACCGAGATGCCGTGCGCCAGCTGCGCCGGATTGGTGCCGGTGGCGTTCTGCGCGCCGAAAATCTCGATCATGCCGACCACCGTGCCGAACAAGCCCATCAGCGGGGCCAGCGTGGCGATCGTGCCCAGCGTGGTCAGGAAGCGGTCCAGCATGTGGGCCACGCCGCTGCCGGCTTCTTCTATGGTTTCCTTCATCACTTCGCGCGGCGACTCGATGTTGCGCAGCGCGGCCGACAGCACCACGCCCAGCGGCGAGCTCTGTTCCAGTTTCTGGATCACGTCCGGCGTGACGTTGCCGCTGCGGTAGACGCCCACCACTTCGTCCAGCAGCTGGCGCGGAATGATCTTGGCGCGGCGCAGGAACAGCAGGCGTTCAATGATGAGGGCGGTGGCGACGATGGAGGCGATCAACAAAGGCCAGATGGGCCAGCCTGCTGCTTGGATAATGGCGAGCAAAACGAACTCCTGTGTTGGGGGCTGCAGGCAGGAATGCCTAGACGCGCAATGTATCTTGTTGGGGCCTGATCGGCAAGTGCCACGCCTTGCCCTGACTTATCCGCCATTCTGCACATTTTCTGTGGACAAGATTGTTAGCAAGGCATCCCAGTTCGCATTAAGTCCTTGATCCGTAAGAAAAAACTTGCCATGCGTAAAAATATCGCAGCGCCCAGCCCGGCCGCGCGGAAACAACTGTCCACACTTCTCCCCATATTCTGTTGATAAGATTGTTAGCAAGGACATTGATGAACAGCAAAGTCTTTGATTCGTAAGCACTTTTTTGCCGTGCGCAAAAATTTCGCATATGGCGAGAATAGCCTGTTTTTGTATGGTTCTTGATATGAAAACCCAGCTTTCCTCAGCCGTTTTTGAACAACTTCTTCATTCTGCACAAAAACTGTGGACAAAATTGTGCGCAAGCTCAAAGTTTGCATGTTAAGTCCATGATTTATAAGACTAAAACACCAAAGATTAAAAAACAGGCAGCCAGCGGCACTCAGCCACCGCCGGTTACTTTCTACTAAGCACGTGTACAACTGTGCACTTCTGCACATATTATGTGGATAAGATTGTGCGCAAGGCCAAAAATCACATGCTATCCCCTTGATTTAAAACACTTTAGTTTCATTGATTAAATTTTAGACAGCGACTTCGGCGCGCCGGCCGCCGGCTGGCCTGCAACTTTGGCCACTGGTATCCAAGTGGAGTTCTGCACATCTTCTGTGGATAAAATTGTGAGCAAGCCCGCGCGGCAAGCATTAAGTACCTGATTTATAAAGTAAATATTTCTATGCGTAAATTTTTAGCACATCCGTTCTTGTCCACAGCAATGCGCTTTTGATACCAAAAAGTTCCTCACATTTTTTGTGGATAACTTTGTGCGTAACCACCCGCCCCTGCTGCAAAGTGCTTGATCCATAAGGACTTTCTGCCATTGCCCGCTAATGCGGCATGGTTGTTTACCTTTTAAAATCAATCATTTACGAAAAATACTTGCCTTAAAAAGTGATATGTGACATAAGCATGACCTCCGCGCTATTTTGTGGACAGTTTCCCTTTCCTGAACGATGAACACCTTCCTTCCAGACGACAGCAACAAGCCGCAAGCGGCCGTAATCAGCGTCAGTGCGCTCAACCAGGCCGTCAGCCGGCTGCTGGAGCGCAGTTTTCCACTGACGTGGATATCCGGCGAAATTTCCAATTTCACCCGTGCCAGTTCGGGACATTGGTATTTCACCTTGAAGGACGATGCGGCCCAGGTGCGGGCCGTGATGTTCCGCGGCCGGGCGCAGTACGCGGGCTTCGTGCCGCGCGAGGGCGACAAGGTCGAGGTGCGGGCGCTGGTCACGCTGTACGGCCCGCGCGGCGATTACCAGATCAATGTGGAGGCGATACGCCGCGCCGGCGTGGGCGCGCTGTTCGAGGCCTTCCTGCGCATGAAGGAGCGCCTGGGCGCCGCCGGCCTGTTCGACCAGGACCGCAAGCGCGCCGTGCCGCTGTTCGCGCGCACCGTCGGCGTGGTCACCAGCCCCACCGGCGCCGCCCTGCGCGACGTGCTGACGGCCCTGAAGCGGCGCGCGCCCCATGTGCGCGTGGTGCTCTATCCCACGCTGGTGCAGGGGCAGCAGGCGCCGGAACAGATCGCGGCGGCCATCAACACCGCGTCCGCGCGCGCCGAGTGCGAGGTGCTGATCGTGTGCCGGGGCGGGGGCAGCATCGAGGATTTGTGGGCTTTCAACGACGAGGCGGTGGCGTATGCGGTGGCCAACTGCAATGTGCCCGTCATCTGCGGCGTCGGCCACGAGACCGATTTCACCATCGCCGATTTTGCCGCCGACCTGCGCGCGGCCACGCCCACCGCCGCCGCCGAACTGGCCGCCACGCCGCGCGCGGACTGGATGGCCTCCCTGCGCGCCGACGCCAACGATTTGCGCCGCGCCATGCAGCGCGCGCTGGGCGACGCGGCGCAGACGCTGGACGGCTATACGCGCCGCCTGCTCAGTCCCACGGCGCAGATCGCGCAGCAGCGCAGCAAGCTGCAGGCGCACGCCACGGCGCTGACGCACGCCAACCGCGCCCCGCTGGCATATGCGCGGGTGGGCTTTGATAAATTGCAGTCGCGCTGGTCGGCGCTGCGGCCGGATGTGCGCGCGCTGAGGATGCAGGTGGAGGGCTTGCAGCGGCGCGCTGCGCTCAGCATCGCCAACGGGCAAGCGCAGAAGCGCGACGCGCTCAATGCGCTGGCGGCGCAGCTGGAGATGCTCAATCCGCAGCGCACGCTGGAACGGGGCTACGCCATCGTGACGGGACAGGACGGGGCCATCGTGCGCGCGCCGTCGCAGCTGCACGCGCGCGACAGCGTGACCGTGCGGCTGGCCGAGGGCAGCGCCGAGATTGAGATTGCGGACGTCAAGCCGGCCGCCGGCGGCTCCGGCGGGTTACGCTAGCTCGGCGAGTATCACCGACATGCCTATCAGCGCCGGATACTCGGCCGTGATGACATAGGTCGGTATCTGCGAGATATATCCGCTCAAGCGCCCCTTGTGTTCAAAGCGCGCGCGGAAGCCCGAGCGGGCCAGGAATCCCCCCAGGCGCGGCACGATGCCGCCGCCTATATAGATGCCGCCGCGCGCGCCCAGCGTGATGGCGACGTTGCCCGCGATGGTGCCCAGCATCTCGCAGAAGGTTTCCAGCGTTTCCACGCACACCAGGCACTCGCCACGCAGGCCGCGCTCGATGATGGCGGGCGTATCCATGGCCTGTATCGCCTGCGGCGCCGCGCCTGCGCGCTCGGCCAGCACTTCGTAGGTCAGCCGTATGCCCGGCCCGGACACCAGCCGCTCGGCCGACACGTGCCCATAGCGCTCGCTGGCCCGCTGCAGAATATGTATCTCGCGCTCGCTGACGGCGGCAAAGGTGCTGTGCCCTCCTTCGCTATCCAGCGCTATCCACTCCTTGCCCGCCGGGACCAGCCCGGACACGCCCAGTCCCGTGCCTGCGCCCACCAGGCCTATCACGCCGCGCTCGCGCGCCTCGCCGCCGCCGACCTGCACGCGGTGCTGCGCCGATAAAAACGGCACGGCGCGCGCCAGCGCGGCAAAGTCGTTCACGACGTGCAGCGAGGTCAGGCTGAATTGGGAACAGATCGCTTCGATGGAGAACGACCAGTGGTGGTTGGTCATGCGCACCGCGTCGCCGTCTATGGGGTTGGCGATGGCGATGCCGGCCTGGCGCGCCTGGTAGCCGCCCGCCGCCACCGTGGCGGGCTGGGACAGGTATTGCACAATGGCCGCGCCCAGCGTGGGATAGGCCGCGCATTCGGCCACCCAGATGGCGTCGATGCGGCCGGCCGCCGTCTGCAGGCCGAAGCGGGCGTTGGTGCCGCCGATGTCGGCCAGCAGCCAGGGACGCTCGTAGCGTGCGCCGCCGCCGCCGTCTTCTCCTTCGTCGAAGAACGCCAGGGAATGCTGGGGAATATTTTCGATTTTCATGGTTGCCACCTTTGTACCTACGGCACAACCAGGGGCCGGTCCCATGTTCCATTTTGGGTCCGGCCCCGGTCCTGCTGCTTCGTTAGAACTTCATCGACACGCGCGCACCGACAGTACGCGGAGCATTATAGAACGCGCCGTAGATCTGCTGGGTAGGCTGGCATGGCATGCCGGTGTCGGTGCACAGCTCAACCACGTCCAGCTTCACTTCGCGGTCGGTTGCGTTCTGCACGAAGATCTCGGCCGTGTAGGCCTTGTTCATCGGCTGGAAGCGCAGGCTCAGGTCCAGCGTGGAGTAGGCTTTCTGCTTCTTCACGCCCGGGTGGCCGGGCACGTCGTTGCTGAAGGCGCCTGCGCCGACGAAGGTCTGGCCTTCGTAGTGGGCCGAGATGCGCGGCGTGAACAGGCCTTTGCTGGTCGCGAAGTCGTGCTCGTACTGCAGCGTGGTGGCGAACTTCGGCGCGTGTTTCATCACGCTGCCGCCCACGTCCACGTTGGGCGCGGTGGAGCCGCAGGACTGGCCCTTGGCGCGTGCCGCGTCCACATCGCAGGACATGAAGCTGTCGTAGGTGGCGTCGAGCCAGGTGGCGTTGCCGGTAAAGCGGTCCACCTTGCTCGGACGCCAGGTCCATTCGGCTTCCACGCCGTTCACGGTGGCGCCGGCGGCGTTGAAGTTGGCCAGCACGCTGTTCACCACTTGCGATTCCAGCTTGTCCTTGTACTTCATGTGGAAGGCGGCCAGGTTCAGCGTCAGCAGGCGGTCCAGCAGGTCGGACTTCATGCCCAGCTCATAGCTGGTCAGTTTTTCCGGCTTGGTGGTGGCGCCGCCGTCGCCGATGGCTGGCGAGTGGAAGCCGGTGGTGACCGAACCGTACAGCAGGATCTCGGGACGCAGCTTGTACTCCACGCGGCCCAGCCAGGTGGCCTGGCCGTATTTCAGGTCGGCGGTGTTGTCGCCGAAGGTGTTGCCGCAGGTGGCTGCGCTCACCACGCCGCCAGGGCCGATGTTGTGGGTGTTGATGGTGCCCGTGCCCGGCGTGACCAGCTGCTTGATCTGGTCCGGCGTCAGCACGGTGGTGCCCAGCGGGACGTTGGCGGGCCAGTTCGGGCAGGCCCAGTTCTGGCCGCCGATGTCGAACTTGTGGTCCTTGGTGTAGCGCGCGCCGACGGTGGCTTTCAGTTCGTCGTTCACTTGCAGGCTGCCCTGCGCGAACACGGCCTTGGATTTCAGCTGGCGGTCGCCCTGGATGAAGGACATGGCCGAGGCGTACTGGCCCACGGTCGGACGCACGAAGATGACGTTGCCGGCGGCGATGTCCTGCTGCACGGTGGCTTGCGAAATCTGGCTGCGGTCGATGTCGAAACGGACCTTGTTCTTCTCGCCGAACAGGAACAGGCCGCCCACCCACTGGAACGGCGCGTCGTTGTCCGAGCGCGCCTGCAGTTCGTGCGAGTAGCTGTCGAACTTGGCCCACTCGGTGCGGTTTTCGGATTTGAAGCCAGGGAACAGGCCCGCGTCGGCGTCGTTCACGTTGGCGCGCTTGTAGCGGCTCCAGCTGCCCAGGTAGGTCAGGTCCAGCGCGTCGCTCGGATGGTAATTGAGCTTGCCCTTGAAGGTGGTGATGGACTGGTCCAGGTTGCCCGGGCTGTCGATCAGCGCGGAGCGCAGTTCGGTGCCGGCTGCCGGTTCGGCGGCCAGGTAGACGTTGCCGGCGCCCTGGTCTTTATAGTAGTCGGCAATGACGGTGGCTTTCAGCTCGGGGGTGAAGCGCCACATCAGCGAGGCGCGCGCGCCCATCTTGTCTTCGGCGCCGTATTTCTTCGCACCGGGCAGCACGTTGGAGCCCTTGCGGAAGTCCACGGTACCGTCATGGCTGTCCTTGATGGCGGCGATGCGCAGGGCGATGTCGTCGGCCAGCGGAATGTTGATCATCGCTTGCGTTTGCAGGCGGTGGTAGTCGCCTATGGTCATGCCGGCCGAGCCGAACATCTTCTCGGTGCTGGGCGCGCCGGACACCAGGTTCACCGCGCCGGCGGTGGAGTTGCGGCCGTTCAGCGTGCCCTGCGGGCCGCGCGCCACCTCGACGTGGGACAGGTCGTACATCAGCGCGGTGGCGCCCTGCGGACGCGGCGAGTAGATGCCGTCGATGTAGAAGGCCACGGCCGGGTCGCCCAGCTCGGTGTGGTTGGCGGAACCCACGCCGCGCATGTAGACGTGCACGCCGCCCGAGTCGCCGTGCTGCTCGACCACCAGGCTAGGCACCATGGTGGTCAGCGAGGCCAGGTCTTTCACCTGGTTGTTGGCCAGCGTGTCCTGGCTGTAGGCGGTGATCGCCAGCGGGGTTTCCTGCACAAAGGTGTTGCGGCGGGTGGCGGTGACGATGATCTTTTCCATCTCGCCGTTGCGCGCTGGCGCGGCGGCTTCGATCGGGGCGGCGGCGGCGGCCGGCATGGCGCTGGCGGCTGCGGCAGCGCCCTCTTGTGCGAAGGCGTTGGCGGTCAGCAGGGCGAGTGGCGCGAGTTTCCACATCGCTTTGGTGTGCGAGTTTTTCATTGTCATTCCTCTATTATTCCGTTGATTGATGGTGTTGCATAGCTCTTTGGCTACTGCGGCACTCCAGCTGGAAATCAGCTCGAATCCATATCGGGCTCCTGCATGGTCATTGCTCCTTGATGAAATTGCGGTACCAGTGCGCGCTGTCTTTCAGCGTGCGCTGCTGGGTGTCGTAGTCCACGTAAATGAGGCCGAAGCGGCGCAGGTAACCCGAGTTCCACTCGAAGTTGTCCAGCAGGCTCCAGTAGAAGTAGCCCTGCACGTCCACGCCCGCCTGCATGGCGTCGTGCAGCGCGGCCAGGTGCATCTTCAGGTAGTCGATGCGCGGCTGGTCCTTGACCTGGCGGCCATTCGCGCCGTCCTGCAGCTGGTCCGCCACCGCCATGCCGTTCTCGGTGATGTAGACCGGCGGCAGCGCGTATTCGGCGTGCAGCTTGACCAGCAGCTCGGTCAGGCCTTGCGGGTAGATCTCCCAGCCCATGTCGGTCTTGCCCAGCGCGCACGGCGGCTGGCGCGGCGGCGTCTCGGTGCTGACGTAGGCGCGGAAGTAGTAGTTCACGCCGAGGAAGTCGATTTCCTGGCGAATATCGTTGAAATCGTTTTCATGAATGGACAGCAAAGAGCAGTCGACATTGTCCAGCGCCAGCGCCGGGTAGCTGCCCTTGAAAATGGGGTCCATGAACCAGGCCACGGAGCGCGCCCACTCCACTTCGGCGGCCTTGATATCGGCGGCCGAATTGGTGGCCGGGGTGGCGGTCCACTGGTTCAGCACGATGCCCAGCTTGGCCGACACGTTCAGCTTGCGCATCGCCTGCATGGCCAGGCCGTGCGACAGCAGCAAGTGGTGCGAGGCGCTCACGGCGGCGGCCGGATCGGCCATGCCGGGGGCGAACTGGCCGGTGCCGTAGCCCAGGTTGGCGGTGCACCAGGGTTCGTTGTGGGTGGCGATGGTGGCGACCCGGTTGCCGAAGCGGCGCGCCACTTCGGCGGCGTACACGGCGAAGTGCGCGGCGGTGTCGCGGTTCAGCCAACCGCCTTTATCTTCAAGGGCTTGCGGCAAATCCCAGTGGTACAGGGTGACGTGGGCGGCGATGTTTTTCGCGGCCAGCTTGTCCAGCAGGCGGCTGTAGAAATCGAAGCCGGCTTCGTTCCAGGCGCCGCTGCCGTCGGGCTGCACGCGCGGCCAGGCGATGGAGAAACGGTAGGAGTCCACATTGAGCGAGGCGATGATGTCCACGTCCTCGGCATAGCGGTAGTAGTGGTCGCAAGCCACGTCGCCGCTGCTGGCGTCGGTGATCTTGCCGGGGGTGTGCGTGAACGTGTCCCAGATGGACGGACCACGGCCGTCGGCAGTGGCGCCGCCTTCGATCTGGTAGGCGCTGGTTGCCACGCCCCAGGTGAAAGTCGATGGGAATGCTGGCATGGTGGTCGGAGCGGAATCAGGTGTGGTCATGTCGTTGGCGGTGTTGTCTGTCTTTTGAAAACGTTTTCAAGAGTGTGTGCATTTAACACCCAGTTAAAATTGAAGTCAATCATAATATTTTGAACAACTGTGCGATTTTTTACTCTCCGCACCGGCCCTGCAAGAGGGAAAATCCGCTGGAAACTATGCTATGCTGGCCCTGAAAAGGATTTCAAAAAACAACGACAGGACCGACCTTGAGCGACGACGATCACACCTCCCCTTCGACTTTGCTGGACGTAGCGCGCGAAGCCGGAGTGTCGCCCAGCACCGTCTCCCGCATCCTGAACGGCACCGCCAAGGTGTCCGACGACAAGCGCCAGGCCGTCATGGCCGCCATCGCCCGCACCAAGTTCGCCCCCAACCTGATGGCGCAGGGCCTGAAAAAGGGCCGCTCGCAGACCATAGGCATCGTGGTGCAGGATATTTCCTCGCCCTACTTCGACGAAACCCTGCGCGGCGTGGACGACGGCCTGAAAGGCACCGGCTACGCCTCGGTGATCGTCAGCGGCCACTGGAACGCGGAAGAGGAAGCGGACCGCATCCGCCTGCTGCTGGCGCGCAAGGTGGACGGCATCATCCTGCTGTCGGGCCGCATGTCGGACGAAACCGTGCTGCAGTTTTCCGGCCAGCGCCCCATCGTCTCCACCGGGCGCTCGCTGAACACGCGCAGCGCGCTGGGCTTCAAGCTGGACAATGAATACGGCGCCTGGATGGCGGTGCGCCACCTGATCGAGCTGGGCCACCGCCGCATCGCCTTCGTGTCCGGCCCGGCCAACAATATCGACGCCGAGGAACGCGCGGCCGGCTACCGGCGCGCCCTGTTCGAGGCCGGCATCGAGCTCGATCCCAAGCTCATGGTCGAGGGCAATTTCCACGAAAACAGCGGCCTGCTGGCCGTCAGCCACCTGTTCGACACCGGCCAGCAGTTCACCGCCGTGTTCGCCGCCAACGACCAGAGCGCCTACGGCGTGCGCCTGTGCCTGTACCGCAAGGGCATCCGGGTGCCGGACGACGTGTCGCTGGTGGGCTTCGATGACCTGCCCGGCTCCTCCTATACCACGCCGCCGCTGACGACCATACGCCAGCCGCTATATGACATGGGTCTGGTGGCCACCCATGCGCTGCTGCGCCTGATCCACGGCGAGCCGGTGCAGGCCCAGGTGCCCCCGCTGGAGCTGGTGGTGCGCGAGACCACGCGGCGGCGCTGAAAGGTTTACAATAATGGCTGTTTCAGCAAACAATAACTTTCAGCCCACACCAAAAGGATAGACACATGGAACATACTCTGCCACCTCTGCCGTATGCAATCGACGCCCTGGCGCCGCACATCTCGCAAGAAACGCTGGAATACCACTATGGTAAGCACCACCAAGCGTATGTCACCAATCTGAACAACCTGATCAAGGGCACCGAATTCGAAGCCCTGTCGCTGGAAGAAATCATCAAGAAGTCCTCCGGTGGCATCTTCAACAACTCGGCCCAGGTTTGGAACCACACCTTCTACTGGAATGGCCTGAAGCCAGCCGGCGGCGGCGAGCCTACCGGCGCGCTGGCCGACGCGATCAACGCCAAATGGGGTTCGTTCGCCAAGTTCAAGGAAGAATTCACCAAGTCCTGCGTTGGCAACTTCGGTTCCAGCTGGACCTGGCTGGTGAAAAAGCCGGACGGCACCGTGGACATCGTCAACACCTCCAACGCCGCCACCCCGCTGACCACCGAAAACAAAGCGCTGCTGACCTGCGACCTGTGGGAGCACGCCTACTACATCGACACCCGCAACCTGCGTCCGAAGTATGTTGAGAACTTCTTCAACCTGGTGAACTGGGACTTCGCGGCCGCCAACTTCGCTTAAGCACTGCCCAAGCGAGCGGTCCGCCCTCAAGAAAACCTGCGCCACGGCGCAGGTTTTTTTTCGCCCACCGCTTTGACATCCCTCAGCGCCCTCCCGCGCACTGCCATGCTATCCTCAAAAGACAGCGATGCACGTGCAGGAGAAAATGAAAGCCCTTCCAATTTTGGCCTTGTCTGCGCTGTTTGCGAGCCATGCCGCAGAAGCGGTGGAAAGCGCGTGCCATGGCCGCACCGCCAGCGGACGGATTGAACGCAGCGTGGCCTTGCCGGTCCAGGGGGCGAATTTTTCAGCCTACAGCGCACTGGCCGCACCAGCCGGCAGGACCTATGTGCATTCCACCGTCGCGCGGATCGTGGCCCAGGCCTATGCATCACTGGCGGCTTCCCGGCCGGCAACGCGCTATGTGTATGGTGAAACCGGGCTGAAGAACGGCGGCCCCTTCAAGCCGCACAAGACACACCAGAACGGCACGTCCGTGGATTTTTTCGTGCCGGTGCTGGATGCGGAAGGCAAATCCGCCCTGCTGCCGTCCACCCCGCTAAACCGCTACGGCTACGACATCGAGTTCGACGCGCAGGCACGCTACGGCGATTACCGCATCGATTTCCCGGCCATGGCGGAGCATCTCTATCAACTGCGGCAAGCGGCGCTGGCGGAGAAAACGGATCTGGCGCTGGTGATCTTCGATCCCCGCTACATGCCGCAACTGCTGGCCACGCCGCGCGGCCCCTACCTGCAACAGCACCTGCGCTTCATGAAAAGCACGCCCTGGGTGCGGCATGACGAGCACTATCACGTCGACTTTGCCATCACCTGCACCTTGTAAGCCCCGCGTAAGCAATCTGTAAGCATGCAGGCACATTCTTGCAATTCAGTTATCAGTGACTGAATAGACAGGAGGTAGCACCGCCACACCCAGCAGCAGCACGTCAGGATTTATCGTTCCGGTTACAAAACTACAACAGGAGACATACGATGAAGAAGATCGACACCGCAGCCAAGCAAAACCTCAACGCCCGCCGCAAGTTCCTGGGCAACGCCGCCGCCGGCACCGCCGGCGCCGCGCTCGCCCTGCCCATGATCGCCACCGCACAGACGCCCACCCAGCTGCGCTTCCAGAGCACCTGGCCGAGCAAGGACATCTTCCACGAATACGCGGGCGACTTTGCCAAAAAGGTCAACGACATGACCGGCGGCGAACTGAAAATCGAAGTGCTGCCGGCCGGTTCGGTGGTGCCCGCCTTCGGCCTGCTCGACGCGGTGTCGAAAGGCACGCTGGACGGCGGCCACGGCGTGATGGGCTACAATTACGGCAAGCAGAGCGCCATCGCGCTGTGGACGTCCGGCCCGGTGTTCGGCATGGACGCGAACATGGTGCTGGCCTGGCATAAATACGGCGGCGGCAAGGAGCTGCTGGTCAAGCTGTACGCGTCCATCGGCGCCAATGTGGTGTCCTTCCTCACCGGCCCCATGCCCACCCAGCCGCTGGGCTGGTTCAAGAAGCCCATCACCAAGAAGGACGACCTGAAAGGCCTGAAGTTCCGCACCAACGGCCTGGCCATCGACCTGTTCACCGCCATGGGCGCGGCGGTCAACGCCCTGCCCGGCGGCGAGATCGTGCCCGCCATGGACCGCGGCCTGCTGGACGGCGCGGAGTTCAACAACGCCACCTCCGACCGCCTGCTGGGCTTCCCGGACGTGTCCAAGGTGTGCATGCTGCAAAGCTTCCACCAAAGCTCGGAGCAGTTCGAGATCACCTTCAACAAGAGCAAGTACGACGCCCTGCCCGCCAAGATGAAGGCCATCATCGACAACGCCGTCGAGGCGGCGTCGGCCGACATGTCGTGGAAGGCCATCGACCGCTATTCCAAGGACTACGGCGAACTGCAATCGAAGGACGGCGTGAAGTTCTACAAGACGCCGGACACCCTGCTGCAGGAGCAGCTCAAGGTGTGGGACGAGGTGGTGGCCAAGAAGGGCGCCGACAATCCCCTGTTCCGCGAAGTGGAAAAGTCGCAGCGCGCCTTCGCGGCGCGCGCCATGAAGTGGGACATGGACACCAACAACCCGCGCCGCATGGCCTACAACCACTACTTCGGCAAGAAAGCCTGACACCGGAACGCGCAGCATCCGGCGCGCGCGGCAGCACCGCGCGCGCCGGCCCGCCCACACCTTGTTCCGGAGTTGCCGCATGCAGAATCTCTTGTTTTTCATCGACCGGGTGAGCAGCTGGATCGGCCAGGCGTTTTCCTGGCTGATCGTGGCGCTGACCTTCCTCATTTCCTGGGAAGTGTTCGCGCGCTACGCGCTGAACCGCCCCAATCCCTGGGCCTTCGATCTGATGATCATGATGTACGGCGCCGCCTTCATGATGGCGGGCGCCTACACGCTGGCCAAGAACGGCCACGTGCGCGGCGATGTGCTGTACAGCTTTTTCCCGCCCCGCCTGCAGGCCGGCCTGGACCTGCTGCTGTACGTGGTGTTTTTCGTCCCCGGCGTGGTGGCGCTGGTATGGGCCGGCTACACCTACGCGGCCGAGTCGCTGGCCATCAATGAGCACTCCACGCTGACGGCGAACGGTCCGCCGCTGTATCCCTTCAAGATGGTGATACCGGTCTCCGGCGCGCTGCTGCTGCTGCAAGGCCTGGTGGAGATAGTGCGCTGCGTGCTGTGCCTGCGAGACGGCGCCTGGCCTTCGCGCGAGCCGGACGTGGAGGAAGTGGACGTGGGCAAGCTGAAAGAAATGGTGCATGCCGACGGCGCTGTCCCTGCTGCGGGAGAACAAAAATGAGGAAAGAAATCTGGTTTGGCCTGTCCATGCTGCTGGCCATCGTCATTGCGCTGTTTGCGCTCATGCCCGCCCCGGCCGACATGACCAACGGCCACGTCGGCTTGCTGATGCTGGCCCTGGTGGTGGTGGCCATCATGCTGGGCTTCCCCACCGCATTCACGCTGATGGGCATGGGGGTGCTGTTCGCCTGGTACGCCTTCCATAGCCGCGATCCCAACCAGGCCATCCAGCTCACGCTGGACCTGATGGTGCAGCGCGCCTATTCCGTGATGGCGAACGACGTGCTCATTTCGATCCCGCTGTTTGTCTTCATGGGCTATCTGGTGGAGCGCGCCAACCTGATCGAGAAGCTGTTCAAGAGCCTGCACATTGCGATGGCGCGGGTGCCGGGTTCGCTGGCGGTGGCCACCATCGTCACCTGCGCCATTTTCGCCACGGCCACCGGCATCGTCGGCGCGGTGGTCACGCTCATGGGATTGCTGGCCTTGCCCGCCATGCTGAAGGCGGGCTACAGCACGCGCCTGTCGGCGGGCGCCATCACGGCCGGCGGCTGCCTGGGCATACTGATACCGCCGTCGGTGCTGCTGATCGTCTATGGCGCCACGGCGGGCGTATCGGTGGTGAAGCTGTACGCAGGCGCGCTGTTCCCCGGCATTATGCTGGCCGTGCTGTACGTAGGCTACGTGATGCTGGTGGCTAAGCTGAAGCCGGAAGCTGCGCCGCCGCTGTCGGCCGAGGAGCGCCGCGTGACCCTGCCGCCGTTCGCGCAGGCCATTACCGCCAGCGGACGCGCAATGGCCCTGCCGGGACTGGCCGGCGCGCTGGCGCAATCGGGGCCCGCGCCGGGCGGCGCGGGCAAGCGCGCGCTGACGCAGCAGCTGCTCATCGCCCTGCTGCCGGCGCTGGCCTTTGCCGCCCTGATGGGGGTGGGCTACCGCGTCGTCACGGCGCCCGCCGCAGCGCCCACCGAGCTGGTGGAACTGGGCAGCACGCAGGACTTGAGCGCGTCCGCCAGCGACGCGGGAACCCTGGCGGAACCGCCGCCCGCAGGCGGGCTGGAAGAACCGCCTGCCAGCGACGGCCTGGCCGAGCCGCCGGGCACGGAGACGCCGGCCGGCAAGGCAAGCAGCGCTCAAGGGGCGGGCGGCGCGGCAACAGTTGCGGCAGGCGCGCCAGCCGCGCCGGTGGCGGCCGATGCGGCGACAGGTGCGCAGCCGTCCAGGCCCGTGCCGGCCAGCTACTGGATAGTGCTGGGCGCGGGCACGGCGGCGCTGCTGCTGTTCTATGTCTTCTTCTCTTTCGCCCGCCTGGAGATACTGAAAATGCTGATGGGATCATTATTCCCGCTGGCGTTCATGATCCTGGCGGTATTGGGCAGCATCGTGTTCGGCTTCGCCACGCCCACCGAGGCGGCGGCCATGGGGGCGTTCGGCGGCATGCTGCTGGCCATCGCCTACCGGCGCTTCAACTTCGGCATGCTGCGCGAGTCGGCTCACCTGACGGCGAAGACCAGCGCCATGGTCTGCTGGCTGTTTGTCGGCTCCAGCATTTTCTCGGCCGCCTTCGCGCTGCTGGGCGGACAGGAGCTGATCAACACCTGGGTGCTGGGCATGGAACTCACGCCGGTGCAGTTCATGCTGCTGGCCCAGGTCATCATCTTCCTGCTCGGCTGGCCGCTGGAGTGGACCGAGATCATCGTGATCTTCATGCCCATCTTCATACCCTTGCTGGGCCACTTCAATATCGACCCGCTGTTCTTCGGCCTGCTGGTGGCAATGAATCTGCAGACGGCCTTCCTGTCGCCGCCGGTGGCCATGTCGGCCTTTTACCTGAAAGGCGTGGCGCCGCCCCATGTGACCTTGAACCAGATCTTCCTCGGCATGATGCCCTTCATGGCGATCCAGGTGCTGGGCGTGGTGCTGCTGTATTTGTTCCCCGCCATCGGCCTGTGGCTGCCCGGCGTGCTGTACAAGTAGACGCCAAGCCTGGACAGGCGCCTCAGGGCGCCTCAGGGTGCCTGTTCGGCGCAGACCGCGTCTATCATGCTGCAGAGCTGCGGGTACTGGTGCTGCTCCAGCATGGCCTCAACGGCCTGCACCGTGTCGCCATGCTCGGCGCGGAAGGCTTCCAGCAATTGCAGGGCGCGCGCGGGATACAGCAAGTGCAGCGCCTCGCGCACCGACGCCAGCACTTCGTAGGGCAGCAGCGCCAGGCGCTCCGCCGTCAGGGGCGCGCGCGGCGCGGACGGCAGGCGCTGGCGGCGCCGGAAGCGCACGCCCAGCTGCTGCTCCAGCACCTGGAACAGCCGGTCCTGCTCGATGGGCTTGCACAGGAATTCGTCGGCGCCGGCCGCCAGCGATTCGCGCCGCTCTTCCTCGAAAGCGTGCGCGGTCATCATCACCACGCGCGGCTGCACCAGCGCCGGCTCGGCGCGCAGCTGCCGTATCACGGCCAGGCCGTCCAGGCCCGGCATGCGCCAGTCCATGAACACCAGCGCCGGCTGGAAGCGGCGCAGCGCCGCCAGCCCGGCCGCGCCGTCGGCCGCCAGCTCCACCTCAAAACCCAGCGGCGAGAGCAGGCTGTGGATCAAATGGCGGCTGTCGGCGTTGTCGTCCACCACCAGGATGCGGCGGCCGCGCTGCGACGGCTCCAGCGCCTCCACCACGTTGAGCGCCTCGCCCGGCACGTAGTTGGCGCCGCTCACCTCCAGCGTGAAGCGGAATTCCGCGCCGCGTCCCAGTTCCGACTCCACTTCCAGCGTGCCGCCCATCATGCGCACGAACTCGCGCGAGATGGTCAGGCCCAGGCCGGTGCCTTCCTGCGTGCCGGTGTTGTCGGTCTGGACGAAGGGCTCGAAGATGCGCTGCTGGTCTTCCTTGGCGATGCCTTTACCGGTGTCGCGCACCGAGAACGAGAGCCGGTGGCGCCCGTCCTCCAGCGGCGCGGCGCGTGCGATCAGCATCACGCTGCCCTGCTGCGCGAACTTCACCGCGTTGGAGACGAGGTTGAGCAGCACCTGGCGCAGGCGCGCGCCGTCCATCTGCACGGCGGGCGGCAGGCCGTGGCAGTCCAGCGTCATGTGCAGGCCGGCCTGGCGGGCGCGCGCGCCCAGCATGTCCATCACCTCGCGCAGCACGCCCTCCACCGCCACCACCGTCGACTGCAGGGTGATGCGGCCGGCTTCGATCTTGGACAGCTCCAGCAAGTCGTTGATCAATGTGAGCAAATGCTGGCCGGAGCGGTTGATCACGCCCAGGTTGCGCTTCTCCTCGTCCGTCATGGACTGCGAATCGGCCAGCAGGCGCGAAAAGCCGATCACCGAATGCAGCGGCGTGCGCAGCTCGTGGCTCATGGTGGCCAGGAACACGCTCTTGGCGCGGTTGGCCGCCTTGGCCTCCGTCACCGCCACCGACAGCGCCTCGGTGCGCTCGGCCACCAGCTCCTCCAGGTGGTTGCGGTGGCGCCGCAGCTCCTCCTCGGCCAGCTTGATGTCGGTAATGTCGTAGTTCACGCCCACCAGGCGCCGCAGCGCACCGCTGGCGTCTCGGAAGGGCTTGCCCGCCGCCTTGATGTGGCGCAGCTGGCCGTCCGGCCAGCGGATGCGGAATTCGGTCAGGTAGTGCCGCTCGCCGCTGCGCACCTTTTCCAGCAGCTCGTTCACGTGCACCAGGTCCTCCGGCAGCAGGCGCGCCTCCCAGGCATCGAGCGTGCTGTCGAAGGCGCCCGGCGGCACGCCGTACTGGCGGTGCATCTCGCGGTCCCACAGCAACTGGTTGGTGTCCACGTCCCAGTCCCAGATGCCGATATGGGCGGCGTCGGTGGCGATCGCCAGGCGCTCCTCGCTGGCCTGCATGGCGCTGTAGCGCTGGTCCAGCAGGTCCACCATTTCCAGGATGGATTCGTTCAGCGTCTTCAGCTCGCCCAGGAAGAGCGACTGGTCCGGCCGCGCGCCGGCGCCGCCGCCGGCCTTCACGCTGGCAGCGTACTGACCCACCGACTTGAGCGGCTTGAGCATCAGATACCACAGCAACAGGTACACGCCCAGCACCAGCGTGACGTCCAGCGCCACAATGGCAAAGCCGAGCGCAATGCGGCGCTCGCGCAGCGTTTGCAGCACGTACTGCGGCGTGACGTACATCTTCACTACGCCGATTTCGCGCCCCGCCATGCGGATGGGGCGCATGGCCGTGCGCAGCGCCGGAATGGCCGGCTCGTGGTCCACCTGTTCCAGCACGCCCTCGGCGTTGCGCAGGAAGACGAATTGCACCTTGTTGCTGAGGGTGACGGAGCAGCCGTACAGGTCGCGGTTGTTCAGGCTGGCCTGCACCATGGCGATAATCTGGCGGTCGTCGAAATTCCAGGCCGGCAGCGCGATGGCGGCGGTCAGCTGGTCGGCGCTGGCGTCGAGCTGGCGGTGCAGCGCCTTCCAGCGCTCGTCGCGCTCCTGGCTGTAGGACAGCACGGCAAAACCCAGCAGCACCAGCGTGACCAGCGCCGCCAGCGCCAGGCTGACGATGAGCGCGATCGACACCCGGCGCGACGCCATGCGCTGCAGCAGTGCGCGCGGCAGGCAGGCGTCCGCCAGCTGCGCAGCTACACGCCGCGCCGCCTGGATGCAGCGATCCGCCATCTTCAAACCCATGCCCATTTTTCCGCCCGGACTGTCCCTTATGCAACCAATGCTAGCGCTCCGGGGGCGGATTGTATCCTGTACCTTGGTACAGTATGTATCAATTCAACATCATGGCGCTTACACCATGCCGCCGTTGGCGCGCAGCGTCTGGCCGTTGATCCAGGCGCCGTCCGGGCCGGCCAGGAAGGCGACGGCGGCGGCAATGTCGTCCGGCGTGCCCAGGCGCTCGAGCGGCGCCATGGCCGACAGGCGGGCGATGGTTTCCGGCGTTTTCCCGTCCAGGAACAGGGCGGTGGCGGTCGGCCCCGGCGCCACGGCGTTGACCGTGATGCCTTTGCCGCGCATTTCCTTGGCCAGTATCGTGGTCATGGCTTCCACCGCGGCCTTGGTGGCGGCGTACACCGCATAGCCGGGCAGCAGCGTGCCAACCAGGCTGGATGAAAAGTTGATGACGCGGCCGCCGTGCTGCAGCCTGGCGCCCGCTTCGCGCATGGTGTTGAAGCTGCCCTTGAGGTTGACGGCCAGCAGGCGGTCGAAGGTCTCGTCGCTGGTGTCGGCCAGCGGCGGCAGTTGCGGCGGCATGATGCCGGCGTTGTTGACCAGCACATCGACCCGCCCCAGCCGGGCGATGGCCTGGTCGAACAGCGCGCGCACGGCGGCCGGATCGGCCACGTCGGCCTGGATGGCGATGGCGCTGCCGCCGCCGTCCGCAATCGCCTGGACAACCCTGGCCGCTTCGGCCGCGTTGCCGGCGTAGTTGACGACCACCGCGTAGCCCTCGCGCCCCAGGCGCTGGGCGATGGCGGCGCCGATGCCGCGCGATGCGCCGGTGACGATGGCGACTTGCTGCTGTTTGCTGTTCATGGTGTGGCTCCCTTCAGTTAGGTTCGTTGATGGATGCAGTATCACTCATTCACCATAGCCAATAAATGCACTAGAATTGCTAACACAATTCAATAATCCACAATAATCAATGGACAGACTGGACGCCATGCGGCTGTTCACGCGCATCGTGGAGCTGGGCAGCTTCAGCCGCGCGGCGGACAACCTGAAGCTGCCCGCCGCCACGGCCACGCACACCATCAAGCAGCTGGAGGCGCGGCTGGGCGTGCGCCTGCTCCAGCGCACCACGCGCCACGTGAGCGCCACGCCGGACGGGCAGGCCTACTACGAGCGCTGCGTGCGCATCCTGGCGGACGTGGACGAGACCGAGACGGGCTTTGGCCACAGCGGCGTGGCGCCGCGCGGCAAGCTGCGGGTGGATCTGCAAGGCACGCTGGCGCGCCATTTCGTGCTGCCGCGCCTGGGCGAGTTCTTCGCCCGCTATCCGGACCTCGAACTTGAAATCGGCATGGGCGACCGGCTGGTGGACATGGTGCGCGAGGGCGTGGACTGCGTGCTGCGCGGCGGCGTGCTGCGCGATTCAAGCATGGTGGCGCGGCGCGTGGCCAGCCTGCGGCAAGTCACCTGCGCCAGCGCGGCCTATCTGGACCGGCATGGCACGCCGCGCACGCTGGACGAGCTGGCGGGGCACCGCGCGGTGAACTTCTATTCCATCGCCAGCGGCAAGGTGTTCCCATTTGATTTCGTGGTGGACGGCGAGCCGCGCAGCGTGCAGCTGCCCGGCTCCGTCTCGGTCAGCAATGCGGAGGCCTATGTGCAGTGCTGCGCCAGCCACCTGGGGCTGATACAGCTGCCGCGCTACCACGTGGCCGCGCAGCTGGCCGACGGCAGCTTCCGCGCGGTGCTGGACGCGTGGCGCCCGCCGGAGATGGCGGTATCGGCCATGTACCCGCAGCAGCGCCAGCTCTCGCCGCGCGTGCGGGTGTTCGTGGACTGGCTGGCGGAGGTGATGGCCGCCGCCAGCTGATTCATTCGCCCTGCTCCGCGTCCGCCAGCGGGATGTTTTCAACGTGGTCCACGTCGATATCGGCGCCATCCTTCCGCGCCGTGTCGCGTCCCGGCGCGGCGCGTTCGCCGGTGCCGCCCGAATCGGTATCGCTGTCCAGGTCCGCGTCGCCCAGTTCCTCGCCGGCGGTGCCGCCGCTCACATCGCTGCCGGAATCGGAGCTGTCGCTGGGTCCAAGGGCGCCGGTGCCGTGGCCTTTGCCCAGGCTGCGGTCGGGCGCTGTGGGGAAGTTATCGGGATCCAATGTGCTGTTGCCTGACATGATGGCCTCCTTAAGCTGTTTGCGTTGAAGACCACTGTAGCAAAGCCCCAGCCGGGGCGGCGCACCCCATGGCGCACAGCACCGCCGCCATGTGCTCAACCGACAGCAATGTGAGCATCTGCCCTTCCGCATCGGCCGATTTGACGATGGATGCGAGCACCGGCGTAATCCCCACGAACACATGGTTGACCGGCGCGATGTCGGCCACCGGCACCACCGGGATATCGCCCAGGCGCTCGACCAGCACGCCGAAGCGCTTGCCGTTCGCGTCGGCCAGCACCACGGTGAGCATGTCCGCGCGCGGCACGCTGGAGACCACGCCGAGCGCGCGCTGCAAATCGTAGATCAGCATGGTGGCGCCCTGGTAAATGGCGGCGCCGCAGACCGTGGGCGCGGCGTTGGGCAGTTGCACGCAGCCGCCGAACGGTATCGCCTCCACCACCGACGACGCGGCCACGCCCAGCAGGTAGCTGCCGACGTGGAAGCTGGCGATTTCCAGGCGCTCCGCACCGTCGGCAGGCTGCGGCTGCGAGGCGGACATCGCCGGCGCGGATGCGGCGGCCTGCTGTTCCGTCACCGCCGCGCCGCCCTTCCAGGCGCCGAGCGGCACGCAGACCAGCGCCAGCGCCGCCTGCCCTTCCGCGCCGGCACTGCCCCGGTACTCGCGGTAGCCGGACGATGCGCGCGCGCCCACCGCCATCACCTGCCCGTCCAGCAGCACCAGCCGCGCCGCGCCGGACGCGGTGGCCACGGCTTCGGCCAGCAGGTCCGGCGGCACGCCGATGCGGCTGCCGGGCTGCCAGCGCGGGTCGCTGGAGGCGATCACGCCGCCGCCCGCGTCCACAAACAGCGTGCAAGCTTGCCCCACTTTGGGCGGCCGCGCCGCCTCCAGTATCGCGGCCAGCTGCGGCGCGGAGTCGAACACCACGGCGATGCCGCCCGCCACGCGGCCGCCGCCGTCCTGCAGCGGCGTCGCGTAGATCCAGGTCGGACGGCCGCCGTACAAATCGTCCGCCACGAATTCGGACACGGCGTAGCGCTCGGCATCGCGCAGCGCCACGGCCTGCTGCCGCCACGGCGCATCCAGCCGCCGCCCCAGCCACTGCTCCGCGTGCGGGCGCGACACCGCCACCACCATACCCTCGGCGTCGAACAGCAGCAGGCTGTCGTAGACCGTGTACAGGTCATTGATGGCGCGCAGCCGCGCCGACATCGCCTCCCGCTGGCTATCCGGCTGCGGCTGCGCCAGCAGGCCGCACAGCAGCGGGTCCAGCGCCCACCAGCGGCAATCGTTGCTGCGCTCGTAGAGATTGCGGTCCAGGATATCGATCGCCAGCGCCGCATGGAAACGGCAATCGTCCAGGTGCGCGGCCACCGCCATCGCCTGCAGCTTGCCGATCGAACGCGTGAAGACCTCCTTCATGCGCGTGCCCGTGCGCACGATCTCGCCCAGCAGCACGCGCGAGAATGCGGGATTGTGCGCCGGCCCAGCCGCCAATCCGGCCGTCCCCTGGCGCGCCTGTCCCTGCCGGATATTCGCGTTCCACACCGAGCGGCTCAACTCGCGCTGGATCGCCTCGGCCTGCGGCGGAATGCGCTGCAGCTCGGGCGGGAAGGCAGAGCCGTCGGCCAGCACCGCCGCCAGCAAGGCGCCGATGCCAGCCGGGTCTTGGGACGCAGCCGCATCTGCATCCTCTCCGCCTTCCTCATCCTCCTCAAAGGCGGCATCGAGCGGCACCAGCACCAGCGCGCTCCACCCCGGCCCCATATAGCCCTGGAAGCCCTGCGCCATGCGCCGCGAGGCCAGGTATTTGCGGCCGGCGTAGCGCATCACATGGCCGTCGCCCGGCGCCACATCGACCACCGAACCCGGCGCCACCTGGCTGCTGTCGCTGCTGGCGATCACCATGCCCGCGTCGTCCAGCAAGGTGATTACGCTCCAGTCGCCGCGCCGCTGCAAGCTGGCGAAGATGCGCTTGACCTCATATTCAAAATCAAAGCACAGGAACAGCGCGCCCAGCACGGCGCCCGCCTCGTTCTGCACCCGCACCGCGTAGAACAGATTGCGCGACTCGTCCGGGAACAGGTCGCTGCGCACGGCCGCCTCGGTGTAGGGCGCGGTGCTGTCCAGCACCTCGCGCAGCAGCGGGTCGCGGCACAGCGCCACCTCCGGCCGCCCCGGCAGCCGCGCCAGCACCTCGCCGGACGGCGACAGCAAAATCACGTCGCGGTACACCGAATAGCGCGCCACATACGCTTGCAGGCGGGCCGCCATGTCCGCCCGCGCTGCGGGGCTGCGCTCCGTGGCCGCAGCAAAGCCGCGCAGCGCGTGGTCGGTGGCCAGGAAGCCGATGTCGGCGGTGCGCTCGAACAGATTGCGCACCAATATGTCTATCGCCACCTGGGCGGGGGCGCACAGCTCCTGCACGCGCTTGTCCAGCGTCGTGCGGGCCAGGCTGTCGAGCAGGCCGGCGCTCAGGTCGGCGAAGGCGGCCTTGGTGCCGCTCATTTCCGTGGTGGTGCCGGACAGCTGTCCCAGCAAATTCAAAACATCCCAGACGGATTCCAGGGATTTCAGGGTCTCGCGATTTTCCGTCACGTGCAGCATGTGTGGCTGCAGGCTACGGAGTTGATGGCTGACCGCACTTGTGGTTGGGCGCATGTCGTTGGGTTTTCCGATAAGAAGACCCGCCTTGCATGCAATTTCCATTCCATACGCCAACATTAGTTTTATGTCATTTTTGCACCAGGCCGGTGCGGCTGGCTTGCCGAATATGCGCCTTGTGGTTACTACTTATTTCATTACTGAATAATTCAGTGATATACTGTTTTCACTCAACCAGGAGAACCATCATGAAAAACCTCATCGCCGCCCTCGCCCTGATCGCCACCGCCGCTGCAGCTTCCGCCCAGACCGCCGCGCCCGCGGCCGACACCAAACAGCCGCAAGCCAGCACCGGCCGCACCCGCGCCGAAGTGATTGCCGAAGTCATCGAAGCGCGCAAGAACGGCACCCTGATCGAAACCGAAGCGGACATGGACGTCGCCCAGACCCGCAAGCACATCGCCAAGTAATCCAGGCCGGACGACACCGCCATGACCTTGCTGCGCCCCCTCGCCCTGCTCGCCGCCGCGCTGGCGCTCACCGCCTGCGCGGACATGAGCAAGGTCGCGCCGCCGCAAGCGCGCAAGCTGGACCCGTTGCAGCTGAACGCGGGCGCCGCCATCCAAGCCGCAGCCGCAGGAGCCCAAGACGGCGCGGCAGCGCAAGCCGCATGGCCCAGGGAAGCCTGGTGGCGCAATCTGAACGACCCACAGCTGGACCGCCTGCTGGAGCGCGCGCTGGAGGGAAATCCCAGCCTGAAGGCCAGCCAGGCGCGCGTGCGCCAGGCGCAGGCGCTTGCCGGCGTGGCCGAAGCAGCCACCCTGCCGCGCGTGGACGGCAGCGCCGTGGTCGACCGCGAACTGTATTCCGCGCACAGCACCGTGCCCGCGCCGCTGGCCGGCAACTACGCCACCAAGACCACGGCCAGCATCACCGCCAACTACGACCTGGACCTGTGGGGCCGCAACCGCGACGCGCTGGCCGCCGCGCTGCACGACGCGCAGATGGCCGCCGCCGAGGCGCAGATGGTCAAGCTGGCGCTGGAGTCGGCGATTGTGCACAGCTACATCCAGCTGGCCAACGCCTGGGCCATGCAGGACACGGTGGCCGCCAGCCTGCAGCAGCGCCAGCAGATCCTTGAGCTGACCAAACGCCGCCGCAACGCCGGCCTGGCCAGCGACATCGACGTGGCGACCATAGAGACAACGCTGCCAGCCGGCCGGCGCGAGCGGGAACAGGCGGCCGAATCCGTCGCCCTGCTGCGCAACCAGCTGGCGGCCCTGATCGGCCAGGGACCGGGCGATGGCGATGCCATTGCCCGGCCAGTGCTGACATTGAACCAGCCCACCGTGCTGCCCAGCGCCCTGCCCGCCGAACTGGTGGCGCGTCGCCCGGACCTGGCGGCCCAGCGCTGGCGGGTGGAAGCGGCGGCCAAGCGCATCGGCGTGGCGCGCGCGGACTTCTACCCCAACATCAACCTGATGGCCTTCGCCGGCATCCAGGCGCTGGGCTTCAGCCACCTGCTGGACATCCATTCGGCCACGCGCGGCATCGCGCCCGCCATCAGCCTGCCTATTTTCGAAGGCGGCCGCTTGCGCAGCCAGCTGGGCAGCCAGAACGCGCTGTACGACATCGCGGTGGAGCAGTACAACGCCACGCTGGTGCAGGCGCTGGCCGAAGTGGCCAACGCCGTCACCCAGGCGCGCTCGGTGGAACAGCAGCAGCAACTGGCCGAACGCGCGCTGGCTTCGGCCACCCGCGCGCACGCGCTGGCGGACCGCGCCTTCCGCGCCGGCATGACGGACTCGCTCAGTGTGTTGCAGGCGCGCCTCACCCTGCTGGCCGAGCAGCAGCAGATGGTGCAGGTGCAAAGCAGGCGTCTCGACAGCTATGCCGCGCTGATGGCGGCGCTCGGTGGAGGAATTAAACAAGATTTCCCATGATGCAACGATAGTACAATCAATACTTTCGTACAGGGAGAGGAGAGCGCAATGAGCAGTTTTGACGCGACCAACAAGCGCCTTAAAAACATCCACGCGCGCATACCGGCATTTCCGGAGGAGACCATGCGCTTGATGCGGCTGACGTATCACGTGCAAAAGCGCCTGAAGGACCTGACCAACGCGGCGCTGCGCAAGTACGACCTGGTGGACGCCAGCTATATGGTGCTGGCCGTGCTGTACGGCTCGGACGACGAAACCTCGACCGCGTCCACGCTGGGCGAGGCCTGCATGGAAAAGCCGGCCAACCTGACACGCGTCTGCAACGACCTGGAAACCCAGGGCCTGATCTCGCGCGGCAACCGCCCCGGCGACCGCCGCTGCGTGATGATTTCGCTGACCGACAGCGGACGCGCGCTGATCGAGCAGGTCATGCCCGAAGTCTGGACCCGCACCACCCGCGCCTATGACGGCTATAGCGCGGAAGACCGCAAGCTACTGGAGCAGCTGTTCAAGCGACAGCTGGACAATTTAGAAAACCTCAGTTGAACCTGACCTGAAAAAATGACCCCGGACCCAGCCCCCTACACACATCAACACAGCAAGGCGTGGCTGGCCGGAGCGGCCGGTGTCGTCAGGGGCTGGACCGGAACCGAAGGCGAACGCTGGATCTTCGTCGCCAAGACGCTGCTGGCGGCCTTCACCGCGCTGTGGCTGGCCTTCCGCCTGGGCCTCGATTCGCCCAACACGGCCATGACCACCACCTTCATCCTCGCCCTGCCCAGCAGCGGCATGGTGCTGGAAAAGGCCTTTTACCGCCTGCTGGGCACCCTGGTGGGCTGCAGCAGCGCCCTGCTGCTGACGGCGCTGTTCCCGCAGCAGGCGCCGCTGATGTTCCTGGGCCTGGCGCTGTGGATCGCGGCCTGCACCTGCGGCGCGGCCATGTACCGCAACCAGCAATCCTACAGCTTCGTGCTGGCCGGCTACACCGCCGCCATGATCGCCATCCCCGCGCTGGACCACCCGGCCGGCGCCTTCGCGCTGGCCGTCACGCGCGTGGTGGAAGTGAGCCTGGGCGTGATCTGCGCCACCGTGGTGCACGACGCGCTGTTCCCGCGCCACCAGAGCGCGCAGGTCATGCGCACCGTGCAGGCGCGCTACCTGCGCTTCCTGGCCTTCTGCCGCGAGGTGCTGGAACACAAGGCGCCGCCGGCAGAAACCGAACTGGCGCACCTGCGCTTTGCGGCCGACATCGCCGCGCTGGAATCGGGCCGCGCCGCCGCCTTTTTCGAAGCGGCCCACGCCCGCGCCCACACCCGCCAGTTGCACGCCTTCAACAGCGCCTTCATGGCCGCGCTGACCACCTTCTACACACTGCACCGCCTGGCGCACCGCCTGCGCCAGGACGCAGCCTCGCCGGTGCCGGCCCTGATCGAGCCGCCGCTGGCGCGGCTGGCCGCGGCGCTGGCGCAAGGCGAGGCGCTGCAAGGCGCGGCGCTGGCCGGCCTGCAAACCGAGCTGGCCGCCGCCATCGCCGCCGCGCGCGCGCAGGCGCAGCTGCAGGTGTATGTAGATGCGGACGACGGCAAGCCCGCCTCGCCGCACCGCATCGACTTCGAAACCGCCATCGAGCTGCTGGAGCGCTTCGCGCGCCAGTTCGGCGACTTCGCCGCCACCTACCACGGCCTGGCGCAGCGCAAGCGCACGCAGGCCAGCGAGCCGCAGGCTTACACGCCGAAGACGCCGCCCGCCATCGTGCTGGCCAGCGGCTTCCGCGCCGCCACCGCCCTGCTCACCGTGGCCGGCGTGTGGTACTGGATGGCCTGGCCCTACGCCGTCAACGCGGTGCTGATGACGTCCATCTTCTGCGCGCTGGCCTCGTCCTCGCCGCGCCCCACCGCCATGATCAAGCAGGTCATGACGGGCTTCCTGATCGCCTGGCCGCTGTCCTTCCTCACCGAGTACTTCCTGGTCATGCCGGCCAGCGGCTACCCCATGCTGGTGCTGGCCGCCGCGCCGCTGTTCGCGGCCGGCGCCTACCTGACCACCGATCCCAAACGCGCCGGCATCGGCATCGGCATGACCTTGTTCAGCGCGCAGGTGATCGCGCCGCTCAACCTGGCCCACTACGACGTCGCCGCCTTCCTCAACACCACGCTGGCCATGCCGCTGGGCGTGGCGCTGGCCTGGGCCATCTTCGCCGTGGTGCTGCCCGAGCACACCATGGGCCAGAAAGACCACGTGGCCGCCGCGCTGTGGCGCGAGGCGCTGGCCGCCAGCACCGCGCCGCAGCATGCCTGGCGGCCCTGGTCCGCGCTGCGCCACCGCTTCGACAACCGCGTGCGCGACCTGCTCAGCCAGCTCAACGCCGCCTCCGGCCCCGCCCCCGGCGAGGACGCGCGCGCCGTAGTGCGCCAAGGCCTGACCTTGCTGGAACTGGGCCACTCGGTGCTGGAGCTGCGCGCGCTGATCGCCGAATCCGGCCGCAGCGAAGCGCGGCGCGCGCTGCAGGACTGCGTGTCCGCCCTGGCGGCCTACTTCCGTTCGCCCACGCAGGAGCGCTGCGGCACGGCCGTCGGCGCGGTACTGCGCGCAGGCGCCGCCGTGCGCCTGGCGCTGCCCGAAGCCGCCGCGCCGGAGCGCGCCGCGCGCCTGCGCACCGCCCTCACCGACCTGCATTCCATTTACACCTGCCTGCTGGACCAATTGCTGACAAGCAGCAGCGCCAGCCCCGGAGCCCGCCATGCCTCGTGAACTCGCCGTGTTCGGCATCCTGATCCCCACCCTGCTGCCGATTTTCCTGGCCAGCCTGCTGCTGCAAGGCGCGCTGGACTGGGTGCTGGGCCACGCCGGCCTGTACCGCCGCGCATGGCACCCGGCGCTGGTGCGCCTGTGCCTGCTGGTCTGCATCTTCAGCGCCCTCACGCTGGTCCTCTATTCCTAAAATGCCATCAACTATGACTGCCAAAATACTCCGCTTCGTTATCACCGCCCTGCTGCTGTGCGGCGCCCTGTGGCTGGGCAAATCCGCCTGGGACCGCTACATGGAATCGGCCTGGACGCGCGACGGCCGCATCAAGGCCGACGTCGTCAACATCAGCGCCGACGTGGCCGGCACCGTCACCGAGGTGCTGGTGAAGGACAACCAGCTGGTGCAGAAAGGCGACGTGCTGTTCGTCATCGACAAGGCGCGCTACGGCGCCGCGCTGGCGCAGGCGAACGCGCTGCTGGCGGGCCAGCAGGTGGAGCGCGGCCGCCGCAGCAAGGAAGCGCAGCGCCGCGCGGCGCTGGACGACGCCGTCATCTCGGCCGAGAACCGCGAGAGCGCGGGCTACGCGGCGGACAGCGCCGGCGCCCAGCTGCGCGCCGTGCAGGCCGCGCGCGAACTGGCGCAGCTGAACCTGGAACGCACGGTGGTGCGCGCGCCGGTGTCCGGCTATGTGACCAACCTGAATGTGCACGCGGGCGACTTCGCGGCGGTGGGCGCGGCCAAGCTGGCCATTATCGACAGCGGGTCCTATTACGCGGTGGGCTATTTCGAGGAGACCAAGCTGCCGCTGCTGAAGGCCGGCGCGCCGGTGGACCTGAGCCTGATGGGCGGCGAGGCGCTGCTGCACGGCCACATCGACAGCATCGCGCGCGGCATCACCGACCGCGACGCGGGCACCGGCCGCGAGCTGCTGGCCGACGTCAACCCCACCTTCAACTGGGTGCGCCTGGCGCAGCGCGTACCGGTGCGCATACGGCTCGACGATATACCCAAGGATGTGACGCTGGTGGCAGGCACCACCTGCACGGTCAGCCTGCGTGGCGGCTTACGGGCCAAACCGGCCGCGTAATAAAAAAACCCGCCGCAGCGGGTTTTCGTATCAAGGCTTGGTGTGCATGAGCGCGTAGCCCACGTGCTCCCACCAGTGCTCCCTGGTGTGCACCGTCTTCATGCACGCCATATCGGTTTCACCCTTGAACATGCGGTCCTCGCACTTCTTGCCTGCGTAGGCGTTGCGCTGGTTCTCGGCATTGGCCAGCGCTATCATCAGCCACACCGAAAACGCAATCACGATCAGCAGCAAGCTCCATGCAACATGGTTCACATAGGTGCGCCAGAACAGCTTGCTCTCGTCCGGCGCGGACTCGCGGTAGATCGCCATCACTTCTTTTTCAGTATCGCTCATGATTGTTCTGCTTTATTTCTTGGCGGCCTTGGCCACCAGATAGTCCATCACCTGCAGAGTGGCCTGCTGCGAAGCCTGCTCCGCCATGCCCGGACGGCCGGCCTGCGACGGCGAGGTCACGAAACGGCCGTCAACCACGATGGTAGGCGCACTGTCCACCTTGTAGGCGGTGACCACCTGGGCCGCACGCTTCATTTTAGTCTGTACGGCGAAGGAATTAAAGAACTCCAGGTATTTCGCCTTGTCGATGCCGTTCTTGACCAGGAAATCGGTCATGGCGTCGTCCTTGTTGAGGCGGTTGCGCTCAACGTGGATGGCGCGGAAGATCTTGTTGTGGAACTCTTCCAGCTTGCCCATCGCTTCCAGCGTCAGATAGGCATGGGCCTGGGCGTCGTTCGGGCCGCCGGCCGGGAAGTGCACGCGGCGGAAGGCGATCTTGTCGCCCTGCTGCTTCACCCACTCGTGCAGCGCCGGTTCGAAGGCGTTGCAGTGCGGGCAGGAATACATGAAGAACTCGATAACTTCCACTTTCTTGCCGGTGTCGGTGCGCACCGGGGAAGCCAGCGTGGTGAAGTCCACGCCTTCCTTCGGCTCAGCGGCGGAGGCGCCGGCTGCGGTGAAAGACAGGGCGGCGGCGGCAATAATCAGGCGCAGGAAACGCATAATGATCCTTCTGGGAATATGAGTGGAGAACGGTGAGACGCCGCGAGATTACCATTTTTTCGCGTCCGCCATCAGGCCGGACAGCAAAAATCCCCGGCCAGCGGGGATTTTAAGCCTGATTTAAGCGCGCATCAGAACTCGTAGCGCGCCGACAGCTTGATCTGGCGCCCGTCCGAACTGTAGATGCCGCCTCGGCACTGGAAGGCCATGCCGTAGTACTGCTTGTCGGCCAGGTTCAGGCCGGCGACAGCCACTTCCCAGGCGCCGAACTTGCGCGCATAGCGGGCGTCCAGCGTGGTGTAGGACGGAATGCGCGCGCTGCAGCTGTTGGTGAAGTCGGAGCCGAAGCGCTGGCTGTCCACCCACTGCGCGCCGATGTCGGCGGTCTGGCCGTCGGCCGGGGTCCAGGTCAGGCGCGCGCTCAGCACGTTCTTCGGCACCAGCACCATTTCGCGGCCGGCGACGGCGCCTTCGGTGAAGGTGGCCTTCACGCGCTGGTAGTGGCCGCTCAGCGTCCAGTCGCGCGCCAGCTCGGCGCTCGCGTCCACCTCGAAGCCCTGGCGCTTGGTCGGCGCCAGGTTGGTGTTGGCGCCAAAGCCGAACGCGCCGGCGGTCGGATCGTAATAGATCTCGTTGCGCAGCTCGTGGCGGAACACGCGCGCGGCCAGCTTGGCGCCGCCGTCGGTGTAGCTGGTGCCCAGCTCCAGGTCGTGCGAGGTCTGCGGCTGCAGCACGGTGTTGGGCACCAGCGTGTAGCCGTTTTCATCGGCGTTGGCCACGCGGTAGCTGTGGCCGGCCTTCGCGTGCAGCGTGGCTTTCGACGACAGCGCATAGCTGCCCTGCACGTCCCACGCGTTCACGCCCTGGGTCACGCCGTAGTTGGCGGTGGACCACGGCGACGGATCGGCGTTGGTCTTCTCGAACAGCTCGCGGCGCACGCCTGCGGCCAGGCGGAAGGCCTCCCACTTGACTTCGTCGCGCAGGTACAGCGCCTTGGATTTCTGCGTGGCCTTGCTTGGGCTGGAGCCCTTCTGCTCGCGGGTCCAGTCGATGAAGTCCACGCCCGCCACCGCTTCGTTCAGCACGCCGCCGAACTGGTCCAGCTTGCGCACGCGCGGCGAGAACTGGGTCTGCTTGCTTTCGTAGTCCAGCACGGAGGACGTGGTGCCGTAGAAGTAAGTCGCTTCCAGTTCCTTGCGGCGGTGCGACAGCTCGGCGGCCAGGTCGTAGCCCGCCAGCTTGGCTTCGACGAAGGCGGTGAAGCGGTCGCTGTCGAGCGCACCGAAGTCCTTGGGCGTGGCGGCCTGGCGCGGGTTGGCGTCGAACTGGGCCTGGCTCAGCGAGCCGGCGAAGCGCGAGTCCTGGCGGGTGCTCGACAGGCGCACGCCGGCGCGGCCGCCGATAAAGCCCAGTTGCGCGCCGGCGTTCACGCTGCGCGATTTGAAGGCGTTGTTGTCGCGGTAGTTGTCGGTGTCGAGCGCGCCGCCGGACAGGTCGAAAGCCCAGTCGCCGGCGCTGTGGTTCAGCGCCGCGCGGCCTTCGCGCAGGCCGAGCTGGCCCGCTTCGGCGTACACGCTGCCGTGCGTGCCGGCGTTGCGCGCGCCGGGGCGCTTGGTGATGATCTGGATCACGCCGCCGGTGGCGCCGTCGCCGAACAGCACGCTGCTGCCGCCGCGCGTGATCTCGATGCGCTCAACCGAATCGACCGGGATGGTGGACAGGATGGCCGAGCTCAGTTCGTTCTCGGACAGGCGCACGCCGTCCAGCAGCACCACCATATTCTGGCTGCTGTTGGTGCCGAAGCCGCGCAGGTCCAGCGCGAAGTCCGGGCTGCCGTCCAGGCTCTGGTGGCCCAGCACGCCGCCGATCTTGCGGATGGCCTGGTTCACGTCGCTCACGCCGGCGCGGCGGATTTCGGCCGCGCTGATGACGGTGGCGCCGATGGGCAGCAGCGACGGATCGCTGTCGAAGCGCGCGCCGGTCACCACAACCGAAGCAAGCACATCGCCGGCGATCCGGGTTTGCGCAGAAACTGTAAACGAAGCGGCGGAGAAGCACAGCGCCACGGCAAGCGCCAGCGGCGACGAGGCCGGCGCGCGGCAGGAATTCGAGAAGGTCATGTTGTACTTTTATGCGTAGTGAGCATCCGCCTGCGTCCCCGCAGGCCGGATTCAACGAAAGGCTTTCAGCGCTTTCACCTGTTTGGCCGGTATCCGGGCTGGCAAGACGGGACGGGATCACCTTCCGGCGCGGGACTGGCCTGCGCAGTGGTTGTCGATCCAGCCTGCCGCGCATGTACTGCAGGAGCGCGGCGCTTGCGTACCGTTGCGGGGGCAGCACACCTTGGCCGCCGCGCTGCAAAAAAGCGCCGGCTGCCTTGTGTTTCCCGTTTAACTGCGTCCAAGGGCATGGACGCGGGCACCAAAACGCCGCCATTATACTCCCGGCCCCCAGGCGGATGATTTCGTTGGCAAATAATTACGTGCTTCGTTATAGTGGCGCCATGAACCCACACTCCTACCGCAAGCTCGCCGCCGTCCTCGCCGCCACGGCCGCCGCCGCCACGCTGGCCGCGCTGGCGCTGGCGCAAGTCCAGGTCATCGCCATCCCCGAACCCTACACGGACACCGGCATCCCCTTCGCGCCCGCGCAGGCCGCCGCCGTGGCCGCGCCCAGCGCGCCGGACGCCTGGGGCGGCCCGCGCACCGGCAGCGAAGCCACGCTGTCCGACCGCGTGGTGGACTACAAGATCGACGCCACGCTGGACCCGGACAAGCACACGGTGGACGGCAAGCAGCAGCTCACCTGGCGCAACCGCAGCGCGCATCCGGTGCGCACGGTCTACCTGCACCTCTACCTGAACGCCTTCGAACATGCGGGCACCACCTTCTTCACCGAGCACCGCGCCCGAGGCGGCGGCGTCTTCAGCCGCGATCCCAAGG
Source organism: Pseudoduganella sp. GW821-FHT05F09 (assembly GCF_059419605.1). Taxonomy (NCBI): domain Bacteria; kingdom Pseudomonadati; phylum Pseudomonadota; class Betaproteobacteria; order Burkholderiales; family Oxalobacteraceae; genus Pseudoduganella; species Pseudoduganella sp. GW821-FHT05F09. The sequence goes on from NZ_JBWKSD010000002.1 coordinate 161,825, forward strand.
ACGGCGAATGGGGCCATATCGACCTGCGCAGCGTGACCCAAGGCGGCGCCAAAGTGGAACAGTCCTTCGTGCAGCCGGACGGCGGCCCGGCCGGCGACCGCACCGTGGTGCGGCTGGACCTGCCGCAGGCTGTGCAGGCCGGCGCCACCACCACGCTGGACATCGGCTTCCACAGCCAGCTGCCACGGCTGCTGGCGCGCAGCGGCTACTTCGGCAGCTTCCACCTGGTGGCGCAATGGTTCCCCAAGATAGGCGTGCTGGAACTGGCGGGCGAGCGCGGCGCCACCAGGCCGCGCTGGAACGTGCACGAATACCACGCCGAAGCCGAGTTCTACGCGGACTTCGGCAGCTACGACGTGAAGCTCACCGCGCCCAAGGACTACACGGTAGGCGCCACCGGCGAACTGCAAGGCGCACCGGTGGAAAAGAACGGCATGCTCACGCACCACTACGTGCAAGGCGACGTGCACGATTTCGCCTGGACCGCCGACAAGCGCTATGCGCCGCCGCTGACGGGCAGCTGGAGCGGTGAGGGCAGCCCGCCGGTCAGCATCAAGGTGCTCTACATGCCGGAGTTCGCGGCCAGCGCCGCGCCCTCGCTCAAGGCCGCGCAGGATGCGCTCACCTACTACTCCAAGACGCTGGGCCCCTACCCCTACAAGACGCTGACCGTGGTGCTGCCGCCGCATAACGCAGGCGAGGCGGCGGGCATGGAGTACCCGACCTTCTACACCGCCGACAGCTACGCCACGGTGGACCCGAAATCGCGCCAGGAATTCGAACTGGACCTGGTCAACATCCACGAATTCGGGCACGGCTACTTCTACGGCATCCTGGCCTCCAACGAGTTCGAGGAGCCGATGCTGGACGAAGGCCTGAACGAATACTGGAATATGCGCATGGCGCGCGAACGCGGGCAGCTGCTGCACCCGGCGCCGCGCTGGCTGCGCGCCATCGGCGTGTCGCCGGGTTTTGACGGCTTCCACTTTGAACTGGGCGGCGCGGTGCGCGAGAACCCGGCCGACCCCGCCGGACAGAACGCCTACACGCGCCTGCAAGGCATAGGCCCGGCCTACAACCGCAGCGCCACCATCTTCCACGACCTGGAAGCGCAGCTGGGCAAGCAGGCCACCGAGCAGGCCTTCAAGGAATACTACCAGCGCTGGCGCTTCCGCCACCCCAGCACCGCCGACCTGCGCGAAGCGCTGGCCCAGGCCAGCGGCCAGCGCGCGCTGGTGGAGCGCGTGTTCGCGCAGCAGGTCTACCGCACCGGCAAGGTGGACGACCGCGTGCAGTCCATCAGCAGCGAAGAAGTGCTGCCGCAGCCGGGCAGCCGCATCGTCAACGGCAAGCGCGTGGAGCTGACCCAGGACCAGGTGGACAAGCAGATCGACGATGCGCGCGAAAAATGGGACAAAGCCCACCCCGACGCCAAGCACGGCGCAGGCCCCTACCCCTACCGCACCGAAGTGGTGGTGCGCCGGCGCGGCGAAGCCGTGCCGCAGACGCTGCTGGTGCGCTTTGCCGACGGCAGCAGCGAAACCGTCAAATGGGACCCGCAGAACGGCGAACGCTGGGAGCGTTTCGTGTGGCAGAAGCCGGTGAAAGCCGTATCGGCCGAACTCGACCCCGAACGCAAGCACCTGCTCGACACCAACAAGCTCGACGACAGCCGCACCGTCAAGGCCGACGGCAGCGCCGCGCGCCGCTGGACCTTCGACCTGGCCGCGCTCGCGCAAGCCATCCTGACCCTGATTGCAAGCATATGAAACTGACCGACACCTGTTTGCGCGCCGCCCGCGCCGCGCTGCAATGGCGCCTGCTGGCGCTGTGGACCATCGCCCTGCTGGTGCCCACGCTGGCGCTGGCGCTGCCGTTCTGGCTGCAGTTCGGCGCCGCCTTCAACCACTCCGTGCACGCGGCCGAACTGGCGCAGCGGCTGGACCTGTCCAACATCGCCGACCTGATGGGCGAGATGACGCGCAACCCGGCCGCGATCCAGCTGGGCGCGGGCACGGCGCTGGTGCTCACGCTGCTGCTGTCGCCGCTGCTGACGGGCGCGGTCGCCACCGCCGCCCGCCACGACGGCAAGCCGGCCCTGCGCCACCTGTTCGCCGGCGCCGTGGCCGAATACCCGCGCATGTTCCGCATGCTGCTGTGGGCCGTGGTGCCGCTGGGCGCCGCCATCGGCATCGCCAGCGGACTGCAAAGCCTGGCCGACAGCGGCGCCGACAAGGCCATCACCCCAAGCGAAGGCCAATACCTGCGCGGCGCCGCCGGCATACTCACCGCCCTGCTGATCGCGCTGGCCCTGGCTACGCTGGACGCAGGCCGCGCCGTGCTGGCCTCGGACCGGCGCCGCCGCTCCGCCGTCGTCGCCTGGTGGCACGGCCTGCGCCTGCTCGCGCGCAGCCCGGGGGCCATGCTGGGCAGCTACGCCGCCATCAGCCTGCTGGGCCTGGCCGTGGCCGCCGTGCTGGGCCTGGGCCGCATCCACCTGCCCACAGCCGGAACGATGGGCTGGCTGGCCGCCCTGCTGCTGACGCAGCTTATCGCCGTCATCCTGGCCTGGACGCGCGGCGCGCGGCTGTTCGCGCTCATCGGGATTGTTCACAAATCCTGAACGATCCAATCACAAAGACACGATTGATGAACCAGGAGTGCGGGACTATAGTAAGTGCATCGAAAACCAGGAGCACTCCATGTCCAGCACTGCACTCCCCACCTACTTCCTGTCCCACGGCGGCGGCCCCTGGCCGTGGATGCTCGCCCACTACGGCAACCGCTACGACGCGCTGAAAGCGTCGCTGGAAGACATTCCGCGCCAGCTTGGCGGCGTCAAGCCCAAAGCCGTGCTGGTGGTGACGGCGCACTGGGAGGCGAGCGAGCTGCGCATCTCGGCCAGCCCGAAACCGCCTATGATTTACGACTACGGCGGCTTCCCCGACTACACCTACGACATCCAGTACAGCGCCCCCGGCTCGCCGGAAGTGGCCGAACGCGTGCAGCAGCTGCTGAACGGCGCCGGCATCGCCGCCCACCTCGACCCGCTGCGCGGCTTCGACCACGGCACCTTCTCGGCCATGCAGCCCATCTATCCGGCGGCGGACGTGCCCATCGTGCAGCTGTCGCTGAAACAGGGGCTGGACCCGGCGCAGCACATCGCCATCGGCCGCGCTTTGGCGCCGCTGCGGGAGGAAGGCGTGCTGATCATCGGCAGCGGCCTGAGCTACCATAATCTGCGCCAGTTCGGCGCGGCGGGCGCGGAAGCGTCGCACCAGTTCGACGCCTGGCTGCGCGACTCGATGGCGCTGGCGCCGGCCGAGCGCGAAGCGCGGCTGCTGGCCTGGGAAAGCGCCCCGGCCGCGCGGGCGGCGCACCCGCGCGAAGAGCACCTGCTGCCGCTGATGGTCGCCCACGGCGCCGCAACGGCCGACGCCGCCGCCAGCGTCTACCACGAAGACAGCTTCATGGGCGCCCTCGCCGTCTCCAGCTTCCGCTTCGGCTAAGAAAATTGACCAACCCCAAAAAGGGGGCTGTCTATTTGTAGACGATTTCCTGCATCAGCTTTTCGCCGACGATGTCGCGCACTTCGGTGCGCTTGATCATGGTTTTGACCTGGGCGTCCTGCGAGCCCACCACTTTGCTCATGATGGCGTCGTATTTGTCCGACAAGCCGTCCAGGGCGGCAAAATTCTTGAATTCGGTCATCAGGACAATGTTGAAGTCGCTATTACCGAAGGCGTCGCCGCTCAGCATTTTTTCGGACAGCACCAGCCCTTGCTTGCGCGCTTCTTCGTATATCTTTTTGCGCATCGGCAGCAGTTCCCCCATATACGTGTCGAACATGCCCGGCTTGACTTTGATGAAGCTGATTTGCCACACGGTGCCGTCCTTGTACGGCTTGTCTTGGGCCTGGGCCGGCGGCGCGCTGAAGATGAACAGGCTCAGCAACAGGGGAAGCAGGAATTTGACACGATTCATCATGGCGTTCTCCAGTAGGGTTGGGGGCATTGCCGCGCCACTTTGCCATGCGCCGGCCGCATCCGCATCGCACTGCGCGCCGCGCGGGGCCGCATTGCGCGCCAGCCGCGCCGGCTTGCCCTCAGGCCTGCGGGCCGCTGCGGTATTCGGTGGCGGTCATGCCCGCCTCGGCCTTGAAGGCGCGGTAGAAGGTGGCCAGCGAGTCGAAGCCGCAGGCGAAGGCGATGCTGGTGATGGTGTGCTGCGGGCAGCTGCGTATCAGGTGCTGGGCGCGCAGCACGCGCAGCCGCCGGATCTCGGCGCTGACGCTGGCGCCGCCCTGCTCGAACAGGCGATGCAGCTGGCGCGGCGAGACGCCGACGCTGCTGGCGATGGCGCCCGGCGACAGGGCCGGCGATTCCAGGTGGGCTTCGATGTGGCGCAGCGCGTCGCGCCGCCGTTGGGCCGACAGCGCCGCCGCCAGCCGCTCCGGCTCGGCGCCGGCGCCGCCCACGCATGCGGCCAGCAGCTGATCCAGCGCGCGCAGCGCGGCGGCGGCAGAGTCGACGTCCAGCGTAGGCAGCTCGGTGCATAGCATGGCCACGTAGGACGACAGCACCTGGCCCAGCGAGGCGTGCGGCGCCACCATCTGGAAGCCGCCGCGCCGGATGCCGTCGCCGGCGAAGGCGAACAGGTGGCTGGGCACGCTCAGCACCGAGAAGCGCCAGTCCTGGCCGCGCGCGGCGGCGGCCTGGTAGGCGGCGTTCTGGCTGCCCACCACCACCGCGCCGGCCGTGGTGATGAATTCCTCGCCCCGGCCGTTGCGGAACCAGCTGCCGCCTTGCTTGATCAGGTAGACCAGGAAATGGTCGCCGCCGGCCGCATCGGCCCGCGCCCGCGTGCGCTCGACCCGGCTGAAGGTGGTGTGCACGTCCACCACGCCCGCCTGCGCGTGGCGGGCGATGCGGATGTCGGCCGCCACCGAGTTGGCCTCGGCGCCGCCGAAATCGACTTCCAGGTTGAACAGGGAATAGGCCGTGTCGCGCACCAGCGCCAGCCGCTTGCCGGGCCGCAGGGCGTCAGTCGAGATGCGCGCTTCGGTGACCATGGTTAGGGGACACGCTGGCCTGGATGAGTGATATCAAGATGATAACACGCAGCATCCGGGGAAGATGTTGTATTTTTGGCGCAGCCCTATCAGGTGCCGCGCTTGCCCTTCATGCGCTCGGCTTCCTTGGCGGCGGCTTTGGCGGCGGCCAGTTCGGCTTTCACGCGCTGCTCTTCGGCGAACGCGGCCAGGGCGGCGGCGCGGGTGGCTGGCGTCTCGAGCGAGATGCGGCCCAGCACGCCGCTGCGGTAGTCCTGCAGGAAGATGTGGGCCGCTTTTTCGTAGTCGTAGTCGCCGCCCTTGAGGCGGTAGCCGCGCTTGGCGGCGATGCCTTCCACCACGGCGATGGCGTCCATGGTGTCGATGTCCTTGTAGCCGTAGCGCGTGGCCAGCAGCTCGGGGTAGCGGCGCAGCATTTCGCCGGCCAGGTATTCGGCCACTTCTTCTTCGATCAGCGCGTTGGAGCCGATGGCGTGGCTGGCGGCCAGCATCAGGCCGTCGCTCGGCATGGCGATCTTGGGCCACAGCATGCCGGGGGTGTCCACCAGCACGGTGTTTTTATCCAGGTAAAGCTTCTGCTGCACCTTGGTCACGGCCGGCTCGTCGCCCACCTTGGCCACGCGCTTTTTCAGCAGCGCGTTCATCAAGGTCGATTTGCCGACGTTGGGGATGCCCATGATCATGATGCGCAGCGGCTTGGTCGGCACGCCGCGGTGCGGCGCCAGCGACTTGGCCAGGTCCGGAATGCGCGCCACGTCGCCCGGCTTCTTGGTCGTCATGGCGAACGCCGTCACGCCTTCCTGCTTGTTGTAATACTCCACCCACGCAGCCGTGGCGGCCGGGTCGGCCAGGTCGATCTTGTTGAGGATCTTCAGGCAGGGCCGCTGGCGGAACAGGCGCAGCTCTTCCACCATGGGGTTGCAGCTGGCTTCGGGCAGGCGCGCGTCGACCACCTCGATCACCAGATCGGTGTTCTCCATCTGTTCGGCCGCCTTCTTCTTGGCGGCGTTCATATGCCCCGGATACCATTGAATTGCCATGTCTTGCCTTCTGCTGCGTGCGTGTAATCCGCTATTTTACCTGCTCCGGCCTCCGCTGCCTCCCTTGCTGCATCCTGGCTGTATCCGTTTGCGCGAAGGTCGGCTATTATGGGGCACAAATTTTTTTCCTTTTTACAAACATTCCAGGGAGTCGTGCAAGATGACTAAAGCTTCCCCATCCATGCCAGGCGAAATTACTGTCCGTGGCGTGATCCTGGGTATCCTGATCACGCTGGTGTTCACGGCGGCGCAGGTCTATCTGGGCCTGAAAGTGGGCCTGACCTTCGCCACGTCGATCCCGGCGGCGGTGATTTCGATGGCGCTGCTGAGCGCGTTCAAGACCGCGACGATTCAAGAAAACAACATCGTGCAGACCATCGCCTCGGCCGCCGGCACGCTGGCCTCGGTGATCTTCGTGCTGCCGGGCCTGCTGATGATAGGCTGGTGGGCCAACGTGCCCTTCTGGCCAACCTTCGGCGCCTGCGCCATCGGCGGCGTGCTGGGCGTGATGTACACGGTGCCGCTGCGCCGCGCGCTGGTGTCGACCTCGGACCTGCCCTATCCGGAAGGGGTGGCCGCCGCCGAAGTGCTGAAAGTGGGCACCTCCTCGCGCGCCGGCGCCGCTGAAGGCAAGGCCGGCCTGATGGCCGTGATCCTGGGCAGCGTGGCCTCCGCGCTGTACGCGGCCGGCGCGGCCGTGAAGGTGATGGCCGGCGAAATGGCGGTCTATTTCCGCACCGGCAACGGCGCCACCGGCCTGGGCGCGTCCAGCTCGCTGGCCCTGATCGGCGCCGGCCACCTGATGGGCATCACCGTCGGCATCGCCATGCTGGCCGGCTTGGCCATCGCCTGGGGCATACTGGTGCCCATCCTGACCGCGGCCCAGCCCATGGCGGACCTGTCGGCGGCCGACTGGGCGCTGAAAGTATGGAAAACCGACGTGCGCATGATAGGCGCGGGCGCCATCGGCGCCGCCGCCATCGTGACCCTGGCCGGCCTGGCCAAACCCGTCATCGGCGGCCTGAAATCGGCCATGGCCGCCTCGCGCCACGCCAAGCAGAACGGCGGCGTGCTGCCGCGCACCGAGCAGGACCTGCCTATCTTTATCGTCGGCCTGGTGACCTTGATCGCCATGGTGCCGGCCGGCTGGCTGCTGGCCTCCTTCCTGCAGGGCGGCGTGCTGCAAAGCATAGCCCCGGCGCTGATCGCGGTCGGCGTGGCCTACATCCTGGTGGCCGGCATTTTCGCCGCCGCCGTGTGCGGCTACATGGCGGGCCTGATCGGCTCCTCGAACTCGCCGGTGTCCGGCATCGCCATCCTGACCGTGCTGGGCGCCGCCCTGTCGGTGGGCGCGGTGGGCAAGCACATCATGGGTCCTGAAGTGGCGCACGCGCTGATCGCCTTCGCGCTGTTCGTCACCACCGTGGTGCTGGCCGTGGCCGTGATCGGCAACGACAATCTGCAGGATCTGAAAACCGGCCAGCTGGTCGACGCCACGCCGTGGAAGCAGCAGGTTGCGCTGCTGATCGGCGTGTTCGCCGGTTCCTGCGTGGTGCCGCCGGTGCTGGAACTGCTGAACCGCGCCAACGGCTTTGCCGGCGCGCCCAATCTGCAAGCCATCTCCTCGCAGCCGCTGGCCGCGCCGCAGGCCACGCTGATCTCCACGCTGGCCAAGGGCGTCATCGGCGGCAACCTGCCGTGGCATTTGATCGGCTGGGGCGCCGCGCTGGGCCTGGGCCTGGTGGTGTTCAACTTCGTGCTGAAAAAAGCCTCGGGCAACAAGTACAGCCTGCCGCCGCTGGGCGTGGGCCTGGCGATCTACCTGCCGAGCGCCGTGACCGCGCCGGTGGTGGTGGGCGCCGTGGCCGGCTATCTGTTCGAACGCGCCGTGCACCACCAGACCTGGGGCGAAGTGGCCAAGCGCCTGGGCGTGCTGATCATGTCCGGCTTTATCGTCGGCGAAAGCCTGTTCAACGTGGCGCTGGCCGGCCTGATCGTGCTGTCCGGCGAAGGCGAGCCGCTGGCCATCGCCAACTCGCTGAGCGAGCACGCCACCATGGTGGTGTCGCTGGTGGTGGGCGCCGCCGTGGTGTCCGCCCTGTACCGCTGGTCCAGCACCAGCGCCAAGCGCGTCGGCGTCTAACGCCTCCAGTGTCTCGTATAAGCCGTAGGGCGGGTTGGCAGCGTAGCTGCGTAACCCGCCTTGTGTTACTGTAACAACATGAGATTCGAGACACTGCGACGGTTGCGCAAGCTGTTTACTGTGCTGGTAGCGGCGGTGGCGGCGTCATTCCTGATCGTCACCGGCTTCGTGCTGCACACCCTGCACGAAAGCCGCCAGCGCTACTTTGCCAACGCGGAGGAAACCTCCCGCAACCTCGCCATCACACTGGAACACTTCCTGCGCGGCCACTTCTACGAGGTGGACCTGGCCATGCGCCGCGCCGGGCAGGAGTTCCGCACCCTGCATGCCGAGAACCGTTTCAGCGACGCCGCCTTCAGCGCCTACCTGCGCTCGCTCAAGGAACGCATACCCCACGCGCGCTCGGTGCGCGGCTCGGACAGCGAAGGCCGCGTGATCTACGGCGAGGACATCGACCTGTCCAAGATCCAGAACCTGGGCATCCGCGAGTTCTACCCGCGCGTCCAGAAGGAGCGCGAGCTGGTGTTCGGCGTGCCGGTCAAGTCGCGCATCACGGGCGACTGGGTGCTGCCGCTAGTCTATGCGCTGACCTACGAGGACGGCCGCTTCGGCGGCACCGCCTATGTGAACATGACCACCAGCACCATCACCGACGTGCTGAAGTCCCTCAACGTGGGCGCGAACGGCGTCATCACGCTGGTGGACAAGGACCGCCGCATGCTGCACCGCTACCCGGAAGCGCCCGAAGTGCCCCTGGGCTCGCAGGTCCAGCTGTCGGCGCCCACCATGGCGGTGCTTGCCAGCCAGCGCCAGCACGGCACCTACACCACCAACAGCGTGCGCGACGGCCTGCAGCGCGTGGTCAGCATCGAGCGCATCGGCCAGTATCCGGTGTTCGTGCTGGTGGGACTGTCCAGCGACGACTTCCTGGCGCCCTGGCGCAAGGAGGCCCGCAACGACGCCATATTCCTGGCGCTGCTGTTCATCATGGCGGCCGGCTCCCTGCTGGGCGGGCGCTACGCCTTGCGCCAGCAGGCCCGCACCGTGGACAAGCTGACCGAGGCCAAGGACCAGGCGCTGGCGGCAGGCCGCGCCAAGTCGGACTTCGTGGCGAATATGAGCCACGAGATCCGCACGCCGATGAACGCGGTGCTGGGCATGCTGCAGCTGCTGCAGCAAACCCAGCTCGACGGCCGCCAGCGCGACTACGCGGCCAAGGCGGAATCGGCGGCGCGCGCCCTGCTTGGCCTGCTCAACGACATCCTCGATTTTTCAAAGGTTGAAGCCGGCAAGCTGGCGCTGGACCTGCATCCCTTCAGCCTGGACCGGCTGCTGCGCGACCTGTCCGTGATCCTGTCCGCCTACGTGGGCAGCAAGCCGGTGGAGGTGCTGTTCGAGGTCGATCCGGCGCTGCCGCCCTGGCTGCTGGGCGACTCGCTGCGCCTGCAGCAGATCCTGCTCAACCTGACCGGCAACGCCATCAAGTTCACCGAGCAGGGCGAGGTGGTGCTGTCGGTGCGGCCGGTGCAGGGGCCGGACGGCGCCCGCATCGCCTTCGCCATCCGCGACACCGGCATCGGCATCTCGCCCGAACAGCGCGCGCATATCTTCGACGGCTTCTCGCAGGGCGAGGCCTCCACCGCGCGCCGCTTCGGCGGCTCCGGCCTGGGGCTCGCGATTTCGCAGCGCCTGGCACGCATGATGGGCGGAACGCTGGAGGTAACCAGCACGCCGGGCCAGGGCAGCACCTTCAGCTTCGAACTGGCGCTGCCGCAGGCGGAGCCGCCGCTGCCGGCAGCCCATCCCGCGCAGCTGCGCGCGCTGGACTGCCTGGTGGTGGACGACAACCCGAGCGCGCGCCAGGTGCTGGCAGCCATGGCGGCGTCCTTCGGCTGGCGCGTGGACACGGCCGACAATGGCCTGGACGCGATCCGGCTGGCGATGGAGCGCAGCGCCGCCCGCCCTTACGACGTGCTGCTGGTGGACTGGCGCATGCCGCTGCTGGACGGCTGGGAAACCAGCGTGCGCCTGCGCGAACTGCTGCCCGCCGCAGCCACGCCCTTGATCATCATGGTCACCGCGCATGACCGCGAGCAGCTGGCGCAGAAGCAGGCGCAGGAGCCCGCCCGGGCCGCGCCGGTGCTGGACGGCGTGCTGGTCAAGCCGGTTACGGCGTCGATGCTGTTCAACGCGGTGGCCGATGCGCGTTCCGGCCAGCGCCCCGCCCTGCTGGACCAGCCGCCGCAATCGCGGCGCCTGCTGAACGGGGTGAGCATCCTGCTGGTGGAGGACAATCCGACCAACCAGCAAGTGGCGCGCGAGCTGCTGAGCCACGAGGGCGCGCTGGTGGAGGTGGCCGCTTGCGGGCAGGACGCCATCTCCGCCGTGCGGCGCGAAGGGCCATTGCCGGACGTGGTGCTGATGGATATCCAGATGCCGGACATGGACGGCTACGCGGCCACGCGCGCCATCCGCGCCGAACTGGGCGAGCGCGCACCGCCCATCATCGCCATGACGGCCAACGCCATGCAGTCGGACCGGGAACTGGCGCTGGCGGCGGGCATGGCGGACCACGTGGGCAAACCGTTCGACTTGCAGCAGCTGATCGGCGTCATCCTGTCGCACGCGGGACCCCGGCGCGAGCAGCCTGCGGCGGCGGGCGTGGCGGCGAAGGGCGTTGCGGCGACAGGCGGCACGGCGGCCATCGCCATGGCGGCGCGCACCGAAACGCCGGCGCGGCTGGACACGGCCGGCGCCATCAAGCGCATGGGCGGCCTGCTGCCGGTGTACCAGATCGCCCTGCGCAGCTTCAATGCGGAAGCCGCGCTCATTGCGGCGGAGCTGCGCGCCGCGCTCGACGCGGAAGGCTGCGCAGGCGCCGCGTCCGCGCTGCACACGCTCAAAGGCCTGGCCGGCACCATAGGCGCGAATGAACTCAGCCAGCTGGCGGCGCAGGCGGAACAGGCGCTGCGCAAGGACGCCGGGCCGGCGGCGTGCAGGGCCACCATCCAGGCGGTGCTCGCGGCCATTCCCGATATAGTCGAGCAGGTGGACCTGAAGCTGGCGCCGCGCTAAGGCCAGGGCCGGGGCCAGGCGGCGCGGCTTACAGCTCCGCCAGCGCCTTCACGTGCGCCACCACGCTGCGGCCCAGCGCCGACAGGTTGTAGCCGCCCTCCAGGCAGCTGACGATGCGGCCCTGCGCGTACTCCCTGGCCACCGCCATCACCTCCTGCGTCATCCAGGCGTAGTCCGCCTCCACCAAGCCCATGCCGCCGATGTCGTCCTCGCGGTGCGCGTCAAAGCCGGCCGAGATGAAGATCATCTCCGGCTTGAAGGCGTGCAGCGCGGGCAGCCATTTGTCCAGCACCAACTGGCGCACCACGTCGCCCTTGGAATGCGCCGGCACCGGCACGTTCACCCGGTTCGGCGTTTCCGCCGCCACCGCGCTGTAGGGATAGAAGGGATGCTGGAAGAAGCTCACCATCAGCGCGCGCGGCTCGTCCATCAGCGCCTCCTCGGTGCCGTTGCCGTGGTGGACGTCGAAATCCACGATGGCCACGCGCTGCAGGCCGCGCACGTCCAGCGCGTGCTTGGCCGCGATGGCGATGTTGTTGAACATGCAGAAGCCCATGGGCTCGGTCGGCCGCGCGTGGTGGCCGGGCGGGCGGATGGCGCAGAAGGCGTTGCCGATTTCGCCGTCGATCACCGCGTCCGTGGCCGCCACGGCGGCGCCGGCGGCGCGCAGGGCCGCCTGCCAGCTGTAGGCGTTGAGCGAGGTGTCGCCGTCGATGGGGTAGTAGTCGCCCGCCTGCGGCACGTTGTCGCGCACGATGCCGATGGCGTTGCGGCTATGGTTGCGTTCTATGTCGGACAGCGCCGCCAGCGGCGCCTCGCGGTGCTCCAGCAGGTCGTCAATGTGCGAATTGATGAGCTGGTCGGCAATCGCTTGCAGCCGGGCGGGCGATTCTGGGTGCCACTCGCCCATCTCGTGGCGCAGGCAGTCGGGGTGGCTGTAAATTGCTGTACTCATGTCTCGTGTCTTTACCGCAGCGATCGGGGTGGTTCCCATGCGGGTTCTCGCATAGAATCAGGTTGTAATCTACCACGGGATAATAACAGGAACCATGTATACCAAACTGCATGCGGTAGCGCGCCAGGTGGGCCAGGTCATCGTCGGCAAGGACCAGCAGGTGCGCCTGGCGCTCACTTGCATGCTGGCCGGCGGCCATTTGCTGGTGGAGGACGTGCCGGGCGTGGGCAAAACCACGCTGGCGCACGCGCTGGCCATTTCGCTGGGGCTCAATTTCAACCGCATCCAGTTCACCAGCGACCTGCTGCCGGCCGACGTGTCCGGCATTTCCATCTACGAGCGAGAAAAGAACGGTTTCGCCTTCCATCCCGGCCCCATCTTCACGCAGGTGCTGCTGGCCGACGAGATCAACCGCGCCACGCCCAAGACCCAGTCCGGCCTGCTGGAGGCGATGGAGGAGCGCCAGGTCTCGGCCGACGGCGTCACGCGACCGCTGCCCGAACCCTTCTTCGTGATCGCCACCCAGAACCCGCTGCACCAGGTGGGCACCTTCCCGCTGCCGGAATCGCAGCTGGACCGCTTCCTGATGTGCCTCTCGCTGGGCTATCCGGACCCGGCCGCCGAACGCGCCCTGCTGCTGGGCGACGACCGGCGCGCCATGCTCAAGTCGCTGCCGCCGGCCATGAGTTCGGCCGAGCTGCTGGAAGCGCAGCGCAGCCTGCGCCGCATCCACGTCTCGCCCGCGCTGGCCACCTATGTGCAGGCGCTGGCCCAGGCCTCGCGCCAGAACGGCGCCTTCGCTGAAGGCCTGAGCCCGCGCGCGGCGCTGGCGCTGCTGCAGGCGGCGCGCGCCTGGGCCGCGCTGGAGGGGCGCGACCACGTGCTGCCGGAGGACGTGCAGGCGGTGCTGGTGCCGGTCTGCGCGCACCGCCTGCGGCCGCTGAAGGCGGCGCACGGCGTGGCGCTGGCCAGCCGCGACCTGGTGCTGCAGCTGCAGGCGTCGGTGCCGGTGTAAGCCCGCGCCATGCCAACCATGCAGGAGGCGAACGCGCCCCGGCCACCATCGCCCCCACCCGGCCGGCTGCGGGCCTGGCTGAACAGCTGGCTGTTCCAGCTGCGCGGCCCGGAACCGGGCGAGGTGCTGCTGGTGATGCGGCGCGTCTTCATCGTCCCCACGCGGCCCGGCATGGCGTTCACCGGCCTGCTGCTGATCATGCTGATCGGCTCCATCAACTACACGCTGGGCCTGGGCTTTGCGCTGACCTTCTTCACCGGCGCCTGCGCCGTGGCCGACATGGTCATGACGGCCCGCAACCTGGCCCTGCTGCGCCTGGCGCCGGGCCGCGCGCAGCCGGTGTTCTCCGGCCAGGAGGCGCAGTTCGAGCTGCAAGTCCACAATGGCACGGCGCGCAGCCGCTACGGCGTGTGGCTGGGCTTCCAGCACGACGGCGAGCCGCGCCACGCGCTCGACGTGCCGGCCGGCGGCAGCGCGGCGCTGGTGCTGGCGGCGCCCACCGAGGGACGCGGCTGGCTGGCCGCGCCGCGCGTGCGCCTGGTGACGCGTTTTCCGCTCGGCCTGTTCCGCGCCTGGGCCTACTGGGAGCCGGACCTGCGCGTGCTGCTCTATCCCGCGCCGGAAAACAACGCGCCGCCGCTGCCGGTGAGCGGCGCGGCCAGCGAGGACGGCCACGGCCAGGTGGGGCTGGATAATTTCGCCGGCATCCGCAGCTACCAGCCGGGCGACCCCATGCGCCACCTGGCCTGGCGCCAGATCGCGCGGCACGACCCGGCGCTGGGCGGACAGCTCAGCACCAAGCATTTCGAAGGCGGCGCGGTGGCCGAGATGGTGCTCGACTTCGCGCTGCTGCCCTACACCATGGACCTGGAGCTGCGCCTGTCGCGCATGGCGCGCTGGGTGCTGGAGGCCGAGCAGCGCGCCCTGCCCTACGGCTTCCGCCTCGGCCACCACGACCTGCCGCCCGCCCTGGGCGACGCGCACCGCACCGCCTGCCTGCGCGCGCTGGCCCTGTACGGCCAGGAGGCCTACGCGTGAGCGCGCGCGGCATGGCGCCGGCCGGGCCGCTGGCGCGCTGGGCGCAGCGGCTCACGCGCGACAAGGCGGACACGCTCCTGCTGCTGGCCGCCGCCCTGCTGGTGCTGGCGCCGCATTTCAGCCATCTGCCGCCGTGGACCAGCGCCGTGATCTGCGGCGTGCTGCTGTGGCGCGGCGCCATCACGCTGCGGGGGCGCCGCATGCCGCCGCTGTGGCTGCTGCTGCCGGTGTCGCTGCTGGCCATGGGCGGGGTCTATCTGTCCTTCCGCACCCTGCTGGGCCGCGACGCGGGCGTGGCCATGCTGGCCCTGCTGCTGGCCTTCAAGCTGCTGGAAATGCACGCCCGGCGCGACCTGTTCGTGGTGATCTTCCTCAGCTTCTTCCTGCTGCTGACCAATTTCTTCTACTCCCAGTCCATGCTCACCGGCCTGTGCATGGTGGCCACCATCATCGTGCTGCTGGCCACGCTGATGACCTTCCAGTACACCGGCGCCGTGCCGCCGCTGCGCCAGCGCCTGCTGGCGGCGGGCAAGATCTTCCTGGCCGCCGCGCCGCTGGCCGTGGTGCTGTTCTTCGCCTTCCCGCGCATCCAGGGGCCGCTGTGGGGCCTGCCCGGCGACGCCCGCAGCGCCCGCAGCGGCATTTCGGACACCATGTCCCCCGGCAGCATGACCAGCCTGGCGCTGTCGGACGAGGTGGCCTACCGGGTGCGCTTCTTCGGCCCGCTGCCGCCGCAGAACCAGCTCTACTGGCGTGGCATCGTGCTGAGCAACTATGACGGCAGCACCTGGACCCGCACCGAGCGCCCCCGCTACCGCGCCGGCGAAAGCAACTCGCGCGCGTCCGTGCTGGGCGAAGCGCTGCGCCATGAAGTGACCATGGAGCCCACCGGCAAGCGCTGGCTGTTCGCGCTGGAGCTGACCAACCCCAACCTGCCCATGCCCGGCCTGGGCGCCGGCCTGAGCGACGAGTTCGAATTCATCAGCCGCGAGCCGGTGCACCAGCGCCTGCGCTACCAGGCCAGCGCCTACCTGTCCTACCGCCTGCAGCCCAGCCTGGACGCCGCGCAGCTGGCGCGCGCGCTGCGCCTGCCGGACGGCTACAACCCGCGCACCCTGGCGCTGGCGGCCACGCTGCGCCAGGCCGGCGGCCCGGCGGACTCGGCCCAGGCCGTGCTGCGCATGTTCCGCACCCAGCAATTCAGCTACACGCTGGAGCCGCCGCTGCTGGGCCGCAACGCTGTGGATGATTTCCTGTTCGGCAGCAAGGCCGGCTTCTGCGAGCACTACGCCGGCGCCTTCGTGGTGCTGATGCGCGCCATGGGCGTGCCGGCGCGCGTGGTCACCGGCTACCAGGGCGGCGAGCTGAACCCGGTGGACGGCTACCTCACCGTGCGCCAGTCCGACGCCCACGCCTGGGCCGAAATCTGGACCGAAGGCCAAGGCTGGCTGCGGGTCGATCCCACCTCGGCCGTGGCGCCCGAGCGCGTCAACCAGGGCCTGGGCCGCGCGCTGCCGCAGCAGGCGCCGTTCGGCCTGGCGGGCCTGGATGGCCTGATGAATTTCGCCAATGACAGCAATTCGTGGCTGGCGAAACTCAGATTCCGCGCGCAGGCGGTGAATAATGCGTGGAATCAATGGGTCCTGGATTACAATCCAGATAGGCAGAGCAGTTTCCTTGCGGAACTATCGAGCGCCTTCGGCAACTGGCGCAGCGGCGCGGCGCTGGCGGCGTCCGCCCTGCTGGCGCTGGCGATGGTGCAGCTGCGCAAGCGGCGCGCCCTGGTGCCGCCGGACCCGGTGGACGCGGTGTACGCGGCGTTCTGCCGCATAATGGCCCGGCGCGGCATGGCGCGCGCGCCGCACGAAGGACCGCACAGCTACGCCCGCCGCCTGCAGGCGATGGCGGGGCAGGAAGACAAGAAAGAGGCCATGCTGGCCTTTCTGGAATTGTATGGCGCGCTCAAGTATGCAGCGCCTGCTGATGAGATAACGGCGCCCGCCAAAAGGCTGGCCATTTTGCTGAAACGAATTCAATGAAACTGTCTTTGCACACCAACACGCTCTCCTCCGCCCTGCTGGCACTGGCACTGGCCGGCACCGCCCTGGCGCCCGCCGCCGCAGCCGCCACGCCCGCCGCCCACAGCAAGGCCAAGGCGAAAAAAGCCAAGCCCGCCAAAGCCGCGCCGGCCAGGAAAACCGACTACGAAGGCGAATTCGTCAATTTCGGCCAGTGGAAGGAAGTGGGCCAGTTCCTCGATGAGATGGCCGCCAAGCACGGCTTTGACCGCAAGGAGCTGGAAGCGACCATGATGCAGGTGCGCTACGTGGACTCGGCCGTGCAGCTGATGAAGCCGGCGCCGCCGGGCAAGCCCAAGAACTGGCAGGCCTACAGCAAGCTGTTCATCGAGCCGGTGCGCATCAACGGCGGCGTGAAATTCTGGAACGAGAACCGCGAAGCGCTGGCGCGCGCCGAGGCGCTGTACGGCGTGCCGGCGGAAATCATCGTCGGCATCATCGGCGTGGAAACCGTGTACGGCAGCAACACCGGCCGCTTCCGCGTCATGGACGCGCTCACCACGCTGGCCTTCGCCTACCCGCTGGCGCCCGCGCGCGAGGCCCGCATGGCCTTCTTCAGGGGCGAGCTGGAAAGCACGCTGCTGTACGCGCGCCAGGCCGGCATCGATCCCTTCTCGCTGCTGGGCTCCTATGCCGGCGCCGTGGGCCTGCCGCAGTTTATGCCGAGCAACATCATGAAATACGCGGTGGACTTCGACGGCAACGGCCGGGTGGACCTGCGCAACTCGCCCACCGACGCCATCGGCAGCGTGGCCGCCTTCCTGGTGGCGCACGGCTGGCGCCGCGACGACCCGGGTCCGCTGGTGTATGCCGCCACCGTGTCGCCCAGCCGCCAGTGGGAACGCTTTATCAACCAGGGCCTGGAAGCAAAATTCCGCCCGCAGGACTTGATGTCCGCCGGGGTCGTCACCACTTCTACCTTGCCGGATGGAATGAATTTCGGCCTGGTGGATTTGCAGAACGGCTCCGAGCCGACTGAGTTCTGGCTGGGCAGCAATAATTTCTTTTCGATTACGCAATACAACCGCAGCTACTTCTACGCCATGTCGGTGCTGGAGCTGGGACGCGCCATCAAATTATCGCGCCGCGACTTGTAAGGAAGCGTAAAGCCACTTGAAATCTTGCCTCGTGGCAGCTATTGTATAATTGATAGTTGGAAACACGACAGGAATCATATCGTGCGGCAATGCCGGTGGATTTTGCCCTATACTCAACTTTGTGCAAAAGACAAAGGATAGTGCGGGATCTGCAGAGGCATGGTAGCACACGCAGCTGGCGCCAATTCTCACACATTGTTGCGGACGGACAACGATATCTACGTGCAACAGTTATTTTTTATTGCTCGTAAGTATTACATTGCGTGATGTTGTACAATTGTGTATATATTATGAAACTTGT
Organism: Pseudoduganella sp. GW821-FHT05F09; assembly: GCF_059419605.1. NCBI lineage: Bacteria > Pseudomonadati > Pseudomonadota > Betaproteobacteria > Burkholderiales > Oxalobacteraceae > Pseudoduganella > Pseudoduganella sp. GW821-FHT05F09. Next base: position 179,638 of record NZ_JBWKSD010000002.1, read on the forward strand.
TATTTCGGAATTCCGTCCGTGTGGTGAATTCGTTCCCGAGTAAGGATGAACATGGCTAGGCTCCGAGTGTTTCACTTTGCAGGACAAACTTTACAGAAGGAACAGACGAATCATGACTAACCAAGTGGGTATCGATATGAACAGCGATTCGGAAGGCGATGATCTGCTGCAATACAATCCGAACCGGCTGCTCGACACGCTGATCGAAAACCTGCGCCTGAAAAACGATGCCGCCCTGTCGCGCGCATTGGAAGTGGCGCCACCGGTGATCAGCAAAATCCGCCACCACCGCCTGCCGGTGGGTGCTTCGCTGCTGATCCGCATGCATGAAGTAAGCGACCTGAGCATTCGTGACCTGCGCTACCTGATGGGCGACCGCCGCAACAAGTTCCGCATCAGCGACAAGCAGTTCAAGCCTAAAGAAGGCGAAACCCCGAACCAGGGCTAAGCCGCCCCGGTTTGCGATCCCTCCCCCCGCGCGGGCGGAGGGATAAAGTTCTTGCCCTTACGCCGGAAACACGCCGGTCGACAGGTAGCGGTCGCCCCGGTCGCAGACGATGAACACGATGGTTGCGTTCTCCACCGTCTGCGAAATGCGCAATGCGATCTCGCACGCGCCCGCCGCCGAAATTCCGCAGAAGATGCCTTCCTCCGCAGCCAGCCTGCGCGCCATGCGCTCGGCCGCCGCCTGCGTCACGTATTCCACCTGGTCCACGCGCGCCTTGTCGTAAATCTTCGGCAGGTAGGCTTCCGGCCATTTGCGGATGCCGGCGATCTGCGAGCCCTCCTCCGGCTGCGCGCCGATGATGCGCACCGCCTCGCTCTGCTCCTTCAGGTACTGCGACACGCCCATGATGGTGCCGGTGGTGCCCATGGCGCTGACGAAGTGGGTGACGCGGCCGCCGGTGTCGCGCCAGATTTCCGGGCCGGTGCCCTCGTAGTGGGCGCGCGGATTGTCGCCGTTGCCGAACTGGTCCAGGATAATGCCCTTGCCGTCCTTCTGCATCTGCTCGGCCATGTCGCGCGCATACTCCATGCCCCCGGTCTTGGGCGTGAGCAGGATCTGGGCGCCGTAGGCGGCCATGGCCTGCTTGCGCTCCTCGCTCTGGTTTTCCGGCATCAGCAGCAGCATCTTGTAACCGCGGATGGCGGCCGCCATCGCCAGCGCGATGCCGGTGTTGCCGGAGGTCGCTTCGATCAGCGTGTCGCCCGGCTTGATGTCGCCGCGCTCCTCGGCGCGGCGCAGCATGGACATGGCGGCGCGGTCCTTGACGGAACCGGCCGGATTATTGCCCTCCAGCTTGCCCAGGATAATGTTGCCGCGCGCGTCGGCGTCGGCGCCGGGGATGCGTTTCAGCTGCACCAGGGGCGTGTTGCCGATCGTATCGGCAATAGTCATGTAAGCCATTGAGTTCTGTTTTCGTTCAGCAAAAAAGATCATTTTAATCCGGGACGCGAAAGCGCGCCCGGCACGGGGTTGGCCGGACCTTACAGCTTCGCGCTCATCAGCGTGTAAGCGAGCTGCTCGCCGTCGATGCGGAACATGTCGGCAATTTCGCCGGTCTGCCGGAAGCCGCAGTCGCGGTAGAGGGCGCGCGCCGGCTCGTTAATGCTCAGCACTTCCAGGTCCAGCCATTCCAGGCCGGCCTGGCGCGCCCAGTCCATGGCCGACCGCACCAGCACCCGGCCCAGGCCCTGGCGCCGCGCCAGGCGGTGCACGCCCATGCCCAGCAAGGCGCGGTGGGCGCTGCCGCCCTCGGGCCGCGCGCGCAGGTCGACGTGGCCGAGGATGCCGTCCTGGCCGGTGGCGGCCCAGGCGCGGCGCCAGCCCGGCTGGCCGACGGCAATGCCCATGCCCTTGATAAAGGCGGCGGCTTTTTCCTCGGGGAAGACGGACTGGCTGCGCGGCATGGGCTGGAACAGCGGATGGCCGTGTGTGCCGTTGTCCCTCAGGTGATCGTTCAGGTAGACGAAAAACTGCTCGGCTTCGCGCGGATCGAGCGCGCGGATGGCGGGGACGACGGGCATAAATAGCTTATCAGGGTAGTTGCAACGATGGTTACGCAAATCATTGCAAAGATTGTACCAGTCCGGCTCCCCAATAAGATGTTGGCATGAAAGCCGGGGCATGCGATAGACTGTCCGTAACAAATTCCAGCCCCTTATTTCACTTACCGCCATGCCCAACGACGATACCCCATTCCAAGCAGAAGCGAACGCCAGCGACCCCGTGGGCACCCTGCCCAGTTCGCTGGAATCGCGCCGCCACCAGATGTTCCCCACGCTGAGCGAAGCGGAAATCAAGCGCATGCAGCGCTTCGGCACGGTGCGCCATTTCCGCAACGGCGAGCGCCTGTTCGAGGCCGGCCGCACCACCTTCGGCATGCTGGTGATACTGACAGGGCGCGTGGCCATCAGCCGCTACGACGGCCTGGGCAACACCTCGCTGATCATCGAACATGGCGCCGGCCAGTTCTGCGCCGAGGTGGGCCAGCTGTCGGACCGTCCCTCGCTGGTCAACGGCGACGCGGTGGGCGACGTGGAAGTGCTGGTGATCCCATCCGAATCGCTGCGCGCGCTGGTGGTGGCGGAAGCCGAGCTGGGCGAGCGCCTGGTGCGCGCGCTGATCCTGCGCCGCGTGGGCCTGATCGAAGCGCCGTCAGGCGGCCCCGTGCTGGTGGGCGCGCCCGGCCATCCGCGCCTGCACAATCTGCAGACCTGGCTGCAAAGCAACGGCCATCCCTATTCCGTGCTGGACCCGAAATCCGACGCCCAGGCGCGCGCGCTGTGCGAGCACTACCAGCCGCAGCCGGAGGACATGCCGCTGGTGGTGTGCCCGGACGGCAGCGTGAAAAAGAACCCCACCAATGTGGAGCTGGGCCGCTGCCTGGGCATGCTGCCTGAGCTGAGCAGCGACAAGGTGTGGGACGTGATCGTGGTGGGCGCCGGCCCGGCCGGGCTGGCGACGGCGGTGTATGCCGCGTCCGAAGGCCTGTCGGTGCTGGCGCTGGAAACGCGCGCCTTCGGCGGCCAGGCGGCGGCCAGCGCGCGCATCGAAAACTACCTCGGCTTCCCGACCGGCATTTCCGGCGGCGCGCTGGCCGGACGGGCTTACGTGCAGTCGCAGAAGTTCGGCGTGGAGATCGCCATTCCGGCCCCGGCCGGGCGTTTGATCTGCGACACCTACCCGCTGCAGGTGGAAATGTGCGGCAGCCTGACGCGGCTGCAGGCCAAGACCGTGGTGCTGTCCTGCGGCGCGCGCTACCGCCGTCCCTCGCTGGCCAACCTGAAGCAGTTCGAAGGGCGCGGCGTGTACTACTGGGCCTCGCCCATCGAGGCCAAGCTGTGCAAGACCGAGGAGATTATCCTGGTGGGCGGCGGCAATTCGGCCGGGCAGGCGGCGGTGTTCCTGTCCGGGCACGCGTCCAAGGTGCACATGCTGGTGCGCGGGCCTAGCCTGGCCGCCACCATGTCCAGCTACCTGATCGAGCGCATCCAGGCCACGCCGAACATCGTGCTGCACACGCATAGCGAAATCGTGGCGCTGGAGGGGGACGACGAGCAGGGGCTGCAGCAGGTGCGCGTGCGCTGCGGGCTGGACGAGTCGGAGACCGACTACCCGGTATGCCGCGTGTTCCTGTTCATCGGCGCCGACCCGAACACCGGCTGGCTCAGCGACTGCGGCGTGGACGTCGATCCCAAAGGGTTTATCCGCACCGGCTTCGACGTGACCAAGGCGCAATGCCGTGCCAACTTCGCCAAGGGCGTGTACCCGGCCGACCTGCCCTCGCGGGCGGCGCTGGAGACCAGCGTGCCGGGCGTATTCGCCATCGGCGACGTGCGCGCCAACTCCACCAAGCGGGTGGCGGCGGCGGTGGGCGAAGGCGCGGCCGTGGTGTCGCAAATCCACGCGTTTTTGGCGAATTTGCCAGCGGAACTCTAACGAGCTGAGCCGCATTTGGGGTCAGACGGGGACGCCGAGTCCCCGAATGCGGCTCAGTTCGTTATGATTATCGCAGCGGCACTGGATACGAGGCCGGGCTGGCGTTGCCGTCCTTATCGATGGCCTGCACGCCGAAGTAGTAGTTGTCCTTCGACAGCGGCACCCGCGCTTCGGTGACGTTGCCGACGAACTTGCTGCCCTGCCAGCCCGCAGCATCCGTTGCGCGCCACACGATGCGGTAGCCCGCCAGATCCGGCTCGCCGTTCGGCCTCCACACCAGCGCCGTGTCGTTCTCCAGTTGCGCCGTGCGCACCTGCACCTGCTGCGGCGACGCTGGCGCCAGCGCCAGCGTGGCCAGCGCGGCGGCGTTCACGCGCGCCACCTTGGCGATGTATTTGTAGTCGTTGTACTCGGGCATATCGCCTATCACCACACCGTTTTCCGTGCGCACGTTCTGGTGCTGGTGGTTGAAGTCCTCCGCCGGCTCGGTGAAGCGCAGCGCCGCGTAGCCGCGCTCCAGGAAAGGCATATGGTCGCCGCCGCGCAGATAGCGGTCGCGCCGCTGTATCACGCTGACCTTGAAGTCCTTCACGTAGCGCTCGCCCTGCTCCTTCACGTGGCGCGCCAGTTGGCGCGACAGCGAGTCGTTCTCGCCGCCGGTCTGTATCAGCGTGCGGTTGGTGTCGCTGGCTTCCTTCTCCACCGGCAGGCCTTCCGCAAACAGGCGCACCTGCTTGTCGTCCACCTTGCCGTGCTCGTCGCGCGAGCTGCCGATGATGTCGTTGGTGAACATGCCGGCGATGTTCAGTTTCTTCTGTTTGGCCTGTTCGGCCCAGTGCGCCGCGCCCAGCAGGCCCTGTTCTTCCGCCGCCACCGTCATGAAGACCAGCGTGGCGTCGAATTTGTACTTGGCCATCACGCAGGCCATTTCCATCACGGCCGCCGTGCCGGAGGCGTCGTCGTTGGCGCCGGGGGCGAAGCCGGTGGCGTCCATCACGTCGGTATTGCGCGAGTCATAGTGGCCGCTGACCACGTAGATGCGTTCCTTGGCCGCGTCCTGCGTGCCGGGCAGCGTGGCCACCACGTTCACGATCTCGGTCGGACGGCTGATGCGGCGCGACACCGGCGCGATATGGCTGTCGAATTCCACCTGCAGGCGGCCGCCGGCCTGCGCGTTGCAGCGCTCGAATTCGCTCTTGATCCAGCGCCGCGCGGCGCCTATGCCCACCGTGTCGGACTCGGTCTCGGACATGGTGTGGCGGGTCTGGAAGCTCACCAGCTTGCGTATCGTGGCTTCAATGCGCTGCGGCGAAATCTCGCCGACGATCTTGTCGATCTGCGGCTGGTGGCGGGCGGTGTCCGGTGCGGCCGGCTCGGCGGCGGCGGCGCCGTTGCAGGCCGCAGCTGCGGCGAATGCTGCTGCAACGGCGGCGGCGGTGAGGGTAGTCTTGTTCTGGGCCATATCGTTATCCTGGTTGATACAGCCTGCAATATTCTCACGAACCCCGCAGCCCGCGTAACGGGATTTTTGTATCGGCAAGTAGCAGCGCGTAGAAGCCGGCAAGGCGGCGGTAGCGCTCCAGGAAGTAGCGCAGCTGCAGCTCGATGCCGCGCGCGTCGTACACGATGGCGTAGAGCCAGGTCAGCGGCACGTCCTTGAACACGATGTCGCCGTCCTTCAGCTTCTTGGTGTGCGATCCCGGCACCAGCAGCAGCGACGGCGGGTAGCGGAAGTCCGGCGCGCCGTCCGGCTTTTCTATCATGACGGCCCAGCGCAGCGCGGTGTCGCCGGGGGCGGCGAACACCAACCGCTTCGCCGTGCTGAGCGCGGCGTTGTAGGGGAAATCCGGGGCCAGCGCCGCCATCAGCCTGAGGGTCCAGTCGGGATTGAGCACCACTTGCGGGTCCGCCACCACCACCTCGCTGTCCCAGTAGAGGGCGCGCCAGTAGGCCGTGTCCTCCGCAGGCGGCACGCTGGCGTCGCGTACTGCGGGGCCGAGCTCCATCTGCGACAGCATGGAGGGCGGCGTCAGTGTGGCGCGCTCGCTTGCCTCCTTCAGCCACCTGGCGGCGTTGGCCTGGACCTCCTTTGCCATGTGCCGCTGCAGCCCGGCCGCCAGGCTGTTGACGGTGTCGTTCGCCACAGCGTCCAGCGCGCCGCCGCTTCCCATCGGGTTCTCGATATCGAGCACGCCGGTTTCCAGATAGTTGCGGTAGCCGGCGCGCAGCGCGGGGTCGGCCTCGAAGCGTTCGAGAAAGGAAAAGTCATGCGCCGCGTAGTCCGGCTCCACGGCCAGCAGGATGCGCTGGCGGTAGGCCTCCACCATATAGCGCCGGCCCGCCTCGTTGATCAGCGGCTCCGGCAGCGCCTCGCGCAGCCAGAGCTGGCGCGCGTAGAAGCAGCGCCAGCCCTCCGCGATTTCACTATCCATCAGCTCCTCCTGGAAGGCCGCCAGCTTGTCCGCCGACGCGGCCACCAGTCCGCTCACCTCGTCCCGCAACTGCTTCGTGTCCAAACCGCTTCCTTTCAATCAGAACCAACCTTTGAACCAGTCGATGGCGCCGTCCAGCATGCCCTTCTGTTTTTCCTCGCCCTTCTTGGTGGCCTCGGCCGCCACGGCAGGGCTGAAGGCGAACAGCGCCGCCAGCGCCGCCATCAGCGCCACCGTGCCTGCCGCCGCAGCCGACAGCGCGGCGGCGATGGAGGCCAGCACGGCGGCGATCGCGGGCGCCAGCAGGATGGCCGCCGCCACCAGCAAGGCAATGGCCAGGCCGATCAGCACCACCATGCCTATGGTCTCCAGCGTGGACCAGCCTTCCTTGGCGCCCTGCGCCTTAATCTGCTGCATCTGCTTATCCAATTCATTGCGCTGGCTAGGCGACAGTGCGGGCGCGGGCACCTGCTGCGGCGCCGGTTTTTCCTGCGCCTGCTGCTTACTATAAAACAGCAGGCCGGATTGGTCATTCACTGCATCGGCCTGGAAGGTCACGTTCCACACTTTGCCGCCCATGAGGACGGCCGCGGGCGTGAGCTGGCTGACGATGGCCTTGCTCGATCCGGCGGTCCAGCAGCCCTTCTGCGCGCCGGCGATGTAAGCCGCCACTTCGCCCTTGCCCGCCGCGTAGTTGGCCGGGTTGACGGCGGAACTCCAGCTGATGGGCTTGAGCTCCCACAGTGTGCCGTGGAAGCTGGGCTTGAGCAGGTCCGTGGGCTTGACGTAGTAGGCGTCCGGCCGCAGGCCCACCCAAGTGCCGTTGCGGCCATCGTTGGCGCCCCAGCCCAGGCCGTTGCCGCGTATCTGCGCCGCCATCTGGCTGTGCACCGCCGTGCCGAACAGCCACGGCGCCACGCCGCCGCCCCAGCCGCTGTCCGGTTCTATCGACAGGCCCAATGGGTCGGTCTTGCGCAGCGGGTCGCCTTCGGCGTAGGCGTAGAGGTTCAGGCCTGCTTCTATGCCCAGCGGGTCCGGCTGCAGATAGCGGCCGGTGGCGGCGTCATAGTAGCGGTGCACGTTGTAGTACAAGCCGGTTTCCGGGTCGGCGTACTGGCCGGACAGGCGCAGCGGCATATGGCCGCGCGGGCCGCCTTCCTGGCGCAGGTCGCCGAACGGCCCCAGCTCGGCCTGCCAGCGCAGCGCGCCGTTTGCATCGGTAACCGACTCCACTGCGTCGCGCTGGTCAGCGTGCAGGTATTCGACTGCGGGACTGGCTGCGAAGACTTGCGGCAGCCAGCGCGCAAGCCCCGACACTATCCCCGATGCAGTCCCGGACTCGCCCAGCAGGCGCGCCACGGGCTTGCGGCCCAGGTACACGTATTCGGCCCGCACGCGGCCTTCGCCGTCGGCTTCCGCCAGCAACTGGCCGTCTTCGTAGAGGAAGTAGCTGGTGCGTCCGCCGACGTGCTTGACCACGCGGATGCCTTCGGCGTCGTAGCCGTACCGGGCCACCAGCTTGCCGTCAGCGCCGCGCACCTCGGCCAGTTCGCCGGCGGCGTTATAGGCCAGCGTGTGCGCGCCGTGCTTCAGCACATTGCCCACCGCGTCCGTGCCAGGTGCGGGCAGGCCAAGGCGGTCGCCCAGCGCGTTGTAGCGCAGGTCCAGCAGTTGGCGCTCGCCGCTGGACTCGGCCACCAGGCGGTCGAATTCGTCGTAGCGGTATTGGTGCGGCACGCTGGACGTGGCCGCCGATTCGGCCAGGCCGGCCGCCGTGGCGGTGGAGAACAGCTGCGGCAGCCGCAGCGACAGGCGCTCCGGCTGCGGCGCGCGGGTGACGGCCAGCCGCTGCTCGACCAGGGTGGTGTTCTTGTCCGCGTCCGCCCGCAGGATGCGCTGCCGCGTACCGCTTTCGTGCAGCGTGAGCCTGCCCAGGCCATCGTAGCTGCTGCGCGCGGCCAGGCCGTTGCCGTAGACGTAGCCGGCAAGGCGCGCGCCGTCCTGCGCAGCCGTGTAGCGCACGCCGGATACAATGGGCTGGCCCGCGACGGAAATGGCCGTGACGCGTCCCGCCGCATCGTAGGCATAGTCCAGCACCGCGCCGCCCGGCATGGTCTTGCGCACCACCCGCCCCTGCGCGTCGCGCGCATAGCGCACTTCCAGCAGCGCAGTTGATTCCGCGTCCGCTCCATACACGGCCAGCCGCTTGCGCGACGGGCGTCCCCATGCGTCGGGCTGCCAGTCAACCTGGCTGGCCAGGCGCTGCTGCGCATAGCGCGCCTCCCCGGCCAGCGCCACGCCCTGGTATTGGTATGCAACGCTGTCCTGGGGGCGTCCTGCGGCGTCGAAGTACACTACGCGCAGCGCCCGCCCTTGCGCATCGCGCGCCACGGACACGGTCCTACCGTCGGCAAAGGCCAGCTTGCGCAGCGAGCCGTCCTCCGCGTAGGCCGCCGTCTGGAGTCCGCTTTCGGGTGTCTGGACGGCGGCCACGCGGCCGAAGTCGTCCAGCCAGCGCCGCACTTCGCTGCCGCCGGGACGCGACACGCTTTCCACCAGCGCTTCGGCCACGCTGCCGGGGGCGCCGCGCCGGTAGCCGCCCGCCAGCGGCACGCGCTGCGCATCGTCCTGCCCGGCCAGCGCAATGCGCGCACCGGCGCTGTACTGCGCAGCCGCCACCAGGCGGCCTTCCGTGTCGAAGGTGCGCACGCGCTGGCCCTGGTCTGGCGCCACCACGTGGGTGAGATTGTCGCCGCCGTCAAACACGTAGCGCGCAATGCCGCCGTCCGGAACCGCTGCGGTGCCAACCCGGCCCTGGCCGTCATAACGGTAAGCGGCGCCGTCGGCCTGCACGCTGCCGGAGTCGGGCTGGCCCGTCTTGTCCAGCAGCCAGGCGCGTTCGGTGAGCGCCGCCAACTGGCCTCCGTGCAGCAACTGCGCTTCGCTGCGCACCAGCCGGTAGCCGTCGCTGGACTTGACCGCGACCGGGCGCAGCGCCTCGTCGCGCTGCACGACCTCGGTCACCACGCCGCCCGGCGCCGTCACGCGGTCTATCATGCGGCCCTGGCTGTCGTAGTCCAGCAGCGTGATATCGGAATCGGCCGGCGTGCCCGCCTTCCCGTTCGGCAGCGGCCCGTCCACCAGCGCCAGCACGCTGCGGCCGTTGACCATGCGATAGCCGTACTTCGTAACGCGGACGATGGGCTGCGGCTCGCCCTTGCCATCCGGCGCGGGCGTCCAGCCTTGCTCGGTCACGCTCAGCAACTGGCCCTTGCCGTTGTAGGCCATGCGCGCGAGCGCTTCCCTGCCCGCCACCACGCTGGGCCGCGCCACGACACTGGGCTGCGGCGCTTCCGTCGCATACTCGTAGCGCTGCAGCCACTGCGGCGCCAGCGCGCGGCCGTTCTTGTATTCGACGCGGCTCACGCGCAGCGGACGGCCGTAGAAATCCAGCTCGGTCTTGTCGGTGCGGCGCACGGCGCCCTGCGCATCGAGTTCGCTGGTTTCCACCAGCCTGCCCTGCTTGTCGTAGCCGTAGCGCTGGTTGGACGGGCCGCACAGCGCGCAGCCCGCACCGCGCACTTCCAGCAAGCGGAACTCGCCGGCGACGATGGCGTGCCGGTACACCGTTTTTTCGCCGGCGCTGTTGGTGACAACGGTCTGCCCGCCCTGGCTGAAATCGAGCGCCACCTTGTCCGCATTGCCTGCGTGCGTGGACAGGACGGCTTTGCCATTGATGTCATAGCCGAAGGTGGCGTAGCGCTGGCTGGCGCTTTTGCCGGCCGCATCCTGCGCTTCGATGCTGACGCCGGTCAGGTAGGTGGGACGCAGCGCATCCTCGTAGTGGTAGCGGCGCGCGGCGGGGCCGCCCGCCGCCCGCTGCGCTGCGCCCTCCGGCACCGGATACTGCACGCGCACCAGATTGGCCGCCAGCGCCACCTTGCCCACCGTGACGCCCTGCGGCGCGGGGCTGCCGTATTCATACACGAAGCGCCCTACCGGGCTGGCGATGCTCTGCACGCCGCGATAGCGCTCGCCGCGCGCCACGCCGTCGCGGTCCAGATAAGCGAGGCGCAGGCTGCGGCCTTGCGGATCGGTCACCTTCACCAGCAAGCCCTGGTTGTACAGCAGGCTGAGTACCTCGCCCGTGGGCGCCTGGATCTGCGTCAGCCTGCCGTCGCGGTCGAAGCGCAAGGTGCGCCCGTCGTTCCACGTCCACAGGTATTCCTCCTTGCCGCGCGCGCCCTTGATCTCCACCTTGCCGTGCGCCGGATCGGCGCTGGCGCACAGGCTGGGATTAAGCAGGTCGCGGCTGAAAATCAGGCGGCTGCCGTCGGCCTGCATGATCTGCAGCGTGCCGTCGAAGGCGTAGAGCTGCGTTTCATAGGACAGCTTCCAGCCCCGCCCCGTAATGCCGGGCGCGCTATTGCCGCCGCTCAGGAAGCTGTTGTAGTGCCGCACGATCTCCAGCCCCAGCACGCCCGGCAGCGCGGGCATGTCCGTCTCCTGCTGGTACTTGTTACCGCTGATGACGTTGATCGGATTGCCGACCGCGAGGCCGACCGCACCCGATGCGGGCAGGCTGGCCGGCGCTGGATCTGGCGCTGGGCACATCTGTCCGGAGCCGCCGGGCCCACACGCCATGCTGGCGCCAGCGGCGAGCTGCAAAGCCACCGCGAGCAAGGCGCGTTGCAAGATAACCGCAATGTTCAATGAACGCATCGCCTATCCCATCCATATCTGAGTGCACCACGCCCCTATTGCGGGACCACATTTTTCCCATTCAGTTTGACGGCGCGGGCCTGGAAAGGCTGCGCGGATACTGACCGGTCCAACACATAAATTTCCGCCTGCCTCGTTATGCGTGGCTCGCTCCAGCTCACGCCGCCGTCTGTCGAGAAGCTTTGAAACACCCCAACGACATAAAGCGCTTCGCCTTTGACAGTGGTCAGCGCCAATTCATAAACCAGCCGGCCGTTACGCGGCAACAGCACCGGGGAACGCCTCGGCATCGCATCCATGGCGGCCAGGCGCTGGCGCATGGCTGGTGTCTGTGCCTTTTCCGCCTGAGGGAGATGCAGGAAGGCGGGCAGGTCCGCGTTGCGAAACCAGGTCCCATCCGGCTTTAGAAAGGTGGTGCCGACAAACAGCGTACCGTCGATCAAACCCAATTCCAGGCAGGCTTCGCCGCGATGCGAATACGTGATCGAGCGTGGCGGGCTGGTCGCGCTACGGCTAGCAGTGGCTTCGAAAACAATTTTCCATGAATCCTGATTCAGCCGTTCGGCCACGTCGGCTGGAATGATGCGCGCGATCGGACTCCAGTCATAGCGCGAAGTCAAGGTGGCGCGCCCGCCATCGGGTAACACACATTCCAGCACATCCTTCCGCGGTATGGCGTGCACGGGCGCCGCCAGCAAAGCTAGCACGCTCAGCGTCAGCAGGGTGGAAGACGCTTTCATCGCCGCTGGGTTCCCTGTTCTTGCACACTGGTTCGGCCCACTTGCCGTACAACGTCGGCTATGCTTTCGAGGACATTGTTCTCGATCCGTACATTTTCCGAATCCAGCAAGTTGACCGCCATGCCCGCGTTGCCCCAGCCTTTGTACATGATGCGGTTGTTGCGTATCACGGCGCCGCGCGCGTCGCGCAGCTTGATGACTGCCTCGTAGGGGCCGCTGCCGCGCGCATGCACGATGATGGTATTGTTTTCAATGACGGTGCCTGTGCCATACGCAAAAATGGCGACCGGACCATCCACTTCGATGGTGCTGTCGCGGACCACGTTGTTGTCCCCGCCCAGCACCACGCCACGGCCGCCGGTTCGTATCGTCAGCCGTTCCACTACATTGCTGGTATTGCCCCAGCTCCCCGACAGCGGCGCCGGGGCATCTTCGAATTGCGGTAGCGATGGATACAGTCCGGACGGCATGCCCTGCGTGCCCGCGTACAGCATGGAGACGCCTACGCTGGCGCCGCCTTCCAGCTCGATGCTGCCGTTGCGCACGCGCGCATTGCGGACCACGCCGGACGAGCTCACGCCCAGCATGTCCGGAGCCGTGCTGCTGATGCGCTTGCCGCGCAGGTCTAGCTCAACCCGGTCACCATCCGTCTCGCCAACGCGTCCTCCATATTCAATTCTCAGCAACGCCTCGCCCGCCGCTGTTTTGAAGCTGGCCGCATGAATGTCGAAGGTGCGGGTGCGGCTGAGAGCCGACTGCAGGCAGTAGCTTCCCGGCTTGCGCATTGTCTTTGCCTTGGCCTCGGCATACAGCTCCACAGGCTCGCATGCGAGCACTGGGATTGCCAGGAATACCATAAGGCTCGCAGCCAGCAGTTCCGCGAAAATCTTCATCGCCGCTGGGTTCCCTGTTCGCGCACACTGGTCTTGCCCGTTTGCCGTACAAGGTTGTCTATCCCTTCCACGATGTTGTCCTTGATCGTGACATTGCGCGAGTCTAGCAAGTTGATTGCTGTAGCGGTGCGGCTGTCACCTTTGTAAATAATCCGGTTGTTCCGAATCATCGCGCCATCCGCGTCGCGCAGCTTGATCACAGCATCATTGGGTCCAGCCGCGCGCGCGTGGACAATAATGGTATTGTTTTCGATGATACTGTTCCGTCCATGCAGGAAAATCGCAGTTGCCCCGTCTACCTCGATCGTGCTGTCACGTATGGTGTTGCCAGCGCCGCTCATGATCACTCCCCGTCCACCGGCGCGGATGTTAAGCCGGCTCAGCAAGAAATTCGCCTGCCCCACATCGGCAGTCTCCGGCATGGACGCATCTTCGTATTCAGGGTCAAGCGGCGACGGCACGCCAGCGGTCTGCGCCCGTGTCCGCAGCAGCAAGCGTGCGCCGACGCTTCCCGGCCCAGTCACTGTCACCGTTCCATTTCGCACGGTGACATTGCGACCGGGGCCGATGCCGCGCACACCATCCATGTCGGCCACATCGGCCTGAACATGATGACCTTGCATATCGAGCTCAAATGGGCCATCCGGGGAATATTTCCCACCCAAGCGAGGTATCACCGCGATCAAGGAGCGCGTTGACGGCCCTTTGAAGCGCGCCGAATGAATATCGAACTCCCGTCCCACCCGGAAATCATCCTGCAGGCAATGCGTGCCCGAAAATACAATGCTGACGCCGCGGGCGCTTTCCGCGTCGTCCCTGGAAATGGGCCGGCAAGCTTGCGCGCCAACCGTGCTTGCCACTACCGCTGCGCAAGCGAACACCGCCGCAGCTTTGCTGATTTTCATGCAGACTCCGTTAATCGTATTGTTAGCACTTGATGGAACTTCTTTCACCTATTGGCACTTGGTAGGCAAGATGGTTCCCGCGTACTTGACTTGGTCCAGCGGCTTGCCATCCTGATCGCACAGGAAGCGATTTCTGTTGTCTTTACCCTTGCCGCTGTCGTATATCGTTTCCGAATTATCGCTTAACCAATCCACACCCTCGATACCCCACGCTGTCAGTTGCCCTTGCAGAAGCTTGATCTTTTCACTGGTCTTCGGATGTTCGGGATCATATCCATCCCCCTCGTTTTCCGCTATTGCATTAAATTTCTTGAGCAGGGCTTCAATGTCGCTGAAAGAATGCGCAGTCCCCTCCTGTGCTCTAAAGGCCGCCAGCTTGGCAAGCACCTCTTTTTCCATCTGTAGGGTACGCTCCTCGTTGTGATTCCAGTTCATCGCGCCAGGCAAGGGAATAGCCGACCAGTGGTTGTACGTGTAGTCCGGATTACTTCCATACCCGCCGTGTCCCAAGCCGACATTCAGCGGGAACGGGTTGTTGTTTGAGTCGCGGTGAGCAAACGTATCCTCGAATGAGTGCAGATACTCACCCATAAACTGCAATTGCGAACACCGCGTATTTTCAAGATTGCTGGCCTGCCCCACGGCCGTCACGGCGGCATACAAATGCTTGAGTTGCTCGTTCTCTGGAATGTTGGCATACGCTGCGCTGCCCGGCGGCGAACCGTAGTCGCTCACGCCGCCTTTCACCAGGCCGGTGGCGACGTCGATTTTGGACGGCACCATGGTGAAGTGGTAGCTCAGCAGGCGCGCGCGGTGCGCGTCCGAGACGCCGGTGTCGAGGTTCAGCGGCTTGGTGTCCGGATTGTCGTCCACGTATTGCGCCGCCAGCGCCAGCACCTGCGCCTCCTCCACGCTGACGCCTGCGGCGATGGCAAGGAAGAAGTTCATGTAGTAGTGGATATCGCTCTGGTACAGCCCCAGCGGATCGACGTTGGACAGCGGGTTGGCGCCCACGTACAGGTAGGGATTCATGCCGCCCTCGATGCCCATCGGATCGGGCGTGGTGTAGCGGCCCAGTTGCGGATCGTAGTCGCGGTAGTAATTGTGGTTCAATCCGGTTTCGGCGTCGTACACCTGGCCGGGCAAGCGCAGATTCATTTCGAAGGGGCGGCCCTTCGCGCCGCCGGCCGCATGCAGCACGCGCGCCTGCCCGAAGGGCGTGGTGCTGGCCTGCCACACGACGCGCTGGGCGCTGTCGGTCACCGCCTGTGGCGTGCCCAGGTGATCGCCGTGAATGGCGTAGATGCTGGCCTCGCTGTCGCTCGGGTCCGGCCCGGCCGGGCCGATCAGCCCATTGAGCGTGGCCATCACGCGCCAGGCGCGGTGCAGCACGCCGTCGTTGGGCGCCAATTCTATCTTCGCCACCGGCTTGCCGTTCAGGTACACATAGTGCGCGGTGATGCGGCCTTGCGCATCGGCCTCGGCGGCCAGGCGCTGGCCGCGATACAGGCTGTATGTGGTCTGCGGCGTGCGGACGCCGCCCGCCCCCGCGGTGAATACCGTCTTGGCGATGCGCTCGCCCTGGCTGTTGTAGTAGTAGCGCACCAGCGCTTGCTGCTGGGCGCCGTACACCGCCACGGGGCGGCGCGCGCTGTTGTATTCAATCCTCCGGCGCGGTTCGCGCAGCAAATCCGCCGCAGGACGAAGCGGCGATGAACCGCCCGCGAACTGCACCATGGGCACGCCGGTGGCGTGGTACAGCCAGGCGCTCACGCCCTGCTGCGTTGCCCCCGCCACCGCCGCGTCGGTCTGTCCCACCAGCCGGTTGCTGCCAGCCTGATAAATGTACTGGCGCGTACCGGTCTCCTGCGCGTCATGCGGCGCGGCCAGCGCGGTGCGGATCACGCGTGGCGCGTCCAGGCTGGTGGTCTGCGACGTGCGGTTGCCACCGGGGTCGTAAGCAAAGCGCGTGACGGCCCCGTCGCCCTGCTCGACGCGTGTCAGCCGGTCCAGCGCATCGTAGCCGTAGCGCTCCTTGCGCGCAGCGGAGGGCTGTCCTGCCAGCCCTGCCCGCTCCCGCTCAATGCCAACCAGGCGCTGTGCCTCGTCGTAGTGGTTGACCTGGCGGTACACGGTGCGCGGACCGGCTGCGGACGGGCTGCCGAACCAGCTTGCCGCTCGGGCGAGCCAGCCTTGCGGCGCTGCCGCACCCTGCGTCACCGCGCTCAGCCCGGCAACGCGGCCATGCGCGTCAACACTGAACTGCTGGCGCACCCCGTTGGCCATGGTGTAGGCGCGCAGGCCGCCCGCCAGCGTCTGTTCGATCTCGCCGACAACAGCCTTGCCGTCGAATAGTACCTCGCGCAACTGCCCGCCGGCCGCATAGCGGTAGCCCAGCTGGTGCCCGTCGGGCAGCGTCTGTGCCAGCAGGCGGCCCGCTTCGTCATACTTGCTGCCGGTGACAAAGTTCAGGCCTTGCCCCGCCTTGTCTTCCGGATTCGCCAGCCAGCGCTGCTCGCGCAATATCTGGCCGAACGCGTCGTAGACATAGCTGGTGCGCTCAAGCGTGCGCTGTTCCTTGCCGCCGCTGGCGGAAGTGGTTTCAGCCAGGCGCCAGCCTTCGTAGCGGTAGCGGACCAGGTCAGTCTGCTGGTCCCTGCCCAGCGCCACCAGGCGCCCCGCATGGTCGTAGCGGTAGCGCGTGGCGCTAAGGCTGTCGTCGATGCGCGCCAGCACATGGCCGGCCTGGTCGTACATGAAGAGCGTAACGCCACGGTCGGTATTCGCTTCCATGACCTTGCGGCCGAAATCGTCGTAGCGGCGCTCCGTCGCCACGCCGTTGGCGTCCGTGATCTTGACGGCGCTGCCATGGGCATCGTAGGCCAGCCGCACGCTGGCCGCTTCCGGCGTGTTGGCGGCATTGGTGCGCACGGTCAGCATGCCGTTTTCGTCGTATTCGAAGCGCGTGGCGGCGCCCAGCGCGTTGCTCAACTCGGCCACCTGGCCCTGGCTGGTGTATTCGCTGCGGCCGCGCCGGCCGGCGATATCGCTCAGCGATTCGAGCCTGCCCGCCTGATCGTAGGCGTAGCCCACCGCGCCCAGCGCCCTGGCCGGCGCCAGGTCGCCGTCGGCAAAGCGCGCCTCGGCGGACGTGCGGCCTTCGCTGTCCTGCACCGTCACCACGCGGCTGCCATCCGGCATGACACGCGACACCAGCCTCCCTGCCTGGTCGTATTCGAAGCGGGCCGGCAGGCCGCCCGGCTGCGTGGCGGCAAGCAGCCTGCCCTGTCCATCGTAGCGATAGTGCCAGACGCGTTCCAGGCGCGTGGCCGGGTCAGGCGCGCCGTTCTTCATCAGCACCGCTTCAATACGGACTTCCTCGGCCTGCCCGCGCCAGTTGTTGCGCAGCGCAATGGTATGCATGGCGTGGCCGTCGCTGCGGCGTATGCGCACGGGACGCAGTGCCTCGTCGCGCTCCAGCACTTCGCTGGTTTCGCCTCCGGGCAGCGTGACGCGCGACAGCAGCTGCGTCGCCGCCACATATTCGTAGCGCGTGATGTCGCTATTGGCCGGTCCCGGAGCCTGCACCGCGTTCGGCAGCGGGCCGTCGGCTTCGGTACGCTTGCCGTGCGCGTCGTACTGATAGTGCATGGTTCGGCTGATGGCCTGCGCCGCCGCTTTACCGTCGTAGGTGGGCATAAAGCCGTCCTGCCGGATCTCCAGCGGCTGGCCGGCCGCGCGGTAACTGACCCGGGTAATGTACTCACGCCCCGGCACCACGCTGGGCCGCGCGATCAGCGCAGGCGCGGTGAACGTGCCGACGCTGTACTCGTAGCGCACCTGCCGCTGCGGCGCACCGGGCCTGCCGTTGCGATAGACCACCTTGTTCAGCGCCAGCGGGCGGCCATAATGGTCCAGTTCGGCGCGCAGGCTCAGCAACGGCTGGCCGCTCTGATCCAGCTGCGTGGTTTCGTTGAGCCGACCCAGCTTGTCATAGCCGTAGCGCACATTGCTCTCGCCGCACAGCGCGCAGCCGGGGCCGCGCACTTCCAGCAGGCGGAAGGCGTCGCCGATGATCTTGTGCTTGTAGACGGTGCGCTGGCCCTGGCTGTTGGTGATGGTGGTCTGGCCGCCCTGGCTGTAGTCCAGCGTGACCTTGTCGACGCCGTTGGCGTGCGTAGACAGCACCGCCTTGCCGTTTTCGTCGTAGCCGAAGGTGGCGTAGCGCTGCGCTTCCGTCTTGCCCGCTTCGATGAAGCTGATGCCGGTCAAATAAGTCGGGCGCAGCACGTCTTCGTACTGGTATGCGCGGCCCGCCCCTGCCGCAGTAGCCGACGCCGAGGGGTAGCGCACCCGCACCAGATTGGCCAGCACACTGTTCTTGGGCGCGCTGGCGCCCTTGGGCATGGCGCTGCCGTATTCATAAACGAAGCGCCCCACCGGCGTGCTGATGGACTGCACGCCGCGGAAGCGGTCGCCGCGCGCCACGCTTTCGCGGTCCAGGTAGCTCAGGCGCAGGCTGCGGCCTTGCGGGTCGGTGACCTTCACCAGCAGTCCGTGCGGATCGTACAGCAGGGTCAGTACTTCGCCGCCGGGAGCCTGGATGCGGTTCAGCTTTCCGCGCTGGTCGAAGGTGAGCTGGCGGCCGTCGGTCCAGGTCCAGACGTACTGTTCGCGTCCGCGCGCACCGGAAATCGCCAGCGTGCCGTTGGCCGGATCGGCGCTGGCGCACAGGCTGGGGTTGAGCAGGTCGCGGCTGAAGATCAGGCGGCTGCCGTCGGCCTGCATGATCTGCACGGTGCTGTCGAAGGCGTACAGCTCGGTCTCGTAGGACAGCTTCCAGCCGCGTCCCACGCTGCCCGGCGCCATATTGGCTGCGCTCAAGCTGCTGTTGTAGTGGCGCACTATCTCCAGGCCCAGCACGCCGGGCAGCGCGGGCATGTCGGTCTCGCGTTGGTACTTGTTGCCGCTGATGACGTTGATCGGATTGCCCGCGCCAACGTTGACCGAGGCCGCGCTCTGGCTGGCAGGTGCGGCCGTGCCCAGGTCGCAGGTCTGGCCTGAGCCGCCGGGGCCGCAGGCATAGGCCGGGCCGCCGGCCAGGACCAGCAGCGCGGAGGCCAGCACGCTTTGGGAGATGGATTTCATCATGTTGTTCATGTTTTCGGTTTTACTTTCACCACCACGCGCCGGTTCGGCGCGAGGCAGGCTTGCAGCGCGGCGCCGGTGGCGGGCTGGCAGGCCGACAGTTCCTTGACGAAGTCGGTCGCGCCCGCGCCCACCACGTTCACCTTGTCCGCCTTGATGCCTTTCGCGGCCAGGTAGTCGTACACGGCTTGCGCGCGGGCCTTGGACAGAGCCAGGTTGTGCGCGTCGTTGCCCAGCGGGTCGGCGTAGCCGGTCACGGTCAGCGTGTCGATCTGCGTGTTGCCAATGTTGGCGACCAGCTGGTCGAGGATGTCCTTGCCGTCCTGCGTGAGCGTGGACTGGTCGAAGCCGAACAGGGTGTCCGAGCCCAGCGTGGCGGTGGAGGCGGCAGGACAGGTGCCGCCGTCGCCCGGGGTTGGGGTGGGCGTGGTGCAGCCGCCCAGCGGGCAGTCCGGCGGATCGTTCGGGTTCGTTGGACCCGGCGGATCGCCCGGATCGGTCGGATTGCCGTTGTTGCCGGCGCCGGGGATGGAAATCGGGTTTTCAGGCTCGATGGCGTCGCTTTGCATCTGCATCGTCACATGGCTGACCACGGGAATGCGGCCGTCCTGTATCAGCTTGCTGCGGAAGGCGTCAGTGCCGTTGTCCTGCCATTTCAGGTAGGCGGTGTAGATGCTGCCGACGATAGGCACCTTGGGCTTCACGCCCTGCATCACGCGCAGCTTGATCAGGTTGGCGTCCTGTATGGTCTCGCCCGAGCTGGCCCCCAGGGCCTGGCCCTTGAACGCCTGGCTGCTGTTCGGGATCACGCGCTTGCCCTGGGTATTGAGCTTGGCCTGCAAGGCGGGATCGTTGAAGTCCGCGAAGGCTTCCTTGGTCGGATTGATCATGGTGATCTGCACATTGCCCGCCATGTCGGCCTTGGCGCGCGCCAGCGCCTCGGCCAGCTCGGTGGCGTTCTGGCCGCCGCCGTACAGCGGGATCAGCGCCTGCGCATAAGCGTCTTCGATCTTGCCCAGCTTGGCGTTGGCCACGCTGCCCGCGCGCGCGGCCATGAAGCTGGCCTGGTTAAGCTGGCTCTTGGTGAAGAACAGCAGGCTGTATTGCGTCACGCCCAGGCCCAGCACGGTGAGCACCGGCGCGGCAATGGCGAATTCCAGCACCGCGATGCCGCGCTG
The DNA here is from genome assembly GCF_059419605.1 of Pseudoduganella sp. GW821-FHT05F09. Lineage (NCBI taxonomy): Bacteria > Pseudomonadati > Pseudomonadota > Betaproteobacteria > Burkholderiales > Oxalobacteraceae > Pseudoduganella > Pseudoduganella sp. GW821-FHT05F09. Next base: position 199,599 of record NZ_JBWKSD010000002.1, read on the forward strand.
GCCGGCCCGGCGCGGCGCAGGAACGGCTGCGGACCGCGCCGCCGCGCTGCCATCCAGCAGCGGGTGTTGCAGGCGGTCGCCGGGCGCGATGTTCCAGCGCGCCACGCTGCCCGCCGCCAGCTCCAAAGTGTGCGCCGCGCGCGGATGGCGCTGGCCGGCCGCGTCGCGCCCGGCGTGGCCCATGCTGGCGCTCCAGGGATGCAGCGCGGGCACGCAGCGCGTCACCACGCCTTGCGCGTCCAGGTACACCACGTCGATGGCAAAACGCATGAAGGCGGTATGCACGCTGGGGCAGCCCGTCAGCAGCAGGCCCTGGTTGCGCGGCAGCGCCTTGCGCAGCATCAGGCCCATGAAACGGCTCCAGAAGCGCTGCGCCACCTGCACGCCCAGGCGATGGACGCCGCTGCGGGTATGCAGGCTGGCGCCGGGGGAAAGAGAATCACTCATGGTTCAGGTTCCAGGATGGAGCAGCTTCATCGCGATCGGGAAAAACAGGACGACGAAGGTGCAGGGAAAAATGAAGACGAGCAGCGGGAACAGCATCTTCACCGGCGCTTCCATGGCCAGCTTCTCGGCGCGCTGGAAGCGCTCGGCGCGGCGCTGGTCGGCCTGCGCGCGCAGCACCGGCCCCAGGTTCATGCCCATGCGTTCGGCCTGGATCACGGCGGTGATGAAGTGCGACACATTGGGCTCGTTCAGGCGGTCGGCCATGGTGCGCAGCGCCTCGGCGCGCGCCTTGCCGGCCCGCATGTCGCGCAGCACGCGCTGGATCTCGTCGCGCAGCACGCCGCGCGGCCCCTTGGCCACGGCCTGCTGCAGCGCGCCTTGCAGGTTCAGGCCCGCTTCCACGCACAGCGTGATGATGTCGAGGTAGAACGGCAGCGACTTGAGCAGCTCGCTGGTGCGGCGCTTGAGCAGGTCGTTCAGCCAGATGCCGGGGAACAGCATGCCGATCAAAAAACCAATGGCGCAGGTCCACAGCTGTCCGGTGGCGCCCACGTGCAGCCTGCCCTCCAGCGCGTGCTCCAGGCTGGCCAGGCCCCAGCGCAGCAGCATTGCGCCCACCACGCCGGACACCAGGCGCGCGGCCATGAACTGGCCCGCGCTGAGCGCGTATTCCAGCCCCGCCTTGCGCAGCCGCGCCTGCAGCAGCATATGGCGCCGGGCCGGCACCAGCGGGCCGATGAAGTACGCGATCCAGTGGATGGGCCACCACAGCAGGCGGAAGCCCAGCGGCGGCGGGTCCTTGTACTCGCGGTCCTCGGGCGGCACCTCGGCCAGCGCGCCGCTCAGCAGCCAGGCGCACAGCGCCACGGACAGGCCGGCGGCAACCGCCACGAAGGCGATGACGGCGGTGCTATGTTGGATCAGCAGCGATTCCATGCCGGTCTCCTCACACGTCGATACTGATGATTTTTCGGATGATGAACATGCCCATGGCCTCGAACACCACCACCACCGCCAGCGCCGCCCAGCCCGCCGGCGTGTGCCACAGCATGTCCATCGCGGCCGGCTCCATCTTCGACAGCACCAGGCCAAGACCGATCGGCAGCAGGCCGACCACCCAGGCTTGCAGCTTGCCCTGCGCAGTCAGCGCGCGGATTTTGCCTTCCATTTGCAAGCGGCTGCGGATAGTGCCTGCGGTGCGCTCCAGCGTTTCTGCCAGGCCGCCGCCGGTCTCCGAGGCGATGCGCATGGCCGACACCACCAGCACCGTGGTCTGGGTCGGCATGCGGTGCGCCAGGTTGCTCAGGCTCTGCTCCAGCGTGACGCCGATGCGCTGCTCGCGCAGCATCAGCGCGAACTCCTGGCCCAGCGGCGCGGGCGCCTCGGCCACCAGCTGCGACAGCGCCGAACCGAAGCCCGCGCCGGCGCGCATGCCGCCGGCCAGCATCATCAGCGCGTCCGGCAGCTGGTGCTCGAACTGCAGCATGCGGCGCTGGCGCATGGCCGAATACAGCAGGCGCGGCGCCCACACCAGCATGGCGCAGGCCACCGCCGTGAGGATCACGCTGCCGGTCGCCATCCAGGCCCCCAGCGTGCCGAGCGCCATCAGCGCCATATTGGCGGCGAACAGCTTGCGCGCGTCGATGAACAGGAAGAACTCGCGCACCTGGAACTGCGCGCGCTCGGTGAAGCTGGCGCGGTAGCGCTTCATGGTGGCCGTGCCGACGTCGATGGCGAACCATGCCAGCAAGGCGCCCGACAGCGCGACGACCAGCGTCAGCACCGTGAGGAAAGTGGCGCTGGTGTTCATGCCGAGCGCCTTTCAGCGCGCCGGTCATGGCCGCTGCGGGCCATCCATTCGCGCTCCTGCTGCATACCGGCCAGTTGCGCGGCCGGACGGAAGATGTCCATGCGCAGCTCGTTGCCCATGGCGCGCAGCTCCTCGTAGAAGGTGGGCGCCATGTCGCAGCCGGTGAAGCAGCCCTGCACGCGGCTCACGCCGTGCGCGTCGGCCTTGCCGTAGCCCTGGCCGGCAAAGCGGAACAGCTCCTGCAGCTGGATGCGGCCGCTCTCCATGCCGGTCAGCTCGGTGATGCTGGTGACCTTGCGCGAGCCGCAGGCAAAGCGGGTCTGCTGCACGATAATGTCCACCGCCGACGAGATCTGCTCGCGGATGGCCACCAGCGGCAAGTCCATGCCCGCCATCAGCACCATGGTCTCCAGCCGCGCCAGCGCATCGCGCGGCATATTGGCGTGCAGCGTGGTGAGCGAGCCTTCGTGGCCGGTGTTCATGGCCTGCAGCATGTCGAGCGCCTCGGCGCCCCGGCACTCGCCCACCACGATGCGGTCCGGGCGCATGCGCAGCGTGTTCTTCACCAGGTCGCGTATCAGCACCGCGCCCTTGCCTTCCACGTTGGACGGGCGCGACTCAAGGCTGATCAGGTGTTCATGGTGCAGCTTCAGTTCTGCCGCGTCCTCCACCGTGATGATGCGTTCGCCGGGCGGAATGAAGTTGGACAGGATGTTGAGCAGCGTGGTCTTGCCCGAGCCGGTGCCGCCGGAGACGATGATGTTCTTGCGCGAGCGCACGCACACTTCCAGGAACTCCGCCATGTCCGGACTGATGGCGCCGAAGCGCACCAGGTCCTCCGCGTCCAGCTTGCGCTTGGCGAATTTACGGATGGTGAGCGTGGGGCCTTTCAGCGCCAGCGGCGGGATGATGGCGTTCACGCGCGAGCCGTCGGCCAGGCGCGCATCGACCATGGGCGAGGATTCGTCGATGCGCCGTCCCAGCGGCGCCACGATGCGCTCGATCACGCCCAGCACGGCGCGGTCGCCGGTGAAGGTGAGCGGATGGCGCTGCAAGCGGCCCGCGCGCTCGACGTAGATCTCGTCGTGGCGGTTGACCATGATCTCGCTCACGCTGTCGTCCTCCAGCAGTTCCTCCAGCGGCCCCAGGCCCACGGCCTCGTTGAGCACCTGGCGGCACAGTACGTCGCGGTCCAGCTCGGGCGGAATGTCGGCTTCCAGCTCCTGGCGGATTTCGCGGATCACGCGGCTGGTCTCGGCGCGCAGCTGCGCGTCCGTCATGCTCGACACGTCCTTGCGGCGCAGGTCCATCGTATCAAGCAGGCGCGCGTGCATGCGCTTGCGCCATTCGAATTCCAGTTCCTTGCGGCGCGGGTCTATACCCAGCACCACGGCAAAGCCGGGTTCCTTCTCGGGTTCCGGCTGATGCGCGCGCGCCTGCTCGACAGCGGCATGCGCCCGCTCCGCCTGCAAGCGCGAGGCGTGGATTTCCTCGGTCGCCATGCGGTTGCGGTGCTGCGCCGCGCTGGAGCGCGACTGCGGCGCGGCGGCCTGCACCAGCTCCGGTTCCGGCTCACTGTTCAGTACCCGCAGCCGGTAGGGGCCGATGCCCAGCACGTCGTTCAGGCCGAGAGGTCCATACTGGGACGTGACCCGTTCGCCGTTTACATACAGGCCGCCGTAGGAACCCAGGTCCTGCACCAGCACGCCGCCGGGCGTGCGCAGCAGGCGCGCGTGCTCTTTGCTCACGCGCCAGCCGCCCAGCTTGACGTCGTTCTGCGCCGCCTTGCCGATCAGGCATTCGTCCGGCGCATGCTCCAGGCGCGGCGCGCCGCTACCCTCGGTGATCTCGATTTCCAGCATGGCTATTCCTTCCCTTCAGGCTGCGGCTGCGGCAGCGGCTGGGCTTGTGGCAAATACGCCTTGCCCGCATCGGTGCCCGGCTGCAGCGGGTCGCTCAGATAAGGAGACTTGCCGAGCCGCTCGCCCAGGCGCTGGCCGGTGCGTTCCACGCGGTCCACCAGCCCTTGCGAGCGCGGGTCGACTATGGTCGGCGTAACGAACACCACCAGTTCGGTCTCCTTGTTCTGGAAACGCTTGGAGCGGAACAGCGCGCCGAGGATGGGGATGTCGCCCAGGAAGGGCACCTTGTCCACGTCGTTGCTGCTGTTGCGCTGCAGGAGGCCGGACAGCACAATGGTTTCGCCGGCGCGCACATTGAACTCGGTCTTGGTCTTGCGGCTCAGCAGCGCGGGGCCGCCCAGCGTGGTGATGGAGGAGTCGAGCGAGCTGACTTCGGAATCGATGATGGCGCGGATCACGCCGTTGCGGCCCACCTTGGGTTCGATATCCAGCTTGATGCCGTAGGGCTTGAACACCACCGTCACGCCGTTCACCGACGACACCGAGTAGGGAAACTCGCCGCCGGCCAGGAAGCTGGCCTTGAAGCCGCTGCGGGTGGACAGCTGCGGCTCGGCCAGGATGCTGGCGGTGCCGCTCTGCTCCAGCAGGTTGAGCTGCGCGTTCAGGCCCATATTGATGGCGCTCAGGATGGTGAGCTGCGACGGCAGCGTAATCGGACCGCCGTCGGACGCGCCTATGGGCGCCGGGGCGCTGGACGGCGAGATGATGTTGATCTTGCGTCCGCCCACGTCGCCGCGCCCGCCCGGATACCAGATGCCGCCGATGGCGCCGCCGCCGGTGGGGCTCCACTTCAGCCCCAGTTCGCGCAGTTCGGACTTGGGAAACTCCACCACCTTCACGTCCATCAGCACCATCTGCTCCCAGCCTATGGGGCTGGTGAAGTTGACGATTTGCGGATAGCGCTTGGCCATCTCGGCCACTTTCTCGCGGTCCGAGTCATCCAGCTCATCGCCTTCGACGATGACCTTGTCGCCCACCACCGAGGCGGTGGCGCGGGGGATGCGCTGCAGGAAGCCGGCGATCTCGCGCGCCACGCGGGCCGTCTCGCCCGGCACCACGTTGACGCGGATGCGCTGGTAGCGGCCGTCCTCGTTCCACACGAACAGCGTGGACGTGCCCACGCTGTTACCGAAGATGATGACCTCCTTGTCGTCCAGCGCGTGCGCCGTCATCACCTGGCCGTTGCCGACGGCGATGCGCGCCACGCCCGGGGTGGGGAACACGCGCGACTCGCCGGCGAACAGTTCGATCTCCGGCGCGGCGCCCGCTTCGTGCGCGGGGTCGATGGGCGCGTAAACGGCAGGCTTGGCCTGCTGGCGTTTCGTGGTGGGCTTCAGGTTTTCGATATTGCCCATGCGGGCGGCGCCGGGCGCCTGGGCCTGCACAGGCGCCGCCGCAGGGGCTGCCGCCGCTGGCGCCTGCGGCGCATTGGTTTCCGGGGCTGCGGCCCATGCGGGTGCGGCCAGCACGCCCAACAGTATGAATGCGAGTACCAATGCCAGAGCAAGCAGTGGGAGTAAGTGTTTTATTGTTTTCATTGTTGTTCTAGGTATGTGTTTAATGCACGCCGCCGCCGACCACGGCCACCGGCACCGCTGGAGTAGCATCGCTTTCCTGGGCCGCCTGCGCCGCAGCAGCCGCCGCTCCGCCACGTGGACGCAACCGCATCGCCTCCGGCGTCATGCTGCCCGCGCCGTTGCCGTACAGGACGGGCACAGCGCGGCGTCCGCCCTTGCCCTGCGCGCGCAGCTGGTTCATGCCCAGCAGCGAAGCCAGGTCGTTGGTCTGCGCGCCGATGGGCGTCTGGTCCTGCGGATTGCGCAGCAATGCGGTGAGCTTGCCCACTTCGCGCGCCACGATCAGGTTCTGCGCCTGGGCCGGCGTGGTGTCCAGCGTGACGGTGGAATAGCTGCGCCGCTCGCCGCTTTTCGGATCGTCGATGGAGCGCTGGCCGGTGGCCATCACCTGCATGCGCTGCAGCAGCGGGAAAGTGGACTTCTTGCCGTTCTGCTCGACGGTGATGATCAGGTCGATCAGGTCGCCCGGCTCCAGCATGCCGGAGATCGAATTGATTTCATCGACCGGCACCGTCATGGCGCGGTGGCCGCTCTCCACGCGCGACGAGAACGACGGCGCGCGCTGCGTCTCCATCAGCCCCCACAAAATCATCTCCCCGGCCTTGACCGGGTAGGCCACGGCCTGGCCGTCGATGCGGGCGAAGTCGTCCGGCGTGATGGCCACCGAGTGCGCGTATTCGGACGGCACCTGGCGGATGGCGAGGTTTTCATTGCTCACCTTTTCGCCCTTGGCGATATCCACCTTGGCCACCACCACGGCCGTCATCTGGCCTTTGCCGCGCGCCTCGATGGCGGCCATCTGGCCGCTCAGGAAGCTGCGCGCGGCGAAGGCCGCCAGGCCGCCGATCAGCAGCGCGATACCGAGAACTATCCAGGTCTTGCCGGGCCGGATGCGGCGCAGCGATTCAACGTTGGGCAGCTTCATGATCAGAACGGAAGCGAGATGGCGTAGCTGATGTTCTTGTAGGCCAGCTGGAAACCGTCGCTGACGATCTCGAAGGTCGTGCGCGCCTTGCCCGGGCTGGCCGGGTTGTCCTGTATCGGTACGAACAGGGCGAAGCCCAGCACGGCGCAAACGATGGCGTATTCCATAGAGGTGTAGCCTGCCTGGTTCTTTTTCATTTCAGTTGCTCCATATGCGAAGTAGTGTTCAACACCACGGTGACGCGCCCTTCGCGGTCGCGGCAAATCACGGCCATGGCGTCCTTGCCCCGTCCTTTGAAGAACAGGGTGCTGCCGTTGACGGCGCCGGCAGGCAGGGGCCGGCCGCCGTATTCCTCGGGTTTTGCTTCCCGCTCGAATTCCAATCCTTCATCGCGCATCAGCTGGCGCACGCGGTCGCGGTTCACGTCCTCGCTGTAGCTGTTGTTCACCGCCAGCAGCAGCGACGCCACGCCGCGCTCGCTGGACGACAAAAAGCTGATCACGCGCGAGCCTTGCGGCAGCTGCGCCAGGTAGCGCTGGCGCAGCGCCTGGCTGGCGCCGCGCTGGCGCGCCGCTCCCTGCATGTCCGTCACCGCGATCAGGCCGCGCGTACCCTGCGGCAGGCCTTCAAGCTGGATCGTCACGTAGTAGCCGCCCTGCCGCCGGCCCAGCACCAGCTTGTTGCCCAACTTGTTTTCCATCAGCGGCTTGTCCAGATGCCTGTGGAACCACGCCGCCAGCACCGCCGGCGAGTCGCTGGCGGCAAAGCCGGTCAGGCGCATCGGCATACCCTGCGCCGTTACCTGCTGTCCCATATCGACAATGGCCGCGCTGGACGGCAACGCCACTTCGGGCCAGGCCGCCGCGTGTGCCTGCGCGTGCGCCATCAGCGCGGCGGCGATGCTCAATAACGCGCGCAGCATCATTTCAGCCGGTCCGCTGGCACGTCGTCGCGCCAGAATTCAAGCTCGCCCAGCTTGGGCCCCTTGTCACGGCAAGGATCCGGGAAGCAGGCAGGCATTTCCGTCAAGGCCACGGCAAAATCCACTGGCCCTTTAAACGGCGCCAACGCCTTGCCCGGCGTGAGCAGCACTTTGTCGATGCGGGACTCGACCTGCTCCGGCTTGGCGGCGGTCCATGTGTCCGCCACCACGCTGGTGGAGCGCCGTATCGTGATGCCGATATTCTTGAACGGCTCGTAGCTCTGCGCAGGGTTGCCTGCCGGCGCGGGCAAGTTGGCCAGCGCCACGCTCACATTGGCCGTGTACACGCCGTTCGCTTTCAGGCCCAGCTGCTCGCGCACATTGATCGGCACAGGCATGGAGAAAGGCGTATCGTCCGACGCGGAGGCGAAACCGGCGCTCTGCGTGGCGCCTGCGCCGCCGGCGCCAAAGGTCACCTTGACGTCGCTGAAGCTGTTGATCAGCGCGCCGCCGCTCTGGTCGCTCCAGAACAGGTTGCGGTTGGCCTTGAAGTCGCCCGCCACGTCGCCGGTCTTGATGGGCGCATCCGAATTGCTGAAGTAGCGGCGCCGCACTTCGTCCTCCAGCTGCGACACCGGCTTCCAGCTGCTCATGCCGTCGTTGCGCGTGATGGCGTCGAAAGCCACGTAGCGGCTGGCCATCTGCGTGGCGTAGCTGATGTCCTGGTACTTCGCCACCACCGGCATCAACAAGAACAGCGGCACCAGCACCAGGCACATGACCAGCAGCTCGGTCAGCGCCTGGCCGCGCTGGGCGGCGATGGATGCGGCGCGCTTCATTGCCCTGCCCCTCCCGTAAAGGTGTAGCCTCCGCCCGCATAAGGCGTGAAGACGGCGGCGCTGACGGTGGTGTCCATGGCCGCGTCGACCGCATCCAGCTTCATGCCCTCGGGCTGGTCCATGTTCACCAGCAGGCCGCCGTACTGGCGGCTGGCCGCGCCCACGCTGGGCCGGAACGAGCCGCCCGTCGCGTAGCACGCCGTGCCGCCACCCGCCACCGCCGGCAGCGACCAGACGTCGCAAGTCACGCCCTTCACCTCTTTTCGCTGGGCCGTCTTGCTGCTGGCGTAAGCGGCCAGTTGCCGGAACTGCGCAGCCGCAGCAGCCCTGGCAGGATCGTTCGCCATGCGCTGCAAGGCTTCCGCCCCGCCGCCTGCCCCGGCGCGCGCAGGCATGGGCCTGGCGCCTACGTGGCCGTCCGGGCCGCAGCGGCCCTTGGCTATCTTGTTCACCAGGTCGATCTGGCAAATGCCCTCGCTCGATTCCAGCCTGGCGGTGTGCACCGGCTTGGCCAGCAGGCTGCAGTCGCCGATGCGCACCAGGTAGGTCACGCCGGATGAATAATGGATGCTGCGCTGCGCCGCCAGGTAGTAGTCGTCGCGATGGGCCACCATGTAGTCGGGCCACGCGGTGGGCGGATTGACCGGCTGGCCGGTGCGCTGATGGTCCGCCACGCAGGCCTGCACGTTTTCCTTCAGCCGCGCCAGTTGCGCCGCGTTGCCTTCCTTGCCGTTGAAGTAGCCGTGCAGGCGCGCACGGTGCACCGGCACTTGCGCGCCCTGCCGCCCATAGGCCTCGTGCGGCATGGGCGCCTTGAACAGCTCGTCCTCCTGCGGCGTGGCGGCGTGGACGGTGCAGGCTGCGCAAACGCTGGCGATGGCGCAGAAAAGTCTGAATGTAAAGTCGGTCATGGATTAATGCCTTGCAAAGCCGCAGCCGCTGCCAGCGTCGCTGCGGAGTTATCGCCCAAATGCGCCTGCCAGTACGGATTGAACAAGCTGGCCAGCTCCTTCTTGCCGTCGGTGCGCGCCACCGGGCGGTCGAAATACACTTCAGAGGTGGCGACCGCCGCCACCACGTCCTGCGCCTGCGCCCCCTTCATCACGTCCAGACGGCCGGTCGGCTTGATCTGCGAGCGGCCGTCCGATGTCATGGTCTGCGCCTTGGCGCGCGTGAGCCGGATGGCAAAGCGCAGCACCGGGTCGACCCGCTTGGCGGCGGTGCCGCTGTCCGGCGAGTACGACAGCACTTCGCTGGACACGTCGAAGAAATTAGGCACGCCGCTGTAGTACCAGTCGCTGCCGCCGCCGTTCTTGCGCGCCGACTGCCTGCCGTCGCCCAGCGTGTAGCTGGCCGTGGTGCGGCAGCGCGGAATGCCGAAGCGGTAGCGCCATTGCTCCACCTGCAGCGTGGCCCTGTCCTGCGCGCGCCATTCGTCGAAACCGATCAGCTGCGTGCTGCCGGTGCGGTTGGCTTTGCCGCGCGGAACCGGGCCGCAGGGCCACAGCGAACTATCGCCCCAGGAGCGCTTCTCCACGAAGTCGTCCTTGTAGGCGGAGGCCAGCTCCAGGTTCTTGAAACGGGTGCGGTCGTTGCCGACGTTGGGGGTGATGAAAGGCTTGCCGTCGAACAGAGTGTAGTTGTCCAGCAGCGGTATCAGGTCCACCTTGACCACGCCGTCGCCCGCGTAGTTGGCGTCCGCCACTTCCTGCATCAGCCGGGTGCGCGCCGGCAGGAAACTGGCGTACATGGTGGTCTGCGCCAGCTGCAGCGCCACCTTGGCCGCCTCGGCGGCGATCACTACGCCTTCCAGCACCGGGCCGGCGCCGGCGTTAACCGCTTCAATCGTCTCGATGCCCCAGACCAGGCCCATGCACAGCGGCTCGTATTTAGCCAGCGCCAAGGGGGCCGGGACGTTGTAGATGGTTTCGCAAAGCATCGCCGTGGCGGCGCTGCTCGCGTGTTCATTGGTGTATTCCAGCCAGGAATCGACACTCACCATCTGCGCGATCAGGATCTCGTTCGCCATCAGCGCGCGGTTGGTGTAGGCATCGAAGTTCAATGCGCGGGCGTGCATGACGGCGGCGCTGTAGGCCACGGCGTCGGCCGTGTTGACCAGCTTGGCCTTCTCGGCCGTCAGCTGCCCGGTATTGAACATGAAAAACAACGCGACCAGCCCGCTCAGCAGGACGAACAATCCATAGATGAGCGCCTGCCCCCGCTGCCGCGCGCGGCGTGGCAGGGAAGTCAACGGGTTGGCTGCGGAAAACATCATGGCTTAGTTGCCGCCTGCGGCGCCCTGCTTGCCGGTGGTGGCCTGGTCGCCGTAAGTGCCCAGCGAGTTCTTGTTAGCGTCCTTGGCGGCGGCTGCGGCCTTGGTTGCTGCTGCCTGCGAAGCGGTGATGGCGGCGGTGCCGTCGTTGCCGGACACCTCGTTCGAGATGGCGGCCATCTGGTTGCGCACGGTGGCGCCGAACAGTTGCGTGACGGCGATGGCGGCCACGGCGATCATGGCGACGATGATGATGTACTCGGTCATGCCCTGACCGGTTTGCCTGCGTTTGAATGCGCGGAAGTTCATGAGATACCCCTTATCAAGTTGTGGAAACACCAAACAGAATGGGCTTCCACCGCGGGGTTGTGGCCCGCGCGAGGAAGCGGAGCCAACTGTAAGCCTTGTCTACCGCGCACATTTTCACCAAATGTAACGATGTTAAAAAAATAATTATTATTCGTATTTGGTGGGAAATTTAACAACATTTCAATCGTGCGCGCCGAGCTCATCGGTTACGATGGCCGCCTGGCGGCGGAATGAAAAAACCCCGCATCGCGGGGTTTTCGGGGTACTGCGGCAGTCCGGGGGTTATTTCGCCGGCGCGGCGGCGGCGGCGGCCGTCTTGTCCGCCGCTTTGCCGCCCTTCGCCGGCTTGGCGGGCTTGGCTTCGGCCGCGCCGTCGCGCGCTTTGCCGTTCACTTGCAGGCCGGCTTCGGACAGTTTGACCGCGTTCTTTTCGCCCACGCCCTTGACGCGCATTTCAAAATCGGCCCAGTCCTTGAAGGGGCCGCCCTTGGTACGCTCGTCCAGGATGGCTTTCGACTTGGCCGGGCCGATGCCCTTCACGCTGTCCAGCGCGGCCGCGTCGGCCTTGTTGACGTCGACCTGTGCAAATGCGAAGCCCATCGTCGCTACCAGCGCGGCAACTGCCATCAACAGTTTCTTCATCATGGTTGTCTCCGTTATCTAGGATCGCGAAACGGGGTTCCGCCTCGCCCGTGGTAAACGGCGGCCGCCGGCGCCAGTTGACCTGCTGCGTTTGACCTAAATCAACTAAACCGCGTGGCTGTGCAGTACGCCCGCCGCGTCCTGCGCCAGCCAGGCGCAGCCTGTTTGCGCCAGGAAATCCAGTGCCTGCGGGCCTTTCAGCATGGCAATGGTGGCGCTGGCGCCCGCCGCCACGGTGAGCGGCGCCAGCACGCTGACCGAGCGCCAGGCCGTGACCGGGTAGCCGGTGGCCGGATCGAGGATGTGGCAGTAGCGCTGTCCGTCCAGTTCGAAGTAGCGCTCGTAGTCGCCGGAGGTGGCCAGCGCGCCGCTGCCGACGTCGATGGCGGCGATGGCGCCGTCCTCCTGGCGCGGGTGCTGGATGGCGATGCGCCAGGGGCTGCCGTCCGGCTGCGGACCGAGCACGCGCAGGTCGCCGCCCAGGTTGACGTAGCCGCACTGCACGCCTTGCGCCAGCAGCAGCGCGGCGGCGCGGTCGGCGGCGTATTCCTTGCCGAAGCCGCCGAAGTCCAGCTCCATGCCGGCCAGCGGCAGGCGCAGCATGCGCACTTCCCGCTCGGCCTTGCGCCAGCCGGTCAGGGCCAGCAGCGGCGCCAGTTCCTCCGGGAGCGGCACGCGCGGCTGCTTGAAGTTCCAGGCCCGGCGCAGCACGCCGGTGGTGATGTCGAACAGGCCGCCGCTGAGGGTGTACAGCTGGTCCGCGTAGGCCAGCAGGGCCAGGGTTTCGTCGTCCAGCGGCAGCGGCGCGCCGCCGGCCGCGCCGTTGATGGCGGACACCACGCTGTCGCTGCGGTAGCGCGAATACTTCGCCTCGATGCGCCGCACTTCGGCCATGGCGGGCGCGGCCAGCACTTGCGCCGCCGCTTCGTTCGCGGCGGGCAGCAGCAGCTGGCAGGGGCTGGCCATGGCCTGGAAGGCCACCGTGTACAGCCCGCTCAAGCCCTCACCATTGCTTGCTGACGCCCAGCTGCCAGATTTGCGCGTCCATGCGCGCCAGGCCGGGGCTGCCCGAACCGAACTGGCGCCAGCCGGTGCTCTGGCGGTAATGCTCGGCCTTCACATGCGCGCGCCAGCCGTCGCCGAAGCTGTAGGCGGCCTGCAAGCCGGCCGTGACGGCACCGAAGCCGGACAGGCGCTGGTCCGCCGAGGTGAAGGCGGTGGAACCGAAAGTGTAGCCGGGCGGAAACGGCGGCCCGAAGCGCGGGTCGTACACCGGATCGAAATAGAAGTCCGCCGCCGACTGCGTGCTCAAACGCAGCGAGGGCGTCAGGGCCCAGCCGCCGCCGAGCGCGCGCTCGTATTCCGCCCCCAGCGTGTGGGCGCGGATGCCGAAGCTGTCCATGTAGTAGCGGTAGCTGGTGCGCGCGGCGCTGCCGTCCGCCAGCGCGTGGTTCCAGCGCAGCAGCAGACTGTTGACGTCGCGCTTGCGCGGGCGCTTGTCGACGTATTTATAGGGGTCGGAGTAGTAGCCCTTGCCTTTCGCATGCGTGAGGTCGAGCTTGACGATGTCGCGCTGGGTCAGCACCTGCTCCAGGCTGGCCAGCAGCTCCGCGGTGTGGCGGCGCTCGCCTGTCACCAGCAGGTTGACCGGGGAGATGGTGTCGTTGCTGACGCCAAGCGACAGGCCGCCGGTGGTGTTGTGGTCCGCGCTGCTGATGGTGCCGCCCAGCGACAGCGCGCGCGAGCGGTAGTCGTTCTCGTTGGACCAGGCCGCGCCCGCGCTGACGCTGGCGTTGGCGAGGTAGCGCGTCACGCGCAGGTCGGCGGCATGGCGCTGGTCGTCCATGCGCGAGGCGCCCGAGATGGCGGTGTGGTAGCGCGGCGTGGCGCCGGACACATGGTCGCTGACGGCGCCCGCATCCAGCAGCCAGGCGCCGGCCACCGGCAGCGACAGGCGCACTGCCGGCGAACGCACGCTGACGCGGTCCAGGCCGGGCTGTTCGTCCTTGTAGTGCAGATAGTCGACGCTCAGGGTGGCGCTGTCGGGCACTGTCTGCGCGGCGGCATCGGGCACGCCGAGGCCCAGCCCCAGGCCCGGCAGCGCGAGCGCGGCCAGCATCAGGGCCTGGCCCGGCGGCAGGTCGGACTTGAACGCCATCAGTTGCACCCGCAGCCGCCGCCGCCCACGCTGCCGGCGCCGCTGGCGGCTTCCTTGCTGTCGTAGATGTGGGCGCTGTAGCGCGACGCGGCAGGGTCGCGGTCGAAGCGCATATTGGGCTGGGCCAGCGCGCCTTTTTCCCACGCCGCGACAGGCTGGAGCGGGGCGCAGCCCGCGGCCAGTCCGGCTGCGGCGCACAGCGCGGCCCGTGCAGCCCACCCCGCCAGCCTGCGCCCTCTTCGCCACTGTGCCTGCATGCCTGCCTCCTTATGGTTGTTGCAGCGCGGACTGGATGCGTGCTTCCAGCGCGGCGGTATCGTTGTCGTTGAAGCCGCTGTGCAGCCACAGCAGCTTGCCGTCGCGGCCAATCAGCGCGCTGCTCGGCATGCCCTTGATGCCGTAGGCGCGCGCGGTGGCGCCGGCCGGATCGTAGGCGATGGTGAAGGCGGCCGGCACGCGTGACAGGAAGGCGGCGGCATCCTCGCCCTTGGCGTCCAGGTTGATGGCCAGCACCTGCAGGCCGGCGCCGCCATGGCGCTGCTGCAAGCCGTTCATCCAGGGGAAGGAGCGCTTGCACGGGCCGCACCAGGAGGCCCAGAAATCCAGGTAGACCAGCTTGCCGCGATAGGCGCTCAGCTGCACCCTGCCCTGCGCGCCCGGCAAGTCGAAGCCCGGCGCCATGGCCTCGCCCGCAGCGGCGCCGGCGCTGGCGCACGCCAACAGAGAGGCCAGGACAGCGGCGGCAGCGCCGGCGGCGGCGTTCATGGCGGCATGCCTGCTGCGAACCAGGCGGCCAGCAGGTCGCGTTCGGCTTGCGTCATGCCGGTCATATTCGCCCACGGCATGAATTGCGATTGCACGGTGGAGCTGAAGATTTGCGTCGAGCGCGCGCGGATTTCGGCTTCGGTGTCGAAGCGGATGCCCAGCGGCGCCGGGCTGAAGCCGGGTATGGTGGGTCGCACGGAATGGCACGGCACGCAGCGCTGCATGATGATGGCCTGCACCTGCGGGAATTTCTGCACCGGCTGCACCGGCTTGGTCCAGCTGAACACGCCGGCCTGGCCGGTGCTGGTGTTGACCCAGCTGCCCGCCAGCACCCCGGCCGCCAGGTTCAGGCTGCCGGTCAGCGTCACGCTCTGTCCTGCGGTGGTGGGCAGCGCCGCGCTGAAGCGGCCGCCCGGCTGCAAGGTGGCGCTGCCGCTCGCGTCCTGGTTCACCAGGTGGCCGAACAGCGCCATCGTTCCGTCGGGCTGGATGGTGATGCCGATGGCGCCCTGGTCGGCGCCGCGCACGGCCACCTCATACTGCCCTGCATACTCGGCGATGGCGTTGGCGGGCAGGCTGCTGCCAAAGGGCAGGTACTCAATGCCGCTGCGCACGGCGTTGGCCAGCAGCGCGATGTTTTCCGGCGAATCGGAGAACTGGGCCAACACTTCGGCCTGGCTCAGCCTGACGCCCAGCGGGCCGGTGCCGTCCAGATTGCCGACATGGTAGGCCAGCCCGGCGGCATCCGGCGCCCGCCCCAGCACGTTGGCGTACAGCAGCGTGACGAAGGCGGCACTGTCCGGCGCGCCGTACAAATTCATGAACTCCTGGCTGGTGACAAAGCTCGCGGCCACCGTGTTCAGCGGCGCGCCGTTGTCCATCGTGCCTATGTGGTAGCCCAGACCGGCGAGGTCCGGCTTGCGCTTGAACGCAGCCTGGTACAGGCGGTAGGCCTGGCCGGCGTTGCCGGACAAATCCAGGGCCAGCGCGGTGTCGGCAAAGCGCAGGCGGCTGTCCGCCGGCACCAGTTGCGCGGCGCCGCTGAGGTTGTCGGTGACGAGGTAGCCGCCCGTGGCGGCCGCCACGGTGTATTGGCTCAGATAGCCGCTGAAGCTGATGGCCGGCCCCGGGGCCGCCGCGTGCTGCGGCGCAGGACCGCCCGAAGCGGACAGGCGCGCGCCGGTGCTGGTATTGCCCGGCTGGGAGTGTTCGCCCGCGCCGCAGCCGGCCAGCAGCAGCGGCAGGACCAGACGGCAGAGGCGGAGTGCGTCCATGGCGGGTTACCAAGAAGGGAATGATTACATCTTAGCCATCCCTGTACTATTTGGCAACCAGCCCGAAGCTGCAAACAACGTCAGGCGAACAGCTCCTCGCGCGTGACGGTGGCCGTGCCCAGCTTGCCGACCACGATGCCGCCGGCGCGGTTCGCGGTCTGCACCGCCTCGTTCCAGCCCGCGCCCGCGCCCAGCATGGCGGCCATGGTGGCGATCACCGTGTCGCCCGCGCCGGACACGTCGAACACTTCGCGCGCGTCGGCCGGCATGTGGAAGCGCTCCTGCGCGGTGTACAGCGTCATGCCCTCTTCCGAACGGGTCAGCAGCAGCGCGTCCAGTTTCAGTTCGCTGCGCAGCTTCTGCGCCTTTTCGGTCAGCTGCTCCTCGCTGCTCCAGCCGCCGGCGATGTGGCGGAACTCGGACTTGTTCGGTGTCAGCACGGTGGCGCCGGCGTAGCGCGTGAAGTCGTCGCCTTTCGGGTCGACCATCACCACCTTGCCGGCCGCGCGGCCCGCCGCCACCATGTCGGCCACGTTGACCAGGCTGCCCTTGGCGTAGTCGGACAGGATGATGACGTCGTAGTCGGCCAGCAGTGCCTTGTACTGCATCAGCTTGTTGCGCAGCACGGTGTCGCTGGGCGGCTCCTCGAAGTCGATGCGCAGCATTTGCTGCTGGCGGCCGATCACGCGCAGCTTGATGATGGTGGAGATGGCTTCGTCGCGCTTGAGGTAGCTGTGGATGCCGCCGCTGTGCAGCAGCTGCTCCACCTGGTCGCCCGCCTCGTCGGCGCCGACCACGCCCAGCAGGCCGGCGTGCGCGCCCAGCGCGGCCGCATTGCGCGCCACGTTGGCCGCGCCGCCCAGGCGCGCTTCGCGCTTGTCCACGCGCACGATGGGCACCGGCGCTTCCGGCGAAATGCGGCTCACGTCGCCGAACCAGTAGCGGTCCAGCATCACGTCGCCAACCACGAGGATGCGCACCTTGTCGAGCGCGGGAGCTTGGTAAGTCGTTACAGAAGTGCTCATGGCGCCCTCGTCAATTCATTACGTTGAGTTCTTCCGTGCGGCGCGGCGGGTAGGATTCCCACTTGCTGCAGCCCGGGCAGTGCCAATAATACTGGCGCGCCTTGAAGCCGCAGTGGCCGCACTGGTAGCGCGCCAGCTTCTGGGTGTAGCCGTGCACCAGGCCCTTGACCATGGACAGCTCCGACAGCAGCTCGGGCGGCGCATCCATCATGCGCGCTTCCAGCAGCTTGTCCAGGCCCAGCAGGGTCGGCGTGCGGCGCAGTTCGTCGCTCACCAGCTGCTTGGCCGCGCTCACGCCGTCCAGTTCGATCACGGCCTTGAACACCACTTCCAGCAAGTCGATGGACGAGGCCTGCTCCAGGTAGGACTTGAGCAGCGACACGCCTTCCTGCGGCCGGCCCACTTTCTTGTAGCCGTCCATCAGGCGCTGCGCCACCAGCGCCACGTGCGGCACGCTTTGCTGCTCCACGCGGCGCCAGGTGTTGAGCGCCGCTTCCACGTCGCCCTGCATCAGCTGCGCGTCGCCCACCAGGATGGTGGCGCGCACGCTGGTGCGGTCGGCCTGCAGGGCCTGCTCCAGCAGCTGCATCGCTTCTTCCGGGTGGATGTGGACCAGCGCGTCCTGCGCCATTTCGCAGTAGAACTGCGCGATTTCCTTCTGGCGCACGCCGGCGCCCGCGTCCTGCAGGCCGGTGGCCACTTCAATCGCGCGCGGCCATTCCTTCTCGCGCTGGAAAATCTCCAGCAGCGAGCGGCGCGCCTGCACGCCGTAGGAACTGTCCACCAGGCGCTTGAAGGTTTCCTCGGCGCGGTCCAGCAGGCCGGCCTTCAGGTAGTCCATGCCCAGCTCGTATTCGGCGTGCGCCTTCTGCTCGGCCGGCAAGTCAGGGCGCGACAGCAGGTTCTGGTGCACGCGGATGGCGCGCTCGGTCTCGCCGCGGCGGCGGAACAGATTGCCCAGCGCGAAGTGCATATCGGCCGTTTCCGGGTCCAGGCGCACGATCTCGATAAAGGCGTCGATGGCCTTGTCGGGCTGGTCGTTGAGCAGGAAGTTCAGGCCCTTGAAATAGCCGCGCGGCAGCGTGCGCGACTCGGACACCAGCTGGCGGATGTCCACCCGCGCGGCGACCCAGCCCAGGCCGAAGAAAATGGGCATGCCCAATAACCACCAGAGTTCGAATTCCATACTTTTCTTAGGCTTATTGCTGCGTGTTGATACTGTCCGGCTGCGGCTGGGCGTTGACCTGCAGCGCCGAGGTTTGCAGCGTTTGGATGGTGGATTTTTGTTTGGTCGCTTCGCGCCGGTGGCGGAAAACGGTAGGGGTGAGCGCAAGCACGCCGAGGAAGGCGCCGGCGGCAAAGAAGCCGAGCAGCATCAGCACCAGGGGGCCGCGTAATTCGTAGTTCAGGAACAGGACCAGATTCACTTCCTGGGTGTTCTTCAGCGCGAAGCCGAAAAAGAGCACAAACAGGATAAAACCAAAAACAGTGGAAACAATTTTCATTCGTCAGCTTCCCGTTTCAAAAAAAAACGGCATCCAGGGACGCCGCTCTTTTACATCAGCCGGAACAGGCTTGCACCCGCCCCGGCTACCGTCATGTAGACGCTTCAGTCCTCGATGATGGGCTGGCCCACCATCGCGTCGACACGCTCGCGCAACTGCTTGCCCGGCTTGAAGTGGGGCACCCGTTTTTCGGGCACCATCACCTTGTCGCCGGACTTCGGATTGCGGCCGATGCGGGGCGGCCTGCTATTCAAAGCAAAGCTGCCGAAGCCGCGGATCTCGATGCGCTGGCCGCTCGCCAAAGCGCCGGTCATGGCATCGAGTATCGTCTTGACGGCGTACTCCGCATCCTTGGCCACCAGCTGAGAATAGCGCTCAGCCAGGCGGTTGATCAACTCGGACTTGGTCATCTACGTGGCTGACGTTCTTAGTTCTTGTTATCGAACTTGGCTTTCAGCAGTGCGCCCAGGCTGGTGGTGCCCGAAGCGGCGCTGCTGTCGACCGATGCCATCTTCTGCATGGCTTCTGCAGTTTCAGCATTGTCTTTAGCTTTGATCGACAGCTGGATCGAACGTGCTTTACGGTCGATGTTGATGACCAGCGCTTCAACAGCGTCGCCAACCTTCAGGTGGGTACCGGCATCTTCCACGCGGTCGCGGGAGATTTCGGAGGCACGCAGGTAGCCTTCAACTTCTTCGGACAGCTGGATCACGGCGCCTTTAGGCTCAACCGATTTAACGGTACCGTTAACCATCGAACCTTTGTCGTTCATGGCTGCGAAGTTGTTGAACGGGTCGCCTTCCAGTTGCTTGACGCCCAGGGAAACGCGCTCGCGCTCAACGTCGATGGCCAGAACAACGGCTTCCAGTTCGTCACCCTTCTTGAACTTGCGCACGGCTTCTTCGCCGGACTCGGTCCACGACAGGTCGGACAGGTGCACCAGGCCGTCGATGTTGCCGGCCAGGCCGATGAACACGCCGAAGTCGGTGATCGACTTGATGGCGCCACGGACTTTATCGCCCTTCTTGTGGGTTACGCCGAAGTCATCCCATGGATTTGCTTTGCACTGCTTCATGCCCAGCGAAATACGGCGACGCTCTTCGTCGATCTCCAGTACCATCACTTCTACTTCGTCGCCCAGCTGGACAACTTTGTTAGGAGCAACGTTCTTGTTGGTCCAGTCCATTTCGGAAACGTGAACCAGGCCTTCGATGCCCTGTTCCACTTCAACGAACGCGCCGTAGTCGGTCAGGTTCGTTACTTTACCGAACAGACGGGTGCCTTGCGGGTAACGACGGGACAGACCGGTCCAAGGATCGTCGCCCAGCTGTTTCACGCCCAGGGACACGCGGTTCTTTTCCTGATCGTACTTCAGGACTTTTGCGGTGATCTCTTGGCCAACGGTCAGCACTTCCGATGGGTGACGCACACGACGCCATGCCAGGTCGGTGATGTGCAGCAGGCCGTCGATGCCGCCCAGGTCCACGAACGCGCCGTAGTCGGTGATGTTTTTCACAACGCCGGTCACTACCGTGCCTTCTTTCAGCGTTTCCATCAGTTTCTGACGCTCTTCGCCCATCGAAGCTTCGATGACGGCGCGGCGGGACAGAACGACGTTGTTACGCTTGCGGTCCAGTTTGATAACCTTGAATTCGAGGGTCTTGCCTTCGAATGGGGTGGTGTCTTTGACAGGACGGGTGTCCACCAGCGAACCTGGCAGGAACGCGCGGATGCCGTTGGTCAGAACGGTCAGGCCGCCCTTGACTTTGCCATTGACGGTACCGACGACGATTTCGCCGGATTCCATTGCTTTTTCCAGTGCCAGCCACGAAGCCAGACGCTTGGCTTTGTCGCGCGACAGGATGGTATCGCCGAAACCGTTTTCCAGCGATTCGATGGCCACGGAAACGAAGTCGCCTACTTTGACTTCCAGTTCGCCTTGGTCATTCTTGAATTCTTCAACAGGGATGAAAGCTTCCGATTTCAGGCCGGCGTTTACGATCACAAAGTTGTGATCCAGACGAACGACTTCAGCGGAGATCACTTCGCCGGAACGCATGTCCTGACGGGACAGGGATTCCTCAAAGAGGGCTGCGAAACTTTCCATATTAGACATAGTACTTCCAGGTCAGCCAGTAAGGCCCGCGATATGCGGCTTCAACTGGGTTAGGGTTAATAAAACACAACAATTACTTTGCTGCGGCGGCATACCACTGCAACACCTGCGCCACCGCCTCATCGACGGCCATATGCGAGGTATCGAGCACATGCGCTCCCTCCGCGGGGACCAGCGGCGCGATGGCCCGGTTCGTATCCCGGTCATCCCTTGCCTTCAAATCCATCAGGAGGTCTTCCATATTAGCAGAAAATCCCTTAGCTATCAATTGCTTATATCGGCGTTCGGCGCGCGCCTCCACGCTGGCGGTCAAAAACACCTTCAGCGGGGCGCCGGGGAAGATCACCGTGCCCATATCGCGCCCGTCCGCCACCAGGCCCGGCGTCTTGCGGAAACCCAGCTGCAGCCCGTACAGCGCCTGGCGCACCGAGGGAAACGCGGCGATTTTCGAGGCCGTGTTGCCCACCTCTTCCTGCCGGATCGCGTCGGTGACGTTTTCATGCGACAAAAACACCGCCTCCCCGGTAAAACTGATGTTCAGGTGCTCGGCCAGCTTGGCCAGCGCGTGTTCATCCGTCAGGCTGGTGTCGCGGCGGATAGCCTGCAGCGCGGTCAAACGGTAGAGCGCGCCCGAGTCCAGCAGGTGGAAGCCGAGGTGGTCGGCAACCTTGTGTGCGACGGTGCCCTTGCCGGATGCGGTGGGGCCGTCAATGGTGATGACTGGAATATGGGAGGTGGACATGTTTTATTTGGCAATGGCGGCGAAGGCGTCGAAATAGTCGGGGAAAGTCTTGGCCACGCATTTAGGGTCGTTAATCCGTACATTATTGCCTCGACGCAATGCGCCGTCCAGCGAGACCAGCGAGAAGCACATCGCCATGCGGTGGTCGTCGTAGGTGTCGATGGCGGCCGAAGCGATGGCGGCGGGCGGCGTCACCTTCAGGTAGTCCGCGCCCTCCTCCACCACGGCGCCCAGCTTGCGCAGCTCGGTCGCCATGGCGGCGATGCGGTCGGTTTCCTTCACGCGCCAGCTGGCGATGTTGCGCAGCGTGGTGGTGCCGTCCGCGTACAGCGCGGCCACCGCGATGGTCATGGCGGCGTCCGGAATATGGTTGAAATCCATGTCCACGGCCTTAAGCGGGCCATTCGATCTGGCTTCGATCCAGTTGTCGCCCATGGTGATCTGCACGCCCATTTGCTCCAGCGCCTCGGCAAAGCGCACGTCGCCCTGGATGGAATCTCGCCCCACGCCTTCCACGCGCACCGGGCCGCCGGCTATGGCGCCCGCCGCCAGGAAGTAGGAGGCGGACGAGGCGTCGCCCTCCACGTGGATCAGGCCCGGGCTCTTGTAGCGCTGGCCGGCCCGCACGGTGAAGGACGCCCAGCCGTCCTGCTCCACCGTCACGCCGAAGCGGCGCATCAGGTTCAGCGTGATCTGGATGTAAGGCTTGGAAATCAGCTCGCCCACCACGGCTATCGTGACGGCGTGGCCCTGCGCCATCAGCGGCGCCACCATCAGCAGCGCGGTCAGGAACTGGCTGGAGACGTCGCCGCGCACCGACAGGCGCTGGGCCGCCAGCTTGCCCTTGCGGATGTGCAGCGGCGGGTAGCCGGGATTGCCCGTGTATTCAATTTGCGCGCCGATGGCGTTCAGCGCGTCCACCAGGTCGCCGATCGGGCGCTCGTGCATGCGCGGCACGCCGTGCAGCTTGTAGTCGCCGCCGATCACGGCCAGCGCGGCCGTCAGCGGACGGATGGCGGTGCCGGCGTTGCCCATGAACAGATCGGCCGAGGGCGCAAAGTGCACGCCGCCCACGCCGCCGCCGCCGGCCACGGTGTGCATGGGATAGCCGTCCATGGTGGGCTGGGCTTCCCAGCGCACGCCCAGCTCGCGCAGGGCGTTCAGCATGACGTGCGTGTCGTCCGACGCGAGCAGGCCGCCGATGCGGGTTTCGCCTTCGGCCAGCGCGGCCAGCAGCAGGATGCGGTTGGAGATCGATTTCGACCCCGGCAAGCGCACCACGCCTTCAACGTGGGCGACCGTTGCCAGATCGATGTGTTCGGGATAATTTTGCTGCGTCATACCAGTCCTTTTGCTTGTGGCTTGCCTATTCGGCTTTGTCTTGTGCGGGCGGCGCCTCGGCCGCCTCGATCGTCGCAATCCAGCGCTGGCGGGCTTGCTGGGCATTGCCGTACACCGCCTCGAGGGCGGCGCCGTCGCCGGCGGCAAGCTGCGCGCGCAGCGTGGTCAATTGTGCCAGATAGGCGTCCAGCTCAGTCAGCAGCGCGGCCTGGTTGGCCAGGCTGATGTCGCGCCACATTTCCGGCGACGAGCCCGCGATGCGGGTGAAGTCGCGGAAGCCGCTGGCGGCGTACTGGAACAGCAGATCGGCGTGCGGCTTGTGGGCGATGTCGTCCACCAGTGCGTAAGCCAGCAAATGGGGCAAATGGCTGACGGCGGCGAACACCTTGTCGTGTTCTTCCGGCGAGAGGCGATGGATCACAGCGCCGCAGGCACGCCAGGCGGCGGCCACCAGCTCCACGTCCGCTTCGGCGTTTTCGGCCAGCGGCGTGAGCACTACTTTCTTGCCTTGATACAGATGCGGAATGGCCGCTTCCGGGCCATTCGTTTCGCGCCCCGCGATGGGGTGGCCGGGCACGAAGCGTCCCAGCTTGTCGCCCAGCACGGCGCGCGCGGCGGCGGCCACGTCGCCCTTGGTGCTGCCCGCGTCCGTGACCACGGTGTGCGGCCCCAGGTGCGGCAGCAGCGCGGCCAGGATGCTGGCCGTCTGCGCCACCGGCGCGGCCAGCAGCACCAGGTCCGCGTCGCGCACGGCGCTGGCGATATCGGCGCCGATGGCGTCGATAATGCCCAGTTCCAGCGCGCGCTGCAGCGAGGCCGGCGAACGGTCCATGCCGACAACGCTGCGCACGGCGCCGGCCTGTTTCAGCGCCCGCGCGAACGAGCCGCCTATCAGGCCGACGCCAAAAATGACAACCTTGTTCACCACCTTACTCACGGTCCGACGCCAGCGCTTTCTGCAACGCCGAGATCAGGATGGCGTTTTCCTGCGGCAGGCCGATGGAAATGCGCAGCCATTCGGGCAGGCCGTAGTTGCCCACCGGGCGCACGATCACGCCCTGCTTGAGCAGCGCCAGGTTGACGCGCGCGCCGGCGGCCAGGTCCTTGCCCACTTTGACCAGCACGAAGTTGCCGTAGGAAGGCACGTACTCCAGGCCCATTTGCTGGAACGCTTCCACGAACTGCTGGTAGCCGGCGGCGTTGTTGCGCGCGCCCTGCTCCAGGAAGTCCTTGTCGTTCAGAGCGGCGATGGCGGCCGCTTGCGCCAGCGAGTTCACGTTGAACGGCTGGCGGATGCGGTTCATCAGGTCCGTCAGCGCGGGCTGGGCGATGGCGAAGCCCACGCGCAGCCCGGCCAGGCCGTAAGCCTTGGAGAAGGTGCGCGACACCAGCAGGTTGGGAAACTGCTTGACCCACGCAGCGGACTCGTACTGGTTTTCCGGCGCCAGGTATTCGTTGTAGGCCTCGTCCAGCACCACCACCACGTTGGCCGGAACCTTCTTCAGGAAGGCTTCGATTTCGGCGGCGCCGATGAAGGTGCCGGTGGGGTTGTTCGGGTTGGCGATGAAGACCAGACGGGTGTCCGCGTCGATGGCGGCGGCCATTGCGTCCAGGTCATGGCCGTAGTCCTTGGCCGGCACCACGATGGCGCGCGCGCCCAGGCCTTGCGTGGCCAGCGCGTACACCGCGAACGAGTACTGCGAGTAGACGATGGCCTGGCCCTTTTCCACGAAGGCGTGGGCGGCGATTTCCAGGATGTCGTTGCTGCCGTTGCCCAGCGTGATCCAGTCGGCCGGCACGTCGTAGCGCTCGGACAGCGCGGCTTTCAGCTCGAAGCCGTTGGCGTCCGGATAGCGGCCCAGGTCCGCGGCGGCGGCAGCCATGGCGGCCTTGGCCGATTCCGGCACACCGTAGGGGTTTTCATTGGAGGCCAGCTTGACGATGGACGCTTCGTCCAGGCCAAACTCGCGCGCCACTTCGGAGATGGGTTTGCCAGCCTGGTATGGGGCGATGGCGCGGACGTATTCAGGACCGAAATTCTTGGACATAGGATTCTCAATGAATTATTAAGCGAATTAAGTAAGGCTGACCGGGTAGGAGCCCAGTACCTTGAAGAATGCAGCCTGGTCTTTCAGCTCGGCCAGGGCCTTGCCGACGGCGGCGTCGTTCACATGGCCGTCCACGTCAACGTAGAAGTAGTACTCCCAGGTGCCGATGCGCGCCGGGCGCGATTCGAAACGGGTCATGGACACGCCGTGCTTGGCCAGCGGCGCGAGCAGCTGGTACACGGCGCCGGCCTTGTTCGGCACGGCCAGCACCAGCGAGGTGTGGTCTTTGCCGGACGGCAGCGTCTGCAAATGGCCGATCACGGCGAAGCGCGTGCGGTTGTGCGGGTCGTCCTGGATATGGCCCTTGACCACGCCCAGCTTGTACTGCGTGCCCGCCATTTCGCTGGCGATGGCCGCCACGCTGGCGTCGTCGCCCGCCATGCGCGCCGCTTCCGCGTTGGAGGCCACGGCGCGGCGTTCGATGTTGGGGTAGTTCTGGTTGAGCCACACCTGGCACTGCGCCAGCGCCTGCGAATGCGCGCAGATCACCGTCACGCCGTCCATATTGCCGGTCTTGGTCATCAGGCTGTGGTGCACGGCGATGGCCACTTCGCCGCTGATCAGCGTGGTGGTGCCCAGCATCAGGTCCAGCGTGCGGTTGATGGCGCCTTCGGACGAGTTCTCCACCGGCACCACGCCGAAATCGGCGGTGCCGGCCTCGGTGGCGCGGAACACTTCGTCGATGGAGGCGCAAGGCAGGCCTTCGACGGCGCTGCCGAACTGCTGGTACACGGCCTGTTCGCTGAAGGTGCCGACCGGGCCGAGATAGGCCACGGTGACGCGCTTTTCCAGCGCGCGGCAGGCGGACATGATTTCGCGGAAGATGGTCTGCACGTCGGTGGCGACCATGGGGCCGGGGTTGCGGTCGGCCACGCCGCGCAGCACCTGGGCTTCGCGTTCGGGACGGAACACCGGCGCGTTGGTTTCGGCCTTTACGTGGCCGACTTCCTGCGCCACTTTGGCGCGCTGGTTCAGTAAGGCGAGGATCTGCGCGTCAATCGCGTCGATCTGCTCGCGCAGGGGTTTCAGTTTATCTGTCATGTTCTGCAGCCAGAGGGTGGGTTTGGCCTTAGCGGCCCGCAAATTCGTTGAGGTAATCGACCAGGGCATGTACGCCCTCGATAGGCATCGCGTTGTAGATCGATGCACGCATACCGCCGACGGACTTGTGGCCCTTCAGTTGCAGCAGGCCGCGCGCTTTGGCGCCGGCCAGGAATGCTTCATTCTTGCTTTCGTCGCGCAGGTAGAACGGTACGTTCATGCGCGAGCGGTATTGCGGCAGGACGCGATTCTGGTAGAAGTCGTCCGCATCCAGCGCGGCGTACAACAGCGCTGCTTTTTCCATGTTGCGGCGTTCCATCTCGGCCACGCCGCCTTGTTTTTTCAGCCACTGGAACACCAGGCCGGCAATGTAGATGCCGTAGGTGGGCGGCGTGTTGTACATCGATTCGTTGTCGGCCACGTTCTTGAAGTCGAAGGCGGACGGGCAGAAAGGTAGGGCCTTGCCCAGCAGGTCTTCGTGCACGATCACCACGGTCACGCCGGCCGGGCCGATATTTTTCTGCGCGCCGCCGAAGATCAGGCCGTACTTGGCCACGTCCACGGGGCGGGACAGGATGTGCGAGGACATGTCGGCCACCAGGGTGGTGCCGCCCTGCGCGGTCGGCACGAAGTCGATCTCCACGCCGTCTATGGTCTCGTTGGTGCACAGGTGCAGATAGGCCGCGCCGGGCGTGAGCTTCCACTCGGACTGCGGCGGCACGAAGGTGTAGCCGTTGTCCCTGGCGCTGGCGGCCACGTTCACATTGGCGTAGCGCGCCGCTTCCTTGATGGATTTGCTGGACCAGGAACCGGTCTGCACGAAGTCCACGGTGGCATCCGCGCTGCCGATCAAATTCATAGGCACCACGGCGTTCTGCGACAGGCCGCCGCCCTGCATGAACAGGATCTTGTAGTTGTCCGGCACCGCCAGCAGCTCGCGCAGGTCGCGCTCGGCGGCACGGTAGATCGAGATGAACTCCGGGCCGCGATGGCTCATTTCCATGACGGACATTCCACTGCCGTTCCAGTCCAGCATTTCAGCAGCGGCCTGGGCCAGCACTTCTTTCGGCAGCACGGCGGGACCGGCTGAGAAATTGTAGATGTTCGTCACAACTTGTTCCTTTAAATGAAAAACGGGGCCAGTGTCATTGTCGCATTATTCCGCGCACACGACCCCGGCCCCGCCCAATACGAATTACGCCAGCTTATTCAGGCGCGGATTCCGATGCGTCCGGGGCCTCCGGCGCGTCCGCTGCGTCCGAAGCGTCGGATGCGGCGGCGCCGCCGGATGGCTCCAGCTCCACCTCGTCGATGTCGGTTTCCACGATGCGCTGCAGGCCGGACAGCTTGGTGCCGTCTTCCACCGCGATCAGGGTCACGCCTTGCGTGGCGCGGCCCATTTCGCGGATCTCCGCCACGCGGGTGCGGATCAGCACACCGCCCGTGGTGATCAGCATGATCTCGTCGGTCGGCTCAACCAGCGTGGCGGCAACCACTTTGCCGTTGCGCTCCGAGGTCTGGATGGCGATCATGCCCTTGGTGCCGCGGCCGTGGCGGGTGTACTCGGTGATCGGAGTACGCTTGCCGTAGCCGTTCTCGGTGGCCGTCAGCACGGACTGCTGCTCGTTCTCGGCCACCAGCAGGGCGATCACGTTCTGGCCTTCTTCCAGGTTCATGCCGCGCACGCCGCGCGCCGTGCGGCCCATAGGACGCACGTCGTTCTCGTCGAAGCGCACCGCCTTGCCGGCGTCGGAGAACAGCATCACGTCGTGCTGGCCGTCGGTCAGCGCGGCGCCGATCAGGAAGTCGCCCTCGTCCAGGTCGACCGCGATAATGCCGGCCTTGCGCGGGTTGCTGAAGTCCTTCAGCGGGGTCTTTTTCACGGTGCCCAGGCTGGTGGACATGAAGACGTAATGGTCTTCCGGGAAGGTGCGGTTTTCGCCCGACAGCGGCAGCACCACGGTGATCTTCTCGTCGTCCTGCAGCGGGAACATGTTCACAATCGGCTTGCCGCGCGAGGCGCGCGAGCCCTGCGGCACTTCCCATACCTTGAGCCAGTACATGCGGCCACGGTTGGAGAAGCACAGGATGTAGTCGTGCGTGTTGGCGATGAACAGCTGGTCGATCCAGTCCTCGTCCTTGGTCGCCATGGCCTGCTTGCCGCGTCCGCCGCGCTTCTGCGCGCGGTACTCGGAAATCGGCTGCGACTTCATATAACCCAGGTGCGACAGCGTGACGACCATGTCCTGCGGCGTGATCAGGTCTTCCGTGCCCAGGTCGGTGGCGTTGTGCTCGATGCTGGAGCGGCGCGCGTCCTTGCTGCCGTATTCCAGCTGGGCGGCGGTCATTTCGTCGGTGATGATGGTGGTCACGCGGGCCGGCTTGGACAGGATGTCCAGCAGGTCGGCGATCAGCGCCATCACGTCCTTGTATTCGTTGACGATCTTGTCCTGTTCCAGGCCGGTCAGGCGCTGCAGGCGCATTTGCAGGATTTCCTGCGCCTGGTCGTCGGACAGCTTGTACAGGCCGTCCGGCTGCAGGCCGTAGTGCTTGGGCAGGTGCTCGGGACGGAAGGCGTCCATGCCGGCCTGGCCTTCGTCGCCGGTGCGGGCCAGCATTTCGCGCACGATGGACGAATCCCAGCCGCGCTCCATCAGCGCGGTCTTCGCCACCGGCGGCGTCGGCGCGGCCTTGATGATGGCGATGAAGTCGTCGATATTGGCCAGCGCCACGGCCAGGCCTTCCAGCACGTGGCCGCGTTCGCGCGCCTTGCGCAGTTCGAACACGGTGCGGCGCGTCACCACTTCGCGGCGGTGCGACAGGAAGCACGCCAGCATTTCCTTCAGGTTCAGCAGCTTGGGCTGGCCGTCGACCAGGGCCACCATATTCATGCCGAAGGTGTCTTGCAGCTGGGTCTGCTTGTACAGATTGTTCAGCACCACTTCCGGCACTTCGCCGCGCTTCAGCTCGATGACCACGCGCATGCCCGACTTGTCGGACTCGTCGCGGATGTCGGAAATGCCTTCCAGCTTCTTGTCGCGCACGTTTTCGGCGATGCGTTCCAGCAGGGACTTCTTGTTGACCTGGTATGGCAGCTCGTCAACGATGATGGCGGTGCGGCCACCGTCCTTGCCGTATTCCTCGTAGTGGGTCTTGGCGCGCATGACCACGCGGCCGCGGCCGGTGCGGTAGCCGTCGCGCACGCCGGACACGCCGTAGATGATGCCGGCGGTCGGGAAGTCCGGCGCGGGGATCAGCTCGATCAGCTCGTCGATGGTGCAGTCCGGGTTGCGCAGCACGTGCAGCGCGCCGTTGATCACTTCGGTCAGGTTGTGCGGCGGGATGTTGGTCGCCATACCCACCGCGATACCGGACGAACCGTTGATCAGCAGGTTGGGAATGCGGGTCGGCAGGACGGTAGGCTCTTTTTCCTTGCCGTCGTAGTTGGGCGCGAAGTCGACCGTGTCCTTGTCGATGTCGGCCAGCATTTCGCCGGCGATCTTGTCCAGGCGGCACTCGGTGTAACGCATGGCCGCGGCGTTGTCGCCGTCGACCGAGCCGAAGTTGCCCTGGCCGTCGACCAGCATGTAGCGCAGCGAGAAGTCCTGCGCCATGCGCACCAGCGTGTCGTAAATCGAGGCGTCGCCGTGCGGGTGGTATTTACCCATGACTTCACCGACCACGCGCGCGCACTTGACGTAAGGGCGGTTCCAGACATTGTTCAGTTCGTGCATCCCGAACAGGACCCGGCGGTGTACCGGCTTGAGGCCGTCGCGCGCATCCGGCAAGGCTCGGCCCACGATCACGCTCATGGCGTAGTCGAGGTAGCTCTTGCGCATCTCTTCTTCGAGGGAAATAGGGATTGTTTCTTTTGCGAATTGATCCATGTGTGGGTCGTCTGTTCTTAACTGAGGTTGACTTATCTGTTACGCACGCTGCCGTACACCCGTTGTCCGCAGACAAGCGCACGATTTTAGCATGCGCGTCATGGCTGCTGCGCAATTCCGGCGCCGGGGTCCGCCGCGGCCGGGCCGGGACCGGGACCGGCCGTGTCACGGAGCGGAAACAATGAAACGTTATTATTTCGCTCAGCGTTGCGCGAAAACAACATTTTGGTCAATTGCGGCCCGGATTCAATTTGCGCCATTAGTATTCCATTTCCATCCCTATGGCAAAATGGACTAGAAGTTAATTGCCTGTTTCGCAATCGGGAACCCGCGCGGCAGAGGGGCATATGGTAGGATGCGCCCCATGCACCAACGTCGCGCAGTTTTTCTGCGGATACCACCCCGAAAGGAAGAAAAAATATGAATAAAATTATTGCATCGATTTTTGCCGCGTCGGCAGTGATCGCTGGCTCCGCCGTGGCCCAGCAGCCAACCACCCCGCCTTTCGCCCCCGTGACCCAGGACATCAAAGCCGCCACTCCCAAGAGCGCTTATGTCCAGGATGCACGCGGCATTATCGCCCGCGACCCGTTCGGCCTGTGCTGGCGCACCGGCTACTGGACCCCGGCTGACGCCGTGCCAGGTTGCGATCTGCCTATCTGCGTTGAGCCAGAGAAACTGGAAAACGGCAAATGCGTAGCTCCGCCTCCGCCGCCAGCACCGGCGCCTGCCCCGGCACCTGCACCAGCCCCTGCGCCAGCCCCGGCTCCAGCGCCGACCTCGGAAAAAGTCAGCTTCGCAGCGGACGCCTTCTTCGACTTCGACAAAGCCGTGCTGAAGCCTGAAGGCAAAGCCAAGCTGGACGACCTGAGCTCGAAACTGGGCGCGATCAACCTGGAAGTCATCATCGCCGTAGGCCACACCGACTCCGTCGGCAGCGATGAATACAACCAGAAGCTGTCGGTACGCCGTTCGGAAGCCGTGAAAGCCTATCTGATCTCGAAAGGCGTGGAAGCGAACCGCGTCTACACCGAAGGCAAAGGCGAGAAGCAGCCAGTGGACGACAACAAGACCGCCGCCGGCCGCGCTAAAAACCGCCGCGTGGAAATCGAAGTTGTAGGCACCCGCAGCACCAAGTAATACGCAGCATGCGCGTGCGCTAAACGCACGCGAATAGCACCATTCAAGCCGCCCGGTTCATGCCGGGCGGTTTTTTTTTGCCACGCAAAATGTAGCGTTGTAAATTTGTACTCGCCCCAATTTGTTGTTGACTCGACATCGGCGTTGCAGGACCATTCTTTCCTGTTGGACAATCGCTGAAGTGAGAGAACAGGGGTTAAGCATGATTAACCGCGCTTGGCTTTTCGGCGGCATTGCCGCCGCACAGTGTCTCAACTGCCTGGCCCAAACGGTGCCGGACGCAGGACGGCTGGACGACCGCAACCGGCCGCCGCCCCCCTCCTCCCCGCCCGCCGCGCCGCGCGTGGTGGTCAATCCCTCCGGCCTCCCCTCGCAGCCGGGCCAGCCCGCGCTCACCGAAGGCAGCCTGATGGTGAAGGGTTTCCGCTTCAGCGGCGACCTGGACGGCATTGCGCCGGCCACGCTGGCCAGCCTGACCGCCGGCGACGGCGGCCGCGTGATGGCGCTCAGCGAACTGCACACCGTGGCCGACAAGGTCGAGCGCCATCTGCAGGCCGATCTGGGCCTGGTGGTGGCCAAGGCCTGGGTGCCGCTGCAGGACGTGCAGGACGGCATGGTGGAAATCCGCATCCTGCAGGGCACGGTGGAGCAGCTCAAGCTGGCCAGCGCGCCCGGCCAGCCTGCCGTGCCGTCCGGCGCGCTGGCGCCGGCCCGCATGCTGCTGCCGCCCGGCGCCGCCATCAGCCGCGCCAGGCTGGAGGAAGCGGTGTACCGCATGTCCGACTACGTGGGCACGCCGGTGCGCGCGGTGCTGCTGCCGGCCGCCGCCCTGGGCCGCTACGACATCCAGTTTGAACTGGACGCGGCCGGGCGCGTGAGCGGCAGCATCAGCGTGGACAACACCGGCAACCGCTACACCAGCCAGTGGCACGACACGGTCAACCTGAAAGTGGCCAACCTGACCGGCCACGCCGACCAGCTGCAGCTGACCGGCCAGCTGCTGACCGACAAGCAGCGCAGCCTGCGCGCCCACTACCAGCATCCGCTGCCGGGCGACTACCGCATCGGCCTGAGCGGGCAGGTGTCGCGCTACGAGCTGGGCGGGGCCTTCGAGCCGCTGGACGCGCACGGCCGCACCACGCTGTTCGGCGTGGACCTGCAGCGCGCGCTGGCGCGTTCGCGCGCCTACAATCTGTACGCCAGCGCCGAGGTGCTGCGCCGCAAGCTGACCAACCACCAGCTGGGCGCGCTCACCAGCGAGCACACCGTCAATGAACTGAACCTGGGCCTGCGCACCGACTGGACCAGCGGCACGGCCTTCAACTACGGCTGGGTGACGCTGACCGGCGGCAACGTCAAGCTGGACGGCGCGGCGCTGGACGCGGTCAGCGACCATCTCGGCCCCGACCTGCGCGGCGGCTTCGGCAAGCTGGCCTTCGGCTACACGCGCAGCCAGCCGGTGGGCAAGGACGGCAGCGTCGTGGCCAATCTGTCCGGCCAGCTGGCCAGCAAGAACCTGGACTCGTCGGAGACTTTCCTGCTGGGCGGCATGGGCGCCGTGCGCGCCTACCCCAGCGGCGAAACGGCGGGCGACCAGAGCCTGGTGGCGCAGATCGAGTACCACCGGCAGTTCGGCCAGGCGCTGCGCGGCTTCGCCTTCTACGACATGGGCTGGATCAAGGTGCGCAAGCATCCGTGGCCGGGCTTTGTGGGCGACAACAGCTTCACCTTGAAAGGCGCCGGCCTGGGCCTGGCCTGGCAGCCGGCCAGCCGGGTCGAGCTGTCGCTGATCGCTGCGCGCAAGCTGGGCCACAACCCGGTGGCCGATCCGCTGACCGGCAACGACAGCGACGGCCGCTCGTCGCGCTTCCGGGTGTGGGCGTTCGCGATTTTCCGCTTCTAGCCCGCCCTACGGTGGATACACCGCCGCCCGTTCATCTTAATTTGCTGTTGTGGGGTGCTGATCATGTCCATGCCGCGATTTCCTCTCCAATTTTCTCGCCAAACTCATCTCCAGTTTCCGCTCAAACGGACCGTGCTGTGCTGCCTGCTGGCCGTGGCCGCCATGGAGCGCGCGGCGGCCCAGGCCGCGCCGGGCGCCCTGCCCACCGGCGGCAATGTGACCGCCGGCCAGGCCGCCATCAGCCAGAACGCGGCCGCCATGCAGGTGCGCCAGAGCAGCCAGCAAGCCATTATCGACTGGCAAAGCTACAACATCGGGCGCGACGCCAGCGTGCAGTACATCCAGCCGAACGCCGGCGCCAGCACGCTGAACCGCGTGCTCAACGGCAGCAGCGAGATCGCCGGGCGGCTGAGCGGCAACGGCCGGGTGTTCCTGCTGAACGCGAACGGCGTGACCTTCACGCCCACGGCGCGGGTGGACGTGGGCAGCCTGGGCGTGGCGGCGGGCAGCGCCAGCAATGAATCGTGGCTGGCGGGCGCGGCCGAGGTGCGCAACAGCGGCAGCGTGGTCAACCAGGGCGAGATCCGCGCCGCCGACGGCGGCAGCGTGGCGCTCACCGGCCTGGCGGTGCGCAACAGCGGCAGCATCAGCGCGCCGCGCGGCGCCATCGCGCTGGCGGCGGGCGACGCGGTGCGGCTGAACATCACATCCGACGGCCTGATCCAGGCGCAGGTGACGGGCGCGGCGGCCCAGGCGCTGGTCGACAACAGCGGCCTGCTCGACAGCGAAAGCGGGCGCATTGCGCTGGCGGCCAGCACGGCGGCGGGCACGGCGGGCGGGCTGGTGGCCAACACCGGCATCATCCGCGCCAGCGGCGTGGTCCACAACGGCGGCACCGTCACGCTCACCGGCGGCGAGGTGCAGGCCGGCGGCAGCATTGCGGCCGCGTCCGCCCAGGGCGACGGCGGCAAGGTGGACGTGTTCGGCGATATGCAAAACGGCAGCGTGCGCTTTACCGGCAGCATAGACGCCAGCGCGGGCGGCGCGGGCCAGGGCGGCGCGGTGGAAACATCGGCCGCCAGCGTCAAGGTGGGCGACGGCGCGCGCGTGAATACCCTGTCGGCCGGCGGCAAGACCGGCAGCTGGCTGATCGACCCGCAGGACTTCACCATCGGCACGGCGGCCGGCGACGACATCAGCGGCGCCACCGTGTCGGCCAACCTGGCCACCACCAGCCTGGACATCCAGAGCGCCAGCGGCAGCCGGACCGGCACCGGCACCATTTATATCAACAACCCCGTCAGCTGGAGCTCCAACAACACGCTGGGCCTGCTGGCCGAGGGCGGAATCGTGTTCGGCGCGGGCGGCCAGAACGGACTCACCGCCAGCGGCAACACGGCCGGGCTGGTGATGCGCTACGCCACAGACTACGTGCTGAACGGCAACAAGATCACGCTGTCCGGCACCACGCCGTCGGTCACCATCAACGACGTCAGCTATGTGGTAATGAACGCCAACAGCACGGCGGCCCTGAACACCATACTGCGCACCCAGCCCAACCGTTCCTTCGCCCTCACCGGCGATATCGACGCCAGCGCCACCGCGCTGCTGGACGGCGGCCAGGGCTGGCTGCCGGTGGGCGACGCCGCCAACCCGTTCAGCGGCCTGATGGCCGGCTTCGGCCACACCATCGACAAGCTCAACATCAACCGTCCCGCCAGCAGCGACATGGGCTTGTTCGGCGTGCTCAGCGGCCAGGTGCGCGACCTGGCGCTGACCGGCGCCACCATCAACGGACTGAGCAACGTGGGCGGCATCGCCGGCACGCTGAGCGGCAGCCTGAACGGCGTGAGCGTGGCCGGCACGGTGCGCGGCACCAGCAATGTGGGCGGCCTGGCCGGCAGCGCCGGCAGCAGCGCCCAGATCCGCGACAGCTATGTGCTGGCCAATGTGGCCGGCAACAACGTGACCGCCGCCACCCGCTACACCATCAACGCCCTGGCCGGCAGCCTGCAAGGCGCGGCGGTGAACAGCTATTACGACGTGGATACGGTGCAGGTCAACGGCGCCGCGCGCCTGGGCACGGGCGGCCTGTACCGCGCCCAGTTCCAGGACTGGCTCACGCACGGCAAAACGCTGAGCATCGCCAACTACGCCGCCTCGCTGCCCTTCGACACGGTGCTGGGCGCCTACCTGATCAGCGACGTGCAGGGCATGCGCGACCTGCTCGGCTTCGCCCAGCAGTCCAGCCTGAAATTCCGCCTGGCCGCCAGCCTCGACCTGAGCGCCTCGCCCGGCCTCTACCTGCCCGTCTTCTCCGCCCAGCTGGACGGCGCCGGCCGCAGCATCCGCGGCCTGAACGTGGACGCCTCGGGCGCCGGCGGCCTGGTGGGCGTCAATAGCGGCACTTTGACCGGCCTGAGCATAGAAAACGCCACCATCGCCGGCAGCGCCAACGCCGGCGGGCTGGCCGGCGTGAACAGCGGCACCATCAGCAACTCCCAGGTCAGCAGCAGCACCGTGGGCGGCGGCAGCAACGCCAACGGCGGCGTGGCCGGCCTGAACACGGGCACCGTGCGCGACAGCGCCAGCAGCGCCAGCGTGTCGGCCCCGTCAGCGGCGGGCGCGGGCGGCGTGGCGGGCGGACTGGTGGGCATCAACAGCGGCCAGGTCATCAACAGCTACGCCACCGGCAGCGTGCAGGGCGGCGCCAGCGCGGGCGGGCTGATCGGCTCGGGCGCGGCCAGCGGCGTGACCAGCAGCTATTGGGACACGCAGAAGTCCGGCCAGGCCGCCAGCGCCGGCGGCGGCACCGGCAAGACCAGCGCCGAACTGGCGCAGCAGGCCACCTACACCGGCTGGGACTTCACCAGCGTGTGGCGCACCAGCAGCGCCGGCCCGGTGCTGCGCGTGATTTCGCCGCAGGCCATTGTGCTGACCATCGCCGCCAACAGCCTGACGCGCGTGTACGGCAGCCGGGTGACGCAGCTGGAACTGTCGGTGACGCCGACCGGCCTGGCCGACGGCGACAGCCTGGCCTCGCTGGGCGGCACGCTGAGCTATTCCGGCACCTGGCAGACCGGCACCAATGTGGGCGTGTACAGCGTGATCCCCGGCGGCCTCACCTCCAGCAAATACGACATCGTGTTCGTCAACGGCACGCTGACCGTGACCAAGGCCGACCTGACGCTGGCGGCAGTGAACCTGAGCAAAGTGTACGGCGCGGCCGACCCCACGCTGCGCTTCACCGCCAACGGCCTGAAGTACAACGACACCGTGGCCGTGGTCAGCGGCGCCACCCTGAGCGCGCCCACCGGCGCCGCCGCCGTGGCCGGCAGCCACGCCATCGGCATCAACATCACCAACGCGGTGGCGGACAACTACACCATCCGCAGCGCCACCGGCGGCACGCTGACGGTGAGCAAGGCCAACCTGGTGCTCAACGCCAACAGCGCCAGCACCGTGTACGGCGTGAACCCGTCGCTGACCTTCGGCGCCACCGGCCTGCTGTACAGCGACACGGCCGCCGTGGTGAGCGGCG
Organism: Pseudoduganella sp. GW821-FHT05F09; assembly: GCF_059419605.1. NCBI lineage: Bacteria > Pseudomonadati > Pseudomonadota > Betaproteobacteria > Burkholderiales > Oxalobacteraceae > Pseudoduganella > Pseudoduganella sp. GW821-FHT05F09. Next base: position 235,810 of record NZ_JBWKSD010000002.1, read on the forward strand.
TGAACTTCGCCACCACCACCGGCGCGGCGGCCAAGGTGGGCACTTACCCGATCAGCATCAGCGGCGGCACGGCGGCCAACTACAACATCACCGGCTACGGCGCGCCGGCCACGCTGACCGTGGGCAAGGCCACGCTGACGGTGCGCGCCGACGACAAATTCAAGCTGCTGGCCGATCCCGACCCCACCCTGACCTACAGCGTGCAGGGCCTGGCCTACAACGACACGCGCGACCTGGTGACCGGCGTGAGCCTGAGCACGCCGGCCGGCGCCGGTTCGGCCGTGGGCAGCTACGTCATCACCGCCGCCGGCGGCGCGGCGGGCGACAACTACATAGTGCGCACCGCGAACGGCGCGCTGGTGGTGTCGGCGCCGCCGCCCCCGCCGCCCATCCCGACGGAGCCGCCGGTGTCCACCCGCGCGCTGGAGACCGTGACGGTGGTGACGCCGCCCGCGCCGCTGCAGGCCGAGCCGGAAAAACCGGCCGCCATCGCCGGCGGCACGGTCAGCGCGCAGCGCAAGGAACTGTTTGCGCCGGCCAACCAGCTCATTAGCAGCAACCCCAATATCGCCCGCCTGCCGGACTGCGGCGCCAACAACGAGGGCGAATGCATCGCCCAGCCGCGCGTGCCGGTGCAGGCGCGCATCGACACCGACGGCCAGGCCGCGCCGGCGGCCCAGATCCGGCGCAAGCTGGCCCTGGTGATCGGCAACCAGCAGTACGGCTCGCCGCTCACCAGCCTGGAAGGCGCGGGCCAGGACGCCGAGGCCATCGGCGACGTGCTGAAAAAGCAAGGCTACGAGGTGGCCAGCCTGAGCAACGCCACGCGGGCCGACATGGTCAACGCCATGAACAAGCTGATCAAGGATGCCGAAGGCGCGGACAGCGTGATGGTGTTCTACGCCGGCCATGGCCACATCCACCCCGGCTCCTCGGTGGGCTACTGGATCCCGGCCGACGGCCGCATCGACAACCCGCGCGGCTGGCTGTCCAATATCGACATCGCCCGCTTCCTGGCCAATATCCCGGCGCGCCAGGTGCTGCTGGTGTCCGACAGCTGCTTCTCGGGCGCGCTGACGCGCGAAACCGGCGCCGCCGGCGCGGGCAGCACGCTGAGCCGCAACGCCATCCTGAACCGGCGCTCGGTGGTGGCCATGACCTCGGGCGGCGAGGAAGTAGTGGCCGACAGCGCCTTCGAAGGACACTCGCCGTTCACCTACTACCTGCTGGCCGAGCTCGACAAGAACAGCGAGCAGCCGGCCAAGGCGGTGCTGGAACGGGTGCGCGAGCAGGTGCGCAAGAACGCCGAGCAGTCGCCGGCCTACGGCGCCATTGTCTCCTCGGGCCACGTCAGCGGCGGCGAATACCTGCTCAACCCGGCCAAATAGCCGCACGGGCGGGCGGCCGGGCCGGTCCCGCCCCGCTTTTCGCGGATTTTGTTGCGCGCCCACTTTGGCGCGCGGCAAAATCCCGCTATCATGCGGATATGAATGCCGACCCTCTAGAAATCCAAAAATTTAGCGAACTGGCCCACCGCTGGTGGGATCCCACGTCCGAATTCCGTCCCCTGCACGAAATCAATCCGCTGCGCCTGGAATGGATCAACGCGCGCGCCCCGCTGGCGGGCAAGAACGTGATCGACATCGGCTGCGGCGGCGGCATCCTGGCCGAATCCATGGCGCGCAAGGGCGCCAAGGTGACCGGCATCGACCTGTCTGAAAAAGCGCTCAAGGTGGCCGACCTGCACAGCCTGGAGAGCGGCGTGCAGGTGCGCTACAAGCTGATCGCCGCCGAGGAGATGGCCGCGCAGGAAGCCGGCCTGTACGACGTGGTGACCTGCATGGAAATGCTGGAGCACGTGCCCGACCCGGGCGCCATCGTGCGCGCCGCCGCCACCCTGGTGAAACCGGGCGGCCAGGTCTTCTTCTCCACGCTGAACCGCAACCCCAAGTCCTATCTGTTTGCCGTGATCGGCGCCGAATACGTGCTGCGCATGTTGCCTCGCGGCACGCACGACTACGCCAAGTTCATCACGCCGGCCGAGCTGTCGCAGTACGCACGCAGCGCCGGCCTGCAGGTGAACGGCCTGAAGGGCCTGGGCTACAACCCTCTCAGCAAGATTTACTCGCTGAACGAGGACACCAGCGTCAACTACATGGTCGCCACCAGCCGCCCCGCCTAACCACATTCCGGCGGCTGCGGCCGCCCTTTACCGCCCTTTCATGAGCCATCCTGCCCCCTTGTCCGCGCCGCGCGCCGTCCTGTTCGACCTGGACGGCACCCTGGCCGATACCGCCCCCGACCTGGCCGCCGCCGTCAACCTGCTGCGCAGCGCGCGCGGACTGGACGCCACGCCCTATGAGCTGCTGCGCCCCACCGCCTCGGCCGGCGCGCGCGGCATGATAGGCGTGTCCTTCGGCCTGACGCCGCAGGACGCCGGCTTCGACGAGCTGAAAAATGGTTTCTTCGACAATTACGAAGCCGCCATCGCCGTGCACAGCACCCTGTTCGACGGCGTGCGCGAGCTGCTGGCCGGGCTGGAAACGGCAGGCATCGCCTGGGGCATCGTCACCAACAAGCCGGCCCGCTTCACCGACCCGCTGCTGCCGCTGATCGGCCTGGCGCACGCCGGCTGCGTGGTCTCCGGCGACACCACTGCGCACGCCAAGCCGCACCCGGCGCCGCTGCTGGAAGCGGCGCGCCGCCTCGGCCTGCCGCCGGAAGCGTGCTGGTACGTGGGCGACGACCTGCGCGACATCCAGGCCGGCAAAGCGGCCGGCATGGCCACCGTGGCCTGCGCCTGGGGCTATTGCGGCGCCACCGAGCCCGTGGCGTGGAATGCCGATTATTTGTTGCCGACACCGCTATCCTTATTGCAAATAGTGCAAAATACCGTAACAGAACAGGCCGCAAACCCGCTTGCAGCCTGATAGATTGTCACGCAGCCATTGCCGCACGGCAATTCTGCGCGTAAGATAAATGGGTAAGCAATAAGGGTAACCAACACGTGAGAACCGGAGTACGCACATGACTAGCGATGAACTAATAATCGCCGACCCCGCTGCGCGCAGCCATACGCCGCAGAGCTGGGATGTGACAGTGTCCGAATCCAAGTTCTACTGGTACGACCTGCTGGTGGACTTTCCGCCGGTGCCGGACTTCCGCGACCCGCTGGGCCGCTACCTGCGCCGCATGCAGTTCGCGGTGGAAGCGACCATGGAAAAGCGGCTGATGTACATGCTGGTGAGCCGTCCGAAGCTGCGCTTTGACACGTCGCGCTCGACCAGCTGGGGCTTTTTCGGCCTGAAGCTGAGCATTCCCCTGCTGGTGGGCGGCGAGCAGAAGCGCGACTCCATCACCATCGAACTGAAAGTCCCCGAAGACGCCACGCTAAAGAAGCCGACAGTGCAGGTGTTCGAGCGCTTCCTCACGCTCAACTGGGGCTCGATGATAGAAACCTATTCGATCCACGACCTGCTGCAAAGCTTTGATACCAAGCACAACTATCCGACCAAGGTGCACTACGTGGGCCAGACCCGCGACCCGGCCGGCCGCCTGCTGAAAGGCCGCATCAGCGGCGTGAACCGCGTGTGCGACAACAACGGCCCGGACTTCGACAATTTCCTGCTGATCCAGCGCCTGGACTTCAGCACCGGCGCGCCCATCCCCGGCGCGGACGGCGACGAGATGCAGGACATGCTGCTCAAGGACCAGATGGACCTGCTCGAGTGCATCCTCATCAAATACTTCGAAGTGGAAAACGAAAAAGTGCGCAGCCCGCGCGAAGTGCAGTCGCGCGAAGCGCGGGTGGCCAGCCTGTACCACGCGCACATGCTGCAGCGGCTGCAGGTCGACCTGGCGCTGGAAGCGCCGGACGCCTTCCAGAACATGTATTCCGACAAGGTAAAAGAATCCAGCCGCCACCTGTTCGAAGTGACGTTCAAGGGCAGCGAGCCGGTGTTCAGGGTGCCGGGCAAGGCGTAACGCAGCGCGGCGCGAATGCATCCTACACACGGCGTAGGAATCGAGTACAATGATAAGTCTGTGGGGACGACCTGGCTTCGACGTGGGTTGCAAAGCAGAACAGGGCATACCGAGGCCTGGTTACCTCGTAAATACACCCAGAAATCAATAACTGCAAACGATAACTCGTACGCACTGGCAGCTTAATTGCTGTTAGCTCCTCAACGCTTCTTCCCTGGGGCGGGCCGTTAAAAGCTGAGGAGTCATTTACAGGGAATCGCGCTATAACGGGTCACTTGAAGTAGCGCTAAATCTAAGGTGAATCGCTGGTACGTAACGTGCACATCCGTGCCGTACTGGTTAAATTAAATGATAGTGCTAAGTATGTAGAACTGTCTGTAGAGTGCTTGCGGACGCGGGTTCGATTCCCGCCGTCTCCACCACCGAACAAAAAAATTGGGTTCCAAGCGCAAGCTTGGGGCCCTTTTTTTTTGTTCGATTGCGCAGACTGTGGAATCGAATCCGCGTCCGTCCCCGACGGGCGCGGGGCTTTTGCGGGAATTCGGCGAGCACCGCTCGCCGCCGCAAAAGCGGGTTGCGCTTGCAAGCGCAACCCTCTCCGATTCGCCCATTCCGAAAATCGCCCTTGGCGATTTTCCGCGTGCACCATCTATTATCTTAGGTCCGAGCTGCCCAGAGAGAACTGGAGAGCACCTCGAGGATTTCCTCCGTACGCATGGCGTAAACCCGGAAATACGAAAATCAAGGGCGACGCTACATTAATCGCATCATTAAAATTATATTCTCGGTTTGATGATGACCTCCTTGAATTTCATCTGCCGCACCATCTTAAATGTTTCGAATGCTGGACGTGCTTTGATGATTCTAATAGGTTTATCCACACAACCAAGGACCATATCAAAGTCCGCAGCGACTTTCTTGCAACGGGCCCCAACTATTATTTCTTTTAACTCAAGCGATGGACCGAATGGAAGGTAATAGCTGCCGTTGGGAGCGCACTCTTCGAGGCTGGACCAAACTCTCCACTCTTCTTCATAACTCCATTGGGAATATTTTGTTGTCAGTATCCTTTCAATGGTTTCCGTTGTCAGACCAGCATATGGGAGTGTTAAGTCAAGGGGGAGCTTGAGTCGCTCCGGCTGGTATAGCATTTGTTTCGCCTTATCATCTTCCACGTCGAAGCCAAGACAAACACCTGAATGATTATCAGCATAGTGCGCCCACATAACCGGGCTTGACCAGTGCTTTCCCATGCAGATGATTCCGAGCCGATTAAACCAATGATCCCGCAGAATTCTATAAGCCGCCCGTCCACGGGGGCCATCAAAGCGCATACTCATTAGTTCAAAAGGATCGTTTAATGCGTCGAATCGAGAGAGCCTCATCCGTCGCTCAGGCAGAATGTACTTCATTGCTGTCTCAAGCTTGGTCATATAGTACAAGCGCATAAAATCACTCCGTCGTAGTAGCATAATGCGATAGTACAACAACCAGGACTGCTTATAGCAGACTTGCTGACCAGCTTTGGTCGGTATGCGCTCAACGCCGGCGATAGTGATCCGGTTCTCGTTAGCCTACACTACGTAAACATCTAACAGTTCGCAGCCCACGCCCCGCTCAGTCATTAACCGGCAGCGTTCATGGGTCTGTCCCACCCTTGATCGACGCCCAAGATGTTCAAGTCTTCATCGTGGGGCATCGTGTAACGCTCGTCGAGCATCCAACGTTCGATCTCCACGCTCCTCAAAAACATCATGATGACCTTGATCTTCGAGATCCGCCTTAGTTTGACTGTTTGGATATCCAGTGCGATGTGGGTAGAGTTTGGAGTACAGTGGACACCTGACTAGTCAAAAAAGGAGAAGTGATGAGCGATGGCGCAGACGAAATGCCTAACAGCAATAAGGAAAGCGAAAGCCATCAATTTTCATTCAACACCCGAGCGGAGGTTGAGCGGTTCGAAGAAATGCTACAGGAGCATATCAGGTTGCGTGTCAGCGGCTTGGTAATGGGAAGACTTCCCCTAACGAAGCTATATGACCTCCACGGGAGACGTAAAGATGACGGTAAGAAAATTTTCTGGGCAGCCGTTGACATACAGATCAACCTCGTAATGCTAACTTGTGACCACTCGGCGGCAAACGGATTAATTAACACACCCCTCATGCAAGATAAGGCTCCGGTGTGTTCGATACTGGACTCGCAGTTGATTTTCGACGCAAAAATGGAAATCCATCGCCATACGACCAACTTCATACTTCGTTGCCGTGCCTTGTGGGAGAAGGTGATAGGGATATTCGTCCTAATTATCGCTCCGAATGAGTACGAGAAGTTTGTAAAGAATAGAAGCCAGAAGAAGGACTTCAAAAAAATCATGGACACCAGCAAAGAAGTTGGTGACTTTGCCGATGCGGTCCTGGCGATCCTCGCCGCTTTTGATAAATTTCGAACACCAGAGGCGCATGGGCAAGGGAGGTTGCGCAAGTCCACGCTATCTATGCAAAGCTACGCGGCGACACCGCTTATCGAAATGCCACTGTACTGGGGTGGTATCAATGGCGTAATTGCGACCCTTGGGGAGTCGTTAAGTCAGGTCGAATAACGGAGCCGCTGAACTCCTAAAAAATCGGGGGAATTAACGTGACCCAGTTCCACTACTGTGCTAGTGGTGTGATTTTTGCTGCTCGTCCCAGATAGCAAGCCATTCGGCAGGGGTAACGACTCTGGCACTGCAGGCCACTTTGAGTTCATCCTTCTTTCTGAGTACCCGGATGTCGGTTGTTATGAAGTACGCGTGATGCGCGCCAGCTTCAACAACATGGGTTGCGTCTGGAAGGTATTTGTCACGCCTGCCGTTGCCAATAATGATAGCTTCGACCAGCAGCTTCTTTCTTTCCTCGTCAGACGATGGCCTTACGGAAAAGGTGAAAGGAATGCCAGTTGCCTTGTCTTTTGCTGCTAACGGGGTACTAGGTGCGTCAACCTCATCCTTCACTGATTTGGACAAAACAAAAACGACCGCCCCGGACTTGCGCAAGAGCAGAATTCGGTTTCTGTCTGGATCACCGTCATGCTCAACAAATAGGCACGAGTCGAGGTAATGGAGGTGATTCCTCAGATCGGATAAGTACTTTCTGAAATCTAAGACGGGCATCGCAATATCCTTGCAGAACTGAGTATGATGCTCAATTATGCGCCAGATCATAGACTGATCAGAAAATTTACGAAAAATTAAACTACTGTTAGGGCTAGGGTGACGAATGGGAAGTCCATACTACCGCTGGCTGACTCAATGGCTGCAAATGCACAGGCACTTGCCTGACGCGCCTCGACATTCAGTTTCAAGTTGGTGGCCCCAGCAGCCCCGAGATTGGCACCACGCTTCTTTGCCACTGCAAGGGCATCCTTTGTGCGCTCGCTAATTCGCCAAGCCTCGTGCTCTGCAAATGCAGCCATCAAGTAGATTGTCAGGTCATTAACATCAGGCATAGCGCACGCCACAAACTTCACAGCATTCTCCCTGTTTCCTCGCGACGCCTCTATCAGCCCTGTAATGAAGTGAACGTTTCGCGCAAGCCGATCCAGCTTGGCGATCAACAATCTCGCTCCCGACTTTCAAAGAGATCAACCAGTCCAAGAAAGTAGAAAAGATATTCTACTTCATCCCTGTTCTTGCTATCATGGCCCGACTCCTTCATCACTACGCGGCCAGCGTACCCTATGCGCAAAATACTCTTCGTGATTCTTCTAGGCGCCGCCATCTCGGTGCAAGCTGCCGAAACCTGGCTGCTGCAACTTGACCGCTGGGGCAACCCTTCTTTCATGACTCTGCATCTGCAGGATGCCGGCGGCAAGCTGTCCGGCACGCTTGATGGCGACAGCCTGAGCGGCACGCGTAAGAATGGCCGGATTCTGCTGAGCGTCACCGACAAGGACGGCAAGCGCTACGAGTACAAAGGCAGTGCCGATGCAAACCGCCTGCAGGGCAGCGCGGATTTTCCGGACACGAATGATGCTAAAGCGCGCGCCAGCCATACCTTCACCGCCCGCCGACTGCCGGAGCGGCCATCCAATGCGCCTCAGCGGCATGAGTTCAAGCCCAAGGACTACGCGAACGAGTTCAGCGCCACCCGCACGCCGGTGCTGACGGTCTGGCCCGGCGACACCATCCACACCACCACCATCGATTCCGGCGGCGTGGATGAGCACGGCGTAACGCGCGCGCTGTATGGCAATCCACAGACCGGCCCCTTCTTCGTCATGGGCGCGGAAGCGGGCGACACCCTGGTCATCCGCCTGCGCAAACTGAAGCTGAACCGCCCTTATGCGGACAGCCTTGACGACATCGTCGGCCGCGCGCGGACGGTGGGCCTTGCGGCCCGCGCCACGGCGCTGGGCAAGCCGGTGCGCTGGGCGCTGGACCTTGAGCGCGGCCTGGCAAGTCCCGAGCGGCCGGGCGATGCTTTGCGCGGCTTCGCCGTCCCGGTACGGCCCATGCTGGGCGGGCTAGCGGTAGCTCCACCAGATGGTCCCGCCGTGTCCACTGGCGATACGGGCCGCTACGGCGGCAATATGGATTTCAACGAAGTCGTCGAAGGCAACACGGTCTACCTCCCGGTGCAGCAGCCCGGCGCCCTGCTCTACCTGGGCGATGCGCATGCGCTCCAGGGTGACGGCGAAACCTCGCAATACGCGCTGGAAACCTCGATGGACGTGGAGTTCAGCGTGGAAGTCGTCAAGGGCAAGGCGATCGGCATGCCCCGCGTTGAATCACCGACGCACATCATGACGCTGGGCCAGGCCGGTTCGCTGGATGACGCCCTGCGCGCGGCCACTGCCGGCATGACGCAATGGCTGGAGCAGGACTACGGCCTCAGTCTATCGGACAGTGCCGTGGTGCTGGGCAGCGCGGTCCAGTACACGGTCGCCAACCTGGCCGGCCGCAGCGTCGGCGTGGCCGCGAAAATCCGGAAAGACCTGCTGCCGCGCCGTTGAGATCCGGCAGGAATTGCAGCTTATTTATACGAATTGGCGAGCGGCAGCGTCTTCAATCTTTCCCGAATGGCACACGCGACAGCCGCAGGCGCATTCATGTCATCAAGCAACTGACCCCACGTCGCCTGCGCACGGTCCACTGCCGATCTGACCGCCGCCACAGCGATCCGGGGTGAAATTCCAGCATCCCGCGCTACTTGCCGATACATATCAAGTGTCTCCTGGCGCTGTTGCCGGTCGATGGCAATATTGGTCGCGTAGCCGGCAAACCCTGGAAGCGCCGACACGCAAACAATATCGTATGCGGGCGAGAGTTCTGGATGGACGCCGTTATGGTAGATGACGGAAAAGTTCCTTAAATGCGCATCGCAGTTACCTACCAGCGTATTGACCGCTTGCCGAATAAAGAACTGCCGCACATCTTCAATACCCCGCACGCTCAAGCGATCAAGCACTTTCACGAATCGGACAAACGCATCGCGCCCCGCATATTTCCGGTGCGGCCTGATCGTCATCGCCTGGCAGGCGTCCTCAATATGCACGGCGCCTCCAGGGCTGCGGTCAAAGCGGTCAACTGCAAGAAAGTGCAACTCATCGCCCAGCAATGCAGCCAGCCCGGGCAAATCGATCTGCGTCAATTTCAGCGGACGGCAAGCCGCCACGTTCACTCCTGCCTTGGACGCGAGCGTCATCGCAACATACTCGTTGAACACTTGAGTATCGTCCCCTGGCGCGGGCAGCTTGGCAACCAGATCCGACAATTGCCCCCTCATCGGCAAGGTGAAGCGTTTGCCGTCCTTCGCTACGGACAGAGCCAACTTGTTCTGCTGGCCAGACAGGGAAGCGGCGCCCTCCGTGGCACGTTCCGGCACGCTGATTTCGAGATTATCGGCCCCGCCTGTCACGCCGTAAGCACGCGCTGCGGCGGTCAGATTGTCGAGATTGGCCGGACGCACCTTCACCGCGCCTGGCAAATCTTCTCCTGCCGCTGCAAGCACGCCAAAATCATCCCTATCCAGTGGATCGTGCCTGGTAGCTTCAAGACGCTTGCGCAACTGCCCCTCAGGCAGCAGCCCCGCAAAAAAAGGCGGCAATTCGCCATGCTCGCTATACAAGGCAGGGTCGAACTGGTTCTTCAGTATCTCTTGCGTGAGCTCCTCATTGCCCGGAACAGTGAGCGAGAGCGACAAGGTAGGCCGGTAAGCGGCGGTTTGGAACGCTTCGCTTGCTACAAAGCGCGTATTGCGGCCGGCTTCGCAAAGCCAGCCGATGTGCGTGTCATACAAATACACATCCAGATAGCGGGGCTCCAAAGCGCTCATCATTTTTCTCCCAACATGCGCTCCATGGCAGATGGAATTTGGTCTGGGCCTACCACTTTGCCGGAAAGCAGCCTGCGCACTTCAGGCATCATGTGCTTGGGGATCAGCGCCCACTCGGCATCAAGACCGCTTGCCAGGGCTTCCAAAGTCGAAGCACGCACGTCTTTTTGGCTGTTCATGGACAGAATCGCCGACAAATACGGTCGGCTAAGGCTGGTCAAGTCTGCCAAAACCTGTGCGGTCCGCTTGAGCTGACGGCGTCTGGTACGAATTTGCTCCATCATAGTCATGTAAGCTATCCCATACATTTACATTCAAAATGTAATGTATAGCATACATCAAGTTAATGCATGCCGGACCACCGCGTTCAAAGACATCCATCCTGAAAAATCCGAAAGATTGCGCAATCATGTAGCGACTTTATTGTGCTATTGTTCGATTCCCGACATTTCATGATTGCGCAAACATGTTCGCTTCCAAGATCAAAGGCCTCCGCTGGTGGATGATCAGCCTGATCATGCTGGGGGCGGTCATCAACTACCTTACGCGCAGCACGCTGGCGGTGTCGGCTCCCACCTTGCTGACCGAGCTGCACATCACTACCCAGGAATACTCATACATCACGGCCGCTTTCCAAGGCGCCATCATGCTGCAGCCGCTGTGCGGCTATGTGCTGGACGTGATCGGCCTGAAGTTCGGCTTTGCCATGTTCGCGGCGGCGTGGTCCGTCATCTGCATGGCGCACGGCATGGCCACCAGCTGGCAAGCGCTGGCCGGCCTGCGCGGCCTGCTGGGACTGGCCGAGGGCTCGGCCAATCCGGCCGGCATGAAAGCCGTGTCCGAATGGTTCCCCGCCAAGGAGCGCGGAATGGCGGGCGGCATCTTCAATATCGGCGCCTCCTTCGGCTCCATGCTGGCGCCGCCGCTGGTGGTGTGGGCGATACTGCATTACAACTGGCAATCGGCCTTCGTCATCACCGGCGCGCTGGGCCTGGTGTGGGTGGCGGCCTGGCTGCTGCTGTACGACGCGCCCGCGCGCCACCGCCGCCTGTCGCAAGCCGAGGCGCAGCATATCGCCGCCGGCCAGGAGCAGCACCTGCAAGGCGACGGCACGCGCCCGTCCATCCTCAGCATCCTCAAGATGCGCAATTTCTGGGGCATCGCCCTGCCCCGCTTCCTGGCCGATCCGGCCTGGGGCACGCTGTCGTTCTGGGTGCCGCTGTACCTGACCACGGTGCGCCATTTCGACCTGATGCAGATCGCCATGTTCGCCTGGCTGCCCTTCCTGGCCGCCGACCTGGGCTGCCTGTTCGGGCCGCTGGTAGTGCTGGCCTTGCAAAAGCGCGGCGTGCGCCTGATTAACGCGCGCCGCGGCGCCTTCACGCTGGGCGCCTGCATGATGATGGGCGTGGCCTTCGTCGGCTTTGTGGACAGCCCTTATGCCGCGATCGCCCTGCTGAGCCTGGCCGGCTTTGCGCACCAGACCTTGTCCGTCACCGTCATCACCATGTCGTCCGACCTGTTCCGGCGCAACGAAGTGGCCACCGTGGCGGGCATGTGCGGCACCTTCGGCAATCTGGGCCTGCTGATCTTCTCGCTGCTGATAGGCGGCCTGATGGCCAGCGTCGGCTACACGCCGTTTTTCGTCAGCCTGGCCGTGCTCGACCTGCTGGCCGCCGCGCTGCTGTGGACCTTGGTCCGTGAACCCTCGCATACTCTGCAACACTAGCCATGATACAAAACCCCATACTCCCGGGCTTCAATCCCGACCCGTCCATCGTCCGCGTGGGCGACGACTATTACATCGCCACCTCCACCTTCGAGTGGTATCCCGGCGTGCAGATCCACCACTCGCGCGACCTGGTGAACTGGCGCCTGCTGAGCCGCCCGCTCACGCGCGCCAGCCAGCTCAACATGCTGGGCGCGCCGGACTCCTGCGGCGTGTGGGCGCCCTGCCTGACCTATGCGGACGGCCTGTTCTGGCTGATCTACACCGACGTCAAGCGCTACGGCCGCACCTCCACCGGCGGCGCCAGCGGCAGCGCCTCGCTGCGCGACTTCCACAACTACCTGGTCACCAGCCCATCTATCGACGGCCCCTGGTCCGATCCGGTCTATCTCAACAGCAGCGGCTTCGACCCCTCGCTGTTCCATGACGACGACGGCCGCAAGTATCTGCTGAACCAGCTGTGGGACCACCGTCCCGGCAGCAACCGCTTCAACGGCATCGTGATGCAGGAATACTCGGTGCAGGAAGGCAAGCTGATCGGCCGCCGCGAGAACATCTTCCAGGGCACGCCGCATGGCCTGACCGAAGGCCCGCACATCTACAAGCGCAAGGGCTATTACTACCTGCTCACCGCCGAGGGCGGCACCGGCTGGAACCACGGCGTGACCATGGCGCGTTCGCGCGATCTGCACGGGCCGTATGAGCTGCATCCCGAGCAGACCATCCTCAGCGCGCGCCATCGCCCGGACGCCGCGCTGCAGCGCGCCGGCCATGGCGACCTGGTCGAAACCCAGGACGGCCAGACCTATATGGTCTACCTGTGCGGACGCCCGCTGCGCAACCGGGGCACCTGCACGCTCGGGCGCGAGACCGCCATCCAGCCCATGGTGTGGGGCGAGGACGGCTGGCTGCGCACCGTGGACGGGCAAGGCATGCCGCAGTTGCAGGCGCCGGCGCCCGGCCTGCCCGCGCATCCCTTCCCTGCCGCGCCGGTGCGCGAAGACTTCGGCACGGCCGAGCTGCCCATCGCCTTCCAGTGGCTGCGCACGCCGTGGCCGGAGGAGCTGTTCAGCCTGACCGAACGCCCGGGCCATCTGCGCCTGTATGGCCGCGAAACGCTGGGCAGCCAGTTCCGCCAGGCGCTGGTGGCGCGCCGCCAGCAAGCGCACTGCTACAGCGCGGCCACGGTGGTGGAGTTCGAGCCCGAGCATTACCAGCAGCAGGCCGGGCTGGTGTGCTACTACGGCGGCGCCAAGTTCCACTACCTCTACATCACACATGACGACGCGGTAGGCAAGCATCTGCGCGTGATGAGCAGCCTGCCCAACCATGTGCAGACCGACACCTTCACCGCCCCCATCCCGCTGCCGGCCGGCGTGCCGCTGCAGCTGCGGGTGGAAGTGGACGAGGAGCGCCTGTATTTCGGCTATCGCGTGGACGGCGGCGATTGGCAATGGCTGCCGCAGCAGTTCGACGCCAGTATCTTGTCCGACGAAGCCAACGCCCCCGGCCAGCCCAACTTCACCGGCGCCTTCGTGGGCATGGCCTGCCAGGACATGTCCGGCAGCGGCCTGCACGCCGACTTCGACTATTTCGACTACCGCGAACGGCCCTACAGCATCACACCTGCCGCAGCCGTTCAGTCAGAAACTCGATAAAGCGCTGCGTCTTGGCCGGCAGCAAACGGGTTGCCGTAATGGCGTAGACGGCCGTGGGCGGCGCTACCCATTGCGGCAGGATCTGCCGCAGGCGTCCGCCAGCCACCTCCTCGGTGACGATCTCCTTGGGGAAAATGGCAATGCCCTGCCCCAGAGCAGCCATGCGCCGCGCCATGCCGATGCTGTTCAGATGGAAGCGGCCGCCCACCTCCACGTCGACCGCGTCCGCGCCGCGCTCCAGCCGCCACACGCTTTTAACGCTGCGAAACACCAGGCATTCGTGCCCCGCCAACTCGCGCGGATGCGCCGGTTCGCCGGCCCGCTCCAGATAGGCCGGCGCGGCGTACACATGGCCGCTCAGCCGCGCCAGCTGCCGCGCAACCAGCGTGGAATCGGGCTGGTCGCCCATGCGGATGGCCAGGTCGAAAGGCTCGGCCACCAGGTCCACATTGCGCGGCGCCAGGTCCAATTCGAAACGCATGCCCGGATACAGCGCGGCGAACTCCACCAGCAGCGGCGCCAGGAAGGTGATGCCAAAATCCACCGCCACGGCAATGCGCAGCACGCCGCTTGGCTGGGCCAGCATATCGTCCAGCTGCTCGTGCGCCAGCCTGGCCTCGTCCACGATGCGCTTGCAGCGCTCGTAGTACACCTGCCCCGCCTCGGTGAGCTCGATCTTGCGCGTGGTGCGGTGCATCAGCCTGAGTCCGATGGCCTTTTCAAGCGCCGTGATGCGCCGCGACAAGGTTGAATTGGGTATGCCGCTAACCTCGGCGGCGCGCGTAAAACTCAGCACTTTGGCGACCTCGACAAACAACGCCATGTCGTTCAACAGTTCCATATGCACTTCACCAAAAATGGATTAATGATTTCCATTTTCTCATGTTTATCCCACCGATGGTATGACGGATACTGGCAGCACGTAACCACTCAAGGACAGACATGAACACCGAACACTTGCTTAGCCCGGTCCGCATCGGCCGCACCAGCTTACCCAACCGCATGATCATGGCGCCGATGACGCGTTCCCGCTCGGACGACGCGGGCGTGCCCGGCGAACTGGTCGCCACCTATTACGCCCAGCGCGCCAGCGCCGGCCTGATCATCACCGAAGGGGTATTCCCCACCGCCATGGGCAAAGGCTATGTGCGCACGCCCGGCGTCGAGACCGATGCCCAAGTGGCGGCCTGGAAAAAAGTAACCAGCGCCGTGCATGCGCGCGGCGGACGCATCTTCATGCAGCTGATGCATTGCGGCCGGATCTCGCATCCGCTGCTGCTGGACGGCGCGCTGCCGGTGGCGCCGTCCGCCATCAAGCCAGCCGGCCAGACCTGGACCATGCAAGGCCAGCAAGACCTGCTCACGCCGCGCGCGCTGACGGTGGACGAGATTGCGGATGTGATCGCGGCCTACGGCCACGCCACGCGCCACGCCCTGGAGGCGGGCTTTGACGGCGTGGAGCTGCACGCGGCGTCCGGCTACCTGCCGGAGCAGTTCCTCTCCTCCGGCGCCAACCAGCGCAGCGACGCCTACGGCGGCTCGCTGCCGAACCGTGCCCGCTTCGTGCTGGAGGTGCTGGCGGCCATGGTGGCCGAAGCGGGCGCCGACCGCGTCGGCATCAAGATCTCGCCGGAGATGAACTACAACGACATCCGCGACGACGCGCCGCAGGAAACCTACGGCTACCTGGTTGAGCAGATAAGCGGCCTGGGCCTGGCTTACCTGCATGTGGCCCTGTTCGGCGCCAGCACCGACTACCACGCGCTGCTGCGTCCACTCTTCAAGGGCGCCTACCTGGCGGGCGGCGGGCTGGACCAGGCCGGCGCCGAAGCCATGCTGGCCCAGGGACGCGCCGACGCCGCCGTCTTCGGCAGCGGCTTCCTGGCCAATCCCGACCTGCCGGAACGCTTCCGCCGTGGCGCCGCGCTCAACGAGCCGAACCGGGCAGCGTTCTTCGCCGGGGACGCCGAGGGCTACACGGACTACCCGGCGCTGCAGGCCGGCTGAGCGGCGAAGGCGTGCGGCAGGCCGGGCCACTTGCCGTCACAATAGGCGTTCCACATGACTGCGGAGGCGCCATGCGCATCGCCACGTTCAACGTCAACGGCATCACCAGCCGCCTGCCTGCCTTATTGCAATGGCTGGGCGAAACCAAGCCCGACGTCGCCTGCCTGCAGGAACTGAAGGCGCCGCAGGAGAAGTTTCCCGAGGCGGCGCTGAACGACGCGGGCTACCAGTGCGTCTGGCATGGCCAGAAAAGCTGGAACGGCGTGGCGATATTGGCGCGCGGCAAGGCGCCGCTGGAGGTCGGGCGCGGCTTGGCGGGCGATCACGAGGACACGCAAAGCCGCTACATCGAAGCGGTGGTGGACGGCGTGGTGATCGCCTGCCTCTACCTTCCCAACGGCAACCCGGCGCCCGGCCCCAAGTTCGACTACAAGCTGAAATGGTTCGCGCGCCTGACCGCGCGCGCAGCCGAGCTGCTGGCAACCGGCGCGCCGGTGGTGCTGGCGGGCGACTTCAACGTCATGCCAACCGAGCTGGACGTGTACAAGCCCGAGCGCTGGGTGGACGACGCGCTGTTCCGCCCGGAAACGCGGGCCGCCTTTCACCAGCTAATGGCGCAAGGCTGGTGCGACGCGCTGCGCACCATGCATCCGGACCAGCGCATCTACACCTTCTGGGACTATTTCCGCAACGCTTACGGCCGCGATGCGGGCCTGCGCATCGACCACTTGCTGCTCAGTCCGGCGCTCGCCGGCGTGCTGAGGGCTGCCAATGTGGACCGCGACGTGCGCGGCCGCGACAAGCCCAGCGACCACGCGCCCACGTGGGTCGAGCTTGATTTATAGCGCAGCTTATAGCGCAGGCCTTCGCTGGATCTATTTTCCTGGACATCGCCGGAGCGGGTCCTATACTCCCCATACCCACGCGTAACCGGAATGAGGAGACCATCATGGACGCATACGAACCACGGCGCCGCAAATTCGAGCAGCAGACCCACTCGGGCACCAGCAGTGTCGGCAGCATGGGCGCAGGCGGCACGGGCGGCAGCAGCCAATCCGGCATCCGCGACGCCGCCGCGCCCGGCAACAGCCAATCAGCCGCCCGCACCGACGATTTGCTCTCCGGCTGCGTCAGCGAAGACCAGCGCGCCGAAGGCTTCCAGCGCGACTGCAACGCCGACGCCCTGCGCCAGGGCCTGGAAACGCCCACCGCGCCCCAGCGCGGCGGCAACCGTCAATAAGCATGCCAGGCCGTTGCGAGTATCGCTGCGGCCGCCTGCATGGTTTTGTGCTTTCGGGCAAAATGGATGGATTGCCAACGAGAGGACCTGACCATGATTTACGAAGTCGCTGAAATCCAGATCAAACCCGACACCAACGCCGCCTTCGAAGCGGCCGTGCAGGAAGCGGCGCCGCTGTTCAAGCGCGCCAAGGGCTGCGAGGCCATGCGCCTGGAGCGCATCATCGAGCGCCCGGACACTTACCACTTGGTGGTCAACTGGGCCACGCTGGAGAACCATACCGTCGACTTCCGTGGCAGCGAGGACTTCCAGGCCTGGCGCGCGCTGGTGGGCGGTTTCTTCGCACAGCCGCCCAAGGTTGAGCACACCGAAACCGTGGTAACCGGCTTCTAAGCCCTGTCCCGGCGAAGGCGGCGACGCAGCGCGCCGCTTTCGCGCACAATTCAGCCATCACGCACACTAGGAGCACGCCGTCATGGCCACCACGATCCACCGCAATTTCATGTCGCAGGAAGACGCCGAGGCCGCGCATGGCGCGCTGCTGGCAGCAGGCTTCCCCGCCAATGCGCTCAAGCTCGCACCGCACCGCGCGCGCGACCAGAGCACCACCGTCAGCGCGGTCGACAATATCTTCAACTCCCTCACGCCCGACGACGCCGACCGCACCGACGAGCGGCGCCCGCGCCCGGTCGCCCTGCTCAGCGTGGACGCGCTGGATGACGAGCAGCGCGAGCAGGCCGAGTCCATCCTGCAGCGCCACAACGCCATCGACGCCTGAGTCCAGGCCCGCGCCCGCTCAAGCCGGGTGGTGGAACACCTGGCGCAGATAGGCCAGGAAGGTCTCGTCCTTGCACATGGTCTTGCCCGGCGAGTCCGACAGCTTGGCCACCGACTGCCCATTGCAGCGCACCAGCTTCATGACGATGTTGAGCGGCGTCAGGCCGACGTCATTGGTGAGGTTGGTGCCGATGCCGAAACCGGTCATGATGCGGCCCGCGAAATGGCGGTACAGGCTGAAGGCGGTCGGCAGGTCCAGGCCGTCCGAGAACACCAGGCGCTTAGTGTTGGCGTCGATGCGCAGCGCCGCGTAGTGCGCCAGCGCCTTCTCGCCCCACAGCAGCGGGTCGCCCGAATCGTGGCGCAGGCCGTCGAACAGCTTGGCGAAATACAGGTCGAAGTCGTCCAGGAAGGCGTCCATGCCCACCACGTCGGTCAGCGCCACGCCCAGGTCGCCCCGGTACTCCTGCACCCAGTCCTCCAGCGCGGCCTTCTGGAAGTCGCGCAGGCGCACGCCGAAGGCCTGGAAGGACTGCATGTATTCATGCGCCATGGTCCCGATGGGCACCGTGCCCAGGCGCTTGGACAGGTAGACGTTGGACGTGCCCTTGAAGTACTGCGGCACTTCCGCCGCCAGGCGCAGCACCACCTCGTCGTGCCACGCGGCCGAGAAGCGCCGGCGCAGGCCGAAGTCGGAAAACTCGAAGGGATGGCGCAAGCCCGGCTGCAGGCCGAAAGCCTTCAGCGACGCGATCTTGTCGACCAGGCGCTCGCGGCCCTCGGCCAGGGCGCCGGGCTGGTCGAAGCGGCGGAAATACAGCTCGTTGACGATGTAGAGCACGAAAATCTCGAAGCCCATCACGTGCACCTGCGGCCCCACCGCGCGGATGGCCAGCGCCTCGCCCACCACTTCCACCTGGATGAATTTGCGCTGGAAGCGGAACACCGCAAGGAAGTCCACGAAGTCCGGCTTCATGTAGCGCAGCGAACGCAGGTAGTCCAGTTCATCGTCGGCAAAGGACATGGCGCACAAATGGTCCAGCTGCGCGTTGACCTCGTCGGCCAGCTCGGCCAGCGGGAACACCGGCGAGTTCCGGCACAGGAACTCGTACTCGGCATGGGCGCCCGGATGGCTGTGCAGCAAAGCCTGCCACATGCTGAATTTATACAGATCGGTTTCAAGCAGGCTGCGTACTACGGGAATCATCAAATCGTTCTCCTGTCGGCCAGCAAAGGCATCAGCGGCCGGCATTGAGCAGCAGCTCCTGCAGCACGTCGCCCGACTGCGCCAGGCGCACGCCGGATTCTTCCATCTCCTCCAGGAAGTCCTGGTACTGGTCGCAGAAACCGGCCACGGGGCTCATGCAGTCGGTGATCAGCACCAGGCGGCGCAAGCCCTCCTCGCCGAAGCGCGCCGCGAACTGCTGCGCGATATGCTCGGTGGTCGCCTTCACGCAATGGCTGCCCGCCTCGCCGGCGATGTAGACCAGATCGGCTTCGGCCAGGCGATCAATCAGCGCCTGGTTCAGCTGCGTGTCCGGGTCGGCGCTGTCGGGCACCTCGGCCATCACGGCCGAATAGTGCTCGGTCCAGGGATTGGCCCCCTTGGTGATCTTGGCGACGGTGCCGAGCGCGGCGTCCTCCCAGCGGTTATAGGCCGAGCGCACGTCCTCGTGCACATTGTGGCCCCAGGAGCCGATCTCGCAGTGCACCGGCCAGATCATCAGGCGGTAGCGTTCGGCCTGTTCCAGCGCGTCCAGATAGGCCAGCGCGCGCGGCAAGGCGGCGCTGTCGCGCGGCAGGAACTTCTTCGCGCGCACGTCGGCGGCGGTGATCTGCGTAAAGGGTTCAGGCGCGGCGCCCTCGGCGTTGAGCCAGAAGCCGGGATGCGCGATGTCGTAGCGGTGGTGGGAATCGAGGGTAACGCTGATGGCGGTCAAGCCGTGGCGGCCGCGGTTGATCAGGCCGGCCAGGCGCAGCATGTCCTGATGCGCGCCGGGGACTGGCAGCGCGGGCGCATGCACGCCCTTGGTGGCCGGATTCTCCGGCAGATAAGCCGGCGGCAGATCGCAAAAATCATTTTGCGGATCAATAACGAGCAGATGCAGATTGCGTTTCATGGGCAGGCTCCGTGGCGCGATAACCCCATGATACCTTCCGCCAAGAATTCCTACAAAAACACCACAGAATCCTACAAGCGACCTGAGCCGCATTCGGGGTCTGACCCCGAATGCGGCTCAGCTTGCTTAGGCGGCGACCAGCTCGTCGATGGACTTGCGGCTCTTGGCCAGGGTGTCGGCGACGGCTTGCTCGCCCATGGCCACGCCTTCGGCCTGGATGAAGGTGACGTCGGTCATGCCCAGGAAGCCCAGCACCGCGCGCAGGTAGGTGCTCAGGTGGTCGTAGCCGGCGGCAGGGCCTTCGCTGTAGACGCCGCCGGTGGCGGTGAATACGTAGACTTTCTTGCCTTTCAGCTGGCCTTCAGGGCCGTTGGCGCCGTACACAAAGGTCACGCCGGCACGGGCGATGTGGTCGATCCAGGCTTTCAGCGTGGAGCTTACCGAGAAGTTGTACATCGGCGCACCGATCACGATCACGTCCGCTGCCTGCACTTCGGCTACCAGGGTGTCCGAGGTCTTGACGGTGTAGGCCTGGTCGGCGTTGCGCGCTTCGGCCGGGGTGAAGAAGGCGCCCATCATCTGCTCGGTCAGGTGCGGCACGGGATTGGCGGCCAGGTCGCGCTCGACAACGGTGTCGGACGGGTTGGCGGCTTTCCATTTGGCGATGAATTCGGCCGACAGCTGACGCGACAGGGAACCGGAATTACGCACGCTGCTGTTGATGTAAAGTACGTTTGCCATGGTGATGCTCCTTCGTTATGTGGGACCCGGCTGGGATTGCATGCATCTTAGTTCGGGTTTAATATCGAGGAAATACTGTAAATTTCTATAGGTAGCATCGATTTTTTAGATCATGAGAGATCCCGGCCTCCCCTCCCTGGACCAGCTGCGCGTGTTCATCGCCGTTATCGACCACGGCGGTTTCGCGCATGCGGCGCGCGCGCTGCACCGCACGCAGTCGGTCATCAGCTACACCATCGCCAACCTGGAGGAGCAGCTCAATATCGCGCTGCTGGACCGCAGCAAGCGCAAGCCCACGCTCACCGAGGCCGGCCGCGCGCTGCTGGCGGACGCGCGCGCCGTGTCCATGAAGGTGGACAGCATGCGTTCGCGCGCCAAGGCGCTGTCGGCCGGGCTGGAGGCGGAGGTGTCGCTGGTGGTCGATGTGATGTTCCCCACCTGTCTGCTAGTGCGCATCCTGAACGACTTCCAGCAGACCTATCCCACCGTGGCGATGCGCTTGCGCACCGAGGCGCTGGGCGCGGTGACGCAGCTGGTGCTGGAGCGGGTGTGCCATATCGGCATTTGCGGCGGCGTGATCGCGCCGCCGGACGCCATCGAGCGCCGCGCGGCCGGCGAGGTGACCATGATGCCGGTGTGCGCGCCGGACCATCCGCTGGCCAAGATCGAGGGCAAGATCCCGGCGGCGGCGCTGCGCGACCATATGCAGCTGGTGCTGACGGACCGCAGCCAGCTCACCGCCGGCAAGGACTTCGGCGTGGTGGGCCTGCGCAACTGGCGCCTGGGGGACCTGGCGTCCAAGCACGCGCTGCTGCGCGGCGGCCTGGGATGGGGCAGCATGCCGCACGCCCTGATCTACGATGATTTGAGCAGCGGCCGCCTGGTGCAGCTCGATATCGCCGACGGCAAGGCCTTCCAGTATCCGCTCTTCGTAATCCACCGCAGCGACGAGGAGCCCGGGCCTGCGGGCCGCTGGCTGATGCAGCAGTTCTTCGACCTTGACCACAGCCTGCCGCACGGCGCGTACTGACGCGCGGCCTGCGCGGCCTGCGCCTCCTGCGCCTACTTAGGGCAGCGCGGCGGCGGGTAGCGACAGCTTGCGCAAACGGGCGCGGTTGCCCTTGATCCAGGAGGCGATCTCGCCGGCCGGCATGGGGCGCGCGATCAGGTAGCCTTGCGCCAGTTCGCAGCCCAGTTCGCGCAGCAGCGTCCAGTCGCTCAGCTTTTCCACGCCTTCGGCCACCGTGGTCACGCCCAGGCGCTGGCCCATTTCGATGGCGCTTTCCAAAATCACGCGCCGGTTGGGGCGCTGCGAGGCGCCGTCCACGAACATGCGGTCTATCTTCAGCTCCGTGAACGGGCAGCGCGACAACTGCTGGATCGACGAGTAGCCTATGCCGTAGTCGTCCATCGCCAGGCCGTAGCCTTTCAGCCGCAGGCGCGCCACGTTGGCCAGCGCTTGCGCCAGGTTGTTCATGACCATGGTCTCGGTGATCTCCCAGATCACCAGCTCGGGCGAAATGCCGTAGGATTCCACCAGCTCATCGAGCTTGTCGATGAAGCCGCGCTCGGCCAGGATGTCGGCCGACAGGTTGATCGACACCTTCATCGACGTCAGGCCGATGCGCTGCCACTCCACCAGCCGCGCCAGCGACTGCCGCACGATGGACAGCGTGAAGCCGGCCATCAGCGGCGTGCCTTCGATGCAGGAGATGAAGTGCCACGGCGCCAGCAGGCCCTGCTCGGGATGCTCCCAGCGCGCCAGCGCTTCCAGGCCTTTGACCAGGCCGGAGTTCATCGATATCTTGGGCTGGAACACCGGCACGAACTGCGACGCGGCCAGGGCCTGCTCCAGGTCTTCCAGCCGCAGGTCCGGACGCTCCAGCACCGCCGCCGGGCTTTGCCGCACCTGGCCCACGCGCCGCAGCAGCACGTTCAGGTCGTCCATCATCACCGGCTTGAGCAGCGTGCCGAGCAGATTCAGGCCGGTGTTGTCGGCGTCCATATTTTCCACGATCTCGAGCAGGCGCGGGTCGCGCGCGCTCATCACGATCAGGCTGTCGGTCTGTTTGCGTTCGTTCAGGTGGCGTATCAGTTCGATGCCGTCCATGCGCGGCATGTCCAGGTCGGTCAGCACCAGCTGCACGCCCGGCTGGCCGCTGCTGCGCAGGTGCTGGTCCAGCACTTCCAGCGCGTCCTCGCCGTTCCACGCTTCCAGCACCAGGCCGAAGCCCAGCGAACGCAGCATGCTCACCATGTGGGTGCGCTGCACGGCGCTGTCTTCCACCACCAGCGCGGTATGGGTGGACCAGTCCTTCATGCGCCGCCCCGCTGCGCCATGATTTCGCGGTCGATGGCGCTCAGCGGCACGATCTTGTCGACCGCGCCCAGCTTCACCGCTTCCTTGGGCATGCCGTACACCACGCAGCTGCGCTCGTCCTGCGCCACGGTGCGCGCGCCGGCCTTGTGCATTTCCAGCATGCCGGCGGCGCCGTCGTCGCCCATGCCGGTCATGATCACGCCCAGCGCGTTGGCGCCGGCGCACTTGGCCACGGAGCGGAACAGCACGTCCACCGAGGGCCGGTGGCGGTTCACCAGCGGGCCGTCTATCACGTCCACGTAATAGTGGTTGCCGCTGCGGCGCACCAGCATGTGCTTGCCGCCCGGCGCAACCAGCGCCAGGCCGGCACGCAGCTGGTCGTTGTTTTCCGCTTCCTTGACGGTGATGGCGCACAGGCTGTCCAGCCGGGCCGAGAAGGCGGCCGTGAATTTCTCCGGCATGTGCTGCACGATGACGATGCCGGGCGCGTTGGCCGGCAGCGCCGCCAGCAGTTCCTCCAGCGCCTGGGTGCCGCCGGTGGAGGTGCCTATCGCCACCAGCGGTTCGGTGCGCACCGAGACCGCGCCGGCCGCCGGGGCGAGGATGGCGTCCGCAGTGAATTTTTCCGGCGCAGGCGGCAGCGGGCCGTATTTGCGGGTGGCGGCGGCAGGCGCCGGCTTCGCCGCAGGCGCGGTCCTTGCCGGCGGCGCCAGCGCCGCTTTCGGCGTGCTGCCGGCGGCCATGCGCACGGCGGCGATCAGTTCATCCGCGTGGCCGTGCAAATATTCGCGCACGTTCAGGCGCGGGCGGTTGACCACCGCCACCGCGCCGGCCGACAGCGCCTCCACCGAGAGCTGCGTGCTGTCCGCCGTCATGGACGAGCAAATCACCACCGGCACCGGCTTGTCCGCCATGATCTTGCGCAGGAAGGTCAGGCCGTCCATGCGCGGCATTTCGATATCGAGCACCACCACGTCCGGCCAGCTCAGGCGCATGCGTTCCATCGCCAGCAGCGGGTCGGCCACGGCGTGCAGCACCTCTATGCCCGGCGCGCCGTTCAGCAGCGCGCCCAGTACCTGGCGCACCACGGCTGAATCGTCGACGACCAGGACCTGGATCTTTTTCATGGCGCGGTCTTAGGGCTTGCGGTAAATCGACGGGGCCACCATGGCCACGTCGTTGTTGATGTCGTTCAGGCTTTCGGAGTGGCCGATGAACAGGTAGCCGCCGGGCTTGAGCAGCTGCGCCACGCGCGCCACCACCTGGCGCTTGGTGTCGGCGCTGAAGTAGATCAGCACATTGCGCAGGAAGATCACGTCGAAGCTGCCCAGCTGCGGCAAGGCCGTGTTCAGGTTCATCTCGAGGAACTGCACCCGCTTGCGCAGCGCGCGCTGCACCAGCAGCGTGCCCGCGTACTGGTCCATGCCCTTCAGGCAGAAGCGCTGCAGATAGTCGCGCGGGATATTGCCGGTGCGTTCCATGGGGTAGTGGCCGTAGCGCGCCTTCTGCAGCACGCGGGTGCTGATGTCGGTGGCGGTGATTTCCCAGGGCCGGTCTTCCAGCACGTCGGCCAGCACCATGGCGATGCTGTAGGGCTCTTCGCCGGTGGAGCAGGCCGCGCTCCACACGCGCAGCGGCTGGCTGCGGCCGCGCGCCTCCTGCGCCACCTTGCGCAGCAGGTCGAAGTGCTTGTTCTCGCGGAAGAAATAGGTCTCGTTGGTGGTCAGCAGGTCCACCGCCAGCTGCAT
The DNA here is from genome assembly GCF_059419605.1 of Pseudoduganella sp. GW821-FHT05F09. NCBI lineage: Bacteria > Pseudomonadati > Pseudomonadota > Betaproteobacteria > Burkholderiales > Oxalobacteraceae > Pseudoduganella > Pseudoduganella sp. GW821-FHT05F09. Next base: position 260,451 of record NZ_JBWKSD010000002.1, read on the forward strand.
TTCCCCTGGCTCCTGGCCGCTCGAGAGCAGCTTGAAATAGTCGCCGTAGGACTGCACGCGGTGGTGCTGCAGCCGCTTGGACAGGCGGCCGCTGACCAGCGCCTTTTTGCTGGGCGCCATCGTGATGCCGGCGGCTTCAAAAATGAATCGCTGGAACTGTGCGAACTCGTGGTCGCTGATGGCGTCTGGCGTCATGGCGTGGGTCCGGTTTGGCTGCGGTTGTCGGCGCTCAGGCTTCGGCCACGAGGGCGCGCTCGCCCACCGAGGCCATTGCGCTGATTTCGTCCACCGACAGCACCTGGCTGGCGTCGAGCAGGATCACGAACTTGCCGTTCACCTTGCCCATGCCGGCAATGAAGTCGCTGCGGATGCGCGCGCCGAAGGACGGCGCCGGCTCGATGTCGGCGGCGGCAATCTCCAGCACCGCGTTGACCGCGTCCACCATCACGCCTATCACCTGATGCTCGTCGCCCTGCTCCACTTCGACGATGATGATGCAGGTGCGCTTGGTGGCCACGCTGGCCTCGCGGCCGAAACGCGCCGCCAGGTCCATCACCGGCACCACGGCGCCGCGCAGGTTGATAACGCCGCGTATCGCTTCCGGCATCATCGGCACCGAGGTCAGTCCGGCGAATTCGATGATCTCCTTCACCGCCAGGATGCCGATCGCATAGATCTCGCCGCCCAGCATGAAGGTCAGGTACTGCCTGGGCTCAGCGCCCAGCGCCAGTGCGCCCTGCGGCGCGCCGGCGGAGACTTGGGTCATGGCGTGCATATGCTGGTCTCCCGCTTAGAATTTGGTGAAGTGCGCTTCATCCGGCTCGCCGTCCGGGAAGTGCGCCGTGCTTACGTGGCCGCCCGACGGCGCTGCCAGCTTGCGGCCGCCGGCCTTGGCTGCGGGACGGCGCATGGGCGCCACGTTGGCGCGGTGCTGCACTGGTGCGGCCGACGCGCCCGACACGCGGAAGAAGGCGATGGCGGCCTGCAGTTCCTCGGCCTGGCTGCTCATCTCTTCCGCGGTGGAGGCCAGCTCCTCGGAACCGGCGGCGTTCTGCTGGGTGGTGCTGGACAGCTGGCCGACGGCCGCGTTGATCTGGCCCACGCCGGACGATTGCTCTTCGGACGCGGCGGTGATTTCCTGCACCAGGTCCGAGGTCTTCTTGATGTTGGGGACCATGGAGTTGAGCAGCTCGCCGGCGCGTTCGGCCAGGCTCACGCTGCTGGCCGCCACTTCGCCGATTTCCTGCGCCGCCACTTGCGAACGCTCGGCCAGCTTGCGCACCTCGGCCGCCACCACGGCAAAGCCCTTGCCATGCTCGCCGGCGCGCGCCGCTTCGATGGCCGCGTTCAGCGCCAGCAGATTGGTCTGGTAGGCGATGTCGTCGATGATGACGATCTTGTTGGCGATCTGCTTCATGGCCGCCACGGTTTCCTTCACCGCCGCGCCGCCTTCGGTCGCTTCCATGGCGGCCTTGCTGGCCATGGCGTCGGTCACTTTGGCGTTCTCGGTGTTCTGGGCGATGGAGGCCGTCATTTCCTCGACCGAGGCGCTGGTCTGCTCCACGCCGGCCGCCTGCTCGCTGGCCGCCTGCGACAGCGACTGCGCGGTGGCGCTCACTTCTTCGGATGCGCCGGCCAGCACCTGGGCGCCGTTGGTCACTTCGGCCACCACTTGCGACAGCTTGTCCACCATCTGCTTCATCGAATACAGCAGGCTGCTGCGGTCGCCGTCCTTGACGTGGATGTCCAGCGCCAGGTTGCCGCTGGCCACTTCGCTGACGATTTGCGCAGCGTAGTCAGGCTCGCCGCCCAGCTGGCGCAGCAGGCTGCGGATCAGCAGCCAGGACAGCAGTATGCCGAACAGCAGGCCGCCGATGATCAGGCCGACATTCAGCTTGAAGGCCGCGTCGTATTTTTCCAGCGCGCCCTCGTATTCCTGCTTGGCGACGTTCTCCTGCAGGTCGCGCAGCTTGCCCAGCGGGTCGAACGCCGGATTGAACAAGGCGTCCACCGGCGTATAGGCTTCCTTGGCGCCGGCGCGGTTGCCGGTTTTCAGCAGCGCGATCAGCTGGCTGCGCTTGTCATCATAGGCCGCCCAGGCCACCGTGAAATCCGCCACCATGCGCTTCTCGTCGGCCGTCAGGCTGGTGGCGATGTAGTCGGCCCAGTTCTTCTTGAGCATGCCGTCGTATTTCACCAGGGCCTGCAGCGACTCTTCCTGTTCGGCCTGGGTGCTCGCGTTGACGGCTTGCAGCGTGCGGTTGCGGATGCGCAGGCCGGCTTCGGTCACCTTGCCCAGCTGGACCAGCGCCACCGTGCGGTCTTCATACACGGTCTTCAGCTTTTCGTTGCTGAACGACATGCCGGTGATGCCGGAATAGCCTATGCCCAGCATGATGACGGACAGGACGACCACAAGCAGGCCGAGGCGAACGCCCACCGATAATTTATTAAACATGTTCATCTCCAAAAGATACTGTAATTGTTATGCTGCGTGCTGTTGCAGTTGATGCGTCCCTGCGCCGCCGGCCTGTTGCAGCAGCGCCGCCACGTCCAGGATCAGCGCCACTTCGCCGCTGCCCAGGATGGTGGAGCCGCTGATGCAGCGCACCCCGCTGAACACGGGGCTGAGCGGTTTGATCACGGTCTGGAATTCGCCCAGCAGGGTGTCGACCACCAAGCCGGCGCGCTGGCCGGCGTGCTTGATCACCACGATGGACTCGCGCCGCCCGGCCGTGCCCTGCGCGCCGAACAGCTCGCGCAGGCGCACGAAGGGCAGCACCTGGCCGCGCAGATTGGCGTAGTCCTGCCCCGGCTCGGCGGCGAATTCTATGCATTCTTCTATGGTGTCGAGCGGGATCACATAGGTGGACTTGCCCAGGCCGACCAGGAAGCCGTCGATAATGGCCAGCGTCAGCGGCAGGCGCACGGTGACGATGGTGCCGCGGCCTTCGGTGCTGTCTATGCCCACGCTGCCGCGCAGCGCGTTGATGTTGCGCTTGACCACGTCCATGCCCACGCCGCGCCCGGACAGGTTGGTCACCTGTTCGGCGGTGGAGAAGCCGGGCTCGAAGATCAGCGCGTAGATTTCGCTGTCGCTCATCTTGCGGTCCGCTTCCACCAGGCCGCGCTCGACCGCCTTGGCGAAGATGCGCTCCTTCTTCAAGCCGCCGCCGTCGTCGCTCACCTCGATGACGATGCTGCCCGAATCGTGGAAGGCGTTCAGCCGCACCGTGCCGCGCGCGGGCTTGCCTGCCGCGCGGCGCTGCTCGGCCGGTTCTATGCCGTGGTCGATGGCGTTGCGCACCAGGTGCATCAGCGGGTCGCCGATTTTTTCCACCACGGTCTTGTCCAGCTCCGCGTCCTCGCCGTTGACCACCAGGCCGATATCCTTGCCCAGCTCGCGCGACACGTCGTGCACCACGCGCTGGAAGCGGTTGAAGGTGGCGCCGATTTTCACCATGCGCAGCTGCAGCGCGCTGTCGCGCACTTCCTCCACCAGCGTGGACAGGCGCGAGGTGCTTTCCTGCAGTTCGCTGTTGCGCACGCGGCGCGCGATCAGGTTGGCCGAGGCGCCCGCGATGATCAGTTCGCCCACCAGGTTGATCAGGTGGTCCAGCTTGTCGGCGTCCACGCGCACGGTGCGCGCCTCCGCCGGTTTCTGCTCGGCGGCCTGGCCCTGCTTCTGCTTGTTCAGCGCGGCGGCCACCACTTCCGGCTCCACCGTGCCCTGCCCCACCAGGATGGCGCCCAGCGGCGCGCTGGCCGCTTGCGCGCCGCCGCTGCCGGCCGGACTCCAGTTGGCCGCGTCGAGCTGCTGGTCCAGCGCCACGCTCAGTTCGCGCGCCGTCACGCTGCCGCAGCGCACCAGGATTTCGCCCAGGCGGCCGGCGCGCTCCGGCAGTTCGCGGATCAGCTGCACGTATTCTTCGATGCGGCTGCGCGGCGGCACGATGCGCAGCGTGCAGTCGTCCTGCACGAACTCGAACACCGCTTCGATGGTGGCCTTGTCGGCCGCGCTGTCGAAGGCGATTTCAAAGCCCAGGTAGCAGGACTCGGGGTCCATCTGCTCGTTCTCCGGCATGGCGTCCGGCAGGGTGGCGATGGCGGTGATGCGGCCGATCTGGTTCAGGTAGCGCAGGAAGGACAGCGGGTCCATGCCGTTGCGCAGCACGTCCGGGCCGAAGCGCAGCGAGATATGCCAATGGTCGCCGTCGGCGCCGCTGCCCGCCATGCGTTCCACGCCGTCCGCCTCGGCCGTCAGCGCAATGGCGCCTGCGCCCGCCGCCGCTGCGCCGGGAACGGCGTCCGCGTGCTCGTCGCCCAGGTAGGCGGACAGTTGCTGCAGCAAGGGCGCGCCGCGCTCCACGGTGGCGGCGTCGGCGCTGGTCTGGCCGGCCTCCACCGCGTCCGTCATGCTGCCGATATGGTCGCAGCAGGACAGCAGCAGGCTGACCAGCTGGCTGTCCGTCTCCACCGCGCCGGCGCGCACTTCATCGAGCACGCTTTCCAGCACGTGGGTGAAGGCCACGATGTGGTCCAGGCTGAACAGGCCGGCCGAGCCCTTGATGGTGTGGGCGGCGCGGAAGATGGCGTTCACCGCTTCCAGTTTGTCGCCATGGCGCCCCAGCGACAGCAGCGCGTTTTCCATGTCCTCCAGCAGCTCGCGGCTCTCCGCGATGAAGGTTTGCAGTGCGTCGTCGAGGTTCATGCGGCGCTCCCGTTGCCGCGTTCGGCGGCCATCACCAGCGGGTCGCCGAACCAGGCGGCCAGGTCCAGCAGCTCGAACACGTCCAGCACGGCGGGGCTGTGCGCCACCAGGCGCAGCTCGCGCTGCAGCTGCAAGGCGGTGCGCTTGGCCAGCATCAGCAGCTGCACGCCGGTGCTGTCGATCTCGGTCACGCCGGCCAGGTCCACTTCCAGTACCTGGGCATGCGCATGGGCGTGATGCACGGCGCCCAGCAGAGCCTCTTTCAGCTCGGCTGCGCGGTAGATGTTCAGGTCGCCTTCAATAAACAGCAGACCCGGCTCGGTTTCACCTGGCATGGCGGCTCCTGTGGTTCAAGTTCAAGGTCAAGGTCAAGGTCAAGGCAAGCAGAGTTTTTGCACCGCGCCCAGCAGCACCTCGGGCTTGAAGGGCTTGACCACCCAGGCGCGCGCGCCGGCCGCCTGGCCTTCGCGCTTCTTGGCCTCCTGCGACTCGGTGGTGAGCATGATCACCGGGGTGAACTTGTGGCTGGCCTGCTGCTTGAGCTCGCGCACGAAGGTGATGCCGTCCATATTGGGCATGTTCACGTCGCACACGATGAGGTTGATCTTCTTGTCGCCCAGCTTGCTCAGCGCGATCTGGCCGTCGGCCGCCTCGATCACGTCGTAGCCCGCGCTTTTCAGCGCAATGCCGACGACCTGCCGCAGCGAAGCCGAATCGTCTACTACCATAATGGTCTTGGCCATCCCCTACTCCTTAAAAGAACGTGACTTCATCCGCCGGCGCGGGTAGCGCCGCCGCTTGTTTCGTGCCGGCCGGCCCGGTCTGCCGGTCCAGCGCGTATTCCTCAGCCATGGCATACGTTTTTTCCAGCGACGCCAGCAGCCCGGCCGCGTCAAGCGGCTGCAGCTGGCGGTCCTGGGCGTAGCTGTCGCAGTTCTGTTCCAGCGCGCTGCGCAGCAGGTCGATGTTCTGCTTCACATGGCTCATGATCTGGGTCACGCGGTCCTGGAACTGCAGCTGCACCAGCGCTTCGCCCACCTCGTACTGGATGCCCACGCTTTCTTCCTTCAGCAGGTTGCTGGACTGGACCAGCGCGTCGGTCACGCCGCGAAAACCGTCCAGCACGCTGGCGATGGCTTCCTCGGACAGCCGCGTCGATTCCTCCTCCAGCGCGCCCGACTGCTGCGCCGCCTGCGTGGTGGCGACGATGGCGCTGCTGACCAGCGCCACCTTTTCGGCGATGCGGCGGCCGGTGTCGGCCGACTGGTTGGACAGCATGCGCACTTCCTTGGCCACCACGGCGAAGCCGCGTCCGCGCTCGCCGGCGCGCGCCGCCTCGATGGCAGCGTTCAGCGCCAGCAGATTGGTCTGGGCCGCGATGCTGGCGACGTCGGCCGCCATGTCCTTCAGTTCGCGCACGAACTGGCCCAGGCCGTTCACCTTGTCCAGCATGGCGGCCTTGCTTTCGGTGGCCGAACGCAGCGAGGCGACCACGCCCTGCAGCTCGCGCTCGCTGTTGGCGAACACCGTCACCAGGCCGTCGCCGCCGTCCATGGAGGCGGTGGCCACGCTGGAGGCGCCCACCGCCTGGTCCAGGCGCTCGACGATGCCGCCGAAGCGGCCGGCCAGCGCCGCCACCGCCTCGTCCATCTGCGTGATGGAGTTTTCGATATGGCGCGACCAGATCGGCGCCACCGACGCGCCCAGCGCGCGCTGGCCGTCCAGATATTGGTCCACCGACTGGTGGAAAGTGCTTTGCATGGCTTTGAAATACAGGCCGCTGGCGTAGCCGCAGCCCACCAGCAGCAGCACCGTGAGCAGGCCGGCCAGACTGAAGCCGCTGAAGGCCAGCACCGCGATGGCCGCCAGCAGCGCCAGGCCGAGCGGGAGTAGCAGGCAGGAATGGCTGCGCACAAAATTATTCACTGCTGGAATTCTCCAAGGAAGGCGCCGCCCGTCCATTCGGGTGGCTAGCCTACGGACTGTATCCAGCAGGGAACACTCTGTAACCTGTACTTTGGTACAGTGTGACATTTCCTGTATGCACCAAAGTACAAGTTACAGCGGGCAGGCCGCGCCGGTACAGTGTCGTTATGGCTAGGAATAAAAACATGATCGACATTTTCCTGCTGCCCGGCGAGTACTTCGTCGGCGGGCCGGAATACCGCATCCGCACCCTGCTCGGGTCCTGCGTTTCGATTACCCTGTGGCATCCGGTGCGGCGCATCGGCACCATGTCGCATTTCCTGTTGTCCGCACGCAACTCCTCCAGGGAAGCCGGCTTGAACAGCCGCTACGGAGAGGAGGCGCTGGAGCTGATGCTGGCCGAGTTGCGCAGCATGGGCGTGGAACCCGGCGAATGCCAGGCCAAGATTTTCGGGGGCAGCAAGATGTTCCCCGGACTGGAGGACCGCAGGGCCGGCAATATCGGGCGCCAGAACGGTGAAGTGGCGCTGCGCCTGCTGCGCGCGCACGGCATCCCCATCGTGTCCGAAAGCCTGTACGGCGTGGGACACCGCAGCATTATTTTCGACATCAGCAGCGGCCACGTGTGGAGCCGCCAGGCGCAGCCGGAGGAAACGGCTATGGTGTTCCCGGGCTGTGCAGCTTTGACTTGAGGCGGCGCACTTCCTCGCACAGGTCCACCACCAGGGCGGCCAGGACCTCGTCGGCCTCGAAGTCGCGCTCCACGCGCAGCAGGCTGAGCGCGCGCCGCAGCTCGCCGCTGGCAAAGCGCCACGCCTGCGGCGACGCCATCGCCTCGCCCGCCGTATCGACCACGATGGCCGCCCCTTCCGCGCTGCACAGCAGCGCCCCGCTGCTGACATGGCGCAGCACCCATTCCGGTTCCACCGCGCAGGCGCGCGCCAGTTCGTCCAGGGTCAGCGCCGCGTCGTCCAGCAACTCGCCGTGTATCTGCATAATCACGCTCCCATGCCGGCGCGCGGGTTGAAGTCCAGCTCGCGCGCCATGGTTTCATACAGCTGGCGCGCGCGCTCGGTATCGGCGGGCGGCAGCACCAGCTCCAGTATCAGGTAAAGATCGCCGCCCGGCGTGCCGGCCTGCGCCTGCGCGCGCGAAGGCGGGATGCCGCGCCCCTTGAGCCGCAGCTTGCGCCCGCCCTGCGACTTGGGCGGCACCGTCACCGTCACCCGGCCCGAGGGCGTGGCCACGTCGATCTGCGCGCCCAGCGCCGCTTCCCACGGCGCCACCGGCACCGTCTGGTAGACGTCGCGCCCTTCGGCGCGGTAGCGCGGATCGGGCCGGAAACGGATTTCCAGGTAGAGGTCGCCGGACGGCCCGCCGCCGCCGCCCGGATGGCCCTGGCCGGACAGGCGCAGCTGCTGGCCGGCCGTAATGCCCTGCGGGATGTTCACGTCCAGCGTGCGCTCGCGCGTGACGGCGCGGCCATGCGCGTCCTCCTCCTGCAGGCGGACGCTGACGGTGCGGCTGGCGCCGTGATAGGCGTCGGCCAGGTCGATTTCCAGGCCGGCGTGGCTGTCCTCGCCGCGCTGCTGCTGCGGCCGGCCGGGACGGCCCCGGCGGCCGCCGCCGATATTGGCGAACAGGTCGGCGAAGAAGTCGCTGTCGAAGCCGCCCGCGCCGGCGCCGCCGCCGAAGCCGCCGCCCGCAGCGCCGCCATTGCCCCAGTCCGGCGGCGGACGGAATTCCTGGCCGGCGCGGTACTGGCCGTTCTTGCCCAGCGCATCGTAGGCGGCGCGTTTTTCCGCGTCGCCCAGCACGCCGTAGGCTTCGTTCAATTCCTTGGTTTTTTTGTCCGCGTCGGCTTCCTTGCTGACGTCCGGATGGTATTTGCGCACCAGCTTGCGGTACGCTTTCTTGATCTCGTCGGCGCTGGCGGTCTTGGGGACGCCCAGCGCCTGGTAGTAATCCTTGTATTCCACGATGGCGTATCTCCAGGCAACCCTGTCCGGCCCAGACTACAAGGAAACGCGCGCCTCGGGCGCGCGTTAGCAGGCCGGCACAGCGGCTCGATTAACGGATGCGGCGCAGCGACGAAGGCTTGTCGTTCATCGGACCCAGGTTGTCGTAGCGGCCGGGGCCGTAGACGACGCACTGGCCGCCGAAATTGTCATGCTCGCACAGCTGCCACTGGCCTTCGTAAATGACCATGGAGCTGGCGCGGTCGTTGAAGTCGGCCGCGCGCAGGCTGCGCACCTCGCCCTGGAAGGACACGCGGCGGCCCTCGAAGCGCGCGTTCTCGAACAGCTCGATCGGGTCCGGACGGTTGAAGCCTGGGCCGCCCTGGCCACCGCCTGGGCCGCGGTCGTCGCGGCGGTCGCGCCATTCTTCACGGCGCTCGGCGCGGTCGTCGCGGCCGTCGCCGTCGCGGTCGCGGAAGCCGCCGTTGCCATTGCCGCGTCCGCCGCGTTCGACCTGGCGCAGCGAGGAAATGCTGTTGTTGAAGCGGCGCAGGTCATTGTGCTGGCCGCGCTCGAACACCGCGCAGTAGCCGCCGAAGTCCTTGTGCTCGCACACCTCCCATACGCCCGAATGCACGATCAGGCTCGAGGTGCGGTCGTTGAAGCCGGCATCGCGCAAATCGCGCGCGCTGTCGCGGATGGTCACTTCCTCGCCACGGAAATTATCGCGCGAGAACAGCGTGACTTCGCCGGCGTGGGCGGCGGCGATCTGGCTCAGCAGGGCGGCCGCGAAGGCCAGGGTCTTGAGGGTAGTGCGTTTCATGGTATTAGCTCCGTAGTTTTCTTCTCGTCCAGCGTTCGATGCTTTCTATCAACGAATCAGCTGGAGCATCAGCCTACACGACTGTGTAACAAATTCCTACTGCGGCCCGCCGTAGCTAGTAGAATCGTTGCTTTCTCCTCAAGTTTTCATCCATGCCGACCACCTTCACCCTGCCCAATATCCGCACCGAAGCCGCCGCCCTGTGGAAGCTGGCCTGGCCGGTGCTGGTGGGCCAGCTGGCGACGGTGGGCATGGCCGTGGCCGACGTGGCCATGACCGGCCACGCCAGCGCGGACGAGCTGGCCGCCGTGTCGCTGGGCGCGTCGATCTGGTCCATCATCCTGGTCACCGTGAGCGGCACCATGATGGCGATTAACAGCGTGGTGGCGCACGAAGTGGGCGCCGGCGCCTTCGGCACCATCCCGCACTCGGTGCGCCAGGCGCTGTGGAAGGCGCTGGGCGTGGGCGTGATCGCCGCGCTGCTGGCCAACCTGGCCACGCTGCTGTTCAACCACCTTTACCTGGCGCCCGAGATCAATGCGCGCGCCTCGCTGTTCGTGCACATCATCAGCCTCGGCCTGCCGCCGTTCGCGGCCTACCGCGCGCTGTACGGCTACTCCACCTCCATCAACCAGACCAAGCCGGTGATGGTGATCGCCCTGCTGGGGCTGGCGTTCAACGTGGTGGTGAACTGGCTGCTGATCTTCGGCCACTTCGGCCTGCCCAAGCTGGGCGGCATAGGCTGCGCGGTGGCCACGGCCGGCTGCATGTGGCTGATGCTGGCCGCCATGGTGTTCTGGATAAGCAAGGCCCCGGCCTACCGCCAGACCTATCCCTTCACGCACTGGGAATGGCCGCACTGGCCGGAAATCCGCAGCATGCTGCAGCTGGGCCTGCCCATAGGCGTGACCTATTTCGCCGAGGTGAGCGCCTTCGGCGCCGTCAGCCTGCTGGTGGCGCGCTTCGGCGTGGTGGTGGTGTCGGCGCACCAGATCGCGCTCAACTTCGCCTCGCTGGTGTTCATGGTGCCGCTCAGCTTCGGCATCGGCCTCATCACGCGGGTGGGCCAGGCCATGGGCGAAGGCAACCCGGCGCGCGCCCGCTTCGCCTCCTGGGTCGGCGTGTCCATGTCGCTCATCTTCGCGCTGCTGTCGGCCATCTTCATTGCCGTGTTCCGGCACCAGATCGCCGCCGCCTACACCTCGGACCCGGCGGTGCAGGCGCTGTGCGTGCAGCTGCTGCTGTTCGCCGCGCTGTTCCAGCTGTCCGACGCCACCCAGGTGGCCACCTCCTGCGCCATCCGCGGCTACAAGGTCACGCGCCAGCCCATGCAGATCCAGCTGCTGGCGTTCTGGGTGTTCGCGCTGCCGCTGGGCTATGTGCTGGGCCTGGCGCCGCAGTGGCTGCGCGAATGGCATCTGGCGCCCGCCGCGCCCATGGCCGCCGGCGGCTTCTGGATAGGCCTGGTGCTGGGACTGACCATCGCCGCCGTGCTGCTCACCTGGTCGCTGCACCGGCTGTCGCTGCGGCGTTTGCAGGCCTGACGCGCCGCGCCCAGGCGCCGAATGAACCACGGTTTTTCGGCGCGTTTTCCAAATCCCAGTAGTGCGCCACTCTGGTATTGTCTTGCCCACACGAACAATTCGGGACCACCCATGCGCTTTATTCTCTCTTTCCTGGCATTGGCAGCGGCCATGCCCGTCCATGCTGAACGTTTGACCCTGGACCGCATCTACGGCGACCAGGCCCTGGCTGGCGCCGGCGTGCGCAGCCTGAAGGTGTCGCCGGACGGCGCCCGCGTGACCTTCCTGCGCGGCCGCGACGACAACCAGTACCAGCTGGACCTGTGGGAATTCAATATGAAGGACAAGACCCAGCACCGCCTGGTCGACTCCAAGACCCTGGTGCCCGAAGAAAACCTGTCCGACGCGGAAAAAGCCAAGCGCGAGCGCGAGCGCACCGCCAGCCTGAAAGGCATCCTGAGCTACAGCTGGTCGCCGGACGGCAAGCAGCTGCTGGTGCCCATCGCCGGCAACCTCTACCTGATCGACACCGCCAAGCCGGACGCGGCGCGCCTGGTGGCCTCCGGCGCGGTGCTGGACCCGAAAATTTCGCCGCAGGGCCGCTACGTGTCCTTCGTGCGCAACCAGAACCTGTTCGTGATCGACCTGTCCACCGGCAAGGAGCGCCAGCTCACCACCGACGGCGCCGGCCAGATCCACAACGGCGAAGCCGAATTCATCGCCCAGGAAGAAATGGGCCAGCGCACCGGCTACTACTGGGCGCCGGACGACAGCGCCATCGCCTACAAGCGCTACGACGAAAGCCAGGTGCCGGTGGCGCGCCGCTTTGAAATCTACGCCGACCGCACCGACGTGGTCGAGCAGCGCTACCCGGCCGCAGGCGACCCCAACGTGACCGTGCAGCTGAAAATCGTCTCCCCCGCCAGCGGCGAAACGCGTTCGGTGGACCTGGGCGCCAACCCGGACATCTACCTGGTGCGCGCCGACTGGAGCGCCAACAGCAAAGCCCTGCTGTACCAGCGCCAGAGCCGCGACCAGAAGACCCTGGAACTGGTGTCGGTGGACGCCGCCACGCTGAAACAGCGCGTGCTGCTGACCGAAAAATCGGACACCTGGACCACCATCCACGACGACCTGCGCTTCCTGAAAAACCGCGACGCCTTCATCTGGTCGTCCGAGCGCAGCGGCCGCAACCACCTCTACCTGTACAGCCTGGACGGCAAGCTGCTGCACGCCCTCAGCAAGGGCGACTGGGGCATCGACAACGTGCTGGCGGTGGACGAGAAGGCCGGCAAGGTCTACATCGCCTCCAACCGCGACGCCGTGGTCGACAAGCAGACCTACGTGCTGGCCCTGGACGGCAGCACGGCCGACAAGCCCAAGCGCATCACCCAGGGCGACGGCTGGCACGACGCCTCGTTCTCGCGCAACGGCGAAGTGTTCGTCGACACCTACTCCAGCCCGAGCATTCCGCCGCAGGTCAGCATCCGCCGTCCGGACGGCAGCATGGTCGACTGGCTGGAGCACAACGAGCTGAACGACAAGCACCCCTACGCCAAGTTCCAGGCCGACCACCTGCCCACCGAGTTCGGCACCCTGCCCGCGAAAGACGGCCAGACCCTGTACTACTCGATGATCAAGCCCTACAAGTTCGACGCCAGCAAGCGCTACCCGGTCTACCTGTCCACCTACGGCGGCCCGCACTCGCAGCACGTGTCGCGCAAATGGGGCAACTACTTCGACCAGTACATGGCGCAGCAGGGCTTCGTGGTGTTCCGCCTGGACAACCGAGGCTCCTCGCGCCGCGAGCGCGTGTTCACCGACGCCAACTACAAGCGCCTGGGCACGGTGGAAGTGGAAGACCAGCTGGCCGGCGTGGAATGGCTGGGCAAGCAGAGCTTCGTGGACGCCAAGCGCATCGGCGTATTCGGCTGGAGCTACGGCGGCTTCATGACGCTGCGCCTGCTGTCGCAAGCGTCGGACAAGATCGCCATGGGCGTCTCGGTGGCGCCGGTGACGGACTGGAAACTGTACGACACCCACTACACCGAGCAGTTCATGAGCACGCCGAAGGACAACGCCGAAGGGTACAAGCAGGCCAGCATCTTCCCGCACGTGGACGGCCTGAAATCGCCGCTGCTGCTGATGCACGGCATGGCCGACGACAACGTGCTGTTCACCAACACCACGCGCATGATAGACGCGCTGGTCAAGCGCAACGTGCGTTTCGAGCTGATGACCTACCCCGGCGCCAAGCACGGCATCTCCGGCACCACCAGCCAGCGCCATGTGTACGGCAACATCGAAGCCTTCTTCAAGAAGAACCTCAAGCCCGATACGGTGCAATAAAACAAAAAAGCCCGCGCAAGCGGGCTTTTTTTGTGGCTAAGGGCTTAGCGGTTGCCGCGGTCGATGGCGTCCTTGACCGCTTCCTTGGCGTCGCCTACGCCTTTTTGCAGCTTGCCTTCGGATTGCTTGGCCAGGCCCTTGGCCTGCTGCTCGGAACTGCCTACCAGCTTGCCAGCTTCTTCCTGAACTTTACCGGCGATGTCTTTCGCTTTGCCTTTGACTTGGTCCTTGTTCATGGTGCTCTCCTTGGTTGGTTAGGCTCACACGCAGATGCGGTGTGCTGGAGTGCATCGTAGCCTTTGAGCATGGCCGCTTCTGTACGCCAGCGCACGCTAAAGGCTGATTGGCTTGCGCCACAGGCTGGCCAGCCAGGGCTGCTGCTCGCGCGGCAGGCCGGGCGGCCGGTAGTAGTGGCCGAGCGGCTCGAAGCCGGCGGCCGTCAGGTAGCGTTCCCAGGTGTCGTAGTCGTAATAGCTGCCGTAGCGCGGGCCGTTCCAGCCTTCGCGGTTGTCGCCGCGCGGGTTGGAGCTGAACAGCACGCCGTCCGGCTTGAGGGCGGCGTACAGGCGCAGCAGCACGTCCGGCAAGGCCGCGCTGGGGATGTGGAACAGGGAGGCGTTGGCGAAGATGCCGTCGAACTCGGCGGGCGGCAGGTCGAGCCGGACAAAGTCCTGCTGCCAGACTTCGCAGCCGCTCCATTCGCGCGCCATGCGCACGAACTCGGCAGAACCGTCAACGCCGACTGCGCTGTGGCCCAGCCCGGCAAAGGTTTTCAGGTCGCGCCCCGGCCCGCATCCCAGGTCGAGGATGCGGTACGGGGCGGCGGACCGGATGGCGCCCAGCAGCGCCGACACGTTCTGGCTCACGTCGTGGTCGCGCGTGCCCTCGAAAAACTGCTGCGCACTGTGTTCGTAGTGCCGCAGCGTGGCCTGCGTGATTTGCGTGATGCTGTCGATGTCTTTGTCCGGTTCCATCCCCCTACTTTACCAGACGCGCACGCGCTGCTCCGGCGCCAGGTACAGCTGCTGCCCGGGCTGAACGTTGAATGCCTTGTACCAGGCATCCAGATTGCGCACGGTGTAGGTGCGCCATTTCGACGGCGCGTGGCCGTCCGTCATCACCTGGCGGCGCAGCGACTGCTCGCGCGACAGCCCGCGCCAGCTTTGCGCGTAGCCCAGGAAAAAGTCGCGGTCGTCCGCTTGCGGATTGGCGGCCTTGAAGGCGTCGTAGGACGCGGCCAGGCCGGCCAGGTCGGACAGGTTTTCGCTCAGGGTGAGCTGGCCGTTGATGGCTAGGTCCGCAAACGGCTTGTAGGCGGAGTACTGCGCCACCAGCGCGCCGGACGCGGTCTTGAAGTGGGCCGCGTCGGATGGGGTCCACCAGTCGCGCAGGCGGCCCTGGGAGTCGAACTGGGAGCCGGTGTCGTCGAAGCTGTGGCTGATTTCATGGCCGATGACCGAACCGATGGCGCCGTAGTTCAGCGCGTCCGGCCCTTTGGAATCGAAGAACGGCGGCTGCAGGATGGCAGCCGGGAAGTTCAGCGCGTTCTGCATCGGCATATTGACGGCGTTCACCAGCTGCGGCGGCATGCACCATTCCTTGCTGTCGACCGGCTGGTTCAGCTTGGCCAGTTGCTGCTGGTAGCGCAGCCGGGAGGCGCGCTCGGCGTTGCCGTGGGCGTCGTCCGCTTTCACCGCCAGGGCGCTGTAGGAAGTGAATTTGTCGGGATAGCCGACGCCGACGTAGAGCGCGTCCAGCTTGGCGTGCGCTTCCTTGCGGGTGGCGGGCGCCATCCAGTCCAGCTTGTCGATGCGGGCGTGGAAGGCCTGCACGATATTGCCCACCATGTGCTGCAGCTTGGCCTTGGCTTCGGGCGGGAAATAGGTGGCGACGTAGAGCTTGCCGACCGCGTCCGGCATGCCGTCGTTGACGGCGGCCAGGGCGCGCTTCCAGCGCACCGCCATTTGCGGCGTGCCGCCCAGCGTGCGGCCGTAGAAGTCGAAATGCTGCTCGGTGTAGGCTTGCGGCAAGTGGCCGGCGCTGGTGTTGATGGCGTGGAAGGCGAGGAAGTCTTTCCATGCGTCCAGCGAACACTCTTTCACCAGCGCGGCCACGCCCACCACGGCGCTGGGGTGCCACAGCATGAAGCTTTGCTGCTTGCCCAGGCCGGCGTATTTGAGGAACAGCTTCCAGTCCATGCCGGGCGCTTTCTGGCTGAAATCGGCCGCGGTCCAGGTGTTGTTGGCCTTCATCACGTCGGCCGAATCTTCGCGGCTGGCGTGGGTCAGGGCCAGCTTGCGCTCCAGCTCGAACACGCGGGCGGCGCGGGTTTCCGGGTCGCTATAGCCGGCCAGCTTGAACATGGCGGCGATATGGGCCTGGTAGGCGGTGCGCAGCTTGTGCATGCGCTCGTTGTCCTCCAGGTAGTAGACGCGGTCCGGCAGGCCCAGGCCGCCTTGCAGCAGGTAGGGCATGTTGCGCTTGGGGTCGTTCAGGCCCTGGGCCACCCACAGGCCGAAGATGTTTTCAGTATGGAATTCGGTGGCGTTGAGCGGATCGACGTCGGCGCGCACGGTGGCGGCCAGCATCTTGGTCAGCTCGGTCTTGTCGGCGATGGCGGCGATTTTTTTCAGCGCCGGGCGCAGCGGCTCCACGCCTTTGGCTTCGATGGCGGCCTCGTTCATGTAGGCCAGGTAGTAATCGCTCACCTTGCGCGCTTCCGCGCCGGCGTGCTTGTCGCCCGGCACGGCTTCGATCAGCTTGATGATGCGCTGGTTGGTGTCTTCGGCCAGCTGGGCTCCCGCGCTCCAGCTGCCCCGGTCGGCCGGGATCTGGGTGGCGGCCAGCCAGTCGCCGTTAGCGTAGGCAAAGAAGTCGTCGCCGGGCAGCAGCGCGGCCTTGGCGGTGGAGACCGGCGCGTCTGCCTGGGCCGCATAGCAAGGGGACAGCGCCTGGAGGGCGCCGGCCAGCGCAAAGCCGAGTACGGTCTTGATGGGTGCGTGCATGTCTTGTTCCTGTTGTTGTGTTTTTAAACGGCGTGGTACGCCAGACTCCACTCTAAGCAAGCGCGCGGCCGGAAGCGAGCGCCGCGCGACAGACTGCAAAATACAGCGATGCGCTGCAGAATACGGGGAATGCGGTGCATCTATGCTACGCGCAGCGCAAAAAGGCCACAACGATGCAAGGAATCCCTATATAGTTCACTTACAGCAACGCATACAAAACAAGGAGAGCCCCCTATGAAACTTGAAGCCCTTTTCCAGAACCCGACTGCGTTGCCTACGGCTCCCAAAGTTGTCGAAGAACTGATCAGCAGCTTTGACAAGGCCAGCGTTTCCACCGAGGAAATCGCGAAAAAACTGTCCACCGATCCCGTCCTGAGCGCCAAGCTGCTGCGCCTGGCCAACTCGGCCTACTACCATGTCTCGCGCAGCATCGGCACGGTGGAAGACGCGGTGCTGATGCTGGGCTTTGTCACCGTGCGCACGCTGGTGATCAGCTCCGGCCTGGTGAGCGGCTTCAAAACGGTGCCCGGCCTGGACCTGAAGCAATTCTGGCGCTACAGCCTGTACACCGCCTGCTCGGCCAAGTGGATCGCCAAAAAGACCAAGGAAAACACCGACCTCGCCTTCACCATCGGCATGATGCACGCCATCGGCCAGCTGGTGATGCACGCCGCCATGCCGGAACAGGCCATGCAGCTGGACAAGGTCGCCGGCCCGCTGGACTCGCGCCGCCTGGACGCCGAACAAGCCTCGCTGGCCTACACCTTCGCCGACGTGGGCGCGGAACTGGCCAAGCGCTGGAAGTTCCCGGAAGCCTTCTCCGAGACCATCATGGCCTTCCCCGACCCGATGAACCACGAGCACGGCACCCGCCTGGCCGGCATCATCCACCTGGCGGCCTGGCGCGCGCGGGTGGAGGAAAACAAGCTGACGGACGAGGAAATCGAAGCCTGCTACCCGACCGAGATCGCCGAAGAGCTGGGCCTGGAGCCGAACGCGCTGATCGACGACATGCCGCCTCCTAGCGAGCTGAGCGCAGGCCTGGAAGAACTGGTCAAGTAAATCACACCCCGCCATGAGGCCGGCGCCGCCCTTCGAGGCCGCGCCGGCCTTGTCATTTTTGCCACATCAAAAATAATTTCAAATTATTTTCAAAAAACCCTAAAGTTCCCGCGCGGCATGACGTTAATCCAGACAAGCAGTAGTCCATTTTTATTTTTCAGGATGCGCCATGACCTCCAACGAAGTGCTCGCCATGTACGAAAATGTTGCCACCTTGACCAATAACATGGTGATGGCAGCGCGCGCAAGCGACTGGGAGAGCCTGGGCCGCCTGGAAAACCAGACCGCCGTGGCCACCGCCACCGTGGCAGCCGGCGCCACCGTCGCCCCGCTGGAAGGCGCAGCCCGCCAGCGCAAAATCGACCTGCTCAAGCAAATCCTGGCCAACGACCGCGCCGTGCGCGACGTCACCGAGCCATGGCTGAACCGCGTCCCCGGCATGCCGCAATAAGCCGCCCCGCCCCAACGACAAAAGCGCCTTCACGGCGCTTTTTTATTTCCCCAACAAAAAATCAACCCTGACCCCTTTTTGCTTTGCAGGAAAATGGGGTCAGGGTTGATATTGCCGAAAAGCCAAAAGGGGTCTGACCCCTTTTTGGTTTTCGGCAAGGCGCGAGGCGTGCTGGCTTATTGGCTGACCGCTACGCGCAGCGAGAGGGCGATGCCCTTGGCGGCCTGGCGGATTTCGTCCAGCGAGGGGAAGCTGGGGGCGATGCGGATGTGGCTGTCCTCGGGGTCCAGGCCGTAGGGGTAGGCGGCGCCGGCCGGGGTCAGCGTGATGCCGGCTTCCTTGGCCAGCGCGATGGTGCGCTTGGCGGCGCCCGGCGGGGTGACCAGGTCGATGAAGTAGCCGCCCTTGGGACGGGTCCAGCTGACGCCGGGCACGCTGCCGAGGTGCTCTTCGAACAGGGCCAGCACGGTGTCGAACTTGGGCTTGAGCAGCGCGCGGTGCTGCTCCATCAGCGCTTCGACCGTGGCCTTGTCTTTCAGGAAACGCACGTGGCGCAGCTGGTTGACCTTGTCCGGGCCGATGCTGCGGATGCCGGCGTGCTTGGTCCACCAGGCGATATTGGCCGGCGACGCGGCCAGCGCGGCCACGCCGGAACCTGCCCAACTGACCTTGGAGCTGGACGCGAACACGATGGCGCGGTCCGGATTGCCCGCCTTGGCGCACTCGTCCAGGATGTTGGCCATGCCGATTTTCTCGTCGCCCAGGTGGTGGAAGCGGTAGGCGTCGTCCCACATCAGGCGGAAGTCGGGGGCGGCGGTTTTCATCGCGGCCAGGCGGCGCACCACTTCGTCCGAGTAGACCACGCCGCCCGGGTTGCTGTACTTCGGCACGCACCACATGCCCTTGATGCTGGCGTCCGACGCCACCAGGCGCTCGACCAGGTCCATGTCCAGGCCGTCTTCGGTCATCGGGATGTTGACCATCTTGATGCCGCGCTGTTCGCAGATGGCGAAGTGGCGGTCGTAGCCGGGCACCGGGCACAGGAAGGTGACCGGCTGCGCGCCCATCCACGGCGCATGGCCCGGCACGCCCAGCAGCAGGCTGTAGACGATGACGTCGTGCATCAGCGACAGGCTGGCGCTGCTGTCGACCACGACCTGCGCGGCCGGCACGTCCAGCAGTTCGCCGAACAGGGCGCGCGCTTCCGGCAGTCCCACGCCGCCGCCGTAGTTGCGGGTGTCGGTGCCGTCGTGCGCGGCGTAGCCGTCCAGCGCGGCCATCAGCGCGTTGGACAGGTCCAGCTGTTCAGGCGCGGGCTTGCCGCGCGACATGTCGAGTTTCAGGCCGAGTTGCTTGAATTCGTCGTATTGGGACTGTAATGGTGCGGTGCTCATGATGCCTTTCCTGGGGATTGAAAGCGGGTGCGCAATGCGCGGGCACCACCCAGCGCCTGTCGCCAGGCGGGAACGCTGGCGGGTGCTGGTTTAGCTGGACTGAGGGGGATGGGTGCAGAAAAGCACGGCATGAGTATAGCGCGTTTCGCGCCGCATTGCCGGGGCCGCCCGTATGGCGGCTATTCTTTTTCGGGTATGGCGGCTTCGGCGGACGCGGGCTCCGCTTCGGGGGCTTTTTTGTCCTTGCGCCAGCCTTGCCAGACCTTCAACGGGGCGGTGGAAAATTTGATCTTCTTGCGGCGGATCAGGTAGTACAGCAGGCCGCCAAGCAGCGCCAGCAACAGGACGCCACCTATCGCCATGGTGGTGGTGTTCACGCCGCCGGGCTCGCGTTTCTTTTTGCCGTTGGCCTTGGCTGGGGTGGACGGCGGAATCACGGCGCCCGCCTTGTTGGCCACCTCAGGCGCGCTGGCGTCGGCCGAAGCACTGGCCGGCGCGGGCGATGCGGCGGCCGGTGCGGCGGTGGATGCGGCGCCTGGCGCAGCGGGCGCGCTGGCGGCTGGCGCGGCGGCCGAGGCGGCGGACGCAGCGCCGGCGCCGGGCGCGGCGGCCGTTGCGGCGCCCGCCCCCAGCGCGGTCTGCAATTGCTTGACCTTGTTTTCCAGATCGATCAGCTTGGTTTTCAGTTCCGCATTGGTCTGGTCCAGCGCCAGGCATTGCTGGGCCTCGCCGTCCTGCTGCCCCGGCGCGCAGACGCCCTTGGCGGCCGTTTTGCTTTTGGCGGCGCGCGGCTCCGGGCCAAGCTTGATGGGAACCGCAGCCGGCCCCGGCTTGACCTCGGCGCCTGCCTGCGGGGCGGCGTCGCCGGCCGCGCTACGCGCCGCATTCGCCGCTGCGCGCATCCTGGCTGCGCGTAAAGCCGCTGCACGGTTGGCGGCCGCCTGCGCGTCCTGCGCGGCGCCTTCCGCTTCGGACGGCTTTGCCGCAGCAGGCGCGGCAAGCTGCGGCCGTGGCGCGGGCAGCGGCGCAGGGGGCAGCACAGGCGCGGGCTCGGGCGTCAGCCACAAGGTTGCCGACCGCACGCTGGCCCGCGCGCCCGTCCCCAGTTCCACAAACAGATGCAGCAATTCCGCATCCACCGGCTGGAACGTGGTCAGGTGCAGGAACTGCCGGTTGTCGCGCTTGACCACGCTCATGCGCAGCGACGACAGCACCGGATTCATGCGCACATTGGCGCCCTGGTACACATTCGGCCCCGCCAGCCTGACCTGCACGCCCGCCAGATCCTCCGGCGCCAGCATCACCAGTTCTATATCGGCCGACAACTGCTGCCCGATGTGGGAACGCACCACCACGTCGCCCAGCTCGGCCGCCAGGGAAGCGGACGACAGGACGGCTGCCAGCACGAGGCCGCCGGCGCGAAGGGCTAGAAAACGGTGAGGACGACGCTGCATGTATTCGGGATCGCTAAGCTGCGAATTTCTAAAGTGTAACAGTCTTAACGGCTGGAATTTCCCGTTTTGAAGTCCCGCGCCGGAAATTGGACTCTGCGCTACACTAATTGCATATTCCATCATGACAGAGGCATCCATGAGCATCCGTATCGAGCGCGACAGTTTTGGTCCTATCGACGTCCCCGCCGGGCAGCTGTGGGGCGCGCAAACCCAGCGCTCGCTGGAACACTTCGCCATCTCCACCGAACGCATGCCGCCCGAGCTGATCCATGCGCTGGCCAGCGTCAAGCGCGCCGCCGCGCGCGTGAACCTGGACTTGGGCCTGCTGGATGAAGCCAAGGCCGGCGCCATCACCCAGGCGGCTGACGAGGTACTGGCGGGCAAGCATCCCGGCGAATTCCCGCTGGCCGTGTGGCAGACCGGTTCCGGCACCCAGTCCAATATGAATATGAACGAGGTGCTGGCCAACCGTGGCTCGGAAATCCTGGGCGGCGAGCGCGGCGAGAAGCGCCTGCTGCACCCGAACGACCATGTGAACATGGGCCAGTCGTCCAACGACATCTTCCCCACCGCCATCCACGTCGCCTCCGCCAACGCGCTGGCGCACGCCGTGCTGCCGGCCCTGCGCGACCTGCGCGCCACGCTGGACGCCAAGGCCAAGGCCTTTGCCGGCATCGTCAAGATCGGCCGCACCCATTTGCAGGACGCCACGCCGCTGACCCTGGGCCAGGAATTTTCCGGCTACGTGGCCCAGCTGGACTATGCGGACCTGGCCATCACCGCCGCCCTGCCCCCGCTGCTGGAGCTGGCCGCAGGCGGCACGGCGGTGGGCACCGGCCTGAACGCGCATCCGGAATACGCCACCCGCATCGCGGCCGAGCTGGCAGACCGCCTGCAGCTGCCGTTCCAGACCGCCGACAATAAATTCGCCGCGCTGGCCGGGCACGACGCGCTGGTGGCGGCCCACGGCGCCATGAAAACCCTGGCCACCGCGCTGATGAAAATCGCCAACGACGTGCGCTGGATGGCGTCCGGTCCGCGCTCCGGCTTGGGCGAGATCACCATCCCGGAAAACGAGCCGGGCAGCTCCATCATGCCAGGCAAGGTCAACCCTACCCAGTGCGAAGCCGTTACCATGCTGTGCTGCCAGGTGTTCGGCAACGACGTGGCCATCACCATCGGCGGCGCCTCCGGCAATTTCGAGCTGAACGTCTATAAGCCATTGATCGCGCACAACTTCCTGCAAAGCGCGCGCCTGCTGGCCGATGGCATGCGCAGCTTCGATCACCATTGCGCCCAAGGCATAGAACCCAACCTGGGCCGTATCAGCGAGCTGATGGAACGTTCGCTGATGCTGGTCACTGCGCTGGCGCCGCATATCGGCTATGATCGCGCCGCGCAAATCGCCAAGAAAGCGCAGCACGAGGGCACAACGTTGAAGGAAGCGGCGCTGGCGCTTGGTTTTGTCAGCGCGGAACAGTTTGAACAGTGGATAGTTCCGCTGGAGATGACACAACCCAACGCCCATGGGTGATTTTTTTAATAACTGAACTACAAGTCATCGCGACTGAGGATAAAATAAATGCAAAAGGTTAGTTTTGAACTGACGTCGGAATTCATCGAATTGAACCAGCTGTTGAAGAATGTCGGCCTGTGCGACAGCGGCGGCGCCGGCAAAGTGCTGGTGGCCAGCGGCCAGGTGAAGGTCGACGGCAAGCAGGAATTGCGCAAGACCTGCAAGATACGTGCAGGCCAGCAAGTAAGCGTGGGCGATGTGCGCATCAGCGTGCTGGGCGACAGCGGCGCCGACGGCGCTTGATGGTGCGGACGGAAATTTACTTGCATTTGAGCAATCTGCCGCTAAGCTGAAAGCGGGACGGGCCGTGCCTGTTCCGCAAACTAGTGCTCAACCAGCTGGAGGGGGAGGCGCCATGGACGGCCCGGAACAGAAGCTGCAAAACCAGGAGCGCCTGATCGGCGATTTGCGGCAGGTCATCGAAAATGCGGAAGAACTCCTGAAGAATACCGACCAGTGCACCAGCGCGCTGTACCAGAATGCGCGCGCCAAGCTCACCCAGGCGCTGCTGGCCGCCACCGAAGAACTGGCGCGCTTTGAAGACGCCCAACTGGGGCGCATGATCGCCGCCACCCACGCCGCCAATCTGCAATTCCACGACATCAGCGGTGAAGCCAAGCTGATGCGCGCCTTCCGCTAAATTTGGCCCCGCCCCTGGCGCGCCATCAGCGCGTCCAGCGAAAAGCGGCCCGGCCCAAACGCCACCAGCACCAGCAGCATCACGCCCCAGAAGAAATGGTCGTTGACCGCCGCCGGGCATTCAAAACTGAACAGCTGCGGGTAGGACAGCACCGCCACCGCGTTGACAAAGAACAACGCCAGCGCCGCCGGGCGCGAGAACAGGCCGATAAACAGCAGCAGCGGCAACACCAGCTCGCCGCCCGCGCCCATGTAGGCGGCCAGGTCCGGCGGCAGCAATGGCACTTTGTATTCGTCGTGGAACAGCGCCAGCGTGGCGCTCCAGTCGTTCAGCTTGGCCAGTCCGGCTTTCAGGAACTGCCAGCCCACGTACAGGCGCAGCGCCAGGCTGGCCAGCGACCCGCCCCAGTCGCCCAGCGCGGCATCGTAGCGGGTGGACAGGCGATGCAATGCAAACAGGTTTTTCATGTCGGTCTCGTTTCAGTCAGGAAGCAGCCGGGGCTGCGGGGTCAATTGATGGCGCTGAACACCGCGTGCTCCAGCCATTGCTGCAAATGCGCGGCAACGTCGAAGGTTTCGTCGATATCGAACGCGGCGTCGAGCGCGGCGCCGAAATTGCCGCCGCCGTGCAGCACGGCCAGGGCGGCGTAAGCGGCCGGACTCAGGGGCAGCACTTCCGTCTTCCAGCGCGGGCGGGCGACCAGCGCGTGGCTGGGCGCATCCATGTGCTGGGGAAACGGCGGGCCATCGGGCTGGTGGGCCTGCCACAGTTGCACCACGCTGTAGCCGAAGGCGAGCGGCGTGCACGCCGGCCGCAGCGGCAGGCGCGCGTCCTCGATTGCTTCGGGCGGAACGGCCGCCAACTCGGCGGCGCTGACGGCGGGCGCATCGGCGGCGTAATGGGCGCGGTGCAGCGACCATTCCAGCCGGGCCATGTCGGGCAGATAGGGCAGCTCGGCGGTGTGCGGGAATGTGTGCAGGAAACCGGCGAAGCCGGCGCCGAACTGGTTCAGGTCCCCGCTGGAGGATGGATGGGCGCGGCCGTATTCGGCGCTCAGCGCGTCAAAAAATTCCTCGCCCACCAGTTGCGCGATGACCGGGTAGGCGCTGGCTAAAGTCTTGCGCCAGGTGACGGTAAGGTTGCCCCGGTACAGGGCGTAGCAATGCTGCTTGCCCTCGCCCTGGAAAGCGGCCAGCGCAGGGGCGGACTCGGCGATGTCGAGCAGGCCGGCGGCGAAGGCTTGCTGGGAGGCGGCCAGCGCATCGGCGCCGCCGGGCGTGCTCGCCGGCGCGGTTTTTTGCGGCGCCGCCAGGCTGGCGCCGGCACTGGCACTGGCGCCCCGCCCTGCCGCCACGCGTCCGGCGATGGCGGCCGCCTTGTCCGCCTCGGCCAGCAGCACCTCCAGCGCGGGAATATCGGTATCCCATTCGATCAGCGTGGGCAGCGGGCCGAAGCGGAGCAGGGCCGCTTCGTACAAGGCCCAGACGGGCGCGGCGACTTCGGCGCCGTGGTGGTCGATCACCGCGTCCGGTGTCGCCAGGTGGCCGGCCAGGTGGAACTCGCCCACCGTTCCCGGCGCAATCGCGGCGATGGCGGCCAGCGCGTCTTCGCCGTGGTTGCATTGGTTCACATACAGATTATTGATGTCCAGCAGCAGCCCGCAGCCGGTGCGCTGCGCCAGCGCGGCCAGGAACTCCGCCTCGCTCATGGCGTCGTCGCGGAAGCGCACATAGGTGGACACGTTTTCCAGCAATATCGTGCGTTGCAGCTTGTCCTGTACGCGCTGCACGCGCTCGCTGAGCAAATCCAGCGCGGCGGCGTTCAGCGCCAGCGGCAGCAGGTCGTTCAAATGCCGCCCGAACACCGCGCCCCAGCTCAAATGCTCGGACACCAGCGCGGGCTGCACCGCCCGCACCAGCGCCCGCACACGTTCCAGATGCTGCTCGGAAAAGCCGCGCGCCGAACCCAGCCCCAGTCCCACGCCATGCAGGCTGAGCGGATAGTCGCGCCGCAATTCCTGCAGCACATGCCAGTCCCATCCGCCCTGGTCGAGATAGTTCTCGGTGTGGACTTCGAGCCAGCCGGCGCGCGGCCGCTGCTCCAGGAACTGGCGGTAATGCGGCGCCCTCAGGCCGACGCCGGCGCCCAGGGCATGGGCCGGATGGGCGCTGTGCGGCATGGCGAGGGCTCCGTGGTCCGCAGGCGATTACTTGGCTGGCGCGGTGGTCTTGCCGCCGGCTTTTTCGCAAGTGCCCTTGGCCACATATTTCCACTCGGTCGGCGCGTTGTCGGCCTTGGCTTGTCCGGCGCAGGAATGCGAGCCATTGGACGAGGCGCAATCATTCTGGCCGGCTTTCACCACGCCAAAGCATTTTTCCTTGTCGCCTGCGGGCTCCATGGCGGCCGAGGCGGTAATGGTGGCGGCGCTGCAGACGGTGGCCAGGGCTGCGGCGATCAGGGCTTGACGCTTGTTCATGTGTATCTCCTTGGGTAGGTTATTGTTTCCAGTGCGCAGAAATCTGCGGCTGAAGCATAGTCGCGCACTGTGCCAGCATCCTTACACATTTTTTTAAATTTACAAAAGAAAAAGCCCGGAGTCACCGAGGCAGTGAATCCGGGCTAGCTGGTGCGCGCAGGGCGCGTGTGGACATCAGGCGGCTGGCGCTGCCTTTTTGGCCTTTTTGTGTGCGGCTTTCTTGTGCG
This sequence comes from Pseudoduganella sp. GW821-FHT05F09, assembly GCF_059419605.1. Taxonomy (NCBI): domain Bacteria; kingdom Pseudomonadati; phylum Pseudomonadota; class Betaproteobacteria; order Burkholderiales; family Oxalobacteraceae; genus Pseudoduganella; species Pseudoduganella sp. GW821-FHT05F09. The sequence continues at coordinate 286,026 of NZ_JBWKSD010000002.1, forward strand.
TAGCCTTCTTGTGCACGGCTTTCTTGTGCATTGGAGCGGCAGCAGGTTCAGCAGCGGCGACAGGCGCCTGTGCAAAAGCGGTGCCCATGGCGAAGGTGGCGGCGATAGCAGCGGCGATCAGTTTTTTCATTTGGTGTTCCCTCGATGTTGTCCGTAAGAATTCCTACGTAGGGCATTAACGCCGGACATTGCGAATCTGTTGACGCGCTGGGAGAGATTGTTAAACTTTTTTTGAGGCGGAGAAGGCGGCGCGTACAAGCGCCGCCGGCGCATTACGCGGTGGTGTTGATGGTGTTGCCAAGATTCGAAGGCAGATTCGATGCCTTGGGTACGGGCGGGATCGCTTCAATCAGCGCCTGCGCGCTCGAGGCCTGGATGTCCTGGGCTTTTTTCTGCACGGCCACAGCCACGTCCTGCTTGGTGCCGGTATCGGCGATGCTGGTTGCCAGCCGGGCAATTCCTGTAACGTCCATGACTTCCTCCACTATGGGGTATCCCCTGTTTACGGACGTTTTTTTGCAAGCTTTAGGCCGCCGGCGAAATAATTTTTATGCGCTGCGCCAGCCAGGCCAGGATGGCCGGCGGATGGTTCAGGTCCAGCCAGGCCAGGCCGTCGCGCAGCCCGGCGGGCGCGGGCTGGTCGGAGGCGACCGCCACGATGTTCGGGTCGGCCGGATACAGGGGCGCGCGGCCCGTGTCCGGGCGGTAGACTTCCAGCTTGTCGAAAGGATAGGACTTGAAGCCTTCGACCAGGGTCAGGTCGGCCGGCGCCAGGCGCGCCAGCTGCTCGTCCAGCGTCGGTTCGGGCGCGCCGCGCAGCTCCTGGATAATGGCGAAACGGAACGGCGAGGCCACCATCACTTCGGCCGCGCCGGCCATGCGCAGGCGGGCGGAATCCTTGCGCGGCGGCTCGAGCTCCAGGTCATGGTGGCTATGCTTGATGACGTTGACGCGCAGGCCTTGCGCCGCCAGTTGCGCCACCAGCAACTCCAGCAGCGTGGTCTTGCCGCTGCCCGAAGTGCCGACGATGCCGACAACATTGCCGGGAAGCGGTGGATGTTCTGGATGCATCAGGGAGTCTTTCAATATGGCACGCGGTAGCGGTAGCCTTTGAAGGTGAAGATGGCGGCTTTGGGCAGCAGTTTCTCGAGCACCAGGCCGGGAGCCACCTCCTCGCCTTCGTGGCGCAGGATTTTGTCGATCAGCACCAGGCGGTCGGCAGGGTTGCGCGAGTACATATAGCCGCCCATGGTGATCTGGGGAATGCTGCGCTGTATCGGTTCGGGCAAGTCGCGCAGCAGCTGGACGGGCTCCTCGGGGACTTCGGCGGCGGCACGGGCCGGCGGCGCGGAAGCCTGGACCAGCGTGGGCGCCGAAGGCGGCGCTGGCACAGGCGCGGCCTTCAGCGCAGGCGCCGGGGCAATGGCTGCTTGCGCCGGAGCGGCAGCGGGCGGCGCAGACGGCACGGCGGAAGGCGACGGCATCGCGGCAGCCGGCGCGGCGGCGCGCGACGGCATGGCGGCAGGCGAAACGGGGGGCAATACGGGGGGCGCTGCGGCGGGCACATCCAGCGCGGCGGGTGCGGCTGGCGCGGCTGTCTGCGCAACAGATGCAGGGGACGCCGCCACGGGAGCGGTGGCGGCCACCTGCGCAGCAGTGGTCAGAACGGCAGGCGCCGGCTGCTGGCGCCAAAGGAGCACGGCGGCGCCTGCGATCACGGCGGTACCGGCCGCCAGGGCCAGCGGCTTCCAGCGCGCGCCGTCCGCGCTGCGCGGAGCGGCCGCGTCCAGCGTAGGCGCATGGATGGTCGGCGTGGCGCCCAGCTGGCGTTCCGCCTGCGCCTTCTTGAGCGCTTCCAGAATGTACGACATATTATTTCCCCGCCACGGCAACGCCGGGCTTTGCTGGCGCCAGCAGGCGCGGTTCATTCACGCCGCCGAGCTGATTCAGCCTGATGAAAGTTTTCGGTCCCGCCACGCCGTCGGCCTTGAGGTTCTGGCTTAGCTGGAACTCGCGCAACAGGCGCTGGGTCTCCGCGTCCATGGGCCGGTTCTCCTGGGGCGGCTTGGCGCCGCTCAGGGACGCCAGCCGCTTGGCCAGCCAGTCCACGTCCGGCCCGTGATCGCCCGCCGACACCTCGTCGCGCCAGCCGCGCGGCGCGCGCCACAGCGTGATGAAGCTGCCGTCGAAACGGCTGGCCAGCGCTGCCAGCGGCACGGTTTCGCGCCTGCCGCCGATGTCCAGCGTGGCGCCCTGCCCGTCCATCGCCGTCAGCGTCGCGAAGCGCGGCGTGGTGGGATCGTCGATCAGCTTCAGCACCACCGGGCGGTCCAGCAGGCGCACATCATCCAGGCCGCCTTTGCCGAACAGGCAGCGCAAATTCTGCTTCGCCGCCGCCGGACAAAACTCCCCGGCTGGAACTGCCTGCCCCCACAGGGCCGCCATCTGCCGCAAGGCCAAGTCCGACGTTGCCGCAGCCCCCACGGCGGCGCCTGTCTCCGGCATTTTGGCGCTTGCCGCCGCCGGCGCGGTGGCGCCGCCATGCGCTGCGACGCTGGCCTCCGGAATTTTCGCGGTGCCAGCCCCCGCGATGGGCGCGGAATGGGGCATCAGCTGCCAGGCGGCGGTGGCGGTGAGGACGGCGCCGGCAAGGACGCCCGCGGCGATGGGCAGCCATAGCGGACGCGCCGGCGCTGCGCCCGTTTCAGTGGCAAAGACTTCCGCCGCAGCACGCCGCAGGATCTTGCGCGTGACTTGCTGCGCGTTTTCCACGTAGGCGCCCAGCATGGCGCGGTCGCACAGCAGGTTGATGCGGCGCGGAACACCCTTGGTCAGCTGGTGGATCTGCTGCATCAGCCCGCCGGGGAACGGCGCCACGCCCGACGCGCCCGCCACCGCCAGCCGGTGCCCAATATAGCTGCCGGTTTCCTCCACCGACAGCGAGCCCAGGTGGTAGCGCGCGATCACGCGCTGCGCCAGCTGCTCCAGTTCCGGCCGCGCCAGCATGGAGCGCAGCTCGGGCTGGCCGATCAGGATGATTTGCAGCAGCTTGCGCTCGCTGGTCTCGAGGTTGGTCAGCAGGCGCAGCTGCTCGAGCACGTCGGCCGACAGGTTCTGCGCCTCGTCGATAATCAGCACATTGTTGCGGCCTTGCGCGTGGCTGGCCAGCAGATGCTGGTTGATCGCGTCCACATAGCCCTTCACGCTCACCGCCCCCGCGCCCTGCGGCGCCAGTGTGATGCGGAACTCGTCGCAGACCGACAGCAGCAGCTCCTCCACGGTCAGCTTGGGATTGAAGATATAGCCCAGCTGGCAATTCTCGGGAATCTGCTCCATGAAGCAGCGGCACACCGTGGTTTTGCCGGCGCCGATTTCGCCGGTCAGCAGCACGAAGCCGCCGCCGCTGCCCACGCCGTACAGCAAATGCGCCAGCGCTTCGCGGTGGCGTTCGCTCATGTACAGATAGCGCGGGTCGGGCGCGATGGAAAACGGCGATTGTTTCAGATTGAAAAATTGCGTGTACATGTAGTCCCTGGATGAGCACCACCGCAGCGCGGGCCCGCCGTCAGCGCAAGGCGGGCGGCAGCGGCTTGAACTTGGCGCAGTATATCTTCGCCCTGCGGTCGGCATACACGATGCGGCTGCCGGGCTTGGCCTCCCGCACCGGGTAGCGCGAACTGTCAATTTTCGCATACCGCAGCCCATCCTGGGCAATGATGGCTTCCTCCAGCTTTTCCGGCGTGCTTTCAGCCACCGCGCCGACGAAAACCATGGGCCAGCTGTCGTCGCTGACGATCACTTCCACGATCTCGGTGCCCCAAAGCCGGGCGTCCTGGGTGCGGAACCACCAGGCGCCGCCTTCGCGCTTGTAGGGCGGCCCGAAGAACTTGACCATGTAGTCATAGTAAAAGCGGTTGCTGGTTTCGTCGCGGCACAGCAGGCCGCTGCCGATGACCGTGCCAAAGGTGGTGGGCGGCGCGGCCTGCGCGGCTGGGACAGCCAGCAGCAGACTCAACGCCAGTGCGCGCAGTGCGGACGGTGGGGTGCGGGACGGCATTGCTAGATTTTGGACATCCAGGCGCGGTTGGCGCTGATCTTGGCTTTGGCAGCGGCCGGCAGCGCGTCGTAGCAGCCCGGATATTGCTTGAGCGCGCTTTCGCGCACTTCCTTCTGCAAACCGTTAATCAGGAAAACATAGAGGATGCCGCCTTCACTGGTTTTCTTGGTCCCTATGTATTTGATCATGTTATTTCTCCTTCCCGGCTTGGCATTCGCTCGGCCGGCGTCGCTCTGCAGCCATTATGACAGCTATGAGCGTGGCCATCAGCAATTGAGTGGCTATGCCGCTACACAACTTTACGGACTGAAACGGCAAAAGCTGTAGGGTGGCGATTATTGCCCATTGCAAAATTGTGCATTGCGATTATGCGTCTTTTTCTGCGCAATCCCGCTGTATACACTGGCAAGTATCGATGAGGAAACACCCCATCACCCCACTTCCACAAGGAGCAAGACCATGAAATCGCTGAAACTGATCGCCGCCCTGACCGTTCTGGCCACTTCCTCGGCATTCGCATCCGACGCAGCAAAAGCCGACGCCGCCGCTGAAACCGCCGCCCGCCCGGCGCCCGTGCTGATGGCCAGCGCCGCCACCCCGGCCGCCGCCGCCGCCGTGCCTGCCGCGCTGGCGAAAAAGGATGCCGGCCGTTCGCGCGCCGAAGTCCAGCGCGAAGCCGCCGAAGCGATGCGCACCTATGAAAACACGCTGTCCAAGGACCTGAGCTTCTACACCAAATAAGCCGTCCCGGACCCGCCAGGTGGCCCGCTTGCGGGCCGCTTGCATTTCAGCGCCGCTATTTTGCAGTTGATCCCGCGAATTTGCGCTTTCGTCCCTTTCCGCCCACCGTCCAGCGCTTTTTATCTTATTGTTCACACACTTCCCCGCCCCTCCGGGCAACCACCACAGTGAAAACAATATGAATAAGCTGATCAAACAAACAGCCCTGCTTAGCGCCCTCGCCGTGGGCGGCGCCATCGCCCTGCCCGGCCATGCGGACACGCCCGCCGCCAACGCCCACGTGACCGAGGCGCGCCCCGTGGCCGCGTTTACGGCGATCGACCTGGCCGGCCCGTACAACGTGGAAATCAAGGACGACGGCGGCCGCGCGGTGGAAGTGCGCGGCACCCGCAAGCAGCTGGACGGCCTGGAAACCGTGGTGGAGAACGGCACGCTGATCGTGCGCCCAGTCAAGCGCAACGGCTTCTCCTTCCACTTTGGCAAAAGCATGGAGCCAGCCACCGTGCGCATCAGCGCGGCCGGCCTGAAAAGCCTGACCGCCTCCGGCAGCGGCGACGTGCGCGCCGACCAGCTCAAAGGCGCGCAGTTCGCGCTGACCGCCAGCGGCTCCGGCGACGTGGACGCCAGTGGCGCGGTCGGCAGCCTGGTGGTGCGCTCCGGCGGCAGTGGCGACCTGGACATGCGCCACCTGAAAACCGGCAGCATGAAACTGCAGATGAGCGGCTCCGGCGACGTGCAGGCCGGCGCCATCAGCCTGGACCTGAACGCCGAGCTGAGCGGCTCCGGCGACCTGGAAGCGCAGGAACTGCACACCAACACCGTCAACGCGCTGATGCACAGCTCCGGCAGCGTCACGCTGGGCGGCAGCAGCAAGGAAATCCGCGCCGAAATCTCCGGCTCGGGCGACCTGGAAGCGTGTGGCCTGTCGGTGGAAAACGCCAGCGCCATGCTGCGCAGCTCCGGCAACGCCTGCATCGCCGGCAATATCAAGAAATTCGACGCCGAAGTGCACGGCTCCGGCGACCTGAGCGCGCGCGGCTTGGCCAGCAACAATGTGCGGGTGATCCTGGACAGCTCGGGCAATGTGGAACTGTCCGGCAGCAGCAACACGCTGAGCGCGGAAGTGAACGGCTCCGGCGACCTGGACGCCAAGGGCCTGGTGGTGGCGCGCGCCGTCACCCGCAACCGCGGCCCCGGCAATATCTACCTGAAAAAAGTCAGCGACACGCTGGACGCGGAAGTGCGCGGCTCCGGCGAACTGAAAACCACTACCGAATGCCGCGACGTGAAAGTGACCATGAGCGGCCCCGGCCAGGTCCACCTGGACGGCAACACGGCCAACCTGAACGCCCGCCTGACCGGCTCCGGCAACCTGCAGGCGCGCGGCCTGGTGGCCAAGCAGGCCGACGTGGTGGTGCGCGGCCCGGGCAGCGCCTGGGTCAACGTGCAGGGCAAACTGAACGCCGAAGGCAAGCCGTCCAGCGCGGACGGCTCCCGCATGGTGATGATAGACCGCAGCGGGGTACGGCCCAGCCGCGACAATTAACGGTGGTGGCGGGCCTGCGGGTCCGCCCAGCCAGCTTTACCAGAACGCCCGGCCCAGAGCCGGGCGTTCTGCATTTGACCGCCGAAATTGGCATTATTCAAGACCACACTCCCCGCCCGCGCAACAAAATAACTCTGCGTTATAAAACAATAACTTAGGCCGCAATTGTCGCCTTGGAAAGCAAGTCCACTTCACTCAAATACAATACCAGTTAAATACCTGTTGACAAGCTGGTTGGGCAACCATATAGTGCCCCACAGCTCCTCACACAGACATGAACATGATCGAATTCCTAATCGGCGTCGACGGCGGCGGCAGCGGTACCCGGGTGCGTTTAATGCGCAGCAACGGCGCCGCGCTGGGCGAAGGCGACAGCGGCCCTTCCGGCCTGCTGCACGGCATCAAGAACGCCTGGTCCTCGGTGGAGGATGCGGCCGGCAAGGCCTTCAAGGCCAGCGGCCTGGACTACCCGGCGCGCGAACGCATCGCCATCGGCCTCGGCCTGGCGGGCGTGCACAACCGCCAGTGGGCCGCCAACTTCGTGGCCGCCAATCCCGGCTACGCGGCGGTGGCGCTGGAAACCGACGCCTACACCACCGTGCTCGGCGCCCACCAGGGCCAGCCCGGCGCCATCATCGCGCTCGGCACCGGCAGCGTGGGCGAGATCCTGCTGGCCGACGGCAGCCGCAAGGAAGTGGGCGGCTGGGGCTTCCCGGCCGGCGACGAAGCCGGCGGCGCCTGGATAGGACTGCGCGCCATCAACCATATCCAGCAGGTGATAGACGGCCGCGCCGAAGGCGGCGCCTTCGCGGCGTCCGTCATCAACGCCTGCGGCGGCGAACGCAACGCCATCCAGGTGTGGCTGGCCAACGCCACCCAAACCCACTATGCCCACCTGGCCCGCATCGTGCTGCAGCATGCCGACACGGACGAAGTGGCGCGCGCCATCCTGCTCGAAGCGGGCCGCCAGGTGGCCCTGATCGCGCACGCGCTGGACGCCGGCGGCAAGCTGCCGATCGCGCTGTGCGGCGGGCTGGGCGAGCCGCTGCGCAGCTACCTGCCGTCCGAGCTGCTGCGCCGCATCGTCGCGCCGCAGGGCGATTCCGCCGCCGGGGCGCTGCGGCTGATCCAGCAGCATCTGCAGCAAAACCAACCCAAATCCTGAACAGGGGAGCAGCCGTGTTAGACCAGTTGAGCGACTTCAGGCCGGACCACGAAAGCGACACGCCGCTATACATGCAGCTGGCGAACAAGCTGTCCGACGGCATCGCCAGCGGCGACTGGCGCGCCAACGAAGCGCTGCCGTCCGAGCGCGTGCTGTCCGACATGCTGGACATCTCGCGCGTCACGGCGCGCAAGGCCATCGACATGCTGTGCGACCGCGGCATGCTGACCCGCAAGCGCGGCTCCGGCACCTACATCACGCCCAAGCTGGAACAGCCGCTGTCGCGCCTGACCAGCTTCTCCGAGGAGCTGCGCCAGCGCGGCTTCACGGCCGGTTCGCGCTGGCTGCAGCGCGAGATCGGCGTGGCCGCGCCGCTGGAACTGCTGTCGCTGGGGCTGTCGCCCAATATGCCGGTGGCCCGCCTCAAGCGCCTGCGCACGGCGGACGACGTGGTGATGGCGATCGAAACCACCACCATCCCGGCCGCCTACATGCCCAACCCGCACAGCGTGACCGGTTCGCTGTACGGCTTTTTGGAAGCCAACGGCACGGTGCCGATGCGCGCGCTGCAGCACATCCGCGCGGTCAACGCCACCACAGAACAAGCCAAGCTGGCCAATATCCAGCCTGGCGTAGCCATGCTGCACATTACACGCGTGAGTTATTTGGAAAACGGCGCAGCGGTGGAGCTTACGCACTCCTACTGCCGCAGCGATTATTATGAATTTGTAGCGGAGTCGCGCAGATGAGCGATGTAACGATCCAAGGCAATATCCTGACCCCGGCCGGCTGGCTGAGCGGCGCAATCTCGTTCGGCGAACGCATCGCCGGCATACAAGGCGCAGCGGCCGACCCGCAGCTGAACGGCGACGATTACATCATCCCCGGCTTCATCGACCTGCACGTGCACGGCGGCGCCGGCAAGGACGTGATGGAAGGCGGCGACGCGGTGCACGCCATCGCCCGCATCCACGCGCGGCACGGCACCACCAGCATGCTGGCCACCACCATGACCGCGCCGCCGGAAGACATCGACCTGGCGCTCACGGCGATCGGCAAAGCCGTGCGCCAGCGCGGCAAGAACGAAGCGCGCGTGCTGGGCGCCCACCTCGAAGGCCCCTACATCAACTCCGGCAAGCTCGGTGCGCAGCCCAACTTCGCGCGCGCCGCCACCCTGGCCGAAGTACAGCGCCTGGAAACCATGGCGCCGCTGCGCGTGATCACCGTGGCGCCCGAAATCGCCGGCCACCTCGGCCTGGTGCGCGAACTGGCCGACGAAGGCATGCGCGTGCAGATCGGCCACACGCTGGGTTCCTATGAAGACGGCGTGGCCGCCCTCGAGCACGGCGCGGCCGGCTTCACGCACCTGTTCAACGCCATGAGCGGCCTGCACCACCGCGAGCCCGGCATGGTGGGCGCCGCGCTGGCGCACGCCGAATACGCCGAACTGATACCGGACCTGCTGCACGTGCACCCGGGCGCCATCAAGACCGCGCTGCGCGCCATTCCGCGCCTGTACTGCGTGACCGACTCCACCGCCGCCACCGGCATGCCGGACGGCGAATACATGCTGGGCCGGCACACCGTGCACAAGTGCATGGGCGGCGTGCGCCTGCCCGACGGCACGCTGGCCGGCAGCACCCTCACACTGGACCAGGCGCTGCGCAACCTGGTCGGACTCGGACTGGACCTGGCGGACGCCTCGGCCCGCGTCTCAACCCATGCTGCCGACTACCTCGGCCTGCAAGAACGCGGCCGCCTGGTGGCTGGCGCGTATGCCGATCTGGTGGTGCTGGATCGGGATCTCAAACTCAAAGCCGTATATATCGAAGGAGAACGTTGTGACCTCAATGATGCTTAAAGAAGCCCTGTCCGCCGCAGAATGCGTCGCGCTGCAACTGGCGAACGACGCTGACCGCTACGCGGAGCTGGGACGCAAATTGAGGAGCACGCCCTTCTCGACCGCGCTGACCGTGGCGCGCGGCAGCTCCGACCACGCCTGCAACTACATCGCCTACCTGATCATGGCGCGCCTGGGCCGCGTGGTGGCCTCGCTGCCGATGTCGCTGGTCACGCTGCACAAATCGCCGCTGATCACGCGCGACACGCTCACCATCGCCGTATCGCAATCGGGCCAGAGCCCGGACGTGGTCGAACCGATCCGCTACTTCCGCGACGGCGGCGCCACCACCGTGGCGCTGGTGAACGACATCGACTCGCCGCTGGCGCAGGCGGCCGAATGGTCCATGCCGCTGCGCGCAGGCAAAGAGCAAAGCGTGGCCGCCACCAAGAGCTTCATCACCTCGCTGGTGGCCGGTGCGCGCCTGGTGGCGCAATGGCAGAACGACCCCGAGCTGCTGGCCGGCCTGCAGGCGCTGCCCGAATCGCTGCTGAAGGCCACCGAAGCCGACTGGTCGCCCGCGCTGGACGTGCTGGCCCCGGCCAAGAACATCATGGTGGTGGGACGCGGCATCAGCTTCCCGGTTGCGCTGGAGTCCGCGCTGAAGTTCAAGGAAACCTCGGCGCTGCAAGCCGAAGCGTTCAGCGGCGCCGAAATCAAGCATGGCCCGATGGCGCTGATCGAAGAAGGCTACCCGCTGCTGATCTTCGCAACGCGCGGCCCGACGCAAGCAGGCCTGCTGGCCCTGGCCGACGAAATGCGCGGCCGCGGCGCGCGCGTGCTGCTGGCAGCGCCGGACGACGTGGCCCAGCGCGACCTGACGTTGCCGGTCGCCGCCACGCCGGACCTGGACCCCATCGTCGCCATCCAGGCCTTCTACGTGATGGCAGCCAAGCTGTCCGCCGCGCGCGGCCTGGACCCGGACCGTCCGCGACACCTGAGCAAAGTCACCAAGACCAACTAAGCCTAAGTGCCGGCGGGTTACGGCTCCGCCTAACCCGCCCTACGCGGCTCGCGGGACAGGAGCATCGTAACCCGCCATCCCTGGACCATCGATGAAAATCAAATTACTGCTGACAGCATTGATGGCCCTGGGCGCGGCAACGTTGGCGGCCGCTGCGCCGCCGGTCCAGAAGATCGAATTCTGGACCTTCAGCATGAAGCCCAAATTCACGCCCTACTTCGAAGGCCTGGCGCGCAGCTACGAAGCAGCGCACCCCGGCATCAAGATCGAATGGGTGGACTTCCCCTGGGACATCATCCAGACCAAGCTGGTGACGCGCATCGTGGCAGGCACGCCGCCTGCGCTGGTCAACCTGAACGTGCCATGGGCCGACGAATTCGCGCGCGACGGCCTGCTCACGCCGGTGGACGAACTGCTGCAAGGCGCGCGCCAGCGCTACCTCGCCAGCACGCTGGAAGACCTCACCTTCGGCGGCAAGACCTACGGCTTCCCGATGTACAGCAACGTCGCCGTCATCAGCTACAACACCGACATCTTCAAGGCCGCCGGCCTGACGCGCGCGCCGAACAGCCTGGACGAACAGCTGGCCTTTGCGCGCCAGATCGCGCAGCGCACCGGCAAGGCCGGGCTGTGCCCCGCGCTGTCCAAGATCGACGGCCTGATGATGCAGCAAGGCCTGCCCGTCATCAAGGACGGCCGCGCCGCGTTCAACTCGCCGGCGCACGTGGCGCTGGTGGCCAAGCTGGCGGCCACGTACAAGGCGGGCGGCCTGCTGAAAGACAGCCTGTTCGCCGAGGACAATTTCCCCGCCGCGATTGACGCCTACAAAGGCGGCCGCCTCGGCATGCTGCTCGCGCCGCCGACGGCGGTGAAGCGCATCGAGACGGACGCAAAGGACATCTACGCCAAGACCGGCGTGGCGCCCGCGCCGCTTGGACCGACCGGCATCGCAGACGGCGGCTGGCTGGTGCACTTCGCCGTGCCGGCCGGCGTGGACAAAAAACTGCTGCCGCAGATAGGCGAGTTCGCGCGCTACCTGACCAACGACGCGAACCAGCTGGCGTTCGCCAAGCAGGCCAGCGTCTACCCCGCCGCCGCCGAAGCGGCGCGCGACCCGTTCTTCCTGGCCGTACCGCCGGGCGCCGGCGCCGCCGAAAAAGCCGTCAGCGCCGGCGCCGTCTCGATGCCGCACTCCCACACGCTATACGTCTCCGGCGTGACCGACTACGACGAGCTGCGCCGCTCGCTAGTGAAAGCCGTCGAAGCCGGCGTCACCGGCCGCCAGGACATCCAGCAAGCCCTCGACGCCGCCGCCGCCATCTGGAACAAAAAGCTCGCCCGCCAAAGCAAGCTGAGCCGCATTCAGGGTCAGACCCCGATTGCGGCTCAGCTTGCCAGTTCGCAGCCGGCGCTGATGCCACTTAGCGGACCGAGCCGCATTTGGGGTCAGACCCCGAATGCGGCTCAGGCTGGCTGGGGTGCGGGGGGGATATGGTGAGCGGGCGCCGTACTGCGCTGGCGGCGTGGCTGTTCCTGGCGCCGGCGCTGGTTTTGCTGGCAGCGTTTTCGTTCTGGCCCGTGGGCTTCGGCTCTTATCTGGCCTTTACCGATTACAGCCTGATCCGCCCGACCTCGTTGGTTGGGCTGGATAATTTCCGCTATATCTTCGATAACGAGATGTTCGTCACCGGCCTGAAAAACTCGCTGGTGTTCCTGCTCATGGTGCCCTTCGTGCAGATCGGCGCGCTCGGCCTGGCGGTGCTGGTCAACAACCGCCTGCCCGGCATCCGCCTCTTCCGCGCGGCCTTCTATGTGCCCGTCGTGACCACCGTGTCCGTGGTCGGCATCATGTGGGGCTTTATGTTCCACGAGCAGGGCGCGCTCAACTACGTGCTGATGGCGCTGCGCTTCGTGGATGCGCCCGTCGGCTGGCTGTCGAACGATACCCTGGCCCTGTTCTGCATCATGTTCGTCACCCTGTGGCGCGGCCTGGGCTGGTATATGGTGATGTATCTGGCCGCCTTGCAGGCCGTCCCGGCCGAGATGCAGGAGGCCGCCATCCTCGACGGCGCCAGCCGCTGGCAGCGCTTCTGGAAAATCACCGTACCCATGCTGCATCCCACCATCATGGTCTGCACCATCCTGTCCGTGCTGGCCGCGCTAAAGGCCTACCAGGAAGTGGACGTGCTCACGCAAGGCGGCCCGATGAACTCCACCTTCACCGCGCTGTACTACTCCTATGACCAGGGCCTGAAGCACCTGAAGCTGCCGCGCGCGCTGGCCGCCAGCTTCGTGGTGTCCGTGTTCTGCGTCGGCATCGCGATGCTGTGCCTGCGCTACCTGAAGCCGAGGCAGAAATGAAAACGCGCACCGTCCTGCATTACGCCGTGCTGTGCGCCATCGCGCTGGTGTGCGTGTTCCCCTTCTGGTGGACGGTGGTCACGGCGCTGTCCACCGAGGGCAATATCTTCGCCTTCCCGCCCACCTTCTGGCCCAAGTCCCCTTCGCTGGAGAACTTCGAGGAGGCGTTCCGCGTCATCCCCTTCCTGGCCTTCTTCAAGAATTCGGTCCTGATCGCGGCCTTCACCGTGTTCTGGAAACTGGCGCTGTGCTCCATGGCGGCCTATCCGCTGGCGCGCATGCATTTCAGGGGCCGCCGCCTGGTGTTCGGCCTGATCCTCGCCACGCTGGTGCTGCCGTCCGAGGTGAACTTCCTGGTCAACTTCATCACCGTCACGAAACTGAGCCTGGTCGATACCTACGCCGGCGTGATCCTGCCCAACGTCGTGACAGCGGTCGCCATCCTGCTGCTCAAACAGGCCTTCGAGGAGGTGCCGCAGGACCTGATCGACGCCGCCCGCGTCGATGGCGCATCCGAGTGGATCATCTTCACCCGCATCATGCTGCCGCTGATCGCGCCCTGGCTGGCCACGGTCGGCATCCTGACGGCGGTGGAGGCATGGAATGAATACATCTGGCCATCCATCGTGATGAGCAAGCCGGACGAGTTCCCGCTGTCGGTGGGCGTGCTGTATTTGCGCGGCACCTTCGGCAGCAGCACCCGCGTGATCGCCGCTGGCACGGTGCTCACCATCCTGCCCACGCTGGCAGCCTTCCTTTTCACTCAACGATATTTCATGCGCGGCATGGACGGAGCAGTCAAATGAATCACCAGGAATTACGCAAAATCGCCGGTCAACTCATCATGATACGCTTCCCCGGCACCGTGCTGGACGCGGACACCGCCGATTTCATCCGCACCAACAGCATACGCGGCGTGTGCCTGTTCCGCGGGAATATGACGGACTCCGTCCAGCTGGCCAAGCTCACCGCCGACCTGCGCGCCGTCATGGGGCCGGACGCGCTGATCGCCATCGACCAGGAAGGCGGCGCCGTGGTGCGCTCGACCTGGGTGCCGGCGCCGCCTGCGGCCATGGGCCTGGGCGCGGCCGACGACACGGACCTGGCCTACCGCACCGGCGCCGCCGTGGCGCGCGCGGTCAAGTCGCTGGGCTTCAACTGGAACTTCGCGCCGGTGCTGGACCTGAACAACAATCCGCACAACCCGGTGATCGCCGAGCGCTCCTTCGGCGCCGAGCCGCAGCGCGCCGCCGAACTGGCCATGGCCTGGATGGCGGGCAGCCATGCGGAAGGCGTTGCCTGCTGCGTCAAGCACTTCCCCGGCCACGGCGATACCCACGTCGATTCGCACCGCGACCTGCCCACCGTGGACAAGCCCTTGTCCGAGCTGGAGAACTTCGAGTTCAAGCCCTTCCAGCTGGCCGCCCCGCAGGCGCCGGCCATGATGACGGCGCACATCGTCTACCCGGCCATCGATGCCGACAATCCCGCCACCATGTCGCCCGCCATCCTGGACGGCCTGCTGCGCAAGCAGTGGAACTACCGTGGCGTGATCATCACCGACGGCATGGACATGCACGCCATCGCAGGCCGCTACGGCGTGGGCAACGCCGCCGTGCGCGCGCTGGTGGCCGGCGCGGACATGGTGATGGCGCTGGGCACCCCGGAAACGCAGGACGAAACGCTGAACGCCATCGCCGCCGCGCTGGCCGACGGTTCGCTGGCGCAGTCCGCCGTGGACGAGCGCCTGGCGCGCCTGGCCGCGCTGGCGCAAGCCTATCCCTGCGCGCCGCGCGCCTATACGGAAGACGCGGCCGACCGCGTGGTGATGGCCGAAGGGTGGCGCCGCAGCCTGAGCGCGCGCGGCAATCCGCAGCGCCCGGCCGCCGGCGCCAAGGTGCGCCTGGTGGCGCGCCAGGACGTGGTCAGCGACGGCGTGTCCGAAGCGGGCGTGCCGGCCGCCGTGGTGGCAGCCACGCTGGGCAAGCTGTACGACGTGGAGCTGGTCACCTATTCGGACGCCGACGCCTTCGACTGGTCCGCCCTGCCGCAGGATGGCCGCTACACCATGCTGGCCTCCACCTCGCGCCTGCGCTACGGCGCCAAGCCGCGCGCGACCTGGAAGCCGGACCTGCACCTGGCGCTGTGGAATCCCTACCAGGCGCTGGACATCGACGCGGCCGCGCTGATGACCTACGGCTTTGCCGCGCCCGCGCTGGAAGCGGTCAACGCCTGGCTGTCCGGCGAACTCGAAGCGCAGGGCCGCTGCCCGGTGCCCGGCTTCGCTTGACACTGCAACGGCGGGTTGGCGCGAAGCGCGTAACCCGCCAAACCGCTGCAACAAATATAACAACAGGACGACACACCATGGAAAAACCCGCCATCCGCAGCCCGCTAGCCTGGGTCCCCACGCTGTACTTCGCGCAGGGCCTGCCCTTCTTCGCCGTCGCGCTGATCGCCAGCCTGATGCTGAAGTCCATGGGCGTGCCGAACGACGACATCGCGCATTGGACCGCCTACATCGGCTTCGCCTGGGTGTTCAAGCCGCTGTGGAGTCCCTTCCTGGAACTGGCCAGCAGCAAGAAGGTCGTGGTGGTCGGCTTCCAATTGGCCGGCGGCGTGTGCCTGGGCCTGGTGGCGCTGGCGCTGCAGCTGCCGTTCTGGCTGTCCGCCTGCGTGGCGGTGCTGGCCCTGGTGGCGATCTGCTCGGCCACCCACGATATCGCCTGCGACGGCCTGTACATCGCCAGCCTGAGTGAAAAGCAGCAGGCCGGATACGCCGGCTGGCAGGGCGCCTTCTTCAACGCCGGCCGCTTCATCTCGCTGGGCGGCCTGGTGATCCTGGCCGGCTACCTGGAGAAATCGCAGGGCGTGGTGCCCGCCTGGACCATCATCTTCTGCATCCTGGCCGCCACCATGATCGCGCTCGGCCTGTACCACAGCTGGGCGCTGCCGCCGGCCAAGAACGTGCTCGCGCCGGACACCACGGCGGCCGGCATCGCCAGCACGCTGAAGGACGTCATCATCGACTACGTCAACAAGCCCGGCATCTGGGTCTCCATCCTGTTCATCATCCTGTTCCGCGCCGGCGAAGCGCAGATCCAGACCATAGGCCCGCTGTTCCTGCGCGAGGCGCGCAACCTGGGCGGCCTGGGGCTGAGCACCTCCGAAGTGGGCGCCGTGTACGGCACCACCGGCACCATCGCCTTCATCGTCGGCTCCATCGCGGGCGGCTATTTCACCTCCTGGCTCAGCCTCAAGCGCGCCATCCTGTGGCTGATCTTGGCGGTCAACCTGCCGAATATGGCGTTCTACTTCCTGTCCGCCTACCAGCCCACCGACCTCGCCGTGATCGGCGTGGCGCTGAGCGCCGAGATGTTCGGCTACGGCTTCGGCTTCGTCGGCATCATCCTGTACATGATGCAGGTGGTCGCGCCGGGCAAATACCAGACCGCGCACTACGCCTTCTCCACCGGCGTGATGCAGCTCGGCTTCGTGCTGTTCAAGTACGTCAGCGGCACTATCCAGCTGGCGCTCGGCTACCAGAAATTCTTCATCTGGGTACTGCTCTCGGCCATCCCGGCGGCCGTGCTGTCGCAGCTGATACCGATGGCCTCGCGCGCCGGCAAAACCGAAGCAGCGGCGCCGGCGCAAGAGCCGGCCGCCGCGAGCTAAGCCCATGTCCAGTGTCAGCCTGAAAAGCGTCGTCAAGCACTACGACGCCAAGCAGCCCGTCATCCACGGCGTGGACCTGGACATCGCCGACGGCGAGTTCGTGGTCTTCGTCGGGCCGTCCGGCTGCGGCAAGTCCACCCTGCTGCGCATGATAGCGGGCCTGGAAAGCATCAGCGGCGGCGAGCTGCGCATCGGCGAGCGCGTGGCCAACGACGTGGCGCCGGCCGAACGCGGCATCGCCATGGTGTTCCAGTCCTATGCGCTGTATCCGCACATGACGGTGTACGAGAACATGGCCTTCGCCCTCAAGCTGGCGGGCCACAAGCCGGCCGAGGTGCAGCAGATGGTGGAACGCGCCGCCGCCATCCTGCAGCTCACGCCCCTGCTCAAGCGCAAGCCGAAGGAGCTGTCCGGCGGCCAGCGCCAGCGCGTGGCGATAGGCCGCGCCATCGTGCGCAAGCCGCAGGTGTTCCTGTTCGACGAGCCGCTGTCCAATCTGGACGCCAGCCTGCGCGTGCAGATGCGGGTGGAAATCAGCCGCCTGCACCAGGAGCTGAAAACCACCATGATCTACGTGACGCACGACCAGGTGGAAGCGATGACGCTGGGCCAGCGCATCGTGGTGTTCAACGGCGGGCGCATCGAGCAGGTGGGCACGCCGCTGGAGCTGTACAACAACCCGGCCAATCTGTTCGTGGCGGGCTTCCTCGGCTCGCCGAAGATGAATTTCATCCCCGGCGAAGTGCTGGCGGCCGCGCCGCACTACGTGGCGGTGCGGCTGGCCGGCGGCGCCATCGTGGAAGTGGCGGCGCAGGGCGGCGACGCCCTGCGCGGCGATGCCGTCACCATCGGCATCCGCGCCGAGCACGTGGCGCTGCGCCGGGCCGCGGTGCTGGAAGACCAGCTGCTGCCGCCGGAGGACAACCTGGTGGACGCCACCGTGGGCCACGTCGAAAACCTGGGCGACCTGTCGATCGTCTACGCGGCCCTGCCGGGCGTGGCGGACATGGCGGCCGTCAAGCAGCCCGCCGACGGCATGCGGGCCGCCCCCGGCGCTGCGGTGCGCCTGCACCTGCCTGCCGCGCGCTGCATGCTGTTCAACGCGGAAGGCCTGGCCTACCCCCGCGCCGTGTAACAGCGGTTACAATTCACGCACTTTTGAAACCCGGCGCCTATCCCGATTTATGGGAGAATACGCGTTTGTCTCTATTTAGATTGAAGGATTATCCATGTCCAAGTTTCGTTTCGCACGTACCAGCCTGATCGTGGCCGCACTCGGCCTGAACTTCGCACCGGCCCTGATGGCCGGCGTGCACGCCGCTGAAAAAGCCGCGCCCGCACCGGAAGCACCGAAGCCCGACACCGTGCGTCCTGAACTGTTCAAACTGATGGACCCGGCCCAGATCAAGGATCTGATGACCGCCAAGAACTACGCCGAAGTCCAGAACCGCATCACCCAGGCCGAAGCGCTGCCCAACCTGACCCCATACGAAGTGTTCGTGCTGAACCGCATGAAAGTGTCGCTGGGTTCGGTCACCGCCAACAACGCCATGACCATCCAGGGCCTGGAAGCGGTATTGGCCTCGGGCAAGCTGCCGGCAGCCGACCAGGGCGACTTCATCCAGGCGCTGGGCAATCTGTACTACAACGGCAAGGACTATCCGAAAGCCATCACCACCTTCAACAAGTACGCCGAAGTCACCGGCGACAGCGTCAAGCTGCGTCCTTACGTGCTGCGCGCCTACTACTTCAACAACGACTTCGCCACCGCCAAGGCCGAACTGCTGAAGGACCTGGACGCCAACACCAAGGCCGGCAAAGCGCCGTCGCTGGAAGAGCTGCAGCTGCTGGCCAACACCGGCGCCAAGTCCAAGGACACCGCCACCTACCTGGTCGCCGTCGAGAAGCTGGTGCAGTACTACCCGACCGACGACTACTGGATCGACCTGCTGAGCCGCACCCAGGGCAAGGCTACCTACTCGACCCGCTTCGCGCTGGACATCTACCGCCTGGAAAAGGCCGCCGTCTCGAAGATGTCGCAGGAAGACTATATGGAAATGGCTGAACTGGCGCTGCTGGCCGGCCAGCCGATCGAAGCCAAGAAAGCCATGGACGCGGGCTACGCAGCCGGCGTGCTGGGCGTGGGCGGCAATGCGGACAAGCACAAGAAGATCAAGGCGCAGGCCGACAAGCAGGCTGCGGACGACGTGAAAAACATCGCCAGCGGCGAAGCCTCGGCCAAGAAATCGAAAGACGGCACCGGCCTGGTCAACCTGGGCTACGCCTACGTCACGCTGGAACAGTTCGACAAAGGTATCGACCTGATCCAGCAAGGCATCGCCAAGGGCGGCCTGAAGAACGCCGACGACGCCAAGCTGCGCCTGGGCTACTCCTACGCCATGGCCGGTAAGAAAGAAGACGCCGTCAAAGTGCTGGAAACCGTGCAAGGCGCCGACGGCCGCGCCGACCTGGCCCGCTACTGGATCCTGTGGGTCAACCGTCCAGCCGCTGGCGCAGCTGCCGCCGCCGCAAAATAACTAAGTTGCTCCACCGCTAAATGGGGTCAGGGTTAATTATTTAATTAACCCTGACCCCTTTTTTCTTTCTATCAATGCCACGCCTCCTCAGTCTTGACGCTTTCCGCGGCTTCGTCATCCTGGCCATGATCTGGGTGAACTATGTCGCCGGCATGCCGGGCATTCCGTTTTGGCTGGAGCATTCCAGCGCCAGGGCGGACGGCATTACTTTGCCGGACCTGGTGTTTCCCGCTTTCCTGTTTATCGTGGGCATCGCCATTCCGCTGGCGCTGAACCGGGAGCAGGGGCGCTTCAGCGCGGCGCTGGCGGGACGCTTGCTGTGGCGCGCGGGCAGCCTGATGGTGGCGGGCGTGGTGCTGGCCAATGCCTATCGCTACGATGCCTCCGCCGCGCTGCTGCCGCGCGCCGCCTACTTTCTGCTGTTTTACGTGGCCATGATACTGCTGTGGCGCCAGGCCGCGCAGCGCGGCGCGGCCTTCTGGGCCGGGCTGGCGCTGATGCTGTTCCTGCTGGCGTCCTTCCGGGGCGAGCTGAACGCGGAGTTCAGCAGCGTCTACCTGCAGCATACATGGTGGGGCATCCTGGGCATGATAGGCTGGGCTTATCTGCTTTGCAGCGTGGTTTATGTGGCCGTCGACGGCAAGCCGCTGCTGCTGTTGGCGGCCATGGTGCTGCTGGTCGTGCTGTACTTGGCCGGCACTGCAGGCGTGCTGCCGCTGCCGCAGGCGCTGAATGATTTCGTCAATGTGCCGCAGGTACTGGGTTCCACGTCGGCCAATGTGCTGGCGGGGACGCTGGCGGGAACGCTGTTCCTGCGCCGTGCGCCGCAAGGCGATGCCGGCGCTGCCCCGGCCGCCGCCGCGCAGCTGCCGCCGGCTGCGCTGCACCGCCGCCGCATCGTGCTGATGGCCTGCTTTGCCATGGCGCTGTTCGGCGCGGGCATGCTGCTGCGCCCTCTGCACGGCATCAACAAGATCCAGGCAACCGAGTCGTACACGCTGGTGTGTTCCGGGCTGGTGCTGGCGCTGTTCCTGCTGTTCTATGTGCTGATCGACGTGCTGCAGTGGCGCGCATGGAGCGCGCTGCTGATGCCGGCCGGCGCGAATGCGCTGTTCGCCTATATCGCGCCGGACCTGTGGGAACAACTGGCGGCGCTGCTGCACTTGCCGCGCTTCTGGTGGCCTTTCCTCGAATCGGGCGGCGTTCCCGGTCTGCTGAACGCCGCCGCGATGACCATGGCCATGATGGGACTGACGGCGCTGGCCAACCGCTCCGGCTTGCGCCTCAAGTTCTGAGCTAGACCTTGACGTAGATCCTGCGGCGGTCCATCGCGTAGCCCACCGCCCAGCAGGCCAGCATGAAGCTCACAGCAAACAGCAGCGACGCCGCCTTGGGCGGCGCCAGGGACTGGAAGGTGTGCGCATAGAGCCAGTCGTAGCCGTTGCCCTTGCCTGCCTGCGTCTTCACCAAAACCACCACCGCCAGCTCGGACAGCAAATAGATGAACAAGGTGTTCTTGCCGAATACTTCGAAGAAGTAGGTCCAGCCGCGCCGGCCGCGCATCTCGATCACGTAGATCAGCAGCGGCAGCACCAGCAGGTCCAGGCCTATCGTGTACAGCACGTAGGAGCTGGTCCACAGCTTCTTGTTGATGGGGAAAACAAGGTCCCAGCACAGCGCCGCGCCTGCGCACGCCACGCCCGCCATCATCAGCCTGGCCAGCGTTTCGTAGCTGGCGCCCTTGGCCAGTATCAGCCTGCCCGCGAAGTAGCCCGCGATGACGTTGACGGTCGCGGGAATCGTGCCCAGCATGCCTTCCGGGTCGAACGGCAGTCCTTCGCCGTGGTACAGGTGGCGCTCGCCCAGCAGCCACAGGTCGAACTTCGCGGGCGCGTTGCCGGTGAGCGTGTAGTCGCCGCACAGCGCCAGCACCAGCCAGTAGCCGAGCAGCGCCAGCACGCTGTAGGCCAGTGCGCCCTTCTCTTTCCAGAAATGCAGGATCAGCGTGGCCAGGCCGAAGCACAGGGCGATGCGCTGCAGCACGCCGGGAATGCGCGTGCCGGACAGCGGAATCAGGCCCCAGTTGCCCGCGCCGTCCACCGCCACGAAGGGGAACCAGAACAGCAGGAAGCCGAGCAGGAAGATGATGGCGCTGCGCTTGCCCACCTTGGCCAGCACCGCGCCGTTGCCCATCCGCGCGTACTTGGGCAGCGCGAAACTGAGCGCATTGCCGACCACGAACAGGAAAGTGGGGAAGACCCAGTCCGTGGGCGTGAAGCCGTGCCATTGTGCGTGCAGCAGCGGCGCGAACACGGTGTTCCAGTCGCCCGGCGTGTTCACGATGATCATCAGCGCGACGGTCAGGCCGCGCAGCACGTCCAGCGACAGGTAGCGGTTTGCCGTTCCGCTCACTTGCCGGCCTCCAGCGCGCGCGCGTAGGCGCCGGGCGGTATGCCGGGCATGCCGCTGCAGGCGGCGTCCGCGCCCTTCACCTCGGTGCGGCACGGCCTGTCGCGGTCCACCGACCAGAAATGCAGCCCGGCCAGCTTCAGCTTGCGCGCGCCGCGCGCCATCGCCTCCATGTCGGCCATGGTGAAGACGTTTTCCACCACGTCGTTCACGCCTATCATGGCGGTCAGTTCGATCTGGCTGTACGGCAGCTTGTACTTCTCATGCACATTGCGCGCGGCCTGCAGCGCCGAGGCGCCCATGTCGCAGCGGCCCTTGCGCACGACGCACACGTCTTTCGCGGCAGGGCCGTAGTCCATCACCATGATGTTCAGCGCATAGTCTTTCAGGCCGCTGCGGCGCACCGCGTCCAGCACGGTCTCCGCCATCTCGTTCAGGCTGCGGCGGCTGCCGTCCGACGCGGCATGCGTGGCGACGGTAAAGCTGAAGCGCAGCTGCGGGCGCCGCGCCTGCGCCGCCGCGATGCGCTGCACCAGCGAGTCCACCTGCGCCCTGGTCTGCCCCGCTTCGATATCGAAATCAATGCCGATCAGCTGCGGTGATTCGTAGCGCTTGATGAAACGCTCCATGCCTTCGTCACTGCCGCAGGTGAACACATTGCCCTGCCCGCCGGTGGAAATGATGTAGTCCACGCCGGCCGCTGCGAAAGCGGATACGTTCGCGTCCGCCACCGCCTGCGCCGGCTGGCCGCCCCAGTTCTCCTCGCCGCACTCCCCGCTGGCGAAGGCCCAGGTCAGCGTCTGCTTGCTGTGGCCTATGTAGGGCACGCGCTTGCCGTCCGGCGCCACGGTGATGACGTTGCTGGCGGGGTCGTTGTGCATCGCCAGGTGCTTGTAGGGGCTGTAGACCACGCGCGGCGAAGGCTCAGCCGCCTGCGCGGAACCGAGCAGCGCGCCCGCCAGCAGCGCCGTTTTAGTCAGAAAATGCATTCCTGCTCCAATAAGAAAAAAAGCAGGGCCTCCGAAGAAGCCCTGCCCTGTATTGCGTCAGACTTCAGCCGGCATTACATCTTGCCGCGCACGCCCAGGAAGAACTGCTTGCCGTTCTTGTAGAAGGCGCGCGGCTGGTCCTTGGTGGTGGCGTAGGACTTCAGCAGCGGATCGTTCAGGTCCTTGCCTTCGAACGACAGCGTCAGGTTCTCGGTCAGGTTGTAGTTCAGCGCCAGCGATACGGTGCCTACGTCGTCCTGGTAGATCGCGCTGTTACGGTCCAGGCCATTCAGGAAGGCCGAGCGGAAGCTGTAGTTCACGCGTGCGCTGAACTTGTCGTTCTCATAGAACACGCTGGCGTTGTACGAGTTCTTCGAGGTGCCGATCATGCTGCAATCGCCCAGGTCCGCGCAGGCCGATTTAGGCGCCTTGCCGGTTTCCTTGCCGTCCGCGTAGGTGTAGTTCACGCTGGCGCCGAAGCCGTTGCCCAGGTCCTGCGAGTACTGCAGCTCTACGCCTTTCACGCGGGCCTTGGTGTTCAGGGCCGAGCTCATATTGTAGTTGGTGACCGAGTGCGTGGACTGGTTGAAGAACTGCGCCACCGACGAACCGAAGGTCACGTAGGAGCCCAGGTGCATGTCATACACGCTCATGGCGATCAGCGACTTCGGCATGAAGTACCACTCGATGCCCGCATCCACGTTGTTCGAGTAGATCGGCTTCAGGTTGGGATTGCCGCCGGTGCCCGAGAAGGTCAGGTCGTTCAGGCTCAGCGAACCGAGTGCGCCGAAGTCCGGACGCGCCAGCGTGCGGCTGGCAGCGCCGCGCAGCACCACGTTGCTGGCCAGGTCGGTGCGCAGGTTCAGGCTGGGCAGGAAGTCGTTGTAGGTCTTCGAGGTGTAAACCGGATTCCATACCGTGTTCGGCGAGCCGTTGGCCACGTTGATTTCCGTCTTCACGAAACGCACGCCGACGTTACCGGTGACCGCGCCCAGGTTCAGGTCACCCATCGCGTAGGCGGCATGCGCTTTCTCGGCGATGGTGAACTCGTTCTGGTACGAATGGCTGTCGAACTTCACGTACTTGTCGCCCCATTCCTTCATCGAATCGGCGGTGAAGGTCCATGGGTTCTGCAGCACGTTGTCCAGCGGGCTGGTTGGGTAGGTCGTCAGGCCGGTTGGGCGGTTGGCCAGCAGCGAACCCGCAGGCGCCACGGTGCCGGCCAGCCAGGTCAGCTGGCGGTCATGCTTGGCGGTGCGCAGGCCCATGCGGATGGTCGGCACCACGTCCCATGGGGTCTTGTAGGTGCCGTCCACCTGGCCGTAGGTTTCCTTGTCCTTGGCGGTGGTGTCCGATGCCCAGCCGCCGAAGAAATCGGCGCCGGTGCGCGGGTTGAAGGTGCCGGCGTTGTCCACGGTGACGGTGGCCGGTGCGTCCAGGCCGTGCATGGTCAGGCTGGTGCCCGAGTAGGCCAGCCAGGCTTCGTAGCCGTAGTCGCGCGCATAGCCGGTGCCGCGCGTGGTGCCGATCTGGCCGGTGATTTTCAGGTCGTCGCTGACGCGGTATTTCCAGTCCACGTTGACGAACTTCGAATCGCTGAACGAGCCGGGACGGGCGATGATGTCCTGTACCGACGGACCCATATTGGCGCAGCTGGCGACCGGGCAGGTTTTCGGGAAGGTGATCGACGTGATCTGGTTGCCCGAGATGGTGTACGCCGACGGCACCACGCCGCCCACGCCGGACCAGTTGTTCGACAGCGGTTGGTATGGCGCCAGCATGAAGTTGGCGTTGACGTTGTCCGCGTCCAGGCGGGTGTACAGGCCGCTGATGTCGAAGCTGAAGTCGCTGTTGACCTTCACTTCCACGTCCACCATGCCGCCCTTGCGTTCGCGCTTCTGCTGGAACAGCGAGGAGCCGGTCAGCATGGACAGGTATTTGTTTTCGACTTCAGGATTTTTGGCGATCCAGTCCGGTGCGAAGCCCTTGGTCAGCTTGTCCCACCAGAGGAATTCCTGGCCCATGCGGCGCAGCGTGCGCTTCTCGTCGAACACTTGCACCAATACGCCGACGTTGTTGGCGTCGTTCTTCCAGTTGGCCAGCGCGCTGACCTGCAGGTCGGTCTTCTTGGCCGCGTCGCCGTAGGCGCCTTCGATGGAACCCATCAGGGTCAGCGGCTTCTTGAAGCTCAGCGGCTTGCGGGTTTCGATGTCCACGTTACCGGCGGCGCCGCCTTCGGTCAGGTTGGCTTGCGCGCTCTTGTGCACGGTCACGCGGCCGATCAGTTCGGACGGGAACATCGAGTAGCTGACCGAACGGCCGCCACCGGTGATGTTGGAGATGTACCAGTCGCCGCTGGAGACGGTGTGGCCGTTCAGCGTGGTCAGGGTCAGGTTGGACGGCGTGCCCTTCAGGCTGACGCGGTCGTTCTCGCCGAAGCCGCCTTCGGCGCCGCCGGCGGTGGCGACGGACACGCCAGGTACGCGCTGCAGCGAGTCGGCGACGCTCTTGTCCGGCATCTTGCCCACGTCTTCGGCGGTGATCACCTCCACCAGCGAGTCGGCGTTACGCTTCTGGTTGATCGACTGCGCCAATGCGGCACGCACGCCGGTCACGGTCACGACCGCGTCGGGCGACTTGGATGCATCCTGGGCCATGGCGGCGGTGCTGGTGATCAGGATGGCGACCGCAGTGGCGATCGGTGTCAAATTGCGCTTCATGTACTCCCCCTTGATTGGGGCCTTCGTCGAAGGCCCGTCCGTTTTAAGTAGATCCTCTTGCGGACCGCCGCGCTCCCCGCGACACCCCGCAGATCCCTCTATGCAACCACTTACAAAACCAATTCAACGCCAATATACAACCATCCAATACCAGAGTACTACCAATTTTCGTATTTTTTTCACATGTTGTTTAAGCCACACAGACCACTTTGCCAATATTCCACCCGAGATAGCGCTATCTCCCTCTGTACCGGTCGTACCGCGATGCAAACCGCTAGCGTGCCGGTCTTTTTTTGGTATTATCGGATCGCATAAAAAGGCACCAATACACGGGGACGGAAGACATGACATCGCTTGCGCAGATCATGCAGCACCTGGGGCAAACCAGTAGCCAGCCCCTGTACCAGCAGTTGCAGCGCGCGCTGCGCGAAGCGATAGACAAGCGCCTGTTCGGGCCGGACGAAGCCCTGCCGGCGGAACGCCAGCTGGCCAACGACCTGTCGGTTTCCCGCATCACGGTGCGCAAGGCCATCGACGGCCTGGTGGACGAGGGGCTGCTGGTGCGGCGCGCCGGCTCGGGCAATTTCATCAACACGCGGATAGAGAAGAACTTCGCCAAGCTGACCTCTTTTTCGGAGGACATGCGCTCGCGCGGACGCACGCCGCGCAGCGTGTGGCTGAAGCGTTCGGAGGGGACGGTGACGCCGGAGGAAGCGCTGCGGCTGCGGCTCAGTCCGGGCGCGCCCGTGTACCGCTTCAACCGCATCCGCTATGCGGACGATATGCCCATGTGCCTGGAATACGCCACCATCGTGGCGGACGCCCTGCCCTCGCTGGACGCGGTGGACGTATCGATGTACGAGGCGCTGGAGCTGGCCGGCAACCGCCCGGTGCGCGCCTTGCAGCGCCTGAGCGCGCTGCTGCTCACCGGCGAGCAGGCCGCGCTGCTGCAGGCGAAGGAGGGAGATGCCGGGCTGGCGGTGGAGCGGCTCGGCTTCCTGCGCGACGGCCGCGCCGTGGAATTCTGCCGCTCCTATTTCAGGGGCGATATGTACGACTTTGTCGCCGAGCTGAGCACACCTTAAGCCGGCGGCTTACTTGGCCTTGGCCTGGTCGCCCGCGATCACCACGCTCAGCTTGTTCAGGTCCACCGCCTTGCGGAAGGCCGCGTTCACCTGCGCCGGCGTGAGTGCCTTGAGCTTGTCTTCGTAGGCCTGGCTCCACGCATAGGTGCGGTTCAGGTACAGGAAGTTGGCCCAGCCGCCGGCCAGCACATTGTCCTGCGAGCGGTTCTGGATGCGCTGCTGCAGCATGCCGGACTTGGCGCCCGCCACTTCCGCCGCCGTGAAGCCGTCCTTCAGCGCGCGCGCCACTTCCTCGTGGATGGCCTGCTCCAGCTTCTTCAGGTTCTGCGGCGCGGCGATGGCCGAGATGCCCAGGTTGCTGGCGCGGTCCACGTCGCTCACCGTCAGGCTGGAGCCGCCGCCGTAGGACAGGCCGTCCTTCTGCCGGATACGGTCCATCAGGCGCGACTTCAGGCCGCCTTCGCCGAGGATGTAGTTGGCCAGTTCCAGCGCCACGAAGTCCGCATCTTCGGTGTTCATGTCGATGTTCACCTGAGCCGCGTAGAAGCCGTTCTCCTTGTCCGGCGCGTTGATCACCTTGTGCAGGGCCGGGCGCTCGACGTTGACGCTGAGGATGCGCGCGTAATCGGGCTTGCTGGCCCAGTTGCCGAACTCCTCGGCCACCACCGCCTGCAGGGCCGGCGAATCGAAGTCCCCCACCACGGCCAGCTCGCCGTGCGAGGCGCCGTAGAATTCACGGTGGTAGGCCTTCAGCTGGTCCAGCGTGAGCGCCTTGATGGCTTCAATCTGCTCGTCCGTGTTCAGCGCGTAGCGCACGTCGCCCTTGGGATAGTTGTTGTAGTGCCTGGCCAGTTCCGTGGTGGCCAGCACCTGCGGCTCGTTGCGCGACGCTTCCACGCCCACCAGCCATTGCTGGCGCAGCTGCTCGAATTCTCCCGCGTCGAAGGCCGGCTCCTTGAGCACGTGCGCGGCCAGGCGCAGCGCCTCCGCCAGGTGGCTGCGCGTGGTGTCGAAGCGGTACACGCTGCCGGACATCTTCAGCTTTTCCATCGCGTCCGCCAGCTGCGCGCGGCTGTACTTGCTGGTGCCGCGCGTGAGCATGTGGTTGACGGCGGCGGCAACCGTGGCCTTGCCGAACTGGTTCTTCTCGTCGCCCCAGTGCAGGCGCAGGTCGACCGACACGGTCTCGCCCCGGTTCTTCTTCGGCAGCAGCGCCACTTTCAGGCCGCCTATGGTTTTCAGCTCGGTGCGTTTCAGGATGTTGGCCTGGCTGGGGTCGAACACCTCGGACACCAGCGTGTTTTCCTTGCCCTTGAAGTCCTGCATCACTTTCTCGATGGACGGCGCGGCGGTGATTTCGGCGCGCTGCGGCTCGTCCTCGGGCAGGAAGCTGCCGACGGTGCGGTTGTCGCGCCGCAGATAGTGCGCGGCGGCCTTGGCCACCTGCTGCGGCGTCACTTTGGCCAGGCTGTCGCGGCCCAGGAACAGCAGGCGCCAGTCGCCCAGCGCGATCTGTTCGGACAGCGCCACGCCCACCTTCTGCGGGTCGTTCAAGGCCTTCTCTATGCTGTTGCCGACGTTGCGCCGCACACGCTCCATTTCGTCCTCGGTAGGCGGCGTTTTGGCAAAGCCCTCCACCGCCGCGATCAGTTCCTCGCGCACCGGCTCCATGGGCTGGCCGGCTTTCACCACGGCGCCTATCAGTTGCAGGCCCGGCGCATAGCCGGTCTGTCCAAAGCTGAACACCTGCGCGGCCTTGCCGGTTTCCACCAGCGCCTTGTGCAGGCGGCCGTTCGGCGTGTCGTTCAGGATTTCGGACATGAAGGCCAGCGCGTCGCTGTCGTCATGCAGCGCGGCCGGGATCTTGTAGCCCAGCGCCACGATCTGGATATCGCCCTTGCGGCGCACGGTGAAGGCGCGCTCGCCGTCCTGCGTAGGCTCCACGGTCCAGAAAGGCGGCAGCTTGCGCTTCGGTTTCGGTATCGCGCCGAAGGACTTCGAAATCCACGCCAGCGTTTGCGCCGGGTCGAACTTGCCGGCCACCAGCAGCACTGCGTTGTCCGGCTGGTAGTAGGTGCGGTAGAAGGCCTGCAGGTTCTCGATCTTGACGTTCTCGATGTCGCTGCGGTTGCCTATGGTGGAGCGGCCGTAGCTGTGCCAGTCGTAGGCCACGCTCTGCATGCGCTTGAGCAGCACCTCGAAGGGGCTGTTCTCGCCGCTCTCGTACTCGTTGCGCACCACCGTCATTTCCGAGTCCAGGTCCTTTTTGGCGACGAAGGAATTGACCATGCGGTCCGCTTCCATGTCGAGCGCCCATTTCAGGTTGTCGCCGCCGGCCTGGAACACTTCGTAGTAGTTGGTGCGGTCGTAGGACGTGGTACCGTTGTACTCCATGCCGCGGTCGGCGAACTGCTGGGGTATGCTGCGGTTTTTCGGCGCGCCCTTGAACAGCATGTGCTCAAGCAGGTGGGCCATGCCGGTCTCGCCGTAGTTCTCGTGGCGCGAGCCGACCAGGTAGGTGACGTTGACGGTGACGGTGGGCTTGGAGGCGTCCGGGAATAGCAGCACTTTCAGGCCGTTCGGCAGCCGGTATTCGGTGATGCCCTCGACCGAAGGGCCTTTGACCGGGACGGCGGCCGGCGCGGCGGCGGCGCCGGCGGCGGGAAGCAGGGAGGCGCTGCACAGCAGCAGTGTAATGGCGTAACCGGACTTGGAAAAATGCATAAGCGTTCGCAGGGCTGGCAAGTGAATGAGAGCCCTATCCTACGCTTATTTTTCTCCCGGCAGGGGCAGGAAGCAGGCGTCCACCACCTGCAAGCCGTTGTCCTTGGCGAAATTGAGAACGAAATGGTAGGCCATCGGTTCGAAGTCCCGCAGCGCTTCGTTCACCACCACCGCCTTGACGCCATTGATATGGGTCGGGCGCACAAAAGTGGAATAACCGAGATGCGAATCTCGGCCGCTGGTGCCTTCCGGACGGAAGCACGACATGACGCCGCACAGGCGGTCGGCCCAGTCGCTGGGACGGAATTGCCTGCCATCGGCGGTGATGCCAAGGATAAAGAACTCGTTGGCCAGTTCTTTGGGGGATTGAGCTGACTCGGCCATAGATACTCGCGGGACCTGGATGCGTGAAAAATCCTAGGTATTATATCTTATAGAAGACCTAAGGAGGTAAGTACTTGATTTGAAACACGCATTGGCGGCCGCGCTGTATGGTCCGCGACCGCCAATCCCGACATTGTAACCCGTTCCGGCTGTCGGTTTTCTTTCAGCGCCCCTTAGCCCAGCCAGACTGCGCCGGAAAGCAACAGCAGCAGCATCATCCACAGCAGCAGCGCGCGCCAGACCAGGCCCACGGTGCTCTGCAGGGCGCGCACGCCCGGTTCTTCGCCCGGCAGCGCGTCGGATTCCATGTCCGAGCTGTCGACCACGGCCGCGTCGGCGGGCAGCACGCGCGCCGCGTTCTCGTGCGGCGTGCCCAGGCGCACGCCCATGGCGCCGCCGCCGGCGGCCAGGATGATGCCGCGCGCCTCGTCCGCCCAGCGGTGGGCGAAGTTGCGCCAGGCGTAGATGGCGTCCTCGAAATTGCCCACCACGGCGAAGGCCACGGCGGTCAGGCGCACCGGGATCCAGTCTATCCAGTAGAAGGCCTTGGTGGCGAATTCGCCGAAGGCTTCGTTGCGCATGTGCTCCGGTTCGGTCCAGGCGCGCGCCAGGTATTCGGACACGCGGTACAGCACCGCGCCGGCCGGGCCGAGCGGCATCAGGAACCAGAAGAACACGCCGAACACATTGCGGTGCGTGGTGATCAGCGCTTTTTCCACGGCGATGCGCGAGATTTCGCCGGCCTCCATGCCCACCGTGTCGAGCTTGGTCCATTCGGCCAGCAGCGCGCGCGCGGCCGCCTCGTCGCCCGCGTTCAGGGCCAGCTGGATGGAGGTGAAATAGTGGCTGTAGTGGCGGAAGCCCAGCGTCAGGTAGACGATCAGCACATTCCATGCGAAGGCGGCCAGGAACCAGTCGTAGCGCAGCAGCACCCAGTAGATCAGCATGGTCGGCGCCATCAGGCTGAACATCATCAGGAACCAGCCCATGCGGCCATGCTTGGAGTCGCCCGCGTTGAACCACGCTTCCATGCGCACGGCCAGGCTCTTGATCTCGGCGTAGATGGGATTATCCGCCCGCAGGGGCTTCATCTGCTCGATCAGCAGCGCGCAAAGAATGGAAAGAAAAGTCATTAAACGTCCTTAAGATTGGCATTGCCGCAATGCCCGCTACGATAGCGCAGCGGCGCGCCGGAATCAAACTTATTAGCGATTACGTCACGCTCTCAAGAAGTGGAACAGGTTGCGCAGCATGCCGGCGGTGGCGCCCCAGATGTAGTAGCGCTGGTAGGGCATGGCGTAGAAGCTGCGCCGCCCGCTGGCCAGCTCGGCCGACAGGCGCTGGTGGTTACGGCCGTCCATCAGGAAGGCCAGCGGCACTTCGAAGATTTCCGCCACTTCGCCGGGGTCGGCGCGCAGCTCGAACGGCGGGCGCAGCAAGGCCACCACCGGGGTCACGCTGTAGTTGGTGCCGGTGTAATAGACCGGCAAGGCGCCGATCACTTCGGCGTGGCGGCGGTCCAGGCCGATCTCCTCCTCGGCCTCGCGCAAGGCGGTGTCGGCCGGGCTGGCGTCGTACTCTTCGGCGCGGCCGCCGGGAAAGCTGATCTGGCCGGCGTGGCTGCTCAGGTGTTCGGTGCGCTGCGTGAGCAGCAGGCTCAGGCCCTCCGGGCGCTGCACCAGCGGCACCAGCACGGCGGCTGGCTTGGGCGCGGCCTGCGGCGTGAAGCTGGTTTCGGCGTCTTCCGGGGTCCACAGCGGCGGCGCGGCGAAGCGCGCGCGCAGCCAGCCGGCCTCCAGGCGCTCGGCCGGCACGGCGGGCTCGCCGGGTATGGCGTCGATGGGGAGTTGCTGCGGGTCGAACAATAGCTTGGCCATGCCACCTCCAAATAGCGAAAGGGCGCCAGCGGCGCCCTTTTGAAGGGACGCCACCCAGGCGCCCCTGCCCCAAACCCAAACGCGATTAAGCGCTTGCTTTTGCCGCTGCTGGGCGACGGTTTGGCAGTTTTTCTTTGATACGTGCCGATTTGCCCGAACGGTCGCGCAGGTAGTACAGCTTGGCGCGACGTACGTCACCGCGGCGTTTCACTTCGATCGAAGCGATCAGCGGGGAGTACAGCTGGAAGGTACGCTCAACGCCTTCGCCGGACGAGATCTTGCGAACGATGAAGTTCGAGTTCAGGCCACGGTTACGACGGGAGATGACTACGCCTTCGTATGCCTGGGCGCGCTTGCGGGTGCCTTCGACTACGTTGACGTTGACGATCACGGTGTCGCCAGGTGCAAATTCAGGGATGTTTTTGCCCAGGCGAGCAATTTCTTCTTGCTCGAGTTGTTGAATCAGGTTCATTTAATGACTCCAATTACCATCATGCCGGCGCGTACTAAACCCGGTAGAGGATGGGGTTAAACAAAGAGGCGACATGCCTCTCGTCTTTACTACAGTGCCGGTTTTTCTAAACCGGCCAAAAATTTCTCGTCCTGGCGCGTCAGCAAGCCTGCTGCGCGCGCCTTCGGCACTAAATCGGGGCGCTTGCGCGCGGTCGCTTCCAGCATGCGCTGGCGGCGCCATTTTTCGATCTCGGCGTGGTTGCCGCCCATCAGGACCGCAGGCACATCCTCGCCTTCGTAACTCACCGGCCGCGTGTAGTGCGGCGAATCGAGCAGGCCGTTGACAAAGCTGTCTTCGACCGCCGACGCTTCGGTGTTCAGCGCGCCCGGCAGCAGGCGCACCACCGCGTCCATCAATGCCATGGCCGGCAATTCGCCGCCCGACAGCACAAAGTCGCCCAGGCTGATTTCCTCATCGACGCAACGGTCGATCAGGCGCTGGTCCACCGCTTCGTAGCGGCCGCACAGTATCACCAGGCCGGGTTCGGCTTTCAGCTGCATCACGCGTTCGTGGGTCAGCTGCTTGCCTTGCGGCGACATGAACACCACGCGCGGCGCCGGCAGGCCGGCATCCACCTGGCGCTGCTTGGCGGCTGCAATCGCGGCCTCCAGCGGCTTGGCCAGCATCACCATGCCGGGGCCGCCGCCATAGGGGCGGTCATCCACGGTGCGGTGATTGTCGGTGGTGAAGTCGCGCGGATTCCACAGCGACAAATTCCACTTCTGCTGCTCGAACGCACGGCGGGTCACGCCCGATTGCGTCAGCGCGGCAAACATTTCCGGGAACAGCGTTACGACGTCAAATTGCATACAGGCGAATTGTCCTAAGTGCGTGGATCAGTAATCCAGGCCCCAGTCCACCGTGATCTTTTTCGCTTCCTTGTCCACCGTGATGATGAACTGCTCAACAAATGGAATCAGGCGCTCTTGCGCCGCGGACTCGGCGTCGCCGGATTCCGCGCTGACCGGAGCGGTGATGCGCAGTATCGACTGCGGACCATTGCTCATCATGTCGGCGACGACACCCAGGGCTTCACCCTGCAAATTCTCTACTGCCAGTCCGATCAGGTCGGACCAGTAAAACTCGCCGTCGTCCAGCTTGGGGAACTGGCTGCGCGGGATGTACACGCCGGTGCCTTTCAGCGCCTCCGCGAGATCCCGGTCGGTCAGACCGTCCAGCTGGGTCACGACGTCGCCGCCGTGCAGTTTCGCACGGCGCACATTTACTTCGTGCAGGCTGGGTTTATCCAGCCACCAGGTCTGGGCATGCAACAAGGCATCCGCGTCGTCGGAAAAGGGGCGAACCCGGATTCCACCAGCTACGCCATAGGCGCCGGAGACAAAGCCCACTTGCACCAGATCGTCGGGGAGTTGCACCCCGGATGCCTTTATATCTGCCAAAACCTGTACGCCGAATTAGGCGGCTTTCTTGTTCGAAGCAACCAGGCGAGCTACGGCTGGGGACAGCTGAGCGCCGACGCCGATCCAGTGAGCCAGACGGTCTTCGGTAATGCGGAACGGCACTTCTTGACCCGAAGCCATTGGGTTGTAGAAGCCAACGCGCTCGATGAAACGGCCATCGCGGCGATTGCGCGAGTCGGTTGCAACGATGTTGAAGAATGGGCGCTTCTTGGCGCCTCCACGAGCTAAACGAATAACGACCATAATATTTCCAAAAAGTGTGCTGAGACGGAAAAAGCCGCAAATTATAGCGCGCTTTCTCATCCTCCAGCAAGCATTAATAACAATTGGGGTGGGTTTGGGGCAATCGAAGATTATCCCCCAGTCTGTCCAGCAGGGCAAGCATTGTCTTTAAAAAGGGCTGGGCCGCGCGCGCATTTTGACCGATACTGGCCGTTCCGCCGTTTTTGCCGCCACTTCATGACTACTAAGCATAAGAACAAGACTTTTGCCACCCTGCTGGCCTTCCTGCTGGGCGGCCTGGGCGCCCACCGCTTCTACCTGCGTGGCGTAAACGATACATGGGGCTGGGTGCAGGCGTGCAGCCTGCCCGCCGTCGGCCTGGTGATGGCGGCCGCGCCGCAGGCGGACATTTACTACAAGCTGCTGCCCCTGTTCTTGTCCATGCTGGCGGGCTTCCTGCAGGCGCTGGTGCTGGGTTTGATGTCCGACGAGAAGTGGGACGCCACCTTCAACCCCGGCTCCGGCCGCAGCTCGGAAACGCGCTGGCCGCTGGCCGTGATCCTGGTGGCGACCATGCTGGTGGGCTGCGGCAGCCTGATCGCCACGATATCCCGGCTGTTTGACTTGCTGTACACTGGGGGCGCCTACGGCTGACCCCGCCTTCACCGCCTTCGCCACATGACGTTTCGCCTTACCGCCCTGCTGTGCGGCGCACTTTGCGCCACCGCCGCCACCACCCCGGCCCTGGCCGCCGACCGCCTGAACTGGGGCTGGTTCAATGCCGCCCCGTATATGATCGCCGAGGGTCCCGACAAGGGCCAGGGCATCTTCGACCAGATCCGCGTGCTGCTCAAGGAGGAAATGCCCGGCTACGAGCACAAGGACGTGCAAGCGCCCTTCCCGCGCATCTTCCAGGAGATCAAGAACGGCAATCCCTGGTGCTTTATCGGCGGCGTGAAGAACCCGGAGCGCGAGGCGCTGGCGTATTTCTCCGCCCCGGTGGCGCTGTTCCTGCCGTTTAAGGTGGTGGTGCGGCGCGACCGCCTGGCCGAGTTCGCCGGTCCGGGCGGCGCCATCTCGCTGGCCGAGCTGATGGCGCGCGACGGCGTGCGCACCAGCTATCTGCGCGGGCGCTCCTTCTCGCCGCAGATCAACGCGCTGCTGGAGCAGCAGGCCAACCGCCAGTACCATTCCGAGTTCAACGAGGCGCTGCAGATGCTGCTGGCGCGGCGCCTGGACTATCTGCTCGAACTGCCCATCATCAGCACCTACTCGGCGCGCCAGCTGGGCCGCGACGGCGAACTGGCCGCCATTCCCATCCGCGAGCATGGCGAACCGACCGTCAACCGCGTGATGTGCCCGCGCACCGAATGGGGCAAGCAGGTGGTGGCCAAGGTGAACGCGGTGCTGCACGCGCAGCGCGGCACGGCGCGCTACCGCGCCATCGTGGAACGCTGGTCCGACGAGGAGTCGCTGCGCATCATCCGCGCCATCTACCCCACCCAGATCCTGAAATCCGAATGAAAAGCAATCTGGCGGCGCGCCTGCTGCGCATCATCTTCGGCTGCTACTTCATCGTCACGCTGGTGGTCACCTGCGCGCAGCTGGCCGCCGAGTACCGCCACACGCAGCAGCGCCTGTCCGAGGAAATCGGCGCCATGGAGCACACCTTCGGCCCCGGCATCACCGGCGCGCTGTGGCGCTTCAACGGCGAAGTGCTGGCCAGCATCGTCACCGGCGTGAAGGCGCTGCCCATCGTCATCGGCGTCAAGGTCGAGGACGAGCAAGGCAAGCTGATGCGCGCCATCGGCACCGTGGACGACGCGCAGGGGCGCCGCATGGAAGCCGGACCAAACGGCGAGCTGGTGCCGGCCGCCGCGCCGGCGCTGCTGTTCGACCATATCTTCAGCCACAGCTTCCCCGCCGTCTACGTGGACGAAGCCGGCGAACGCCACCAGGTCGGGCGCTGGACCATCTACTCCAGCCAGCAGGTGGTGGTGCGCCAGGTGGCCTACGGCTTCTTCCTGATCCTGGTGAACTCCGTCATCAAGACGCTGGCGCTGTGGTTCATCTTCCTGTACGTGATCAAGCGCACGCTGGGCCAGCCGCTGCGCCAGATGAGCGAATTCGTCGGCCAGCTGAATATCGACAACATCGGCAACCGCCACTTCGTGCTGAAAGACAAGGGTGAGCACGAGCTGCACCAGCTGACCGACAAGCTGAACCAGATGGCCGACACCCTGCGCAAATCCGTGGCCGAGAACGCCGCGCTGTATGCCGAACTCAAGCAAATGAACCACACGCTGGAGTCGCAGGTGGCCGAGCGCACCAGCGAGCTGCAGCGCGTGGCCAGCACCGACATGCTGACCGGCCTGCACAACCGGCGCAAGCTGGACGAGGTGCTGGGCCACGAGGTGGAGCGCGTGCAGCGCTACGGCGGCGGCCTGGCCGTGATCCTGCTCGACATCGACCACTTCAAGCAGACCAACGACAGCTACGGCCACCCGGCCGGCGACCGCGTGCTGGCGGCGGTGGCCGCCATCCTGCGCAGCGGCGCGCGCAGCATCGACAGCGTGGGCCGCTGGGGCGGCGAGGAATTCATGGTGATCTGCCCGCAAACCGAGCTCGACGGCGCACGCGCGCTGGCCGACATGCTGCGCCTGCGCATCGGCGCGGCCGACTTCCCCGAGGTGGGCCGCAAGACCTGTTCCTTCGGCGTGGCCGCGCTGGACGCGGACGAAACCCCGTCCGCGCTGGTGGCGCGCGCCGACGCGGCGCTGTACCGGGCCAAGCAGGCCGGCCGCAATGCGGTAGCGCACGATACGGTCGCATAATTGCTGTAAAGCTATTCTCAACGGTTATACTGGAGAAATAAACCAGTCACCGGAGAATGAAATGAATGTACGCGCCCTCACCCTGTCCTTGATGCTGGCCGGCATGGCAACCGCCGTGTCCGCCCAGCCCTACACCAAGGCACAATACGCGGCCGACACCAAGCAGGCCGCCACGCGCTACGCGGAAGACAAAAAGCTGTGCGCCGAAGAAAGCAGCTCGAGCGCGCGCATGCAGTGCCAGCGCGATGCAAAAACCGAATACGACAAGGCGCTGGCAGGCGCCAAGGCCGAGCTGAAGAACGCCGGCGCCAAGCCGGCCGCCTGCAATGACTGCGGCCGCGTGGTGGCGGTCAATGTGGTCGAGAAAAAAGGCGAAGGCAGCGCGGTCGGCGTGATCGCCGGCGGCGTGGCGGGCGCCCTGCTGGGCAACCAGGTGGGCGGCGGCAGCGGCCGCAAGCTGGCCACCATCGCCGGCGCGGCCGGCGGCGCCTACGCCGGCAACAAGGTGGAAGAACACGTCAAGAGCACCAAGGCCTGGAACGTGAAAGTCCAGTACGACAACGGCACCCAGGGCGAGTTCAGCTTCGACAAGGACCCGGGCTACGCGAACGGCGACCTGGTCCGCAGCGCCAACGGCACCATCGTGCGCCGCTAAGCATGCCTCTGCGCCGTGCCTGGCTAGGCGCGGCGCGACAGCAGCAGGCCGAGGCCAGCGCCGGCCAGCAGGCCGGCGCAGCCCCGGTTGAAGATGCGCTTGCCGCGCGGCTGCGCGAACCAGCGCCGCAAGTGCACACCCATCCACGCATAGACGGCAATCGCCGCCATCTCCAGCACCAGGAACAAGGCGCCCAGCACGGCGAACTGCGCCGCCATGGCTAGTGCCGGATTGACGAACTGCGGCAGGAAGGCCGTGAAAATCAGGATGGCTTTCGGATTGCCCGCCGCGACCAGGAACTCCTGCCGCGCCAGCTGCATCAGCCCCACATCGGGCGCAGCCGATTCCGCCTGCGCGCCCGGCGCCGCGCGCCACAGCTGGAAGGCCAGGTAGAACAGATAGGCCGCGCCCACCGTCTTGATGCCGTAAAACAGCAGCTCCGACGTATGCAGCACCGCCGCCAGCCCGGCCGACGCCAGCGCAATCATGCCGCCGAAGGCCAGCAAGCGCCCCGCCCCGGCGGCGCAGGCGCGCCGGAAGCCGTAACGCGTGGCATTGCTGATGGATAAAAGATTATTCGGCCCGGGCGCCATATTCAGCGCAAAGCAGGCGGGCACAAACAGGGCAAGCGTGGACAGTTCCATGGGACCGCTCCAGAAAGGCGATCCCCATTCTAACCAGTTTCCGTCGCCGGCCTCAAGCTGCCGGCGCGTCAAACAATTTCGCTGGCGGCGCGCCGTCGTACAGGCGCTCCAGCCAGCATTCCAGTTCCGCCTGCCCGGCCTGATCGATACGCTGCGCCCAAGCCTCTGGAATTTGGGGCGCCTGACGCGCCAGCAAACGCAGCAGCAGGGCACGAGCTCCCTCCTCCCTGCCTTCCTCCCTGCCTTCCTTGCGCCCATTTATCAGCTCATTGAACAGGCACTCCTCTGGGGAATCGAATTCCTTATCTTCAGCCTCATGCTTCATCATGTGCTCCTCCGGCGCCGACGGCCGTTTCCGTTTCAGCTTATGCCGCATCCAGCGCGAAATCCAGCTCGACAGGCTGTCCGCTCCGGCTGCAACCATTCCAGTCCCGCAGGCGGAGCGAGCACCAGTCCGGAAACAGACTTGCTGGCGCGCCAGGGACGCTCGCCGGCGTACAGCACAATGGGCAGCACCGGCGGCAGCTTGCCGTTACGCCCAAGCCTGCGCCGTTTGACCAGGTCCTGGTACAGCAAGCCAACGTAGACCTGCATGCGCAGCGCCATCCAGCGGTCGCCGCTGGACTGTGCGACGCGCACTTTGGCGCGGGTCAACGGCAGGCGAAAAAAAAGGCAGCCGGGGCTGCCTTTCCAATGCGCCATCCCGCCGGGGCGGGGACGCTTAGAACTGGTCTTCGCTCAGCGCCAGCACGCCGGCGCTGCCGTCGATGATGGCGGTGCGCATGCCGGACGATTGCGTCAGGAAGTGGTCGGCGAAGAAGCGCGCGGTGACGATCTTGGCGCGGTAGAAGCTGGCGTCGCTGTCGCCGGCGTCCAGCTTCTGCTGCGAGATCACGGCGGCGCGCGCCATCTGCCAGCCGCCCAGCACGATGCCGGCCAGCTTCAGATAGGTCACGCTGCCCGCGAACACGGCCTTGATGTCGGTCTTCATATTGCCGGCCACATACTCGACCACCGCTTCCAGGTCGGCCGCGCCTTGCGCCAGGTGCTTGCGGATGGCCGCGAAGTCAGCGCCGTCCAGCTTGGCCAGCTCGGCTTCCGTGGCGCGCACTTGCGCGATCAGGCCTTTGGCGACTTTGCCGCCGTCGCGCACGGTCTTGCGGCCGACCAGATCGTTGGCCTGGATGGCGGTCGTGCCTTCGTAGATGGTCAGGATCTTGGCGTCGCGGTAGTGCTGCGCCGCGCCGGTTTCCTCGATGAAGCCCATGCCGCCGTGCACCTGCACGCCGTCGCGCGCCACGTCCTGCGACAGCTCGGTGGACCAGCCTTTGATAATCGGCACCAGGTATTCATACACGGCCTGGTTCTCGGCGCGGGTGGCCGCGTCGGCGTGGTGGTGGGCCGCGTCGTACAGCGCGGCGCCGACGTAGGCCAGCGCACGCGCCGCTTCCGTCTGCGAGCGCATATTCATCAGCAGGCGGCGCACGTCCGGATGGTGGATGATGGACACCGGGCCGGCGGAACCGGCCAGGTCGCGCGACTGCACGCGGTCCTTGGCGAAGGCCACCGCCTGCTGGTAGGCGTTCTCGGACAGGCCGATGCCCTGCATGCCGACGCCGAAGCGGGCCGCGTTCATCATGATGAACATGTATTCCAGGCCGCGGTTCTCTTCGCCCACCAGCGTGCCGATGGCGCCGCCGTTGTCGCCGAACTGCAGCACGGCGGTGGGGCTGGCCTTGATGCCCAGCTTGTGTTCGATCGACACGCAGTGCGCGTCGTTGCGCGCGCCCAGCGAGCCGTCGGCGTTGACCATGAACTTGGGCACGATGAACAGCGAGATGCCCTTCACCCCTTCCGGCGCATTCGGCGTGCGCGCCAGCACCAGGTGGATGATGTTCTCGGCCATGTCGTGCTCGCCGTAGGTGATGAAGATCTTGGTGCCGAAAATCTTGTAGGTGCCGTCGTCCTGCGGCACGGCGCGGGTGCGCACGGCGGCCAGGTCGGAACCGGCTTGTGGTTCGGTCAGGTTCATGGTGCCGGTCCATTTTCCGGTCACCAGCGGCTCCAGATAGGTCGCCTTCATTTCGTCGCTGCCCGCGGTCAGCAGCGCTTCGATGGCGCCGTCCGACAGCAGCGCCACCAGCGCGAACGCCAGGTTGGCGCCGTGCAGCATCTCCACGCATGGCGTGCCGACCAGCTTGGGCAGGCCCTGGCCGCCGAAGTCGGCCGGATGCTGCAGGCCTTGCCAGCCCGCCTCGGCGAACTGCTTGAACGCTTCCTTGAAACCCTTGGAGGTGAAGACGTTGCCGTCCTTCCAGTAGCTCGGCTCCTTGTCGCCGGCGTGGTTCAGCGGCGCGATTTCGCCCGCGACGAATTTCGCGCTTTCTTCCAGCACGGCTTCCGCCGTTTCCGGGCTGGCGTCCTCGCAGCCGGGCAGCTGGCTCACGCCTTGCAGGTTGGCCAGTTCGTTCATCACGAACAGCATGTCTTTCAGGGGGGCTTGATAGCTCATCTTCTTCTCTCCAAGAAAAAGGCCACGCGGCGGCGCATTGCCTTGCCAGCGTGGCCTCGGTACTTCCGCTTTGATTAACCCAGTTCTTTGACCAGTTCAGGCACGATGTCGAACAGATCGCCCACGATGCCGTAGTCGGCCACGGAGAAGATCGGCGCTTCAGGATCCTTGTTGATGGCGACGATGGTCTTCGAGTCTTTCATGCCGGCCAGGTGCTGGATCGCGCCGGAGATGCCGACCGCGATGTACAGCGACGGCGCCACGATCTTGCCGGTCTGGCCCACTTGCCAGTCGTTCGGCACGAAGCCCGCGTCCACGGCGGCGCGCGAGGCGCCCATGGCCGCGCCCAGCTTGTCGGCCAGCGGTTCCAGGATCTTGAACGCTTCGCCCGAACCCATGCCACGGCCGCCGGACACGATGATCTTGGCGGCGGTCAGCTCGGGACGGTCGGACTTGGCCAGCTCGCGGCCGACGAAGGCCGACTTGCCCGAATCGCCAACAGCGGCGATGGTTTCGGTGGCGGCCGAACCGCCGGTGGCGGCAGCCGAGTCGAAACCGGTGGTGCGCACGGTGATGACTTTGACTTTGTCCGACGACTGCACGGTGGCGATCGCGTTGCCGGCGTAGATAGGACGCTCGAAGGTATCCGGCGAATCGACCTTGGTGATTTCCGAGATCTGGGCCACGTCCAGCTTGGCGGCCACGCGCGGCAGGATGTTCTTGCCGTAGGCGGTGGCTGGCGCCAGGATGTGCGAGTAGGCGGCGGCAACGGCCAGCACCTGCTCGGCCACGTTCTCGGCCAGGCCGTCGGCGAAGTGGGCGGCGTCGGCCAGCAGCACTTTGGACACGCCGGCGATCTGCGCGGCTTGCGCAGCGGCGGCGGCGGCGTTGGAGCCTGCCACCAGCACGTGCACGTCGCCGCCGCACTGGGCAGCCGCGGTGATGGTGTGGTGGGTGCTGCCCTTCAGGCTAGCGTTGTCGTGTTCAGCAATAACTAATGCGACCATGTTGAATATCCTTTAGATGACTTTGGCTTCGGTGCGCAGTTTTGCGACCAGGGTTGCAACGTCCGGCACTTTGATGCCGGCGGAGCGCTTGGCTGGCTCGGCAACTTTCAGGGTTTTCAGGCGCGGGGTCACGTCGACGCCCAGGTCTTCCGGCTTGACCACGTCCAGCGGCTTCTTCTTCGCCTTCATGATGTTAGGCAGCGTGACATAGCGCGGCTCGTTCAGGCGCAGGTCGGTGGTGATGATGGCCGGCAGCGTCAGCGCCAGCGTTTCCAGGCCGCCGTCCACTTCGCGGGTCACGGTGGCTTTGCCGTCTTCCAGCACCACTTTCGAGGCGAAGGTCGCTTGCGGCCAGCCCAGCAGGGCCGCCAGCAT
Source organism: Pseudoduganella sp. GW821-FHT05F09 (assembly GCF_059419605.1). Classification (NCBI taxonomy): domain Bacteria; kingdom Pseudomonadati; phylum Pseudomonadota; class Betaproteobacteria; order Burkholderiales; family Oxalobacteraceae; genus Pseudoduganella; species Pseudoduganella sp. GW821-FHT05F09. Next base: position 327,344 of record NZ_JBWKSD010000002.1, read on the forward strand.
CTGGCCGGTCTGGTTGGAGTCGTCGTCGATGGCCTGCTTGCCCAGGATGACCAGCTGCGGCTGTTCCTTGTCGACCAGCGCTTTGAGCAGCTTGGCCACGGCCAGCGGTTCCAGTTCGGTCGCGGTCTCCACCAGGATGCCGCGGTCCGCGCCGATCGCCATGCCGGTGCGCAGGGTTTCCTGGCACTGGGTCACACCGCAGGACACCGCCACCACTTCGGTGACCTTGCCGGCTTCTTTCAGGCGGGTCGCTTCTTCCAGCGCGATCTCGTCGAACGGGTTCATCGACATTTTGACGTTGGCGATATCGACGCCAGTGCCGTCGGATTTGACGCGCACCTTGACGTTGTAGTCGACCACGCGTTTGACGGGTACCAAGACTTTCATAGCTCTGCCTTTGGGAAAATTAATAAAGTGTGAACTGATATGTGGGCTAGATTATATGAGAAATTCCATCATCAGGCTGAATTAAAGCACGATCGTGCGTTTTTTTGGTAGTAGAAATCGTCTAATTTCCAACCTTCGCATCAAATCGTGGAGTGCCTGCCGACCAGGGAGCCAGCCCGGCTCCCCGCTGTGAAGAACTGCTAGCTTACTTGCGTTGCATCAAAAAGACAAATTCCGTTCCGTACTGCGCGTGCGACAGCAGCGCATTGCCCGTTTGCTTGGCGAACGCCTGGAAGTCGCGCACGGAACCGGGGTCGGTCGCCATGATGCGCAGCACTTCGCCACTCTGCAGTTCAGCCAGGGCCTTTTTCGCCTTCAGAATCGGCAACGGGCAGTTCAGACCCCGTGCATCGAGTTCTTTTTGAAATTCCATGATTTCGGTATCAACTAGGGTGTCGCTCATCAAAATCCCGCAAATTGGTTGACCAGTTCTGCACAGTCTACTCCAATTCGGCGATTGTGACGCGGTGCACCAAAATAGTTCCTCTCTCGTTGCAAGTTCACAACGAGAGAAGTCATTAAATTAACAGTCCGCGCTTGCGCGCGGACCGCATGCTTGCTTGCTTTTCACTCTCAGGCGCGCTGTTCCACCCAGGCGGCAACGCCCGCCAAGGCGCCCGGCAGGGCTGCAGCATCGGTGCCGCCGGCCTGCGCCATATCGGGGCGTCCGCCACCTTTTCCGCCCACTTGCTGTGCAACAAAGTTCACAAGTTCGCCCGCCTTGACCTTGGAAGTTGCATCCGCAGTCACGCCGGCGATCAGGGAAACCTTGCCGTCGGCCACGCTGGCCAGCACGATGGCGGCGGTTTTCAGCTTGTCCTTCAGCTTGTCCATGGTCTCGCGCAGGGTGGCCACGTCGGCGCCTTCCAGCGTTGCCGCCAGCACCTTGATGCCCTTGATTTCCACGGCCTGGGTGGCCAGTTCGTCGCCCTGGCCGGAAGCCAGCTTCGATTTCAGCGCGGCCAGTTCCTTCTCCAGCGCCTTGACGTGGTCCTGCACGGCCGCGATCTTCACGGTCAGCTCGTCCGGATTGGCCTTCAGCACGGCAGCGGCTTCGCCCAGCTTGCGGGTCAGGCCCTGCACCAGCGCCAGCGCGCCCTCGCCCGTCACCGCTTCCACGCGGCGGATGCCGGCTGCTACGCCGCCTTCCGACACGATCTTGAACAGGCCGATGTCGCCGGTGCGGTTCACGTGCACGCCGCCGCACAGCTCTTTGGAGGAGCCGATGTCCATCACGCGCACTTCGTCGCCGTACTTCTCGCCGAACAGCGCCATGGCGCCGTGCTTGACCGCGTCGTCGAAGGACATATTGTGCGACTGGGTGGCCGCGTTGGCCAGGATCTCGGCGTTCACAATGGCTTCCACCTTGGCGATTTCCTCGGCCGTCAGCGATGCGTTGTGGCTGAAGTCGAAACGGGCTTTGTCCGGATCGACCAGCGAGCCCTTCTGCGACACGTGCGAACCCAGCACTTCGCGCAGGGCTTTGTGCATCAGGTGGGTGGCCGAGTGGTTGCGGATGGTGCGGCCGCGGCTGGCGGTGTCCACCTGCGCCGAAACGGCGTCGCCCACTTTCAGCGTGCCCTTGGACAGCACGCCGTGCTGGCCGAACACGTCCGCCTGGATCTTCAGCGTGTCTTCCACGTCGAACTGCGCGGAGGCGGTGGCGATCACGCCCTGGTCGCCCACCTGGCCGCCCGATTCAGCATAGAACGGCGTGGTGTCCAGCACCACGATGCCCTGCTCGCCCGCTTTCAGTTCCTGCACCGGCGCGCCGTTGGCGTACAGGGCGATCACTTTGGCGTCCGCGTGGTTCAGGCTGTCGTAGCCGACGAACTTGGTCTTCTCGCCGCTGTATTCCACGTTGGCGGCCATCTTGAACTTGCCGGCCGCGCGCGCGGTCTTCTTCTGCTGCTCCATGGCGGCGTGGAAGCCGGCCTCGTCCAGCGTCACTTCGCGTTCGCGGCAGATGTCGGCGGTCAGGTCCAGCGGGAAGCCGTAGGTGTCGTACAGCGTGAAGGCGGTGGCGCCGTCCAGGTTTTTCGCGTCCTTGGCCAGCTGCGCTTCCAGGATCTTCATGCCGTGTTCCAGCGTTTCGCCGAAACGCTCTTCCTCGGCTTTCAGCACCTGGGCCACGCGGGCGGCGGCTTCGTTCAGCTCGGGATAGGCGGTGCCCATCTCGGTGTTCAGGTCGGCCACCAGCTTGTAGAAGAAGGGCTTGGTCTGGCCCAGCTTGTGGCCGTGGCGTAGCGCGCGGCGGATGATGCGGCGCAGCACGTAGCCGTGGCCTTCCGAGCCGGGGATGATGCCGTCGACGATCAGGAAGGAGGCGGCGCGGATGTGGTCGGCGATCACGCGCAGCGATTTCGATTCCAGGTCGGTGGCGCCGGTTTCGCGCGCGGCGGCCTTGATCAGGTTCTGGAACAGGTCGATTTCATAGTTGCTGTGCACGTGCTGCAGCACGGCGGCCAGGCGCTCCATGCCCATGCCGGTGTCCACGCACGGCTTCGGCAGCTTGTTCATATTGCCCGCTTCGTCGCGGTTGAACTGCATGAACACCAGGTTCCAGATTTCAATGAAGCGGTCGCCGTCTTCGTCCGGCGAGCCCGGAGGGCCGCCCCAGATGTCGGCGCCGTGGTCGTAGAAGATCTCGGTGCACGGGCCGCATGGGCCGACGTCGGCCATCTGCCAGAAGTTGTCCGACGCGTAGCGCGCGCCCTTGTTGTCGCCGATGCGGATGATGCGCTCTTTCGGCACGCCGATCTCGTTGGCCCAGATGTCGTAGGCTTCGTCGTCCTCGATGTAGACGGTGACGGTCAGCTTGTCGGCCGGCAGCATGTAGACCTTGGTCAGCAGCTCCCAGGCGTAGTTGATGGCGTCGCGCTTGAAGTAGTCGCCGAAGCTGAAGTTGCCCAGCATTTCGAAGAAGGTGTGGTGGCGCGCGGTGTAGCCGACGTTTTCCAGGTCGTTGTGCTTGCCGCCGGCGCGCACGCAGCGCTGCACGGTGGTGGCGCGCGAATACGGGCGGCTGTCCAGACCCAGGAACACGTCCTTGAATTGAACCATGCCGGAGTTGGTCAGCAGCATGGTCGGGTCATTGCCTGGCACCAGCGGGCTGGAACGGACGATCGTGTGACCCTTGGACTCGAAGAATTTAAGGAACTTCTCGCGGATTTCAGATGATTTCATGTCGTATTGGTTAAGTTGCTGGCTGGTGCAAAGGGTTGATTATACGTGAAGTGGCGGCCGGAAAATCAGAGGACGGCGTCGGATCACCGGCTTGAGCGCAGCGCCGGGCGTTGCCGCCTTGCGACAAAGGCAAGAAAGCGCCGGAGCGCCGCGCCAATGGACAGCATAATCCTTATACTGAAACCGCATACGGGTCCGTCGCCCGTCCGTCCCATCACACTGTGAAAGGCTGTCATGCTCAACCATCTTTTGCTGCGGACCAAGTTGATATTGCTGCTGGTGCTGGCCATCCTGGGCGTGGCCCTGGTGGGGGCGGCGGGCCTGGCCGGGCTGCGCAGCGCCAGCGCCGGCTTCGCCGAGGTGGCCGATGTGCGCCTGCCCTCGCTGGTGGGCCTGTACCAGATGAAACTGGGCAACCGCGAAGTGCGCATCGGCGCGCTGACCGTGTTCCGCCTGCTGGAGGACCCCAAAACCGTGGGCAAGATCGCGGCCCAGGCCGACGTGATGCGGGCCGGCTTCGCCGAAGTGGCGGCCGGGCGCAAGATCTACGATCCCCTGCCCCAGACCGCCGAGGAGGCCGTGCTGTACAAGGACTTCCTGGCGGCGTGGGAGCTGCGCCAGAAAGGCGGCGAGCGCGTGATCGCGGCGGCCGAGCGGCTGGCGCGCGGCGGCGACTCGGCCGCCATGAAGCTGGCCACCGAAGACTACGGCCAGGCCGTCGCCGACGTGGCGCCCCATGTGGCGTCGGTGCAGGCGGCGCTGGACAAGATCGTGGCGCTCAACGTCAAGGTGGCGGAAACCGCCAACGCCGAGGCCGGCGCGGCCATTGCCGCCTCCCAGCGCAACATGGCCATCATCTTCGGCGTGGCGGCGCTGCTGGTGGCGGCGCTGGGCATCCTTATCCTGCGCAACACGCTGGGCCAGCTGGGCGGCGACCCGGCCTATGCGGCCGGCATCGTCAACCGGGTGGCGGACGGCGACCTGACGGTGCAGATCGAAACCAGCGCCGGCGACCACGGCAGCCTGCTGTACAGCATGAAAAACATGGTCGAGCGCCTGGCCGACGTGGTCGGCCGCGTCAACAGCAGCGCCGACGCGCTGGCCAGCGCCTCGGAACAGGTGAGCGGCACGGCGCAGTCGCTGTCGCAGGCGGCCACCGAGCAAGCCGCCAGCGTGGAGGAAACCAGCGCTTCGGTCGAGCAGATGACGGCCTCGGTGGCGCAGAACACGGAGAACGCCCGCGTGACCGACAGCATGGCCAGCCAGGCCGCCGCCGAGGCGGTGGAAGGCGGCGGCGCGGTGGGCGGCACGGTGGACGCCATGCGCCAGATCGCCCGCAAGATCGGCATCATCGACGATATCGCCTACCAGACCAATCTGCTGGCGCTGAACGCCGCCATCGAAGCGGCGCGCGCGGGCGAACACGGCAAGGGCTTCGCCGTGGTGGCGGCCGAAGTGCGCAAGCTGGCCGAGCGCTCGCAGGTGGCGGCGCAGGAAATCGGCGAAGTGGCGGGCAGCAGCGTGGAGCTGGCGGAACGGGCCGGCAAGCTGCTCAGCCAGATGGTGCCCAATATCCAGCGCACCTCCAGCCTGGTACAGGAGATCAGCGCCGCGTCGGAAGAACAGTCGACCGGGCTGTCGCAGATCAATTCGGCCATCAGCCAGCTCAGCCAGGCGACCCAGCAGAACGCCGCCGGCTCCGAGCAGCTGGCCGCCACCGCCGAGGAAATGAGCTCCCAGGCCGAAGACCTGCAGCGCACCATGGGCTTCTTCAACACCGGCGCCGGCAAGCCTGCGCGGCGCCCGGCGCGCGCCGTGCGCGCCACGGGGCGCCAGCCGGCTACGGGCCGGCACAGCGGCGCGCCGCTGCAGGCGGCCGACTGGGAACCGGACCCGGCCAGCTTCGAGCGCTACTGAGCCGGGCCGGCTAGCGCAGGGCCAGCGCCACGATCTGTTCCACCACCTCGCCGGTGGCGGCAAGGCGGCGCGGCACGGCCATCAGCACCTCGCCTCCCACGCCGCCATCGGGCAGCGAGGTGATGTGCACTTTGAGCTTCAGGTCGGTTGCCACGAAGGAGCTGTAGCCGGAGGCGACCAATGGATGGCGGCCCTGTTCGTCGATTTCCCCGTACAGCGTGTAGCCGCTGCGCGTCAGGTACAGGGTATGGCCGTTGGACAGTTCATAGTTCCCGCGCAGCTCTTCAAACCGCTGCCGCTCCATCCAGTAAGGCTTCGCCGGCAGCTCGATTTTCAGCTGCGATGCCGGCGCAGGCACCGTTACGCGCTCGCTGTCCGGCAGCGTCTGCGCGGTGCCGCCCAAGGCCGCCGCCGCCAGCGCCAGCCCGATAATGCCGTCCGTCTTCCAGTTCATTCTGTTCATGGTGCTACCCTCCCCCGTTGCTGGACCAAACCGCCACCTCAGTCTAGAGCGCGGGAGGGCTGCGGACATCAGCCAAACAAGTGATGCCTAGGCAGGGCGCACCAGCGCCGCCGGCGAGCCGTGCAGCACCGCCACCAGCTCGCCCTGGCGCCGCGTGCCGGTCTTGCGGAACAGGCGCTGCAAATGGCTTTTGACCGTGTGCGTGCTGATACCGAGCGCCACGGCGATATCGTCCAGTGCCGCGCCCTGCGCCAGCGCCTGCGCCACGCCCGCCTCGGCGGCGGTCAGGCCGAACAGCTGGCACAGCACCTCGCGCGACAGCCGGTGCGCGGCCGGGTCGCTGGCGATCACCATGGCGCAGGCGGGCAGCCAGGGCAAGCCGGCCAGCGGCCGGAACGGCGCCACCGTCAGCAGCAGCGGCGGCCCCAGGCGGCGCGCCACGCGCAGCGAGGCCAGCGCGGGGGCCTCCGGGCCGGAAGCTAGCGCGGCCTGCACCACGCGTGCCAGCGACTGCGCGCCGCCCGCGCCGTCCTGCAGCAGCGTGACGCCGTCCAGGCGCAACGCGCTGTCGCGCGCCAGCAGCGCAAGGGCGGCCGCGTTGGCGTGCAGCAGACGCACGCGCACGTCGACCAGGAAGATGGCGGTGTCGATGCAGTCGAGCGCGGCAGCGCTGCACTGCTCCGCCATACCGGCCGGGACCGCTCGCCGCCGCTCCTCCACTATGCCCATGCCAGCCTCCTAAGCTGCAACCAGCTTAGCCGCCACCGATCAATAGATACTCACGAAATGTAACGGACGGTATTGCATTTTTAAATGGCCGCCGCCCCGGGCCTAGCCTGGGCCGATCAGATCGATGCGGTCGGTGCAAAAACCGTCCACGCCCCAGGCCAGGATTTCCTGCGCGCGCTCGGGCGTATTGACGGTGTAGCAGAACAGGCCGTAGCCGGCCGCCTTGACGGCCTGCGCCAGTTCCGGCGTCAGATGCTTCTGGTTGGTGTGGATGGCCACCGCCTCCAGCGCGGCCGCCTGCGCTTGCCAGCCGGCCGGAATGGTGTCGAACAGGCAGGCGCGCGGCACTTCCGGCGCGGCCTCGCGCGCGGCCGCCAGCGCCTCCATGCTGAAGGAGGACAGCAGCGGCACCGCCTTGATATCCCCGGCGCGCAGCTCCTCGCTGAAGCGGGCGCGGGTCTTCTGCGCCACCCAGCGCCCGGTGTCCGTTTCATGGCCCGGCACCGGCTTGATCTCGATATTCATCCAGATGCCCTGCGAGCGGCAATAATCGATGAATTCCGTGAACAGCGGCACCATCTCGCCGGCGAACTGCGGCCCGAACCAGGCGCCGGCGTCCTTGCGCACCAGGTCGGAGGCCGGCGTGCGCGCCACATTGCCCTCGCCCGCCACGGTGCGGCCGAAATCCGGGTCGTGCATGATGACGCCGATGCCGTCCCTGGACAGCATCACGTCGAATTCGACCGCCTTGTAGCCGTAGGCCAGGCCGCAGCGCAGCGCGGCTATCGTGTTTTCCGGCGCCAGCGTGCCGCCGCCCCGGTGCGCGAGTACTTTAGGATAGGGCCACATGGCGTCCTTTGTCTGAGCTCGGTTGATGTTGAAAACGCATGTCGCTTCTCTAGTATTCAAAACATACCACAAGACGTTAAGCTGGCGCTCTTGCCAAATCAAGGAGGTGGAGTAATGACTGTTGCCAAGGCCCTGGGCCACATCCGCGTACTGGACCTGAGCCGCGTGCTGGCCGGCCCGTGGTGCTCGCAGAACCTGGCCGACCTCGGCGCGGACGTGATCAAGATCGAGCGCCCCGGCAGCGGCGACGACACGCGCGCCTGGGGTCCGCCCTACGCGCGCGACGCGGACGGGCGCGACACCAGCGAAGCGGCCTACTACCTGGCCGCCAACCGGGGCAAGCGCTCGGTGACGGTGGACATCGCCAGCGCCGAAGGCCAGCAGCTGATACGCGAACTGGCGGCGCAGTCGGACGTGGTGCTGGAGAACTACAAGGTCGGCCAGCTCAAGCGCTACGGCCTGGACTACGAGTCGCTGAAGGCGGTCAAGCCGGACCTGGTGTACTGCTCCATCACCGGCTTCGGCCAGGACGGCCCGTATGCGCACCGCGCCGGCTACGACTTCCTGATCCAGGGCATGGGCGGGCTGATGTCGGTCACCGGCGAGCGCGACGACCTGCCCGGCGGCGGCCCGCAGAAGGCCGGCGTGGCGCTGGTGGACCTGATGACCGGCATGTATTCCACCATCGCCATCCAGGCCGCGCTGATGCACCGCGACCGCAGCGGCGAAGGCCAGTACATCGACATGGCGCTGCTGGACGTGCAGGTGGCCATGCTGGCGAATATGGGCAGCAACTACCTGAACAGCGGCAAGGCGCCCAAGCGCTGGGGCAATGCGCATCCGAACATCGTGCCCTACCAGACCTTCGCCTGCAGCGACGGCTACATCATCGTCGCCGCCGGCAACGACGGGCAGTACCAGAAGTTCGTGGAAGCGGGCGGCCGCGCGGACCTGGCCACGCACGAGCGCTACGCCAGCAACCCGCTGCGGGTACAGAACCGCGACGAGCTGGTGCCCATCCTGGCCGAAATGGTGAAGGCCAAATCGCGCAGCGAATGGATAGCGCAGCTGGAAGCAGTGGGCGTGCCCTGCGGGCCGATCAACGACATCGGCGACGTCTACCAGAACCCGCAGGTGCAGGCGCGCGGCCTGGTGACGGAAGCGCCGCATCCGGCGGCGGGCAAAGTCAAGCTGGTGCGCAGCCCGATGCGTCTGTCCGCCACCCCGGCGGACGGCGGCAGCGCCCCGCCCATGCTGGGCCAGCACACCGAGGAAGTGCTGCGCGAGCTGCTGGGGCGCAGCGCCGAGGACATCGGCGCGCTCAAGGGCAAAGGCGTGCTGTAGCAGGCCGCGCCGCATCACCGCAAATCGTGCTTCAACTCCGCCAGCTCGTCATGCACATGCTGGACCGCGCTGCGCATCTGCGCGGTCAGCGCCGGCATATTGCGGCATACGCGCTGCGCCCGTTCCCCCAGCACATCCAGCTCATCCACCATCTTGCGCAAGCGCGTCACATCATAAGGCGCCACCACCTGCTGGGCCGCATCCGCCTGCCGGTCCAGCTTGTGGATGCAGTCGCGCAGCTCGCCCGGCAGATTGCGCTCGGCGGAACAGGCTTGCGCCGCCTCCCCGATGGCGCGCCCGACCCGGTTGAATCGTTGCCGTATTTCATACTCTTGCAGCATGATCTCCTCCTTGCGGTGAGCAGGCACGGCGTGCCTGTCCGCTTTGGACAGCGATCTCAGCCCAAAGTTGCCGCAGCCAGTTTGAGCGGCCTCAAGCCCCGGACACGGAAAGAGGTGTAAGCACGTTCAGGCCGCCGCCAGCTGCGCCGGTTCAGGCGCTGCGGCCGGCGCCAGATTGCGCAGGCGCAGGGCGATCAGCAAGGCGCCCGCCAGTCCGCAGCCGAGCACGGCCACCACACCGGTCCAGCCCGCAACGCCCCAGGCCACGCCGGCCAGCCAGCCGATCACGGCCGAGCCGATATAGTAGAAGAACAGGTACAGCGCCGACGCCAGCGCCGAGGCCGACTGCGCGCGCCGCCCCACCCAGCTGCTGGTGACCGAATGCGAAGCGAAGAAGCAGAAGGTGAACAGCGCCAGCCCGCCGAAGATGAGCACCAGATTGCCGCTCAGCGTAAGCAGCATGCCGCCCAGCATGGCCATTAGCAGCCACCATAGCACGCGGCGGCGGCCCAGCTTGTCGGCCAGGCGGCCGGCCCACACCGAGCTGAACATGCCCAGCAGGTAAAGGAAGGAGATCGCGCCCACCAGGCTCTGGCTCAGGTCGAACGGCGCGCCCAGCAGGCGGAAACCGATGAAGTTGTAGGCGCTGACCATGCAGCCCATCAGCAGGAAACCCATGCCGAACAGCCAGGGCATGCCGTCGTCGGTGAACTGGCGGCGCAGGCCGTTACCCAGCTCGCGCAAGCCGCCCTGCGCGGGACGGAAATTGCGCGACGGCGGCAGGCTGCGGTAGAACTCGGCCGCCGCCAGCAGGCCGGCCACGCCCATGGCCGCCATGGCCACGCGCCAGGAGAAATAGTCGCTCATGACGGACACCAGGATGCGCCCGGCCATGCCGCCAAAGGCGTTGCCGCCGATGAGCAAGCCCATCGACAAGCCCAGCGAGCCCGGCTCCACTTCCTCGCTCAGATAGCTCATGGCCACGGCCGGCATGCCGCCCAGCGCAAAGCCCAGCAGCGCGCGCATGACGAGGAACTGGCCGTAATTTTGCGCCACCGCGCACAGCACCGTCATCACGGCGGCGATGGTGAGGGCCGCGCCCATCAGCGGCTTGCGGCCGACGCGGTCGGACAGCAGGCTGGACAACAGCAGCGACACCGCCAGCGCCGCCGTCGAGACCGACAGCGCCAGGCTGCTCTGCGCCGCCGTCAGCGCGAATTCGCGGCCCAGCAGCGGCATCAGCGGCTGCACGCTGTACAGCAAGGCGAAACAGGAAAAACCGCTGAAGAACAGCGCGCGGTTGGTGCGTTTGAATTGCGGCGACCCTGCGGTGATGCCCATGATGACGGCCCGGCTGATGAATGATGGCTTCATCTTAGGATTGCGCTGTATTACTGTCCAATATATATTTAAGGCGTTAGTAATACTTTAAAGCGATAACAATGGAACTGCGCCACCTGCGTTACTTCATCGCCGTAGCTGAAGAGCTCAGCTTTACGCGCGCCGCCGAACGGCTGCACATCGGCCAGCCGCCGCTGAGCCAGCAGATCCAGGCGCTGGAGGCGGAAGTGGGCGCGCAGCTGCTCGAGCGCAGCAAGCGCTGGGTGCGGCTGACCCAGGCCGGCAAACTGTTCCTGGAGGACGCGCGCCGCGTGCTGGCGCTGTCCGAGCAGGCCAAGCTGACGGCGCGGCGGGCGCAGCGCGGCGAGGCGGGCGAATTGCGCATCGGTTTCACTTTTTCCACGCCCTTCACGCCGCTGTTCGCCACCGTCATCAACCGCTACCGTGCCCGCTACCCGGACGTGCTGCTGACCTTGCGCGAGCTGGCCACGCTGCCGCAGATCGCCATGCTGGAAAACCGCGAACTGGACCTGGGCTTCGTGCGCCCGCCCGAGACCGCCATTCCGGACGCGGTGCGGCTGACCGTGCTGCGCCATGACCCGCTGATCGCCGTGCTGCCGGTGGGCTCGCCGCTGGCGCAAAAGGAGAAAGTGGAGATACGCGACCTGCAGGGCCAGCCCTTCATCATGTATCCGAAGACGGCCGGTACCGGCATTTATCCGCAGATTTTCAGGCTGTGCAAGGAGGCCGGCTTTGCGCCGGACGTGGTGATGGAGGCGGGCGAGGCGTCCACCATGATCGGGCTGGTGGCGGCCGGCTGCGGCATCACCGTGCTGCCGGGCTCCTTCGACAGTATCCACATGGAAGGCGCTTGCTACCGGCCGCTGGCCGATCCCAGCGCCAACACCGTGCTCTCGCTGGCGCAGCGCAAGGACGCGCACGGCGCGCTGGTGGAAGGCTTTATCGCACTGGCACGCGAAGCGGCCAGCGGTTTGTAAGCGTTTGTTAATATGGAAACATTTGACACGCATCTCAGCTACATTGCCTGAATGACACATCAACGGCGCACACCCACCGCTTTCCTGCTCACCGCTGCGCTGCATCTGGCGCTGTTGCTGGCTTTGCTGTCGCCGCAGCACCGGCCAGCCCCGCCGCAGCGGGACGGCGCCGCCATCCAGTGGCTGCTGCCTGCTCCGGCACTCACAGCGCGGCAGCAGCCCCGGCAGGCCAGCGCCGCGCCTGCGGTGCGCGCGCAGCGCCCGGCTCTCCCGCAGCAGACCGCAGCGCGCGAAACAAAACCGGACCCGGACCAGCCCGCCGCACCGGCGCCCGAGGCGGCTGCCGCGCCAGCCGCCACGACAGCCACGGCGCAGGCCGCACGGCAGGCGGACGACTTATTCGCGGCCAACGCGCCGCCCGCCGCTGCCGGCGTGGCGCAGTTGATGCTCAAATCAGGATATGGGGCGGGCGCGGTGGACCGCGACCTGCGCGGCGGCAAGGCGGCCCCGCTGGCTGCCGGCGGCGGCGCGCTGCAGGCGAAAATCGAGGAAGCCTTCAGCAAGGCGGTGGCGCGCAAATGGCACGATCCGGCCACGATACAGGAAATCTCCACGCCGTCCGACCGCGTGCGGGTCTACAAAATGACGACGGGCAGCGGCACGGTCTGCATCTCGATACCGGACCCCAGCATGGAGAAGACCTACAAATACACCATCACCAACTGCCCGCGCGAGGACCGGCGGGGCACGGTCAGCCCCGCCGTCGCCAAGCCGCAGCGTACTCAGCCGTAGTCGGCTTCCAGCTCGGAACCGGCGTAGTTTTCCAGTTCGGCGAACAGGGTCTTCATGGCCGTGCGGCCGGGGATGTGCTGCAGCACCGTGCAGCTGGCGCGGTACACCGAGATGCGGTCCAGCAGCACCGGGTGGTGCTGCACCGGCACCTTGGCCACCAGCGCAGCCCAGCCCGCCTCGAAGTCCGGCTTGGCTTTGCGCACCGCCTTCACGAAGCGCTCGAACTCCTTCTGGCCGGTGCGCGCGACGATGCGGCCGCCGCCCTCCACCGCGAAGATGATGGCCAGCGCGATCACACCCTCGGCGTTCAAGTCGGTGTCCGTCACCGGGCCGGCGTCGTGGTGGCGGCGCAGCCAGCCCGCCAGGCGCACGATGGCCTGCACTTCCTTGCGCTGCTTGAGCAGCACATGGTAGCGCTCATGGCCGTTCCAGTTCTGGTTCGGATCGGCCAGGCACAGGTCCACGAACAGGTCGCGCAGGCGGCGCTGCGTGTAGACCGGGTCCTGGTCGTATTCGCCCACCAGCGAGTCCTCCGGCATGGCGGCCAGTTCCTTGACGTGGCGGAAGCCGGCCTGGAAGGCCGCCTCGGCGCCGTTGTCGACCAAGAAATCCAGCGCCGCTTCGTCGCTGTCCACGCCCAGCACCAGTTCCAGCCCCAGCGACACCCCGCCCACCGCCAGCTGCAGCGCGCGGGCGATGCCGTCGGCGGTGCGGTCGTTGGTGAACTTTTCAGCCACCATGGCGGTGATGCCGGTCAGCTCGTCGGCCAGGATCACGGCCGCGTCCGGGCGGTCGTCGCCCGGCAGCAGCTGGATGGCGCGCACCAGGCGCGGCAGGCTTTCCTTGACTAATGCCGGCAGCATCAGGAGAAGATCCCCGTGCCCATGGAGCGGCGGGTGCTGGCCGCTTTCGGCGCGCTGCGGGTGCTCGGCACTTGCTTGCGCAGGCGGTACAGCAGTTCCTTGGTGCTGCGCTGCAGGAACTTCGGTTCCTCGTCCGGGTCGTCGCTGAACTCGGCGTCGGCCAGGTCGGCGCTGTGGCGGAAGTCCGGGAACAGCTCGAACAGCGCGCGGTCCCAGCCGTCTTCGCTGGCTTGCGCCAGCGCCACGGCCAGCGGCACGATGTCGTTGTCGGCCGAGGTCAGGCCGCTCACGTAGGGGCCTTTCGAGATGATCTCGCCGGCCACTTCCAGGATCTCCTTGGGCGCCATCGAGAACAGCACGGCGAAGGCGGTGCAGCCGTGGTCGGTGGCCGACGCGGCTTGCAGCAGTTCCTGGCGGCGCGCCTCGTCCTCGGTGGAGAACACCACGCCGTGGATGTGGGCGAACAGCTGCTCGGCCAGGCGTTCCGGGTCGTCCTCGATCAGGTCGTCCGGGAAGGTGGCGGCGAAGAAGGCCAGGCTGTCGGCCCAGGCCTTGGGCGGCACCAGCAGCGTCGCCAGCGACATCTTGCCGCCGTCAAAGCCGGCCAGGTGCAGCGCGGTCACTTGCGGCGGGATGCTGCTCAGCACTTCGGCCACCGCGTAGTCGCCGAACTGGTCGGCCGCTTCGGCGAAGGCCTGCTCGGCATGGCCCAGCGAGCCGGCCAGCACCAGCTCGGTTACTTGCTTGCTCAGGGCGGGAAGATTTGCATCGGACATTAGCGGTCTCCTTCCTGGTCGAACATCTGCGCGAAATCGTCGGTCGCTTCGCCGGCTTCATCGTAGCCGTCTTCGTCGTCGCCGTCATCGTTGGCGGCCAGCTGGTCGAGCGAGGTGTCTTCCTCGTCCCACAGGCGCGGGTGCTTGTGCAGGCAGGCCGTGATAATGGCCTGGCGGCCGATTTCCGGGAAATTCTGCTCGATCGCGGCCAGCATCTTCGCCGGTTCGCCTTCCGGGCACTCGGCCAGCGCGAACACGCGCGCCGGGTCGCCGTCGTCGTATTCCTGGGCTTCGGCCAGCACCGCCTTGGGGTTGGCGAACTTGATCACATCCACCAGCGCGAAAGCCATCATGTTCACGTCTTCGATGCCGCCGCCGCTGGCGTATTCCGACATCAGCGCGTCAACCATCATTTTGTAGTTCTTGCGGTCCGGCGGGTCGCCCAGGATGCCTTCGATCTGGCCTTCCAGTTCGCGCGACTGGTAGGCGAATTCGTGGTGTACTTTTCTCATTGTTTACTCTTTTCCAATTACTCTGCGGGCAGGGTCACGCCGTGCAGGCCGAACACGGAACGCCACAGCTGGTAGGCTTCGGCTTCCGGGTCGATGATGATGCGGTGGTTGACGCTCTGGTTGTATTCTTCGCGTTTGACCGGGTCCGACAGGATCTCGTAGGCCTTGGTGATGGCCTTGAAGCGCACTTCCGCACCGGGGGCGGAGTTGCGGTCCGGGTGGTAGCGCATGGCCAGCGACCGGTAAACCTTCTTGATTTCCTCGTCAGAGGCATTAGGCGCCACACCCAGCACGTTGTATAAATTTTCCATTTGGGAAACTCCGTAAGGGTTGTATGCCAAGCTGTAAAGACGAATTATCCTATAGAAAAGCGTTCGCCGTCCCGCTGCGCCGCTGGTGTACGGTAAAATGCCTGGGATCTGTCCCCTTTTCCCTGCCGCTTACATGAGCAACGACAAAAAAAATACCGCCCCTGCCGCACCGGCGCTGCCGTCCAATTTTCTGCGCGCCATCATCGAGTCCGACCTCGCCTCCGGCGCGCACGCGCGTGAAGGCCTGCCCAGCGTGATCACCCGCTTCCCGCCGGAGCCGAACGGCTACCTGCACGTGGGCCACGCCAAGTCGATCTGCCTGAACTTCGGCCTGGCGCGCGACTACAATGGCCGCTGCCACCTGCGTTTCGACGACACCAATCCTGAGAAAGAAGAACAGGAATACGTCGACACCATCAAGGACAGCGTGCAGTGGCTCGGGTTCAGCTGGGACTGGCAAGGCCCGTCCGGCGTGGAGCACCATCTGCACCACGCGTCCGACTACTTCGACCAGCTCTACACCATGGCCGAATACCTGATCGAGCAGGGCTACGCCTACGTGGACAGCCAGAGCGCCGACGACATGGCGGCCAACCGCGGCAACTTCAGCACGCCGGGCAAGAACTCGCCCTTCCGCGACCGTCCGCGCGCCGAGTCGCTGCAGATGTTCCGCGACATGAAGGCCGGCAAATACGCGAACGGCGAGCACATCCTGCGCGCCAAGATCAGCGAAGACGCGATGTCCTCGCCGAACATGAATATGCGCGATCCGGCCATCTACCGCATCCGCCATGAACACCACGTGCGCACCGGCGACGCCTGGTGCATCTACCCGATGTACGACTACACGCACCCGATTTCGGACGCGCTGGAAAACATCACGCACTCGGTCTGCACGCTGGAGTTCCAGGACCACCGTCCCTTCTACGACTGGCTGCTGGCCACGCTGTCGGCCGGCGGCTTCTTCAAGATGCCGGTGCCGAAACAGTACGAATTCTCGCGCCTGAACCTGACCTATGTGATCACCTCCAAGCGCAAGCTGCGCCAGCTGGTGGACGAAAAAGTGGTGACCGGCTGGGACGATCCGCGCATGCCCACCATCGTCGGCCTGCGCCGCCGCGGCTACACGCCGGAAGCCATCCAGCTGTTCTGCGAGCGCATCGGCGTGACCAAGTCGGACGGCTGGATCGACATGAGCACGCTGGAAGGCTGCCTGCGCGAAGACCTGGACCCGAAAGCGCCGCGCGCCACCGCCGTGCTGCGCCCGCTCAAGCTCATCGTTGAAAACTATCCTGAAGGCCAGAGCGAAGAGTGCACCTCGCCGGTCCACCCGCACCATCCGGAAATGGGCTTGCGCACCTTCCCGTTCACGCGCGAGCTGTGGATCGAAGAGGAAGACTTTATGGAAGCGCCGAGCAAGGGCTACTTCCGCTACTACCCGCCGGTCGGCGACCAGCCCGGCTCGCGCGTGCGCCTGCGCCACGGCTTCGTGACCGAGTGCACCGGCTACGACAAGGACGAGAACGGCAAAGTAACCGCCGTGCGCGTGAAATACTTTGAAGACAGCAAATCCGGCACCCCGGGTTCGGACACCTACAAGGTCAAGGGCAATATCCATTGGGTTTCCGCCGCCACCGCGCTGGAGGCCGAAGTGCGCCTGTACGACCGCCTGTTCACCGACCCGCAGCCGGACGCCGGCGGCAAGGACTTCCTGGCCGCGCTGAACCCGAACGCGCTGGAAACCGTCACCGCCTACCTGGAACCGGGCATGCGCGACGCCGCCGCCGACCAGCGCTTCCAGTTCGAACGCCACGGCTACTTTGTCGCGGACAGAGTCGACAGCCTGCCCGGCAAACCGGTGTTCAACCGCATTGTGACGCTGAAAGACAGCTGGTCTGCAAAATAGATACCAACTGCATACCTGTTTAGATTAAACCGCCTTCGGGCGGTTTTTTTTTGTGCGTTGCGCAACAGCGCGGCCCAATTGCAAGAAAAGATACTTGACGGAATCAATTAGCAATCTATATATTAAATTAACTTTTTACAAAGCAACATCGGGAACATGCGCGCCTTCATCGCAAGAAAAAAATTGTTCTCCCCCAGCCAGCCATTGTGGTGGACAGGGCTGCTGCTGTCCCTGGGCGTGGGCGCGGTGCTGCACGGCTTCACGTCCAACTCGCTGCAAGCCGAAGCGAGCGAGCGCTTCCGCACGCAGGCGCGCAGCAGCCAATTTAACATTGCCACCGCCATCAAAGCCTATACCGACGTGCTGCGCGGCACGGCCAGCTACTTCCAGGCGGTCGACAGCATTACACGCGACAATTTCCACCGCTACGTGCAGGGCCTGGACCTGGGCCACAACTTCCCCGCCATCGTCAGCATCAATTTCGCCCAGCATGTGCCGGCCAGCCAGCGCGCCGCGTTCGAGCAGTATGTGCGCCGCACCTCGCGTCCCGGCCTGGACGGCTACCCGGAGCTGGCGCTCAAGCCCACCACCAGCCAGGCCGACGCGGCCATCCTGTCGCTGATCGAGCCCATCGCCGGCCTGGAGGCCAAGTTCGGCGTCGATATCGCGGCGCGGCCCGCCGTGGCCGAGTCGCTGGCGCAGTCGCGCGATACCGGCATGCTGAGCGCGTCGGGCCTGCCCATCGGTTTCGACAGCCTGCCCAACCGCCAGGCGCTGGCCATGCGGCTGCCGGTGTACCGCCCCGACCTGCCGATCAACACGGTCGCGGAGCGGCGCGCCGCCTACCTCGGTTCGGTGGGCATAGGCTTCAGCGTGCACCGGCTGGTGTCCGAGGCGCTGGCGGAGATCCCGGTGCGCAACGCGCGCCTGACGCTGCGCGACGTCAGCGAAGGCAGTCCCACCGCCGCCACGCTGCTGTACGACAGCGCCGACGCAGGCGCCGCCGGCAGCGGCAGCGAACGCATGATCACCTGCGTACTGCCGATCGACTTCAACGGCCGCCAATGGGAGGCCACCTTCACTGCGCCCATGAGTTCGCTGTACTCGCGGGTGGACGCCCTGCTGCCGTGGCTGGCGCTGCTGACCGGTTTCGCCGGCACCATGCTGATGTACGCGCTGTTCCACACGCTGTCCTCGTCGCGCCTGCGCGCCATCCGCATGGCCAAGGACATGACGCGCGAGCTGCGCGAAAGCCAGGCCAAGCTGCAGCTGTCGCACCACAAGCTGCGCCGCCTGGCCGCGCACGCCGAGCAGATCAAGGAGGAGGAGCGCAAGCGCATCGCGCGCGAGATCCATGACGACCTGGGCCAGAACCTGCTGGCGCTGCGCATCGAGGCGGACGTGCTGACCACCCGCACCAGCCACCGCCATTCGCGCCTGCACGAGCGCGCGCGCTGCACGCTGGCGCAGATCGACCACACCATCAAGAGCGTGCGCCAGATCATCAACGACCTGCGGCCCAATGTGCTGGACCTGGGCCTGAGCGCCGCCGTCGAGTGGCAGATCGACCAGTTCCGACAGCGCAGCGGCATCGTGTGCGAGCTGATCGAACACGGTGCCGACATAGACCACGGCATCGACGACAAATGCGCGATCGCCTATTTCCGCATCTTGCAAGAGTCCCTCAGCAACATCCTGCAGCACGCCAACGCCAGCATGGTCAGGGTGGAGCTGCGGCGCCAGGACGGCGTGCTCAGCATGAGCATCAGCGACAACGGCGTAGGGCTGCACGACCGCAGCCGCAACAAGTTCGGCTCCTTCGGCCTGGTCGGCATCGAAGAGCGCGTCAGCATCCTCGGCGGCAGTTGCAGCATAGGCGGCAGTCCCAACGCCGGCACCACCATCCTCATTACCGTCCCCGTCCCCCACATCACGTCCCCTTACCCGCACCGCCTCGGCGCCGTCTGAGCTGCGTCTAGGACAATTCTGTTGCGATTAGGAATTTACTGACGATAGCTTGCGATTTATCAAGAATGGGCCGGGGCAACTGGTCAAAAATCGTTCCTGCAGCACCCCATCCATCACGTTGAAAGGAACGAGCACATGAATGCGAACGACGACCTCAAGGCTATCGCGGCACTGGATCTGGAACCGATCAAGGTCAAACTGATGCACCAGGAATCCGGCGAAGGCTGGACGCTGGAACGTGCCAATGCCATCGAATTCGAATACCGGCGCTTCCTGATCCTGATGAAAAAATTCCCACAGGAACAAACCGCACCGCTGGTGGACGTCGACACCTTCTGGCACTACCACATCCTCGATACCATGAAATACGCGGCCGACTGCGAAGCGGTGTTCGGCTACTTCCTGCACCACTTCCCCTATATCGGCCTGCGCGGCGAAGACGACGTGGAAGCCCACCACCGCGTGGGCGAGCGCATGAAGGAACTGTACGAAGCCACCTTCGGCGAGGCCTATGTGCACGGCGCGGCCAACCAGGCGGCGTTTTCGGGCGTGGCAAGCCAGGCCGCCTTCTCCGGCGCCGCCGCCAAGACGGCATTCTCGGGCGTGGCCACCAAGACCGCGTTCTCGGGCGTAGCCACCAAGGCAGCCTTCTCCGGCGTGGCCGCGAATACCGCATTTTCCGGCGCGGCCGCCAAGGCCGGGTTCTACAAGGAACGTCCGCGCCTGCCCGCCAGCGCCTGATTTACTAGTAAATTGATAGTGTCGCGGGGACAGCACAGTCCCCGCGCACGATAGAAAAACATCACTTGCATTCAGCAATAGCTTGCCTATACTAGGATTCGTTGATCTGCATCAACACTCGTTCCCAGCTCCGAACGATCCTGCACCGGCCGCTTCGGCCCAAACCACCGCGTGCCCCCCCCTACCCATTCGTCACTCAGTAAAGGATGTCACTCATGATTTCTGCTGAACGCTTCCAAGCCATTGCCGACCTCGATCTGGAACCGATCAAAGTCAAACTGATGCATGAAGAATCCGGCGAGGGCTGGTCGCTGCAAAAAGCCAACGCCGTCGAATTCGAATACCGCCGCTTCCTGTACCTGATGAAGACCTTCCCGCAGGAACAGACCGCGCCGCTGATGGACGTGGACACCTTCTGGCACTACCACATCCTGGACACGATGAAATACGCGACGGACTGCCAGGCCGTGTTCGGCTACTTCCTGCACCACTTCCCCTACATCGGCCTGCGCGGCGAAGACGACGTGGAAGCCCACCACCGGGTGGGCGAGCGCATGAAGGAACTGTACGAAGCCACCTTCGGCGAGGATTACGTGCGCGCCGAAACCGCCTACTCCGGTGCGACTGCGGTAGCCTACTCGGGCGCAACCCAGCAAGCCAAAACCGCCTACTCCGGCGCCACGGCGGTGGCCTATTCGGGCGCCACGGCGCAGCCAGCGAAGACCGCCTACTCCGGCGCGACGGTCGCCTACTCCGGCGCCACCACCCAGCAGGCCAAGACAGCCTACTCGGGCGCCACGGTCGCCTATTCCGGCGCAACCACCCAGCAGGCCAAGACCGCCTACTCGGGCGCCACCGTCGCCTATTCCGGCGCCACGGTAGCCTACTCCGGCGCGGTCCAGAAGCAAGCCCAGCCGGCCGCATCGTCCAGCGAAATGTACTCGGTGCGCCCGCGCATCACGCCGGCAGCGTAATTCCGGCGCAGTAATGAAAATGGCCCCCGCCTGTTGCCAGGCGGGGGCCATTGCATTTTTGCGTGCCGCTTATCAGGCAGCCATCATCTCGCGCAGTTCACGAATGCTGAAATCGCTGATTTCATGCATGCGGATCAGGATGGTGGCGCCGATAGGCAGCGTGTTGTGGCGGATTTTGCTGATTACGGGCGGGGCCACTTCCAGGGCGCGCGACAGCGCCGCATCGTTCTTGAGCTGCAATTTTTCAATAATTGCGTCGAGGACCCGGTTCGGGTTGTAAGTTGCCGAAGCAGTAATTTCTTTAAGAGACGTCATCGGATTCGTTCAGGTTCGGGTCGTCTTCTTGGAAAAAAAACGACACATTGACAAAATATTTACCGGAAAAGTACGGGATGGACACTAGCCTACATAGGTCACTTGCTATGTTTTATAGCATCTAGGCCGTATGATACACGCTTTTATTGCCCAAAGGCCAATCCAGCACGAAAAAAGTGAGAATTAGAGAGAATCTTTCCCTGCTTACTGTGCTAGAAAATGTTAAACGTACTTTTCGGGGCAGACATAGTCAATGAGCAACCCTGTACCCGGCGGCCAGGAACAGCCACTCCACGGTCAGCAAGGCGCTGAGCTGGGCGATATTTCCGGGGAGCACAAAGGTGAACTGCGGGGAAGGAAAAACCGGACAGAGCGTGAGGCTGGCGCCGCCATCGAGATCATTGCCGTATTGCCAACACCACCCCAGCTGCCTGCGGATTTCGTCCGGCGCCGGCGGCGGCCGCTGGGCCTGGCAACGCTGCATCATATAAGCGCGGACTTGTTCTTTGCTGGGGTGCGGGACGGGCTGCATGGCGTCTCCTGCCAAACTCTTATCTATTTATTATCTGCCTATTTGCTTACAACTGCCTTTCAGTTGGCGCCAGCTGTTGTAAGCAGTCCACAACCCGTTCATAGCGCAAACGAACGCCCAGCTCGCTTTTCAGGCGCGCATTGCGCATGCGGCGCGACTCGGACATGAAGGACAGCAAGGCCGGCGTGACCACCGCCGCCAGCTCGGCGCGCGGCAGACGCGGCGGGCGCGGCAGGCGGAAGGCGTCCGCCACGGCGTCGAAATAGGCCGCCATTTTCATGTCGCTGTCGTCCACCGCGTGGTAGACCCGGTTCGGCGCGCCCCGGAACAGCGTGCGCGCGATGATGCGCGCCAGGTCGTCCGCGTGGATATGGTTGGTGTACACGTCGTCCTGCTCGGTCAGCGCCGGCGTGCCCAGCTCCAAGCGCTTGAGCGGCAGCCGGTCGGCCGCGTAAATGCCGGGCACGCGCAGGATGGACAAGGTGGCGCCGCTGCGCAGCGCCCAGCGCCGCAGCACCCGCTCCGCGTCCACCCGGCGCCGCGCGCGCGCATTGTGCGGCGCCACCGGACGGCTTTCGTCGAACCAGGCGCCGCCGCAATCGCCGTAAACACCGGTGGTGCTAATGTAAACCACGCGTCCGGCCTCGGGTAAAATGGCGGTCACATTGCGGCTGCGGCTGTCGCGCAGGCCCTCGGCGGGCGGCGGCGCCAGGTGCACGACGTAGTCCGCCAGCCCCTTCAGGCGGCGCAGGCTGGCCGGGTTATCCAGGTCGGCCACCACCGGCACGGCGCCGGCGGCGCGCAGCTCGGCGCGCCGCGACGGCTGGCTGGTGACGGCGAAGATGCGGAACTGCGCGCGCAGCAAGGGCAGCAGGCGCAGGCCGACGTCGCCGCAGCCCAGCACCAGCAAGCGCGGCCGGGCAATTTTTTTAGCGTTTGAGATTTTCATTTAAGGATTGTATGACTTTCCAGATTACTGTTCAGCCCAGCGGCCACCAATTCTCCTGCGACGAGGACGAAACCGTCCTGGCGGCGGCCATGCGCGCCGGCGTGGGGCTGCCGTATGGCTGCAAGAATGGCGCATGCAGCTCGTGCAAGGGCAAGGTCATCTCCGGCAGCGTGACGCACAAGGCGCACCAGGCGCGCGCGCTCACGCCGGAAGAGGAAGCGGCCGGCATGTCGCTGTTCTGCTGCGCCACGCCGCACGCCGATCTGGTGATCGAAGCGCGCGAAGTGGCGGGCAGCGGCGACTATCCGGTCAAGAAGATGCCGTCGCGCGTGTCCACCATAGAGAAAGTGGCGCCGGACGTGGTGGTGATCTCGCTGCAGCTGCCGGCCAATGAAACGCTGCAGTACCGCGCCGGCCAGTATATCGAGTTCCTGCTGCGCGACGGCAAGCGCCGCAGCTACAGCATGGCCACCGCGCCGGACAACGGCCCCATCACGCTGCACATCCGCCATATGCCGGGCGGCCTGTTCACCGACCAAGTGTTCTCCACCATGAAGGAGCGCGACATCCTGCGCTTCGAAGGCCCGCTGGGCACCTTCTTCGTGCGCGAGGACACGGACAAGCCCATGGTGCTGCTGGCCTCGGGCACCGGCTTCGCGCCGATCAAGGCCATCGTCGAGCACCTGGTGCAAACCGGCTCGCAGCGCGCCATGACCTTGTACTGGGGCGGCCGCCGCCCGCAGGACCTGTATATGGACGCGCTGTGCCGCGAGTGGGCCGCCAAGCTGCCCAACTTCAAGTACGTGCCGGTGGTGTCGAACGCCGAGGCGGAGGACAACTGGAGCGGCCGCACCGGCTTCGTGCACCAGGCCGTGATGGCCGACCTGCCCGACATGTCCGCCTACCAGGTCTATTCCTGCGGCGCGCCCATCATGGTGGAAACCGCCAAGGCCGACTTCGTGGCCAAGTGCGCGCTGCCGGAAGAGGAGTTCTACGCCGACGCCTTCACCACCGAGGCCGACCTGGCCGCGTTCTGACGCAGCGGGCCGGGCCGCCGGCAAGCGCAGTTGTCTGACATCAGGCACAATGACGGGCTACGCCAGCCTGTCATTGTTCCTATGTCCTCCTCCGCCAACGGTTTCTCCGTCCTCAAGCACCGCAATTTCGCTTTCTATCTCGCCGCGCGCGTGCTTGGCACGGTCGCCGTGCAGATGCAGCACGTGGCCATAGGCTGGCATGTGTATGCGCTGACCGGCAACCTGTACGACCTGGGCCTGATCGGCCTGGCGCAATTCGCGCCCTTCCTGCTGCTGATCCTGCCCGCCGGCCACGTGGCCGACCGCTACAACCGCCGCAACATCATTGCCTTCTGCCTGGGCGCGCAGCTGCTGTGCGGCCTGCTGCTGCTGGGCTTCACGCTGACCGGGCTGAGCATCGTCTGGCCGGTGTTCCTCATCCTCACGCTGTTCGGCAGCGCGCGCGCCTTCATGATGCCGGCCACCCAGGCCGTGCTGGTGAACATGGTGCCGGCCGAAGACTTCAGCAAGGCCGTCGCGCTCAGCTCGTCCACCTTCCACATCGCCGTCATCGTCGGCCCCTCGCTGGGCGGCCTGCTGTACTACTACGGCGCCACCACGGTGTTCCTGGCCGCGTCCGCGCTGCTGGTGGTCTCGGTGCTGCTGATGTGCATGACCAAGGCCGCGCCCCAGGTGGTGAGCAAGGCGCCGGCCAGCTGGCACAGCGTGCTCGAAGGCCTGCGCTTTGTGCTGTCGCGCCCGGTGGTGCTGGGGGCGATGTCGCTGGACCTGTTCGCGGTGCTGTTCGGCGGCGCCACTGCCCTGCTGCCGGCGCTGGCGGCGGACGTGCTGCACGTCGGCCCGAGCGGCCTGGGCCTGCTGCGCACCGCGCCCGGCGCCGGCGCCGCGCTGTGCTCGGTGGCGCTGGCCTTCTTCCCCATCACGCGCCGCGTCGGCCTGTGGATGTTCGGCGGCGTGGCCCTGTTCGGCGCCGCCACCGTGGTGCTGGGCTCGACCGCCAGCTTCGCGCTGGCGCTGCTGGCCCTGCTGCTCATGGGCGCGGGCGACATGATCAGCGTCTACGTGCGCCACCTGCTGGTGCAGTACGAAACCCCGGACGAGATCCGCGGCCGCGTCAGCGCCGTCAACTCGGTCTTCATCGGCGCGTCCAACGAGCTGGGCGAATTCGAATCCGGCGTGACGGCCGGCTGGCTGGGCCTGACCCGCGCGGTGGTGTTCGGCGGCGCCGCCACGCTGGCCGTCACCGGGCTGTGGAGCGTGCTGTTCCCGGTGCTGTCGCGCATGGACCGTTTCCCGCACGACGAACGCGAGGCGCAAGCCAAGGCGGCTTGATATGATGTCCGGATGAAAATATTCCCGGACCTGATACACCGCCGCCCCCACCTCGCCCTCGCCATTGCGCTGGGCGCGCTGAGCGCTCCCCTGCTGCCCGAGAGCTGGCGCCTGCTCACCCGCCTGCTGGCCTGCTGGGACGTGGCGGTGTGGGCCTACCTGGTCACCATGGGCTGGATGATGATGCGGGCCGACCACCGCAAGGTCAAGCGCGTGGCCGCCGCCGAGGACGAGCGTGGGCCGATGATACTGGCCGTGCTGTGCGTGGCCTCGCTGATGAGCCTGATGGCCATAGGCTCCGAGCTGGCCGAGCTGCACGGCCAGCAGCTGCGCGGCCATGTGCTCGAATATGCGCTGGTGGGGCTGACCCTGATCGGCTCCTGGTTCCTGGTCGGCACGCTGTTCTGCTTCCACTACGCCCACTTGTACTACCAGACCACGCCCAACGCCCGCCCGCTGGAGTTTCCCGGTCCGCAGCACGAGCCCGACTACTGGGACTTCCTGTACTTCTCCTTCACCATCGCGGTGGCCGCCCAGACCTCGGACGTCAGCATCCGCAGCGCGGGGCTACGCAAGCTGGCGCTGGGCCAGTCGGTGCTGAGCTTCTTCTTCAACCTCTTCATATTGGGGCTGTCCGTCAATATTGCAGCGGGGCTATTGAACAATTAAAAATAAAGTTGTGCCGGGCGGCAATCGACTGGCGGCCCCCGCCAAAAGGAGTAAGATGGCCTTGCGTACCCCTTACCGGGCATGCTTTGATGAACAAACGGGAGCAGTCTATGCAGATCAATGTCAACACCGATAAAACCATCGAACGTCATGCTTCCCTGGATGACCATGTACAAACCGTCGTCACCGCAGCCATCGGCCGCTTTGCCGAACACATCACCCGCGTCGAAGTCCACCTGAGCGACAACAACAGCCAGAAATCAGCGGACGGCGACAATCGTTGCCTAATGGAAGCGCGCGTTACCGGCTACCAGCCCATCGCCGTCAGCGACCACGCCGCCACGCTGCACCAGGCCATCAGCGGCTCCGCCGATAAACTCAAACGCGCCATCGACAGCGCGCTGGGCCGCCTGAACGACAAGCGCCACGTGCCGCTGTCGCAAAGCTCGCTCGCCGCCGCCGAAGCGGCCGACGAAGAAACCAGCGAATAATCTCCCGCCACAGGACGCCGGCCGGCAGCGGCGGCCCGGGCCCAGCGCCCGGGTTCAGCCGCCGGCCAGCCGGCGCAGGTAGCCCAGCCCTTGCAGCGCGCGGCTGCCGTACCACGACATCATCTCCCCATCCACCAGCTGCACCGGCTTGCCGATCTGGCGCTCCAGCGCGTCCACGTGTTCCTCCGTGAAACGGTAGGGCTCGGACGACAGCAGCACCTGGTCGATTTGCGCCAGCAGTTCCGGCGTCCAGTCGAAGCGCGGATAGCGCTCGCTGCCCAGCTGCGGCACGCGCCAGCCTATCTCGGCCAGCATGCGCGCGATATAGGTGTCGCTGGAAACACTCATCCACGGATCCTGCCAGATGCAGTACAGCACGGTTTGCGGCGGCATCGGGCTGGCCTGCCGCATGGCCTGCAAGGCGGCATACTCGGCCTCGAACGCGGCGCACCATGCCTCGGCCTTGTCCTGCGCGCAGAAAATGCCGCCCATCAGCCGCGCCAGCGCCAGGTTGTCGCGCGGCGCCAGCGGATGCGTCACCACCACGTGCGGCACGAACTCGGCCAGCGCGTCGGCCGTGGGCTTTTCGTTCTCGTCGATATTGACGATGACGTGGGTGGGCGCCAGCGTGCGGATCTTGTTCAGATTCACGTCCTTGGTGCCGCCCACCTTGGCAATTGTGCGCACGGTCCCGGCCGGGTGGATGCAAAATCCGGTACGGCCCACCAGTTGTCCGGCCAGCCCCAGATCGCACAGCAGCTCGGTAATGGACGGCACCAGGCAGACGATGCGGGCGTTGGGGTCGGCGGGATGTATCTGTCCCAGGGCGTCGGTAAAGTGCATTTTTTCACGGTGGCGGGTGGTTCGTCGCAGTATTGAAACACAGGCCGCCGCGCAGTGTTGGCGGACACGCCGTTGCGCTATGATTTGCCTCACAGTATCCAATATTCTTTCCCCGGACTCTATCTTGAAGCAGATCACCACCTTTGCCGCGTCGGCCTACCGGATCGACGACTTGCAGCTGTTCCGCGATTCGGACGCCGCGCTGGCCGCGCGTTCGCTGGCGCATTGCCCGGTGGTGCAGCTGCAGCAGGGCGAATCGGTGACCGACACCAGCCGCGCGCGGCTGTACATTGTGCTCAGCGGTGCGCTGTCCGTCACCGCCGACACCCGCACCGGCATGGCCGACGGCACCGTGAGCAAGGTGCTGCCGGGCGAAAGCGTGGGCGAGCAGTCGGTGCTGGACGAGGAAGCCAATCTGTCGCTGATGACGGCGCTCGAGACCAGCGAGCTGCTGGTGGTGGAAGCGGAAATCGTGTGGCGCCTGATCGACGAATCGAACGGCGTGGCGCGCAACCTGCTGCGACTGCTGTCCTTCCGCATCCGCGCGGCCAACGCGCAGCTGCGCCGGCGCCAGAAGCTGGGCGAGTTCTACCGCCAGATGTCGATGATAGACGGCCTGACCGGGCTGTACAACCGCGCCTGGCTGAACGATCTGCTGCCGGAGATGGTGGCCAGCGCGCACGGCGGCGGCAAGCCGCTGTCGCTCATCATGATAGACCTGGACCACTTCAAGAACTTCAACGACAGCCACGGCCACCTGGCGGGCGACCAGGCCTTGCGCGCGGCGGCGCAAGTGCTGAGCGGCGCGCTGCGCCCGTCCGACTGCGCGGTGCGCTACGGCGGAGAGGAAATGATGGTGCTGCTGCCGGACACCAATGACAAGGTGGCGGTGGTGGTGGCCGAGCGCCTGTGCGAGCGGATACGGCAGGCCGTGGTGTTCCGCGACATGCGCTTGCCGCTGCCGCACATCACCGCGTCGCTGGGCGTGGCCAGCCTGCTGCCGGGCCAGGACGACCACGGCCTGATCGCCACCGCCGACGCCGCGCTGTACCGCGCCAAGGACGGCGGCCGCAACCAGGTGGTGGTGCAGGAAACCCTGTTCAGCTAGCGGCTGCGGCCGGCGCGCGCTTGCTGTCGGCAAACTCCTTCAGCCCCTGCTGCACCAGTTCATAGGTCTTGTCGATATTGCTGGCCACGTCGCCGTTGAGCACCTGCAGGCCGTCGAGTATCCCGCGCGCCTCCTTGAAGCCGCGCTCCACGCCGCCGCCTATGGTGTCCATGAATTTCTGCAGCACGGCCTCGTCGTCCAGTCCCTTGTTCTGTTCCTTGAACGCATCAAAAAACGCCGTGCTGAGCGACACTATGCGTCCCGCCGTCCCTTCCGGCGAATTGTCCTGTCCGGTGGCGTTCTGTATCGCATCCGGGCCGAAATCCGGCGCCAGCGCCTCGTTAATGCCGGTCAGCGCCGATTTGTAGAGCAGCGCCAGCGGCTCGTTGCCCGAGCCTATCGCCACCGAAATCGAGGCCTGCACGATGGATGCGTTCAGCTGCTGCCTGGCCTGCACGCGCGGCGGCGGCGCAGTGTCGGCAGCGGCCCCGGCCTTGGCCGACGGCTCGGCCGTCACGCCCCCGGACTTCAATGTAGCGGGATTTACCATAATCGCTCTCCTAGTTTGCGCCATTCCCCTTTATCATATCGGCCAGAAAGCGGCGAACTGTAGCCGCATCCCCAACAAATACACGAATCCATGAGCCAGCAAACTTTCCTTTGGCACGACTATGAGACCTTCGGCGCGCAGCCGCGCCGTGACCGGCCAGCCCAGTTTGCCGCCATCCGCACCGACGCCGACCTGAACGAGATAGGCGAGCCTATCATGCTGTACTGCCAGCCGGCGCCCGACTTCCTGCCCGACCCGCAGTCCTGCCTGATCACCGGCATTACGCCGCAGCAATGCCTGGAATGGGGCGTGCCCGAGCACAAGTTCGCCGCCACCATCGAGCAGGCGTTTTCCCAGCCCGGCACCATAGGCGTGGGCTACAACACCATACGCTTCGATGACGAAGTGACACGCTTCCTGTTCTGGCGCAACCTGTTCGACCCGTATGCGCGCGAATGGCAGAACCAGTGCGGCCGCTGGGACCTGCTGGACGTGGTGCGCATGACCTATGCGCTGCGCCCGGAAGGCATCGAGTGGCCGCTGCGCGAGGACGGCAAGCCCAGCTTCCGCCTGGAACACCTGGCCGCCGCCAACGGCCTGCTGCACGAGTCCGCGCACGACGCGCTGTCCGACGTGCGCGCCACCATAGGCCTGGCGCGCCTGATCAAGCAGAAGCAGCCCAAGCTGTGGGACTTCTGCTTTGCGCTGCACAAGAAAGACCGCGTGGCCGACGAGATCGGCATGCATCTGCTGCCGCATCTGCGCCAGCCTTTCCTGCACGTGTCCGGCATGTTCCCGGCCGAGCGCGGCTGCATCGGCCTGGTGTGGCCGCTGGGCACGCATCCGACCAACAAGAACGAGATCATCGTCTGGGACTGCGCTTACGATCCAAGCGAGTTGTACGGCCTGGACGCGGACACGGTGCGCATGCGCATGTTTACGCGCAGCAGCGAGCTGCCGGAAGGCGTGACGCGCTTGCCGATCAAGAGCGTGCACCTGAACAAGTCGCCCATGCTGGTGTCCAACCTGAAGACCTTGTCGCCGGCGATGGCCGAGCGCTGGGGCATAGACGTGGAGCAGGCCAAGCGCCACGCGCAAACCGCGGCGGCAGGCCCGGACCTGGGCGCGCTGTGGGCGCAGGTCTACCACCGGCCCGGCGCGGCCGAAGCGATGGATGTGGATGAGGATTTGTACGGCGGTTTTGTCGGCAAGGAAGACCGCCGCCTGCTCGACGCCATGCGCAAGGAATCGCCGGCCAAGCTGGCCTTGATGACGCCGCCTTTCGACGACGCGCGCTTGGGCGAACTGGTGTTCCGCTACCGCGCGCGCAACTTCCCGCAGACCTTGAGCGAGCAGGAAGCCGAGCACTGGGAAGCGCACCGCGCCGCGCGCCTGTTCGACGGCGCGGCGGGGGCCAGGACGGTGGAGCAGCTGTTCGGCGAAATCGACCAGCTGTCCGAGACGGCGGACGAGCGCGGCGAAGAGATTCTCGGCGCGCTGTACGATTACGCCGAGATGGTGGCCCCGCAGCGGTATTGAGGGAGCTGGCGGCTCAGCCCGCGCGGTGCGCGTTGATCGCGTCGCGGGTTTCCAGCGCCACGCGGCGCGCGGCCATGGCGAAATCCTCGCCCGGCTGCTGCGCCGCGTACAGGATCGCGCGCGAGGAATTGATCATCATGCCCGCGCCATTGGCGGTGCGGCCCGACTTGACGGTCGCTTCCACGTCCCCGCCCTGCGCGCCGACACCCGGCACCAGCAGCGGCATGTCGCCGATAATCGCGCGCACTTGCGCCAGTTCTTCCGGGAAGGTGGCGCCGACCACCAGCGCGCACTGGCCGTTGCTGTTCCACTTTTCCGCCACCAGCCGCGCCACGTGCTGGTACAGCGGCTTGCCGTCCACGTTCAGGAACTGCAGGTCCGAACCGCCGGCGTTCGACGTGCGGCACAGGATGATGACGCCGCGGTCGGCCCATTCCATATACGGCTCCACCGAATCCGAACCCATGTAGGGGTTCACGGTGACGGCGTCCGCGCCGTAGCGGTCATACGCCTCGCGCGCGTACTGGCGCGCGGTGGCGCCGATGTCGCCGCGCTTGGCGTCCAGTATCAGCGGAATGTGCGGGTAGTTCTCGCGCGCATAGGCGCAGATGTCCTCCAGCTGGCGCTCGGCGCTCAGGGCCGCGAAATAGGCGATCTGCGGCTTGAAGGAGCACGCCAGGTCGGCCGTCGCGTCGATGATCTCTTTGCAGAAATTGAAAATGCCGTTCGGGTCTTGCTGGAACTGGGGCGGCAGCTTGGCCATATCCGGATCCAGGCCGACGCACAGCAGGGAGTCGTTGGCCGTCCATGCGGCATTCAGCTTGTTAATAAAATTCACGGCCACCCCTCTCATAAAATGCAAACCCACCATTATAACGCCGGCGTGGGTGAAGTAAAATTCGCTCCATCGCCCTCAACCCCTGGATCACACAATGAAACTCTCCCAAAAAGTAGCCATCGTCACCGGCGCAACCCAGGGCATCGGCCTCGCCTGCGCGCAGCGCCTGATCGCCGAAGGCGCCAAAGTCATGCTGGTGGACATCAAGCCGGAAGGCGCGCAAGCGGCTGAAACGCTGGGCGACCAGGCCCGCTTCTGCACCGCCGATGTGAGCCAGAAAGCCGACGTGGACGCCCTCGTCGCGGAAACCCTGGCGGCGTTCGGCCGCATCGACATCCTGATCAACAACGCCGGCGTGACCCACAAGGCCGATTTCCTCGACGTCACCGAGGACGATTTCGACCGCGTCATGCGCATCAACCTCAAATCCATGTTCCTGTGCAGCCAGGCCGTGGCGCGCGAGATGGTCAAGCAGAAGAGCGGCTGCATCATCAATATGTCCAGCGTCAATTCCGAATTGGCGATACCGGACCAGGTGCCTTACGTGGTGTCCAAGGGCGGCATCAACCAGCTGACCAAGGTGATGGCGCTGAACCTGGCGCAGCACGGCATCCGCGTGAACGGCATCGGCCCGGGCACCATCCTGACCGAGCTGGCCAAGAAAGCCGTGCTGGGCAGCCCGGAGGCGCGCCACACCATCCTGTCGCGCACGCCCATCGGCCGCTGCGGCGAACCGGAGGAAGTGGCGTCCATCGCCGCCTTCCTGGCCAGCGACGACGCTTCCTATATGACGGGCCAGACCCTGTTCGTGGACGGCGGCCGCATGGCGCTAAACTACACGGTGCCGGTCAAGGATTGAGTTATACGGAAAATTTATTACTGATATGAAAAATGAAAATTAGACATATATGCTGTAGCGCAGCATAATTACACCTGTCTCCACTATTCTCCTCCAAGATAATAGTTTGAAGCCCGCTTTAACCAGCGGGCTTTTTTTTTGCTTGTCCCTTGAGATATGTCACGATGGCGTCATATGAGGTATGTAAAGTTGCTTCATCTGCTGCACATGCAACCGATATGCGTGGCAAGCAGTAAGGTGCGCCTCGAGCGCACCACCCGAATTCTGTATGTGCGATCTCTGCTCTCTTGACCCGAATGGGTTTTTCAGCCCGCTTTAACCAGCGGGTATTTTTTTGCCCGCATGCTATCCTTGCGCTATGCGTTCCCTACTTCAGCAAGTCGTCCTCACGTCCTCCCACGCACAGTTGCGCTACCGCGCGGCGCTGGTGCTGTATCTGATGATACTGGTGCTCGGCTCGATTCCCGGCGCCCGTAGCGACATCGGCACGGTCGCGTCCGGCCTGGTGCTGCACTCCTGCGCCTACGCCGGCCTGACCTTTTTGCTATTTACCGGCAGCACGGGCAGCGCCGCTTTGCGGGCCGTCAAGTCGGTAGCCACCATCATGGCCATGGGCGCGCTCGATGAGCTGGTGCAGAGCTTCCTGCCCTACCGCCATGGCGCGATATCGGACTGGGCGGTGGACACGGCCTCCGCCCTGCTCACCGCCAGCGTGCTGTGGCTGCTGTGGAGCCGCCGCCCGGCCGCTGCCTAGGAAGTCTCGTCTTTTCCTTCCGGATATTGCTGGCCGAATTCCAGCTCCCGCTGCCGGCTTTTCACATCCATGCCGATCTTGCGCAGGATGGCCCGCGTCTGCCGCTTGCGGCTGGCGCATGCCAGGCTGCCGCTGGCTTTTTCCGCGTCCATGCGCATTTCCAGCAACTGCTCGGCTTTCGCCAGGCGCACCAGTCCATGCAATGCTTGCGCCAATACATAACTTTGGCGCCGGTCTGACTGCAGCCCGCAGGTAGCTGCCGTCAAATCTTCAATTACTTTGTCCGTCCTGCGTTTGAACATAGCCATTTCCTATGAGTTTCTGACACGCAATTATGGCCATGTATTTCAGGTAATCGTTTGATGCGCATCAAAGAGTGGTGTTTGTGCCGGAACAACTGGCCTCGGAGGCCATCCAAGCTATTCGAGCGGACGCTCGTATAACGGAGATCATCATGAACTTAAAACATACTTTACTGGCTTGCGCGCTGATGGCGCTGGCAGGCTGCGCTTCGGACAGCAAGTGGCCCGGGAATGGGAGCAGTAGCACCAGCAGCACGGGCAGCCCAAGCACCAGCAGCACCGGCAGCAGCGGCAGCTCAAGTACCAGCAGCCCGAGCAGCAGTGCCAGCAGCATGGGCAGCAGCGGGACCACGAGCGGCACCAGCAGCATGGCTAGCACTGCCGGGTCCGGCAGCAGCCCCGGCATGCAGAGCACCAGCAGCGGCAGCGGCGTGGTGCAGGCCATAGACCAGATCACGCGGCAGGACGCCATGTCCATGGGCTTGTCCAGCGCAGCGGCGGCGGCCGGCGGCACCATGGGCTCGCCCACCGACAAGATCTACCGCGTCACCGTGCGCATGGACGACGGCAGCACGCAAACCGTGCTGGCAGAGAGCATGCCGAGCTACAAGAACGGGGAACGCGTGCGCTACGCCAACGGCAGCGTCACGCGCGAATAGTGCGGCGGGAAAGCCCAGCCGGGCCGGCCTAGTAAATCTGTTCGACCTGATAGCCGCGCTGGCGCAGCAGCTCGGGCACGCCCTGCTCGCCCAGCAAATGCAGCAGGCCGACGCCAACGAAAGCAGTCCGGTCCGCCTTCATGATGTTTTCGATCGAGGCCGTCATCTCGGGATTGCGCTTGCCCAGCAGCGTGCGTTCCATGAAGGCGGCGGACACGCTGCCGCCGCTGACCATGGATTGCCAGGCCGCGTTGATGCCTGGCGCGTCCGCGCGGCTCCAGGCGTCGATCAGGCTGGAGGTCTTTTTCAGCGCCGCGCCGCTGGCCAGTTCGGCCAGGTTCTCGCGCAGATAGGTTTCCTGCTGCGCGTCGTCCATGCTGGCAAACAGGCCCAGCTGATAATCCGCGCTCTCCAGCTCGCGCAGCGGCTTGCTTTGCTGCGCGGCGGCCTTCAGCAGGAACTGCTCCACGCCCTGGCTGCGCACATAGCCGTTGCGCTCGATTTCCGCACCGACCAGCAAATTGGCCAGCAGCCACGGCCGGTACTGTTCCAGCTTGTCCAGCGACATGCCGGCGCGGCCCAGCGCCTGCTGCAGCAGCGCCAGCGTTTCGCCGGACAAATGCTTGCGGATGCTGTCGCCCTTGGGATAGCTGCCATGGGCCGCCAGCGCCTGCTGGAAGGGCTCGCTGGCGCGCACGTCCAGCTCCAGCACCAGCGCATTGGAATCGGCCAGCGCGCGCGTCACCTGCGGCTCCAGCGGGAAGAAAGCCTGCTTGCCGGCATGCACGGTGCCGAACAGATAGCTGGTGCGGCCGTCGTGCTGCACCTTGAACAAGGCGCCACGGCGCGGCGCTTCCTCCATCGACGCGGCGATGGCGCCGGCCGGCTGCGGGTGCGCGCTCATGTCCAGGGTGGCGCTCAGCGCGGGCTGGCAAACCGCCAACAGCAATGCGCAAACTGACAATAATTTACGTGACATGCAAAGTCCCCTGCCGGTGATCATTGACGATCCGGCATCGCAAATGGTGATATTGAAAAGATGAGATTCAGGTAACGGTCGGCGTGAAAGTAAGCCTTATTGCTGCTGATGGTAAGGCTTATTTTTCCGTAAGGGAATACCTAGTTTCACGTAGCCGCAAAATAAAACGCGGCGCGCCAACAAAGGCGCGCCGCGTCGATAACAAGGTGATATTAAAGCGGGACTATCGTGCCAGTTCGACCAGCACAGCCGTGTACATCTGCAGGTTCAGCATCAACTGTTTGGTGGTGATGAACTCGTGCTCGGAATGGCCGGTGTAAGGCGTGTCCGGCATGGCGGGACCGAAGGCCACCGCTTTGGGGAACAAGCGGGAATTGGTGCCGCCGCCTATCGATGTCGGTTTGGCATTCTGGATACCCGTGTAATGCGAGAACACGTCCAGCAGCACCGGCAGTTGCGGCGCGTCCGTCTGCACCCACGGCTCGCCGATCTGCATGGCGATGCTGGCCTGCTGCACGTGCGTGCGCTTCCATTCGTCAAACGCCTGCTGGAACTCGGCCTGCAGCTGCGCCGTGGCCTTGCCGCGTGGCCGGCGCAGATTGATGTTCAGCTCGATGCCGCCGTCTTTCTGCTTGAGCACGGTTGGCGCCACCGTCATCGGCCCCATGAAATCGTCGCGGTAGGCGGCCTTGCCAAATCGTTCGCCGTAGATGCCGGTGCCGACCAGGTCGTTCAGCATGGTCACCATGCCGGCGGCGGCGGTGGCTTTCCACGGCTGCACCTTGAGCGCGTCGGCCAGCATGCTGATGGCGTTGACGCCGTCTTCCGGCGTGGACGAGTGCGCGGACACGCCCAGCGCGGTGATCTTGAGCTCGCGGCCCTGCCAGGCGTACTGGTAGCGCATGCCCTTCTGCTTGGCGGCGCGCGCGCGGATCTGCTTCTCCAGCGCGGGCGTGGCGTTGGCGATCACGGCGCTGGCGTCTTCCGGAATCTGGCTGCCGAAGAAGCCGCCCGCGAATTCGCGCAGCAGCGGTCCCTTGCCGGCGGCCGCCGGGACAGGCAGCGCAGGCATGGTCACTTTCACCATGCCCCAGCCCTTCTCGGCCGTCACTGCGGGATATTCCGCGTCCAGCGTGATGTTCATTTGCGGCGGCACGTGGTCTTTCAGGAAAGCCTCCAGCGGCCCCCAGTCCGACTCCTCGGCCATGTAGACGTACAATTCCAAGCGCTTCTTGAGCGCCACTTTCTGGTCCTTGATCGCCTTCATCGCATACATGGCGGTGGCGATCGGGCCTTTGTCGTCCTCCGCGCCGCGCGCGATCAGGCGGCCCGGCTCGCTGGTGCTGTCCAGCTCGAACGGCGACTTGGCCCACTTGGCCGGGTTCACCGGCTGCACGTCGCCGTGCGTGATGATGCCGACCCGGTCCGTGCTCTCGCCCAGGCCGATCACCACCACATAGCCGTGGTCCTTGTAGTCCAGGCCCAGGCGCGCGGCCTCTTCCTTGAGCAGCTGCTTGAAGCCCAGGTGCGCGGGATTCTTGTCGGCCGTGAGGGCAGGATCGGCCACCGTGTTGTGGCTGACCATGGCGGCCAGCGCGGCGGTCATCTGCTGCGGATAAGTCTCCAGCGCGTAGCGGGCGGTGGCCGTGGCGGCGTCGCTCAGGGAGGCGGCCTGCGCGGCCGGATGGAACGCGGCCTGCACGAGCAGCGCCGTCATGGTAAGTTTCTTCAGCATTGTGTCCCGTCTTTGATGTTGGTGTTGATACCTTTAGAGTTTTGCAAGTGTAGCGGAAAGGCCATGCGCGCGTCAGGGCCTTCATTGAAACCCAGCCAGGCGTCGCCATATCCCAGCCATGATTCCATTTTCCATACTCGACCTTTCCCCCATCGCACTAGGCAGCGATGCGTCCACCTCACTGCGCAACACGCTGGATCTGGCGCAGCACGGCGAACGCTGGGGCTACAACCGCTACTGGCTGGCGGAACACCACGGCATGCCCGGCATTGCCAGCGCCGCCACCTCGGTGGTGATGGCGCACGTGGCCGGCGGCACCAAAACCATACGCGTGGGCGCGGGCGGCATCATGCTGCCCAACCACTCGCCGCTGGTGATCGCCGAGCAGTTCGGCACGCTGGAAGCGCTGCATCCGGGCCGCATCGACCTGGGCCTGGGCCGCGCGCCCGGCTCCGACCAGACCACCGCCCGCGCGCTGCGCCGCAACCTGGCGTCGGACTCGGACGAGTTCCCGCAGGACGTGCTGGAGCTGCAGGACTATATGTCGGACACGCCGCGCCAGCACGTGCTGGCCGTGCCCGGCAAGGGCGCCAAGGTGCCGCTGTGGATACTGGGTTCCAGCCTGTTCGGCGCGCAGCTGGCGGCGCACCTCGGCCTGCCGTATGCGTTCGCCTCGCACTTCGCGCCGCAGCAGATGATGCAGGCGGTGGCGCTGTACCGCGCCAACTTCAAGCCGTCCGCGCAGCTCGCCCAGCCTTACGTGATGCTGGGCTTCAATGTGTTCGCGGCCGACACCGACGAGGAGGCGCAGCTGCTCGCCACATCCATGCAGCAGGCCTTCGTCAACCTGCGCACCGGCCGCCCCTCGCAGCTGCCGCCGCCCATGGCCAACTACCGCGGCACGCTGGGCCAGCAGGAAAACGCCATGCTCGACTCGGTGCTGTCTTGCTCGGCGATCGGTTCGCCGGACACCGTCGCCAGCCAGCTGCAAGCCTTCATCAACAGCACCCGGCCGGACGAGCTGATGATCACCTCGCAAATCTTCGAGCACGCCAGGCGCCTGCATTCCTACGACATCACCGCCGCCATCCGGCAGCGGCTTGAGCCAGCGCAAACGCTCCGGCCTTAAGCATTGATGTAGCTCTCCTGCCTGCTTAACTGGAATTGGGCGAATTGCCCGGCCACGCAGCAGGAGAGCACCATGAAAACCACATCCGCCATCCCACTGGCAATTGCCCTGCGTCTCGCCGCGCTGGCAGCGGCGGCCGCCATTGCCGGCGTGTGCTTCGCCGTGACGGCCGCGCCGCCCGGCGAAGCGGGCGCACAGCAAGCGCAGCAGGCTGCGCCTGCGGCCGGCGCCGGCGAGCGTCCCACCAGCTACATGAAGGTGGACATCACCGAGGATTTCAACACCACGCTGGCCCGCATGCGCGCCGCGCGCGCCGGCCTGATGCAGCGCCAGCGCGAACTGCTGGCGCAGCGCTACGACCTGGCCAACCGTCCCAGCGGCGCCACCATGTTCCGTGGCAAGCCGGTGCAGGGCGGCGTGCGCGTCAAGCTGCCTGCGGGCGCCAGCTGGCAGCGGCTGGCCGAGCTTGATCCGGCCGAGATCCGCGCGCGCGAGCTGTTCCCGGCCGGCTTCCTGCCGCTGCCGCATCCCAACCACGCCGAAGGCGGCATGCTGTTCCCGCAGTTCCACATCGACGAGATCAAGCGCCAGGAGCAGCGCGACCTGGCCCGCTTCGACCTCGATTTCGACCTGCCCGACCACTTCCTGCCCGAGTTCCCCGCACCCATCTTCCTCACCACGCGCAGCGACCTGGGCGATGTTTCCGGCGGCAAGCTGCTCACCATCGACAACTTCCACGCCATGTTCAACGGCCTGCTCAATCCCAAGCAGCTGGAAGGCCTGCGCCTGCTGCTCACGCCCTTCCCGCAGCAGCAGTTCAACCAGACCGAGGACCGGCGCTCCGAGCGTCCCAGCCGGGGCGTGGCCTGCCTGGACTGCCATTCCAACGGCCACAGCAACGCCTCCACCCACCTGGTGGGCGACATCCGCCCGCAGATCTTCCGCCACCGCATCGACACGCCCACGCTGCGCGGCCTCAACGTGCAGCGCCTGTTCGGCTCGCAGCGCGCCCTGAAGACGGTGGAAGACTTCACCGAATTCGAGCAGCGCGCCGCCTATTTCGACGGCGATCCGGTCATCGCCACCAAGAAAGGCGTCAACCCGCTCGAGCGCGGCAGCCAGGTGCACTTCATGGCCGAGTTCCAGGCCCTGCTGGACTTCCCGCCCGCGCCCAAGCTGGGCATGGACGGCAAGCTCGATGCGCGCAAGGCCAGCGAAGCGGAATTGCGCGGCCAGGCGCTGTTCTTCGGCAAGGCCCAGTGCGCCACCTGCCACGCCGCGCCCTACTACACCGACAACCTGATGCACAATCTGAAAGCCGAGCGCTTCTACAAGCCGCGCATGATCAACGGCATGATGGCCACCGCCGACGGCCCCATCAAGACCTTCCCGCTGCGCGGCATCAAGGAGTCCCCGCCCTATCTGCACGACGGCCGCCTGCTGACGCTGGAAGACACGGTGGAGTTCTTCAACCTCATCCTGGAAACCAAGCTCAGCGACAAAGAAAAATCCGACCTGACCGCCTTCCTGCGCACCTTGTAGCATCGCAGATACTCCCGCCGCATATACCCCCTATAGCGGCGGGCGCCAGCAGGAATCGCCATTCCCCTCTACAATAACTGTCCCGCTGTGCCCGCCTATCATTGAGCAGGGCGCTGGCCCTTGCCGTTCGCCCCCAGGAGTTCCAGTTGACCACCAACCAAACCACAGCCATGCCCGGGATTTCCCCCGGCATGGTGCTGCTGCTGGCCACCGCCACCGGCCTCATCGTCGCCAACCTGTATTACGCGCAGCCGCTGGTCGGCCCCATCAGCCGCGCCACCGGCCTGTCGGCCGGCGCGGCCGGGCTGATCGTCACGCTGACGCAGATCGGCTACTGCCTCGGCATGATCTTCATCGTGCCGCTGGGCGACTTGATGGAGAACCGCCGCCTGATCGTCACCTGCCTGGGCGCCACGTCGCTGGCGCTGCTGACGGCGGCCAGCACCAGCAACGCCGCGCTGTTCCTGGCCGCCGCGCTGTGCATAGGCCTGGGCTCGGTGGCCGCGCAAGTGGTGGTGCCGTTCGCCTCCCACCTGGCGCCGCCGCATACGCGCGGCCAGACCGTGGGCAAGGTGGTGTCCGGCCTGCTGATGGGCATCATGCTGGCGCGCCCGGTGTCCAGCCTGGTCACGGACGCGTTCAACTGGCACGCCATTTTCGTGCTGTCGGCCATAGGCACGGCCTTGCTCGCGCTGCTGCTGCACCGCAAGCTGCCCCAGCGCCAGCCCGTCGCCACCATGCCTTACGGCGCCTTGCTCGGCTCGATGTGGCGCCTGCTGGCCACTACGCCCATCCTGCGCCGCCGCGCGGCCTACCAGGCTTGCATGTTCGGCGCATTCAGCCTGTTCTGGACCACCGTGCCGCTGGTGCTGTCCACCCCGTATTTCAATCTCACGCAGACCGGCATCGCCATCTTCGCGCTGGCCGGCGTGGCAGGCGCCATCGCCTCGCCCTTCGCCGGCCGCCGCGCCGACCAGGGCAAGAGCCGCTCCACCACAGGCATGGCGCTGGCCGCCGCGCTGATCGCCTTTGGCGCGCCGCTGCTGCTGCAGGGCGGCCGCGTGTTCGACCTGGGCTTGCTGGTGGCCGCCTCCATCGTGCTGGACGCGGGCGTGTCCGCCAGCCTGGTCACCGGCCAGCGCGCCATCTTCGCGCTCGGCGAAGACGTGCGCAGCCGCCTCAACGGCTTATACATGGCGGTGTTTTTCTGCGGCGGCGCCATCGGCTCCTCGCTGGGCGCCTGGATGTATGCGCACAACGGCTGGCACGGCGTGCTGCTGACCGGACTGGCCTTCCCGCTGATCGCCACGCTGGTCTACGCCACCGAATTCACGGGCAGGAAACAGGCCGCTCTCTCCTAAGCAAGAGCGGGGGCAGGCCTTATAGCAGACGTGCAAATAAGGCAAAGCTGGCAAAGTGTGAACATGCTTTGCCACCCCCACTTTTCACGGAGAAAACTATGTCCTACAACACCCTGCTGAACCCGCAAGACTGCGTCCTGGCGCTGATCGACCACCAGCCGCAAATGCTGTTCGGCACCATGTCGCACGAGCGCACCGCCCTGCTGCACAACGCACAGATCCTGGCCAAGACCGCCAAGCTGTTCGGTGTGCCGACCATCCTCACCACCATCGCCTCCGAGACCTTCAGCGGCCATCTGATTCCGGAAATCCAGTCCGTGTTCCCGGACCAGAAACCGATCGACCGCACCTCGATGAACTCGTGGGAAGACCAGGGCTTCAAGGACGCGATCAAGGCCACCGGCCGCAAGCGCATCATCATCGCCGGCCTGTGGACCGAAGTGTGCGTGACCTTCCCGACCCTGCAGATGCTGGCCGAAGGCTATGAAATCTTCGTGCCGACCGACGCCTGCGGCGACACCACCGTGGAAGCGCACGAGCGCGCCGTGCAGCGCATGGTGCAGGCCGGCGCCACGCCAACCAACTCGCTGCAATGGATGTGCGAACTGCAGCGCGACTGGGCGCGCGGCGAGACCTACGACGGCTGCATGGACATCTTCAAGGCGCACTCGGCCTACGGCATCGGCGTCCGCTACGCCAAGCAGATCCTGGGCGAGCACGCCAACGAAGGCGGCAAGTAACAAGGCTGGCGGGTTACACGGGACTAGCCCGCTAACCCGCCCTACGCGGTTGCAGCGTTATGCTTTTACACTGTTGCGCACCACCACCGTGCCGGCCATATAGTCATGGACGGCGCGGCGGCGCTTGTTGAACAGCATGGTGATGAACTCGCCCCAGATCCAGATCTGCAAGGCCGTGTTCACGGACGGGTACCACAGCGGCGCCTGCTCCACCAGCGCCGTGTTCATGCCCATGAAGCCGAGCGACAGATACAGCTCATCCCCCATCGCCAGCGCGGCCATCGCCAGCGCCACCGAGGCCAGCGCACTCAGCACAAACATCACCGAATAGCGCAGCATGGCCGCCTTGCCGGTCACCGCAGCGCCGTCCGCCATCGCCACGCGGATCTTCAGCATCAGCTTGCCCGGCGTGCCGCCGTAGCGCTTCAACAGGTAGACGTTAAACCACAAGCCGAACAGCAAACTGGGCACCAGCCACGCCGCATGGAAATAGCGCGACTTGGTGCTGAGGAACAGCACGATGCCGGTCAGCGGCAGCAAGCACAGCGCGTCCAGCCAGAACGCGCCAAAGCGGCGCCAGAAGCCCGCATACTGCAGCTCGCCGGATGCCGGCGCGGCCTCGTCTCCATTGAAGACGGTCTGCGGAGTTTGGTAGGGATTAGTGTTTTCCATGGGCACACAGGCCGAGCCTGTTGAGTTAAAGAAACACCATTATCTACTTGATATTTTATTTTGGCAACACTTGCTCCGGACTATACTTTCACAAACCAGCGCCGGCGCCACATGAACCAGGCCACGGCGAACATGACGGCGTTGAACAGCAGCGCATGCAGCAGCGAGGCCGCCTGCGGCTGCAGGGGC
The DNA here is from genome assembly GCF_059419605.1 of Pseudoduganella sp. GW821-FHT05F09. Lineage (NCBI taxonomy): Bacteria > Pseudomonadati > Pseudomonadota > Betaproteobacteria > Burkholderiales > Oxalobacteraceae > Pseudoduganella > Pseudoduganella sp. GW821-FHT05F09. The sequence continues at coordinate 368,926 of NZ_JBWKSD010000002.1, forward strand.
AGCGTCTTGATGGGCGCGTACAGCAGGGCGCCCAGCGAGCGCTGCGTGCCGTCCTCCTGCGCAAACTTGATGAAGCCCAGCATCTTGGCCACCAGGCCGGACAGGGCAAAAATGAACAGCGCGTTCATGCCGTAGATGATGAAAAACCTCGATCCGCTTTGCGCCTTCGCGCGCAGCCATTGCGACGGGCTGGCGTCCAGCAGCCAGTAGAACACCGAGAACATCAGCAGCGCCCAGCCGCTGATGAACAGGCAGTAGGACGTGGTCCACAAGCTCTTGTTGATCGGCATCAGCACCACGTCCAGCATGGCGCCCGCCAGCAGCAGCGCCAGGCCGGCCAGCATCATCCACACGGTCTGCTCGCCGCGTTCGCGGCCGGACATCAGCCAGCGCCCGGCCAGCACGCCGATCAGCTGGCTGCACAGCGCGGGGATGGTGGTGAACAGCCCTTCCGGGTCCCAGGTTTTCGATTGCACCCACATATGGCCGCTCAGGAACTGGCGGTCCAGCCAGGCGCCGAAGTCGCGGCCCGGCTCCAGCACGCCGGCCGCCACCACGCCGTTCACGTCCGGCACCGGCGCCAGCAGCATCACCGCGCTGTAGAACGCCAGCAGGCCGGCGATCCACCAGATGATCTGCCGCCAGTTGAAATAAACCACCAGCGGCGCAGCCAGCATGGTGCACAGCGCGATGCGCTGCAGCACGCCGGGGATGCGCACGCTGGCCAGGTCGAAGCGCGGGATATAGTTGAGCAGGAAGCCGATCAGGAAAATCAGCAGCGCGCGCTTAAACAGCTTGCGAAGCAAGGCGCCCTTGTCCGCGCCCGCGTCGGCCGCGCGGCCCAGCGAGAACGCCATCGAGATGCCGCCGATGAACAGGAAGAAGGGGAAGATCCAGTCGGTGAAGGTCCAGCCGTTCCAGTGCGCGTGCGCAAGCTGGGAGTACAGATTGCTCCAGTCGCCTGGATTGTTCACCAGCAGCATGCTGGCGATGGTGAAGCCGCGGAAAGCGTCAAGTGAGGTCAGGCGCGTTGATGTCATGTGCTGTCTGTGGTCGCAAAAGAAAAGCCGCCCGGAGGCGGCTGGCAGGCTTTACTTGGCGCGGGCTTTGCCGAAGGCGTCGCCGGCTTTCCACTCGGGCATCTTCGGCGCGTCCGCCACCATGCGGCCCAGGTTGAGCGCGAACTGGGCGTGCTGCGTCATGCCGGCCAGGTCCCAGCTCGGATCGTATTCGTCCGACACCTGGTGGTAGCGCTTGCTGTACGCGGCGGCCTTGGCTTTCGCGGCCTCCTTGTCGCCCAAGTAGTCGCTGCCAGAGGTGATGGAGAACGCCGGCACACCCACCTTGGCGAAGCTGAAGTGGTCGCTGCGGAAGTAGCCGCCCGACAGGTCCGGCCTGGCTTCGGCGATCACCATATTCATGGCCTTGGCGGTGGCTTCGGCCATCTTGCCCAGGTCGGTGCGCTCGCTGCCCTTGGCGCCGATGTCGCGCGTCACGCCGATGAAGTTCAGGCTGTCCAGATTCAGGTTGGCGGCGGTCTTGGCCAGCGGCCACAGGGGCGCGGTGGCGTAGGCTTCGCTGCCCAGCAGGCCCTGCTCTTCGGCGGCCACCCACAGGAACATCTGGCTGCGCTTGGCCGGATTGAGCGAGGCTTCCTTGGCCATGGCCAGCAGCGCGGCGCTGCCGGAGGCGTTGTCGACCGCGCCATTGAAAATTGTGTCACCGTCGGTGCCCTGCTTGCCCAGGTGGTCCCAGTGCGCGCTGTAGATCACCACTTCGTCCTTCAGCTTGGGATCGGTGCCCGGCACCACGCCGGCCACGTTGAACTGTTCGATGCGGCGCACGGCGGCCTTCATCTCGCCCGCCACTTTGGCTTTCAGCGGCACCGGCTGGAAGTCCTTGTTTTCGGCGGCGGCGCGCAGCACGTCCAGATCCTGGCCGGCGGCCTTGAACAGGGCGCGGGCGGTGTCGTCGGTCAGCCAGCCTTGCAGGCCGGTGCCAGCGGCGCCTTGCGCCAGCTGGAAGCGTTCCACATTGTCCCAGCTGTTCTGGATCACGCTCCAGCCATACGACGCGCTCGGCGTGGTGTGGATCAGTAGCACGCCGGCCGCGCCCTGGCGCGCCGCTTCCTCAAACTTGTAGGTCCAGCGGCCGTAGTAGGTCAGCGCCTTGCCGCCGAAGCGGTCGGGCTGGGCGGCGGTTGGCTGCGGGTCGTTCACCATCATGACCAGCACTTTGCCTTTCAGGTCCTGGCCCTTGAAATCGTTCCAGCCTTCTTCTGGCGCGGTGGTGCCGTAGCCGACGAAGACCAGTTCCGCGTCCAGGCTGTGCGCAGCCTGCGCGTCGCCCGGCGCCCACACCCAGTCCTTGCCGAAGGAAGCCGGCAGCGCGGCGCCGTTCGCCTCCAGGCGCAGCGAGCTGTCGGCCGGCAGCGACTTCACGCCCGCGATCTGCACCGCCTGGCGGAAGCTCTTGCCGGACACCGGCTTCAGCCCGGCGGCCAGCGCCTGCGTCTCCAGGTAAGCCACGGTCAGGTCGCCGCCGCGCTGGCCGGTGCCGCGCCCTTCCAGCAAGTCGCTGGACAGGAAAGCCAGGTGGGCGCGCAACGGCGCCTCCTGGACTTTGGGCTGCTTTTGCGGAGCGGCTTTGGGCGCTGCCGCGTGGACGGGGAAGGCGAGCACGAGGCTGGCGGCAAGAACGGACGAGAACAGTTTCTGCATAGTGTCTGGTAGGAAGTCGGTGTAGGCAGCCGCATTGCTGCGCCGAGCATTGTATGCGAACTTTCCTGCTTGTCCATTGCGCGCTGCAGCAAGCGGCGGTTGACGCGCACCGCGCCGGTCGGGGATACTTTTCACATGACGTCAGCACGCTCCCCCTACATCGGCCCCTACATCGGCCGTTTCGCGCCTTCTCCCACCGGCCCCCTGCACCTCGGTTCACTGGTGGCGGCCATGGCCAGCTATCTGGACGCCAAGGTCCACCAGGGCCGCTGGCTGGTGCGCATTGAAGACCTGGACCGCGACCGCAACGTGGCGGGCGTGGACCGGCACATCCTGGCGTCGCTGCAGCGCTGCGGCATGCAGTGGGACGGCGAGGTGACGTGGCAAACCCAGCGCACGGACTTGTACGAGACGGCGCTGGCGCAGCTAAACGAAGCGGGTGCGGTCTATCCCTGTTCCTGCTCGCGCAAGGAGATCCAGGATTCGCAGCTGCGCCAGGGCCAGGCCTCCCCGGCGCTGGTCTATCCTGGTACCTGCCGCAACGGCCTGGCGCCGGGCAAGGCGGCGCGCGCGCTGCGCTTGAAAACACCGCTGCGCACGGCGCCAGCGCAAGACCGCGTGATCTGCTTTAACGACCGCTGGCACGGCGAGGTATGCCAGGACCTGGCCGCCGAGGTGGGCGACTTCGTGATACGCCGCGCCGACGGCTTCTGGGCCTACCAGCTGGCGGTGGTGGTGGACGACGGCGCGCAGGGCGTCACCGACATCGTGCGCGGCGCGGACCTGCTTGACTCAACGCCGCGCCAGCTCTACCTGCAAGAGCTGCTCGGCCTGCCGCAGCCGCGCTATCTGCACGTGCCGGTGGTGGCGAACGCGGACGGCGAAAAGCTGTCCAAACAAACCGGTGCGCAGGCTTTCGACAATGGCGCGCCGGTGGCGCAGTTGCTGGCGTCCGCGCTGCTGCCCGCGGCGCGCTTCCTGGGCCTGGACGGGCTGGATGGGCAAGCGGACAGCGTGCAGGCATTCTGGCGCGCGGCGGTGCCCGCCTGGCAGCGTTTGCTGGCGGCGAAGGATCAGAGTTCCGGGCCGCGCAGCGCCACGTAGTGCGCCAGCACCACATCATGCTCGCCGCTTTCGGCCAGCTTGGCGGCCGCGTAGCTGCGCGTGGTTTCCAGCATGCGGTAGCGCGCCGCGCCGGTGTCGGCCACCGTGGCCAGCATGGACTTGCTCACCAGGCTGGATAAGGCGTCCATCGCCTCCTCCAGCCCTTCCCTGCCGTCCGCGCCTATGCTCAGCGCCTCCTCCAGCGAGAAGCGGCGCCGGAACACCGACAGCCGGTGCAGCATATTGCGCTCGCCTTCGCCCAGCAGCGCGTAGCTCCAGTCCAGCGTTGCCTCCAGCGTGCGGTGCCGCACCTTGGCCGTGCGCCGTCCGCCCTTGAGCAGATAGCAGCAGTCATCCAGCCGCGCCATCAAGCCGCGCATGCCCAGCAGCTCCACGCGCGCGGCGGCCAGTTCTATCGCCAGCGGGATGCCGTCCAGGCGGCGGCAGATATCCGCGATCTGCGGCGCTTCGGCGTCGCCCAGCGCCAGCCCGGCGGCGCTGGCCTGCACGCGCTCGGCGAACAGCTGCACCGATGGATAGACCATGGCCTGCGCCATCGTCAGCGGCGGCGTATCCGGCTCAGGTTCGGGCGGCAGCTCCAGCGCGGGCAGGCGGTGCACCCACTCGCCCTCCGCGCGCAGCGGCTCGCGGCTGGTGGCCAGCAGGCGCACGCCGGGCGCGCCGTGCAGGACCTGCTCGGCCAGCAGCGAAACGGCCTCCAGCAGATGCTCGCAGCTGTCCAGTATCAGCAGCAGGTGGTGGCCGTGCAGCGCGGCCACGATGGCGGCCATGCTCTTTGCCGCCGGATGCTCCATCACCAGCGCGGCGGCCAGCGCCTGCGGCACCTGGTCGGCGCGCGTCAGCGAGGCCAGGTCAACGAACACCGTGCCCTGCCGCCAGTGGGTCTGCATGCGCTCGGCCGCCGCCAGCGCCACCGTGGTCTTGCCCATGCCGCCGGTGCCGACGATGGTGACGAAGCGCCGCTCGGACAGCTGCCGCTGCAGCGCCGCCACCGTCTGCTCGCGGCCGAAGATGCGGGTGGCGCACGGCGGCAGGCCGTCGCTCTGCGGCAGATAGACCAGGTTGGCGGCGCTGCCGCCGGTGCCGCCGTCGGCCTGTGCGGCGGGCGGTTCGGCCGCGCGCCGCACCACCGGGGTGATGAAGCAATAGCCGCGCCCCACCACGTTCTCGATATGGCGCTCGCCCAGCATCTTGCGCAGCGCGGCCACGTGCACGCGCAGATTGCCTTCCTCGACCACGGTGTTGGGCCAGGCCCGCGCGATCAGCTGGTCCTTGGTGACGGTTTCGCCGGCGCGTTCAAGCAGCATGTGCAGGATGTCGATGGCGCGGCTGCCCAGCCGCAGCGGGCGGTCATCCTCATAGAGCATGCGGCGCGCCGGGAAAAAACGGAACGAATTGAAGGCCAACACCGGTTCGCCTGCTTCTGTGGCGTCGTAAAACATACTGTCCTCTTATGACGCGATACGGTTCGAGCTTGCAGTATGCCAGCTACGCGTGTCTCCGGCATGACGTGAATGCGCTCCAATGTGTCAATTGACACGTGGACTGAAAACCAGCGCCAGCGCGTGCGCCAGCTCCATCATGGAATACGGTTTGCGCAGCACCCCGCCCGCGCCGCCCTGCTGGGCCAGCGCCGCCCCCAGGTAGCCGCTGGCCAGCACCACGGGGATGCCGGCACGCACGCCGCGCAGCGCGCGTATCAGTTCCGAACCCGTCATGCCGGGCATGCGTTCGTCGGTGATGACGGCGTCGTAGCGCTCCGGCGCCTCCGCGAACGCCGCCAGGGCCTGCGCCGGCGAGGTGAACGCCGCGTGCTCATAGCCCAGGTCGTCCAGCATGGCGCCGGCCAGGCGGGCCAGCGCTTCCTCGTCGTCCACCACCAGCACGCGCTGGCCCTGGCCGCGCGGCGGCAGGTCGGGCGCCGCGCCCGCGCCGCCGGCCGCCACGTCGCCGCAGCGCGGCAGGAAAACGGTGAAAGTGCTGCCCTCGCCTTCGCTGCTGGCAACGCTCACCGCGCCGCCCAGCTCGGTCACGATGGCGTGCACCATCGACAGCCCCAGCCCGGTGCCCACGCCCGCGTCCTTGGTGGTGAAGAAGGGATCGAATATCCGTCCCAGGATGGCGGCGGGAATGCCGGCGCCGCTGTCGCTGACGGTCAGCACGATATAGTCCGCCGCAGCAACACTGCCTATGGTGGCCAGCAAAGGCGCGCTCACGCTGCGCGTTTCCAGCGCCACCCGCAGCCGGCCGCCGCCCGCCATGGCCTGCACGCCGTTGAGCATGAGGTTGCTCAGCACCTGGTGCACCTGGGTGCAGTCGCCCAGCATGGCGGCGCGGCCGGCCTGCAAGCGGGCGCTCACTTCCACTCCGGGCGGCAGCTTGGCCGCCAGCTGGTCCAGCGCCTCGCGCGCCACCGCCTCCACGTGCACCGCCTCGCGTTCGCCCATGCCGCCCCGGCTGAAGGCCAGGATGCGGTCCACCAGCGCCCGTCCGCGCTCGCCCGCCGCCACGATATGCCCCACGTCGCGCCGCAGGCGGCTGCCTTCGGCGGCGTCGCGCAGGGCCATTTCGCCGTAGCCGAGGATGGCGGCGAGGATGTTGTTGAAGTCGTGCGCGATGCCGCCCGCCAGCGTGCCCATCGCTTCCAGGCGCTGCGCCAGCCGCAGCTGCTCCTCCAGGCGGTGGCGCTCGGTCACGTCGCTGACGGCGCCGGTCCAGCGCACCGGGGTGCCGGCCGCGTCGCGCTGGCACATGCCGGTCAGGTGTATCCAGCGCAGCTCGCCGCGCGGCAGCATGCGGATCTCCAGGTCGAAGCGCGCGCTGCGGCCGGCGAAATGCTCGGCCGCCGCCCTTTCCCATTTTGGCTTGTCCTCCGGGTGGAAGGGGAAGCGCGCCAGGAAATCGGCGCGCCCGGCGAACACCGTGTCGGGCGCGAAGCCGTACAGCTCCAGCATGCGCGGCGAGCCGTAGAACTCGTCCTTGAGTATGTCCCAGTCCCAGTGGCCCTCGCCGGCGGCGCTCATGGCCAGGGCGTAGCGCTGCTCGGACGCGCGCAGCGCCATTTCGGTGCGGGTGCGGTCCGTCACGTCCGTGATGGCGGCGTTCCAGCGCACCAGGCGGCCCTGCTGGTCGCGCGAACACATGCCGGTCAGTTTCAGCCAGCGCACTTCGCCGTTCACCACGATGCGCAGCTCCAGCTGCAGCCGGATGGCGCTGCCGGCGAAATGCCCGGACAGCTGGTCTATCATGCGCTGCCTGTCCTCCGGGTGGCAGGGGAAGCGCGCCACGAAGTCGGCGCGGCCGCTGAACACCGTGTCCGGCGGCAGGCCGCACAGCTCAAGGTAGCGCGGCGAGGCGTAGAAGGTGTCGGTGGCCACCACCCAGTCGGTGTGGCCGTCGCCCGCCGCGTTCACGGCCAGCTCGTAGCGCTCCTCCGAACGGCGCAGCGCCGCCATCGACATGCTGCGCTCGATGACGATGCCGGCCAGATGCGAGAAGCGCGCGATCATGCTCTGCTGCAATACGCTGGGCGGCAGCGGCTGGTGCGAATACACGCCGAAGGTGCCGAGCACCTTGCCGCCGCTGGCGAAGATGGGCATGGACCAGCAGGCCCGCAGGCCGTATTCCAGCGGCAGGCGGCGGTATTTGTCCCACAGCGGGTCGCTGGCGATGTCGGCCACGAACACCGGTTCGCGGCGCCAGGCCGCCGTGCCGCAGGAGCCCTCGCCCGGCCCCACCAGCACCGAGCCCTCCAGCGCCAGCATGAAGCCGGGCGGCATATTGGGCGCCGAGCCGGGACGCAGCAGCATGCCGTCCTCGTCCATCACCAGCAGGGAACTGAGCGCGTCGCCGGCCACCGCGTCGAACAGGCGGCAGCAGGCGTCCAGGATGCCGCACAGCGGTTCGCCGCGCGCGATCATCTCCAGCAGCGACTTTTCGCCGGCCAGCAGGCGCTCGTTGCGCTCGGCGGCGGCGCGCGCGCGCTCCAGCGTCTGCACCGCCTCGACCAGGCTGGCCGGCACGCCATGCGCGGCCAGCACGTGCGCCAGGCTGGCGCCGGGCAGGGGGTCGGATGCGGCGCCGGCGGCGGGCGCGTTGGGAATCTGGCGGTCCATATTGGGGAGCGGAAAGCGGAGTTTAACTGTGTCACAGTTATGCGCCGCCGTCAAAGCGGCAGTATGGCGCGCGGAACGCCGAATGTTTCAATTGACATCAAAATCGGCTGTTACAATTCTGTTACAATCTCACCTCGGCGGTATGCCGGTTTTTCAGGGAAAGAACAATGTCAGGCGATGTGCATGTGCTGGTGGTGGATGATGACGAAGGCGTGCGCCAGATGATCGTCGACTACCTCGGCGACAACGACATTCGCGCCACCGCCCTGCCCGACGGGCGCGGCCTGGACCGCGTGATGACCGAAGACGTGGTCGACCTGCTGATCCTGGACCTGAAACTGCCCGGCGAGGACGGCATGCAGATTGCGCGCCGCCTGCGCGACGACTCCAACCTGCCCATCATCATGCTCACCGGCCGCAAGGACGAGGCGGACCGCGTGATGGGCCTGGAACTGGGCGCCGACGACTACCTGACCAAGCCCTTCTCGCCGCGCGAGCTGCTGGCCCGCATCCGCGCGCTGCTGCGCCGCTCGCGCGCGCAGGAATCGGTGGCCGACGCGCTGGCCCGGGTGCGCGCCTACCGTTTCGGCGGCTGGGTGCTGAACGTGCGCCTGCGCAAGCTGACCACGCCCGCCGGCGCGCCGGTGCCGCTGACCAACAACGAATTCAACCTGCTGGCCGCCTTCCTGGCCGCGCCGCAGCGCATCCTGTCACGCGAACAGCTGCTGGACATGTCGCGCATGCACAACGACGAAGTGTACGACCGCGCGGTCGACGTCCAGGTCGGCCGCCTGCGCAAGAAGCTGGAGCCGCAGCCGGGCAACGGCCCGGCCTTCATCCGCACCGAGCGCGGCGCCGGCTACCGCTTTACCGCCGAGGTGGAGGCGGTGCGCTAGCGGGGGGGCGCATCTGCGTGGAATCTGCCTGTATACTGCGGCCATGACCGAATCCAACCCGCCCCGCTTCACCCCGCAAGGCCTGATACGCACCCCGGAACAGACCGCCATCCAGCTGGCCCAGAACAAGGTGGTGCTGATCGACGCCAACGCCGGCGCGGCCAAGACCACCACCCTGGCCCTGCGCATAGGCGAAGCGCTGGCGCGCAAGCTGCCGCCCGAGCAGATCCTGGCCCTGGTGTTCACGCCCGAAGCGCGCGACGTGATGCGTCAGCGCCTGCTCGATATCGGCATCCCCTACGCCGCCGCCTCGCGCGTGGACGTGGCCACCTTCGAGGATTTCGCCGCGCGCATGCTCGCGCAAAGCGGCAGCGGCGCCGCCGAGCGCCTGCCGCAGGCGCGCCAGCTCAAGCCCTATGTGCTGCACGCGCTCGAACGCGTGAGCGAGCGCTACACGGGGCAGGTGGAATACCTCGACATCCGCACCCACAACATCGCGCTGTCGCAGTTCCTGGACTTCCAGCTCACGCTGAAAGCCACCATGGCGCTGGACGCGGACCTGGACTACATGGAGCTGGAGGAAGCGGCCGAGCTGCTGAAAGTGCCGCTGACCGACTACCTGGCCACGCGCGAATACGAAACCATGCGCCTGGGCGGCGACGACGGCGCGCAGTTCCGCGGACCGTTCGACGCCACCTACGACCTGGCCTGCCAGATCTCGCAATCCGCCGAATTCGCGCAGGTGCTGCCGTCCTACCGCGTGGTGGTGTGCGACGAGCTGCACGACCTGAACGAAGCCGCCTTCCGCATCCTGAACGCGCTGCTGGCGCGGCCGGACTGCTACTTCGTCGGCGCGGGCGACAAGGACCAGGTGATCTACAGCAAGCTGGGCGCCAGCCAGGAATTCCTGGCGCACCGCTTCGCCGCGCACTACCCGTCGCTGAAGCACTACCCGCTGACCTACACTTACCGCCACGGCCCGCACCTGGCCTATGCGATGAAGGAGTTCAAGAACAAGCCGGTGGAATCGAGCCTGCCGCTGCACACGGAGATCCGGCAGCTGCACTACGCCGGCGCCGACGACTGCGGCGAGCAGGTGGTGGCCTCCATCAAGGCCTGGAAGCGCGACGGCTACCCGCTGGAAGGCTGCGCCATCCTGCTGCGCGACCGGCACCAGTCCATCGCCGTGGAGAACGCGCTGCTGAAGGCGAAAATAGGCTACCGCACGCCCGCCATGGCGGGCTATCTGCAGCGCGACGAGATCCTGTTCCTGCGCGGCATGCTGGCCATCGCGCTGCGCGACCTGGAGGCGGTCAAGTCGCTGGAAGTGCGCGCCGCCATGGTGGAGGCGCTGGCCGTGTTCGGCGAAGTGCAGCTGGCGCCGGAGCGGCTCGAGATGGCCAAGCGCGAAGTGGCGCGCACGCCCTCGCTGCTGGGCGACTTCTACACGCTCTACATCAACGGCGGCGGCGATGGCTACGGCGACCCCGCCCGCAGCACCGGCGGCAGCGTCATGGCCGCCGCCATCCAGTACGCGGCCGGCCTGGACCCGGCCGTCAACGCGGCCGAGGCGCTGCGCGCCATCTGCGGCCAGATCAACCTGGAGCAGGCCGCCAAGCGCATCTTCGTGCGCCCCTACGAGGCCAGCGTGGTATCGAAATCGGTGGCGGGCTTCATCGCCTTCGCCGAGCACTCCGGCCAGACCCTGGGCGAGTTCTGGCTGACCCTGAACGCGGCCGAAGCCTTCGCCAGCCGCAAGCGCGAAAAAGACTATGTGACCCTGGACTGCGCCGGCAACGCCAAGGGCAAGGAATTCGAGCACGTGATCCTGCCCTTCCTGGAAGTGGGCGAATTCCCCAGCCCCATGTTCGCCGGCAGCGAAGAGGAAAACCTGTTCTACGTGGCCGCCACCCGCGCCAAGGCGCGCCTCACGCTGCTGTCCCCGTCCGAGGCGGCGCAGCGTAGCCCCTACCTGGCCCGCATGCGCCTGGCCGCCACCGCCGCGGCAGCCGAACAGGCGATCAACCGCAACAATGAGGCTGTTCAACAACAAATACCGGCCAGATATTATCTGAGCGCCACCATCCACGAGGCCCAGCAAGTGAAGGCGCTGGGCGCCAAGTTCGACTGGTCCCGCAAGGCGTGGTATGTGGAACCGGGGGTGGATCTGGCCCCGTTCAGCCGCTGGCTGCGCAGCTGATTCCGGACTGCTCATTCCTCAAGGTTATAGTTCCAGCAACAGAACTCATTATTCAGCCCGCTGCCGTTCATCAATACTGCCAATTGCATACCAATTTCAACAGGGAGAGCACGGCATGAATTTGAAGAAAAAACCGGTCGCGGCAGCCATTTCGATCGCACTGTGCGCCATGGCGGCGCCAACGTGGGCACAGCAGGCGGCACAGCCGGCCGAGGACGCCGGCGTGCAAAAAGTGGAAGTGTCCGGCATCCGTGCCTCGCTGGCCAAGTCGCTCAGCGTGAAAAAGGACGCCACCGCCAACGTGGAGGTGATCACCGCCGAAGACGTGGGCAAGATGCCGGACAAGAACCTGGCCGACTCCCTGCAGCGCCTGGCCGGCGTGGCCGTGCGTACCGACTACGACGAAGCCGAGAAAGTGTCCATGCGCGGCACCAACCCGGACATGTCGCTCATCCTGTTCAACGGCCACACCGTCTCCGGCGGCGACTGGTACGTGGCCGACCAGGGCTCCAGCAGCCGCAGCACCAGCCTGTCGCTGATGCCGTCCTCGGTGCTGAACCAGGCCATCGTCTACAAGACCTCGCAAGCCAACATCGTCGACGGCGGCATGGCCGGCACCATCAACGTCACCACCCGCAAGCCGCTGAACGAGAAAAGCAACTTCGGCGGCGTGATCCGCGCCGGCCTGACCTACGCCCAGCTGCCCGGCAAGACCTCGCCCGACATGAACGCCACCTTCAACTGGAAGAACGAGGACAACACCTTCGGCGTGATCACCCAGGTCTTCAAGGAAAAACGCTACGTCCGGCGCGACTCGGTGTCGCGCTTCGCCTACGGCGCCAGCAGCGGCTGGGACGTCATCAACACCAGCACCATGAAGGGCATTACCGATGCATCGCTGGCGGGCACCGGCCTGAAGGCGGCCGACCTGAACGGCGTGCGCATGCCCGGCTCGATGAGCTCGGAATTCGTCGAAGGCGTGCGTGACCGCGCGGGCGGCATGATGTCGCTACAGTTCCGTCCCAACAAGGACCTGGACATCACCGCCACCGGCTTCTACTCGGAAATGAAAGCCGAAAACAACGGCCGCCTGACCGCCGGCGCGATCTACAGCATGCTGCTCGGCAAGGGCGATCCGGTCGGCGGCGTGGCTGCCGCCAGCATCAACAACGGCCCCAACAACACGCCCATCTACGCGCAGATCCGCAACCCGGTCATCGTCAACGAAACCACCATGTACGGCCACCAGCTGCGCGTGCTGAAAAGCGCGGACATCGTCTTCCCCGACGGCAGCCCGCCCATGTATATCGGCAACTCGGAAGGCTTCTACCGCGAAGGCGCCAAAGCCACCAGCGGCTTCCTGGACCTGGACGCCAAATACCGCGTCAACAGCGACCTGACCGTCAAGAGCCTGTTCAGCACCACGCGCGGCATCGGCACCACCAAGGGCGACCAGGGCCTGACCTACGCCCGCTACGGCACCGGCATCTCCTACGGCCTGAACGGCCTGGAAGACGCGCCGAACTCGCACTACACCGGCGCCGGCAGCAACACCCCCACGCTGAACCCGGACGGCAGCGGCTACAAGCTGGTGGGCCGCACGATTTCCGGCATCCGTACCGAGGACAAGGAAAGCAGCGGCCAGCTCGACGCCGAGTACAAGCTCGACAAGGGCGTGTTCCAGTCCATCGAAGCCGGCGTGCGCTTCTCCGACCACAAGCGCAACAGCCGCCGCTGGAGCCCGGCCTTCCGCAACGCCATCATCGCCACCGCGGACCCGAGCGGCTCCATCCCCTACCCGGCCGACTTCGGCAGCGACATCGGCGGCGGCAGCTGGGACAACACCGGCTTCAGCTTCACGCCGGAAGCGCTCAAAGCCTATATGGCGGCCAACCTGAAGACCACCTCGGACGAATGGGAACGCCGCGTGTCGACTGAAATCGACATGCGCGAGCGCCAGACCGCAGCCTATGCGATGCAGAACCTGGAAGGCGAAGGCTGGTCCGGCAATATCGGCCTGCGCTGGGTCCGCACCCGCATCAACGCGCAGATTCCGACCCCGATTCCGAGCGGCGCCTGCCAGCGCACCGAACCGGGCAAGCCGGCCACCGTCTGCGCGCAGTATCCGGGCGCCATCACCACCGCCGGCGAAGCGCAGTCCTACTACGACGGCGCGGTGTTCAATCCGAACAGCGGCGTGCTGTATTTCAAGACCGCCACCGACCGCACGTACAACACCTTGCTGCCTAGCCTGAACCTGCGCTACGAGCTGGACAAGAACATGATCGCCCGCTTCGGCGCCAGCCGCACCATCGGCCGCCAGAACTACAACCTGCTCGGCAGCGGCTTCACCTCGCCGACCTGCGACGCGACCGGCTGCGTGGTGACCGGCCCGAACCCGGACCTGAAACCGCTGACCTCGGACAATCTGGACCTGTCCTGGGCCTGGTATTTCAAACCGCGCTCGCTGGTGTCGGTGAACGTGTTCCACTCCAAGATCGACGGCTACGTGAAAACCGGCGGCACCAATTCCGGCACCACCATCCAGCTGCCCGATCCGCGCACGCCGAGCGTGATCCAGACCTTCACGATCAACTCGTCCACGCAGCAGGGCGCCAAGATCAGCGGCATCGAACTGGCGTATGAGCAGCCGCTGTGGGGCAACTTCGGCTTCCAGAGCAACGTCAGCCGCGCCAAGACCAAGGTCGACGACGGCCGTCCGATGGTGGGCGCGTCCGAATGGGCCGGCAACCTGGGCGTGTACTACGAGAACGACGTGTTCAGCACCCGCCTGGTGGGCAACTACCGCGGCAAGTACGTGAACTCGAGCACGGCGCCTGCACCTAGCGCCAACAGCCAGGGCCTGTCCACCATCAACGGCGTGCTCATGCCGACCGCGCCTACCATGGCGGCCGGCGTGACCACGGTAGCCTTCTCGGCCAACTACACCTTCGCCAAGAACTGGCAAGTATCGTTCGACGCAACCAACCTGCTGAACCAGGTGCGCGCGCAGTACCGCTACAGTGAGGAAGAACAGCAAAAGGTCGACGTTTCCGGCCGCCAGTTCTATCTGAACCTGAAGTACAAGTTCTAAGCAGCACTGCGGATGAAAAGCCTGGGCCACAAGCCCAGGCTTTTTTTATTGGAAGACCGCTATTTGAAGGTAATGGCCTGGTTCAGCCGGGTGATCACCTCGTCCGGTACGCCCATGCCGCACATGATATGGCGCTCGCTGCCGCGCGGCATATCCCTCAGGCGCAGCACGCGCAGGTTCTTCGCATGCTCGCCGCCATGCGCCAGCAGATAGTGCGCCTCGTCGTCGGACGCGAACATGAAGTCGGCCAGGCCGGCGCTGATCGATTGCAGCATCTGCACCGGCGCGCCGGTGGAAATGGAGCGGGCCGGCTTGATGCGGCCCATCAGGCCGTCGATATGCACGCCGTAGGAATAGTTATCCTTCACCAGCACGCGCGTGCCTTGCCGGCGCAGCAGGCCATCCAGCGTGGCGTCATCGCCCACGCTGAAATCGGTGCGCGCCAGCAGCACCCAGTCCTTGTCGCGGTAGATCGGCTTGGTGAATTTGGCGTAGCGCTCGCGCTCCGGCGTGCGGAACCAGCCCAGCGCGCAGCTGCGCGCCTGCGGGTCCTTCACCATCGCCAGCTGGCGGTTGGTGGGCAGCCGGGTCCACGTCACCTCGATCCCGGCGGCCCGGAAGGCAGCGGCGGCGGGCGTGCCGGTCAGCCCGGCCGGCGCGCCGCCCTCGCCCGGCACCAGATAGGGCGGCCGGGTATTGTAAGTCGCAACGACAGCGCCTCCCGCACAGGCATCGGCCAGCGGCAAGGACAAGACAGCAAGCAGCAATGCACCGCGAGCGTTCATGGCGAAATTGGCAAGTGGGAGAAACGCTAGTCTACACCGCAACGGCTGAGCTGAGACAGCAGACGCTATAATCGCGGGTTTGCCGTTTGCGATAGACCACATGACCACCACCCACGACCTGCCCGACACGCGTCCCGCCGTTGTTCTGCTGCACAGCTCCATGAGTTCCAAAGGCCAGTGGGCCGAGCTGACGGCCCAGCACGAAGCCAGTTTCCGCTTTATCGCCGTGGACCTGCTGGGCTACGGCAAATCGCCCTTCCCCACCGGCGGCGAAGGCAATTTCTCGCTGGCGCACGAAGTGGACGCGGTGAACGCCGCCATCGCGGGCAAGCTGGCGCCCACGGAAGCGTTCCACCTGGTGGGCCACTCCTACGGCGGCGCCACCGCGCTGCGCATGGCGCGCCAGCTGCGCGCGCGCGTGCTGTCGCTGGCGGTATTCGAGCCGGTGGCCTTCCATTTGCTGTCCGAAGACGACGCGGCGCGGCTTGAAATTGAAAACGTGGTGGCCGACATCCACGGCGCCGCCGGCCCGCATGACGCGGCGCGCACCTTCATCGACTACTGGAACCGCGCCGGCGCCTTCGACGCGCTGCCGGAAGCGCAGCAACTGCGCTTTGCCGCGCAGATCGCCAAGGTCAAGCTGGACTTCCAGGCCCTGCTGAGCGAACCGGCCACGCTGGCCGACATGGCCGCGCTGGACATGCCCGCGCTGGTCCTGTCCGGCGAGCGCAGCCCGCAATCGACGCGCCGCGTAGCCGAATGCCTGGCCGCCGCGCTGCCCAACGGCGCCGCCGTCCAGACCAAAGGCGGCCACATGGCGCCCATCACCCACGCCGCCGCCGTCAATCCCCTGCTGGCCGCCTTCCTCGCCGGCGCCGAAATCACCAGCGCCTGAGCGCCTCACCGCCATGGCGAGATTGCCAGATTGCGTAGGGCGGGTTAGCGGCGCAGCCGCGTAACCCGCCACAGCCGCCTACGCCCGCATCCGCCCCGTCCTGAGCGCAAACGCCCAATCCGCCCGCCCATTACGCTCCGCCAGCGCCGCAGCCGCCTCCCAGTCATAAGGCACAGCCACCAGCTCCACCTGCCAGCCCAGCGCCGTGCGCTCCACCAGCGCATAGCGCGCGTGCGGCGTGAAGTTTTCCGCCACATGCTGGAACGGATACCCATCCTCATACGCCTGCAGCCCCACGCTGCCCGGATTCACAATCAGCCGCCCGTCATCCAGCCGCATGCAGTGCGGAACATGCGTATGCCCGCACAAGATCAGCGACGCCCGCGCATCGCCGGCCCGCTCCAGCACCTCCGCATACGTCGCCGGCCGCTGCCCCTGCTCCGTCACCGTCTCCATGAAATACACCAGGTCATTCCCCGGCGCCCCATGCACCAGCAGCACCTCATGCGCCAGCCGCAGCTCGGCCGGCAGCGATCCTATCCAGGCCCGCCCATCCTCATCCAGCTGCTGGTGCGCATACAGATCGGACGCCCCCATGCGCGCCGGATCATGCGTCAGCACCTGGCGCTCATGGTTGCCCGCGATGGTGGGCAGTCCCAGCGCCATCAGCCGCTTCGCCGTCTCGCGCGGCAGCAAGGGGCCGGACAGGATATCGCCCAGGTTCACCGTCAGATCCGCCCCGCGCCGCGCAATATCCGCCAGCACCGCCTCCAGCGCCCACAAATTCCCATGTATGTCTGAAATAGCCGCTATCCGCATATCGCCTCTCTGGTCTGTCCGCTCGCAAAAGTATAGCGCGGGCTACAATGGATGCCATGAACTACCTTGCCCACATCTTCCTGGCCCGCCAGAGCGGCGCGGCCATGATAGGCGCCATGCTGGGCGACTTCGCCAAGGCCGACGTGCGCGGCGTGTACACGCCGGAGATCGAGCGCGAAATCATGCTGCACCGCTATATCGACAGCTATACCGACAGCCACCCGGCGGTCAAGGCGGCGGTGCAGCTGTTCGAAGGCCCGCGCCGGCGCTTCGGCGGCATCGTGCTCGACGTGTTCTACGACCATCTGCTCACGCAGCGCTGGGACCAGTACAGCGACGTGCCCCGGCATGAGCTGATCGCCAGCTTCCACCAGGCGCTGCGCGCGCACATGGACATGCTGCCGGAGAAGCTGCAAGCCATCGCGCCGCGCATCATCGAGCAGCAATGGCTGGCGGGATATGAGGAACTGGCGGGCGTGGAGATGGCCGTCACGCGCATCTCCACGCGCCTGAGCCGCAACGGCCATCTGATGCGCGAAGGCCTGCAGGACCTGCGCCTGCACTACGCCGCCATCGCGGACGGCTTCGAGGCCTTCTTCCCCGACCTGGTGCGTTTTACCGATGAGCGGCGCGCCAGCCTGATTCAGGCCGCCAGCGAGGACACCACGTCGCGCAGGCTCGCCACTTCATAAGTGGGCACCGCGTCGCTGTCGTTGGCCACGCGGCCGGGATTGAACCAGCAGCTCGCAATGCCGTAGCGGTTCGCGCCGAGTATGTCCGCATCCAGGCGGTCGCCGACGATGACGGAATCGTCCTTGCTCGCCGCGCGCGCCATCTTTGCAGCGTATTCGAAGAAGCGCACGTCCGGCTTGGCGTAGCCGCAGGCCTCGGACGTGGAAACGAAGGAAATGTACTGGCTCAGGCCGGAACTGGCGATGCGGCGGTTCTGGATATGCTCCACGCCGTTCGTGATGATGCCCACCTCGCCCACTGCTGCCAGCGTTTCGCACAGCTCGGTTGCGCCGTCGATCAGCACCACCGTGTCCGGCAGCGACTCCAGGTACAGGCGGCTGGCCAGTTCGGGATCGAGGTCGAGGCCATGCGCCTGGAAGGTGCTGCGGAAGCGCTCCACCTTCAGGAAGTCCTTGCTGACTTCGCCGCGCTCGAAGCTTTTCCAGAGCGCCACATTGATCGCTTGGTACTGCGTGAACAGCGGCTCCATGCCATCGTTCAGGCCGAGCTCCTGCATGGTGCGGGTGAAGGAAAGTTTTTCGGAGGCCTTGAAGTCGAGCAGCGTGTCGTCCAGGTCAAAAAGGAACAGTCTATGCTTCATTGAGTTCGTCTATACGTGAATCAATGTTGCATCGTAGCATGGCTTGCTAGTGTTGGCCGCCCTTCTTCCGCAGCGGCGAGCAGGACGGATGCGCGGCCTGGCCGGGGTAATGCTCCGGCCCGGTGGCTTCGTCCACGTGCTGCTTGGCGTACTGGATGCACAGGCTGCGCGCGCCGGCTGGCGTCCAGGCGTTCAGATCGATTTCGTAATGCAGCGGCTCAGACTGGTCAAGCGCGCGTATGGTCAGCGTGCAGTGCCATCTCGCGCTGGGCTTGCCGGTTTCCGCTTTTGCTACTGCACAGTTAATTTCAAACCCACGGTAAATATGTGATCGCATGCAGAGCCTAAGTTCCCCGGAAATGATAGCCAGTGATAACGCATGCGCTCGCCGCAGGGGGCGGACGCGCACTGTTCCGATATCACTATAGCGGCAGCGACGCGCGGCGCACTGCACGTTTGCGCGGGGAAATCTAATGCGGCGGCCAGCGGCCGCTGACAGCCCGGCCGCAGTTCCGGTATCATTCGGCATGAACAAGATTTCTTTCCAACCGTTTGTCATTGGTGTCGCCGGCGGTAGCGGCAGTGGCAAGTCGACGGTGTCCCAGCAGGTGCTGGCGTCGTTTGGCGCTGACATGGTCTCGGTCGTGATGCAGGACGACTACTACTGCGACCAGACCCATCTCACCCCTGAAGTCCGCCGCCAGCAGAACTACGACCATCCGCAGGCCTTCGACTGGCCCTTGCTGGTGCAGCACGTGCAGGCCCTGCGCAACGGCGAAGCGATCGAGATGCCGGAATACGACTTCACGGCCGACAACCGCTCCAACCGGACCATACCCGTCAAGCCTGCCCCGGTCATCGTCATCGAAGGCCTGTTCGCCCTGTATGACGCGGACTTGCGCGACATGATGTCGCTGAAGCTCTTTGTCGATACCGCGTCGGATATCCGCTTTATCCGCCGCATGCAAAGGGACATTACCGAACGCGGCCGCTCGGTGGAGAGCGTGGTTGGGCAGTATCTGGAAACGGTGCGGCCGATGCACAAGCAGTTCATCGAGCCGACCAAGCGCCACGCCGACGTCATCATTCCGCACGGCGCAAATGGCCCGGCGGTCGACATGATTACCACCAAGGTGGCGAGCGTTATCGGGCGATTGAAGCGGCCCTGAGACGCATCAAGGATCAGCCGGCCCGTGACGGGTCGGCCACGCTTCCGGTATCATTCGGCATGAATACGATTTCTTTCCAACCGTTTATTATTGGCGTCGCAGGCGGTAGCGGCAGTGGCAAGTCCACTGTGTCCCAGAAAGTGTTGGCCGCGTTTGGCGCCGACATGGTCTCAGTCGTGATGCAAGACGATTACTATTGCGATCAAACCCATCTCAGCCCTGAAGTCCGCGCCCAGAAGAATTACGACCATCCCCAGGCGTTCGAATGGCCTTTGCTGGTGCAGCATGTCCAGGCCTTGCGCAATGGCGAGGCGATCGAAATGCCCGAATACGACTTCACGCTCCACAATCGCTCGGACCGGACCATTCCGGTCAAGCCAGCTCCGGTCATCGTGATCGAAGGCCTGTTTGCGCTGTATGACGAGGACTTGCGCGACATGATGTCGCTGAAGATTTTTGTCGACACGGCCTCCGATATCCGCTTCATCCGCCGCATGCAAAGGGATATCACCGAACGCGGCCGTTCGGTGGAGAGCGTCATCAGCCAGTATCTGGAGACGGTGCGCCCGATGCACAAGCAATTCATCGAGCCGACCAAGCGCAATGCCGATGTGATCATTCCGCACGGTGCGAACGGGCCTGCGGTTGATATGATTACCACCAAGGTGGCGAGTGTTATTGGGCAGTTGCAGCAGAAGTAATATGGGAGCGCGCGCCCTCAGCGCACGCCAAACAGATTGGCAGATTCCCATCTTGCATGATTTTCAACTGGGACATTTTGTCTCGATGTATGGAAATTGCTTTTGTGTAGTATTCCTCTGGCAAATCACTCCTGCTGAAGCAGCGTTTTGAGGTAATGCTCCTCACGATGGGTAGTGTCAAATAACAGCCAGGAATACTCAAAATGGATTGGATCCCGATAGTCTTAGTTGCGTTCAAGGTGCTCGTGCTCGGCATCGGCATGTTCTTCGCCATCAAGTGGCATTACGATCAAGGGACGAAGCAGAAGGACAAGGAGATGGAGAGGCGCGCGGTGCTGCGCGCGGGCGGCAAAGTGGTCGCGGTCTTCTTGCTGTTGCTCGTGGGCTTGGGGGTCGCTACCTTTGTCCTTGGCGATATGATCGGTTTGGATTTGTCGTTCCCATGATGGACGTCGGCACATAGCGGTCAGCATCGATGCAATAGGAATACGAACGCGCGCCCTCGGCGCACGGCACTTCGCCGCAGCGGGAAGCGATCAACGCTGAACCAGCCCCAAAAAAGCCGACAATTGTCGGCTTTTTCGTTATGCGACTTCAGACACTCGGGGGAATGCTTGGTGTGGGAACTTCGATTAGCCACAGGCCTGAAATGAGGATACGATCGCGCGCCCTCGGCGCGCGGCGCTTCCCGCGCAGCGGGAAGCAAATGGGCGATTCGGTCGCGTCCCGCGACCGCGCGGCGCCCTGCAGGGCGACCGCTTTCGAATCCCCCGCGCAAGCCGCGCAGGCGGCTTGCTTCTCTTCGCCAGAATAAAAAGAGAGGGGGATTCGCCCCCCCCGATAGGCTATGAACCCATGCATGGGGGTATCCAAAGGCACATAGCTCGCTTGCGCCACAGTGCTATATTGCCTTAGCACACCCTGTACTACCCCTCTCTATCCCTGATAGTATCCCTGGACGGTGTTCGGCCATCGCAATTAGGCTGCGAGGTCCGGAAATCATGGCGCAATCAATTTCAGGAGTGGCGTATGACCAAGGCCAGCTCGGTAAGCAAAGATACACCTGAGGCCGATGCCACTCGCGATGCCGGGTACCAACGCACCCTGAAATGGGTGAAGCTGGGACGCTATGTGGAAATCAGCGGCGACAGTGTGGATGCCGTTGCCGCGCGCCGAAAGCTTGGAAAGTGGCTGGATGGGCGTGAGTGTAAGTTGGTGGACGGTCGGCTATGGATAAACCTGGAGGCGGTCGAGAAATGGGTAGAGGACTGGCCGGGGCAGCAATGACCGTCGTCAGGAGATGGGAATCCGAAAGAAGATATGAGCGATATGTTTTTGACGAAGGACCAGATTGTCGCCTTGACCGGGCGCAAGACCAAGAGCAAGCAGATTGAGGCCTTGCGCAAGATGGCCCTGCCCTTTTGGATCAATGCCCGCGATGAGCCGGTCGTGCCGCGTTCCGCCATCGAAGGCAAGAAACAGCCAGAAAGTCCGCCCGAAAAGCCTCGCTGGGAGCCAAATGTTTTCAAACAAAAATAGCTCAGTTCCGTGTGGCCCAGGCGCGCCGGACGCTCTGCCGTCATCGCCACCCAGTGAGCAGCGGTATATGCCCAAACGAAGTGAACGATACTTAAGCGATGAGGACTTGATTATCCTGACGGGCAAGAAAAACAAGAGGCTGCAGGTCGCACAGTTGCGCGAGATGGAAATCCCGTTCGCCCTCAACGCGTGCAGGAAGCCGATCGTCCCTGTCAGCTATTTTCAAGGAGGCAGTCTTGCACGCGTGAAGGCTGAAGTCGCTGAGATCGAGCAACGAACCGCGCATTTTTTGCAGAGGACGCCTTAATGCCGCATCCAGGCCACACAACTGCTTGGCAGCCCTCGCCTGCTTCGGCGAGCCGACTGAGCATGCGGCCGAGCCCGGCTTCACCATCGTCACGGCCGACGCCCAGGGCGGCATGGTCGATATCCACGACCGGCGCCCGGTGGTGTTCACTGCGGCCGACGCGGCCACCTGGCTCGATCCGGAAATCTCCGGAGAACAGGCCGCCGAGCTGGCGCGCAGCATGGCGCTGGGCCCGGACAGGTTCGCCTGGTTCATGGTCGACCGGGCGGTGGGCAATGTGCGCAACCAGGGCGCGCAGCTCGCAGACCAAATCTAATCAGGGTACCTAAACAGGCTTCACCTTGATCTTAATAGATGTCGCGCCACCTACGCCGAATCCGAGGAAACTGCCTTTCGCGTCAAAGGAAACCGATAGCTCCATTTCCGTAATCTCGAAGCCATCGCCAACCGACGTGATCAAGTCGCTTATTGCTGATTGCATGGCGGCCTTTGCTTTAGATAGGCCGCTTTTCAAATCTTTGGGCGATATCACTCGATCATCCCTAACCTTGGACGGTACATGAATTCCGCTAGCCGAGATCGCATATCCGGGCTCTGGATCCGAACTCCTGTGGTGGGAAATTCTATCCGCTGGCTTTGCTGCTGCTTTTTTCGCGACTGGCTTGGCGGCCGCTTTCGCCGCAGGTCGTTTTGCAGCCGGCTTGACTCCTGGCTTCTTTAGGGCAGCTCTTGCTGGCATTGGATTCCGATCTTTTATTTTTCGGGAGGTTAGTCAACAATAGCGCCCAAAAATGATAATGTAAAGACATCATTCAGACGCACCCCGCCACCAGCGCCACCAGCTCAGCCTCGTACTTCCGCGCCCGTAGCCAGTCACGCGCCAGCGCCATGATCTTCCGCCCGTCGCTGGCGTCGGCCTGCAGTTTGTCAAACTCGTAGGCCGGGCGCTGCGGCCGCTCAGCCACGCACGGGACGTAGACCGGTACCTCCACGGTCTGCGTAGCGAGCGGCGGCGCGCTGGCGCACCCGGCAAGCACCAGGCATATCAGCAGCATCTTCATCGCACATCCTCCAGCAGCTTGTTCACGAACGGCATTGCGTCCGCGCAGGTCGTGACGCGCGCGCCGGCCAGCTGCTGCAGCGCCGAGTCCGTAGCGCTTGCCGTCAACGGCAGCCTGCCGCTGCACGGCCAGGCCGCGCGCCAGCACTTC
This sequence comes from Pseudoduganella sp. GW821-FHT05F09, assembly GCF_059419605.1. NCBI lineage: Bacteria > Pseudomonadati > Pseudomonadota > Betaproteobacteria > Burkholderiales > Oxalobacteraceae > Pseudoduganella > Pseudoduganella sp. GW821-FHT05F09. The sequence goes on from NZ_JBWKSD010000002.1 coordinate 391,835, forward strand.
GGTGGCACGGTTCTACTCGCGGATGGCGGCCTCGCGGAACGGGCTGCGGAAATGAAAAAGCCCGCGATCCTTTCGGGGCGGGCTTCGATTTTTGCTCCCACGGCTATCGGTGCGTGGTGAGCGGTACTCACTACGTACGCGCGTGCAGAACCATCAAAGGCTGGGTACTACGCGAATCCCCGCTATCGGTGCCGCTTGCGCGATCATCACGAGTGCGGTGAGTGTGTTACTGAATAATACAGCGATTTCGCAAAGTATACCAACGGGGTGAAATTAATAAAACCCGGTGATGTCGTTTTCGGTTAGTGGGTCGGAGGCGCCGTGCAGAAGCTTCCGAACCTTGACCAGCAACGCGTGAACACTAGGTGCGCCTTGTTTTTTGGCGAGTGTATTAGACAACTCCGCGGCAATATCTGCCGGTAGCCACAGCGCCAGTTCAAACGACAATTTATTCAGTAAGGTCTTATCCGGCGTCGGCTTGCGAAGCCATTCCGAGAGCAACTCTCCCAACGCAGCCGCGCGAAGCCGCATGTCCTGATCATGCTCAAACTTTGCTAACAACAGACTGTTTGCGTGTTCGAGTCGAGCAATATGTTCCGCAAACTGATGCTGCAACTCGGCCAGCTTACTGTTGTATTCGAACTCTATTGACTTTTCTATGCGCTTTTCAAGCCATGGTTTGATTAGAAAGGCCGCAACTAACAGCAGGCCGCCCGTACCAAATAGCTGCAAAAACAATGTCTCGATAAAAGTCATGTCTTATTCCATGTTATTGACGTGGCGCAATTTTAACGCATGCGCGTAGCCGCCTTGGAATTGTGCACCTGCATCAATGCCTCCAACTGGCTCACCATGTCCAGCGTGCGCTCGCGCTCGAAGCCGCCGCCGTCCAGGGCGGCCTGGCCGGTGCCGCCGCAGCCGGTGCACAGCCGGCGTGCCGCAGTCTGGCCAGCGCCGCCGCACGGCTCGCACTTCCCGTCCAACCAGTGCGCCAGCGAGGCATGGGCAACGCGCCGGTACAGCGCCTGCGCCGCTTGAGCATCCCAGGCCGTGCCCTCCTTCACCCACTTCCGCGCGCGCCCCTTCTCGATCACGGCCGCCGTCCAGATGCGCAGCAGCTGCGCTAGGTTGGCGGTGCCGCTTTCGAACATCTTGCTCACGCTGCCATCGGCATATTTCACGCGCGATAGCAGCGAGCCGAGTCCGGCGCCAGTGCTGTCGGCCAGCGCCGCAGCGCACAGCGCATCCGTCAGGTGGTGGCGCTCGTCGTCCTGCAAATTGCTGGCGTTGACGGCGCTGGTATATCGTTCTGCAAATGCCATGGGTGCCCTCCTATTTCCTGTCGAACAGAATAGCAGAGCAGCCCGCCCGGACAGGGCAAACCGTTACTCTGCCTACCACCGCACCAGCTGCATCGCCTCCACCTCGGTGAAGCCCTCCTTCAGCAGCGCCAAGTACTTCACGCGCGCCACCCGCGCCATGGTCCGATGGAATTCGGCGTGCGCTGGCCAGTTATCGTTTATCTCGCGCACCAGCTGCGCGAGGGCGACCTGGCGCTTGTCGTCGTCGGCGCTCACGTCGAACCTCCGATCTCTATCCGCACCGCGCCCGGCTTGCCGCCGAACTCGCGGCGCAGCACCGCCGGATCGAACTGCGCATCGTTCACGCCCAGGGCGTCAGCCAGGCCGTCCAGCGATGGCTTCAGCGCCGCCAGTAGGTTGTCGCGGTCCCGCGCGCGGCGGTCGGGCTGCACGAAGGTGATGGTCAGTGCGATAGGCCCGGCCGCGCTACACGGCCGGCAGGCAGCCACGGCGGTGCATGCTGAAACAGATCCATGAAGATCCAAAGAACTTCGGGTTCGAGAGGTATTACGACAGACCCGCGGCATTCGCGAGAACCTAGAGGGAGGGTCAGACTGTGAGAGGCAATCCAGCCAGCAGACGGACACGGCAGGGGATAAGCCTGCCGGCCTTGAAACGTTAACAGAGTATTACGGGATATTCACAGGCTCGCATGTACCTGTGCACACGCGGAAAGCTACTGAATAAAGTCGAGCCAGATTCCTATCTTCCGAGGTGGAAGAGTTCAGATTTTGCTGAACCCGCACGTACACTGAAACCGTAGCTGCGCTAGAATTCTGATAAACAGCGGTCTTCCGGGGATTGTATGGATCTGTTTTGACAGTATGGAGCACGCCACCGACGCTATCGAGTATAGAAGTTTCCCAGTAGTCACCCCATACGCTATAGCCTTGATACCAGTTCCTCAAGGGCTTTCCAACAAAGTCGGCATTCAGCACTTTCCCGGGTGGGATATCCATCTTGTAGTAATGACTTTCCTGATCTTTTAGCGTCGATCTTACTCCGGGAACGGAAGGTGCTATAGTCTGCGCCGTCTCAATCGAAGTGTTCGTTCCACTCCCGGTCGTTGCTTGCGCCGTCAAAGGTAGCGGTACGCGCGACCAAATTGGCAACCCCGTGACGGTATAAATAATCAGGTTCGAATCATTTGCGATGCGCAAATAGGAATTCGGGTAATCCCATGTTCCTGTGCTCCACAATACCGCAGAAGGTGCAGCGAGCTCATACTTATAGAGAACCAGATTTCCGTCATTTTGCATTACCGCATAAGATTTAGGATTTACGCCGGTTCCCGACGTCCAAATAGGAACACTTGGATTCTGAAGGGCAATCTCTTCTAAAATCCCATCAGCACGCATTCGCAAATGATAGCCATTGTTACAAGATGGGATGCTCGTGGGAGAGATCATTTGGCGCCCAGGCTCAAGCAGACCACAAGTCGCGGGATTCGTCCATGGCTGGCCCACATTCACAGCTGCGAACGCGTTCCAAACTGCCTGCTCTTGCTGCGAGTAATTGCCCGAAATGTCTCGCGCCGCAGTTATCATCGCTTGACGCGCACCAACGTAATCCGTGTTAGCTGTGAAGTAATAATTCCAAGCACGGTAAAAGATACGGAATGCCATATCATTCCCTTGTGCTTGCACACCCGATCCGCCATGGGCCAAGAGATAGAACATGTGTCCCAGTACCTGGCCACCATCATGCGCAGTTTTGTATAATTGGCCAGGAGTCCAAGTCACGGGGTCAATCAAACTACGAGGCTTACCAACTTCATCACCCAGCACCCAGTTCGCGCCTGCGGCTGTGGCTGGAATCACGGACGCCCCACTTGCCAAGCCTCCACCCCGAACATAAAATTCAACCATAGTGCCCAAAATGTCTGAGGCACCCTCGTTGAGTTGCGCGGATTCGTAGCTCAGACAATTGTCGCACGTTGGCTTTGCCGTTGAGAGCATACTTCCAGCAAACGTTACCCCGTGTCCCATCTCATGCGCAACGAGATCAAGCGAGTTCATATTTTTTATACCGGCACTAGAATCCCCTATTCCAAACCTGGCATGCTTTGAATTTGGCCACCACTCCGCATTCGCACCAAATGAATCATGCACACCTGCGGTGATGGCTGTTCCATTTCCGTCAACACCGTTCCGATTTACTACATTTTTCAGAAAATCCCATGTGGCTGCCATGCCGAACGCAACATCTACTGCTGCCGTCTGTCGCGTATCATCTGTAGAACCCGGCACAAAATTCATGCCATCGCCCCAAGTATTTGTTGCATCTATCGGGATATTGGCAATTGTTTCGTTTCCATCCAAGGAGTACAGAACCACATTATTTCCGAATCTGCCTCCTAGCCCCCGCTGCATGTCTCGCAATTCATAACCTGTACCAGTTGTCGTACTGTTTGTATTAATGCTGACAGTTCCATTATACTGTGATCGCGCGCCTGTTGCCACAGCATGCGAATGTGAAATGCTGGACCACTTGCTAAGAATATCCCCAGTGGTGGCGTCAATAATGTAATTCATTGACAGCGGCTCTGAGATATTGTCCGCCGTCCCCAATTTAACATGATAAGCAATAATATTGGCTACCAGCCGCTCCTCCATCATGTCGGCGTTGACTTTTTTTTCAAATTTAAATCTATCCGCGACGCCACGTTCAGTGATGGGAAAAATAACGAGCTCCGCACTAGTTTGCAGATCAGCGTAGTTTCCTCCTAAATTATGCTCAGCGAGCAAAATAGCATTGGGAGGCGAGATGCGCGCTTCCATTTCTACGTGAGGAGATGGATTGAGCTTACGAGTATGGGGACGAAAAACTTTATCGGCATCCATGTGGGTAATCATCTGCCCACCCCATACCTTGATATTTTTATATCGTTGCTGGAAGCGAACATGGGTGGCGCCAAAATCATCTACATCACTGCTAATTTCCTCGAAGTCGCTATCGTCGTCGAGATCGAAATCCTTACGCGCGGCGCGTAGCGTGTCACGAGCACGTGAAACGTGCTGGGACTTTTCAGTCTTAATCAGTCTAATCTCGCTTTCAGCTTTACGTGCATACTGCGCCTGAACACTGGCCGATATCAAAAGCAGAGGAGAACACAACAACGCCATGGTCATATTCTTTTCCAGAAAACCCATCAACACCTCCTAAAATTTGCACGCCGCAGATTGGCGCGATCGAGCGCAAAAAAATGCGCCAGAGCAGCTTATCAAGAAATTTTTACCGAAATCTATCCAAATGTCTCATAGCAGAATACTTTTGGATTGGTATGGAACCAAAAGTCCTGAATCGCACGGTCGAGCTGACAGACTTGCAAATAACAATGGAGCGTTGTAAGGCAACGTATATGTTCTGAATATTTGTGAAATTAACGAAATATCCTCACCTTCCAGCCGCCAACGGCCTTCTTCGGCAGCACCTGGACGGCCACGAACCGCAACGGGTACAGGTCGGCAGCGATCTTGAATTTGGCCCGCGCATCGTTCGCCCAGTGCCCCTTCACCTCGAGCGCCTCCAACGCGCCATCGACCAGCTTCACCTTGAAGTCGGGCGTGTAGAACGTGTTGTCGGCCAAGCGGAACTTGAGGCCTTCGAATTTGAACCAAGCCACCTCGCCAGCGGCCCGGCGCTCCTCGAGCGTGGCGGCGTAGGCTGCCTCGGTCATATTCATCGCCCCGACCGTCAGGCGGCCGAGCGCTTGCAGTGCAGATTTCATAGATCGATTCCAGTTCAATTATTTTCGATACGGATGAGGCTAGGTAGCGGCCCGTTCGTCCGCGCGCCGTGGCGGCACCGCAGAATCGATCAGTGCCACATCGCCGCCCGCGCCCTTCCCTGCAATTCGCGCCGCTACCCATGCTTCGCGCGGCGCCAGCGGCTTCGCCACCCGGTACATCCCGCAGCGCGGCCGATCCCACTCCACCAGGTGCGGCAGCGACTCCAGGTACCCGATGCAGTTGCCCTCGCCGTCCACCGCGCGCGGCGGCAGATCCTTGAGGGTGAAGAAGCGGCAGGTGGCGCAGGTCATGCGGCCAACTGCTCGAAGTGCAGCCAGACCTTGAGGCGGATCTCATGACGCTGCCGGCGATCGGCCTGCTGGCGGCGCTCCACCTCCGCCAGGCGGCGCTCTTCCTTCGCCGCCATGCCGTCAGCGATCAGCTTCTTGACCTTTGCAAGCTGCTCGCGGGCTCGCTCATCCGGGGTTTCTGCACCGCCGGGGCCGCCCAGCAACGCTACCGGCGAGGGCGCGGCTAGCAAGCCAGCTGCCACCGCGCGGCGCTCAGCGGCGATCCGGCGCGAGCCATCCCACCCTACAGACAGGGACCACGCCGCCGGCCGCCGCATGGCGCGCGCTGCGGCGACGATGCGGATGTACGACTCATTGAAGGCCGTGCGCGCGCCCACCTCGTCGCCTAGGTTCAGGATTGGCTTGGCAAGCTGGAAGGCCTCCGCGCACTCGGCAGTCCAGACCACGCTGGCCGCCTCCTCGTGGCTGGTCAGCGCGATGGCCCAGGCTTCCTCAGCGCTGTGCCGTCCATGTTCCGGCACAGCGCGGTAATGCCGGCCGGCACCGGCGCGCGTCCATCCAGCACGTCATGGCAAGCGCTGCAGCCAAACGCGGCGGCCGTATCCGGCGTCTTCAGGCCCATGCCGCGCCCGTCGGCCAGATATGGCGAATTGCACAGCACCGCGGTGGCCGGGTCGGCGTCATGCGCGGATCTTTCGACTTCATCGCCGCCTTGCGCGCCGGCGCCGCGCGCTGGTGGGCCTGCACGGACAGCATGCCGGTGGTGGACATCGGGGTGCGGCGCTTGAATGCCGTGCGCGCCAGCGGCTTGGTGCCGGGCTTGAGGGGTGAGCGCTTCATGCTAAGATTTCCATTTAGCAAGGAGTTGCTGTATGTCCGGATACCCATACGGGATGACCGAAGCCGAAGTCAGACGAGCTGAGATCCGCAAAGAATGCGACAAAAAAGGAATGGCTTGGGCGAAAGCGCACCTCACACTAAATGCGTTAGGAATGCGTCGTGAATATGTTTCAGAATGGGTCAACGAACTGGAATTGGCTGCCGCAAAGGAATTGGAAGCGAAGCAACTAAAACTGGCGGAAGAGTCCATCGCCGCAGCAAAGGCCTCTGCCGACGCCGCCCTTGAATCTGCAAAGCAGGCGAAAGAATCCGTGAAAGCAACGCGAGTCGCCGGTGTCTTTGCGCTCATCGCTGCAATTGCAGCAATCGGCCAGGCGGTAGCGGCATTCAAAGGCTGAGCGTTCACGCCGCCCTCCGTACACACTTCACGCATACGGTGCTGCCGCCCGCGAACTGGCCAACCGAGCACTGACGGCCGGCACGCACCGGTGCAGGTGCGCATGGCGAAGTGCATCGGCGGCTTGTTGTCGGCCTGGATGGCGCGGTGCTGGCGCTCCGCGCGGGCGAGGTCGTAGAACATGGTAATATTTCCTTTTGATAACTTCAGGAGCATTTCATGGCTGCAGATGCCGTAGAACCTGCGGTAAGACTGGGAGAATGGTTTGTCGTCGTGGCAACCATCCTGGGGCCGGTGCTGGCTGTCCAGGCTCAAAAGTGGCTTGAGCGCCGCTCCGCGAAGAATGCTCTGAAGGAACAAATTTTTCGGACGCTGATGGCAACTCGCGCAGCAAAGTTGTCCCACGATCATGTTCAAGCCCTCAACATGATCGACATCGCCTACTATGGAAGCCGGTATTTCGGTTTCCGGCATCAGTCGAAGTCCGAGAAGGCAGTTAGCCGAGCCTGGCACGAGTACTTTGACGTTTTGGATAAGCCAAATCCTCCTGCTGGCGCGCCCGAGCAAGGAGCAATGCTTTTCCAGAGCCGAATTGACAAATTCAATAGCCTGCTTGCGCAAGTCGCAATTGCTCAGGGGTACGATTTTGAGTCCATTGACCTCCAAAATCGGCGATATAGCCCGGAGGCGCACAGCACAGCCGATACGGAGTGGGGCAACATTCGGACGGGGCTGGCTGGTGTCCTGAATGGAACGAAGCCAATACCGATGCACTTGGTTACTCCCGTGCCAGCGCCGGCTGAAGATGCAGGAACGCATTAATTCATCCTCTCAATCTCACACCCGCTCGCGGATATTGCCGCCGCGTGGCGGGCGCGCACCTCGGCGGCTAGCTGCTCGCAGCCCGTCGCCAACCTACCCTCATCGACCAGCCGCTGCAGCTCGTTGTTGCCGTGGTATTTGCCCAGTTCCGACAGCGGCACGTTGACGGCCAGCTCACGGTGTAGCGGATAGCCCTCCATCCACGGGCCGTATTCCGGCGCCGCGTAGATGCGCACGCTGACCAGGTCGCCGGTGATCGCCTCGATCACGCCGGGTAGCATCTGGGTGTAGCGGCGGCCGACGCCCTCGATCTCGCAGAACAGCGGCAGGCTCGTGACCATGCCAACCTTCCAGTGGGCGCGGGCTTCCTCCTTCTCCACCAGCGCCCTCGCCGCCCAGTAGGGGCATGGATCGTCTGCACAGCTTCGCAGTTTGGTGCCTGCCACAGCAGGGCCGCGCCGTCACATCGTTAGGCGCGTTGAAGTCGAAGCAGAATTGACGTGCGGACGATTCGACCAGAATGCCCTCGCGCTAAGCAATTTCGGGGGGGGGCAATGGGCTCATGAACCGCAGCCAGGCAGAGCCGTGCTGGAACGTGGCGCCGACGATGCGCCGGCCGGTGATGCATGTCGAGGGCGCGGCGCTGGTGCTGGACGACGTGCACTGGGGCTATCAGGCAGCTTGGGCGCGGGAGAAGGTGCCTGTGGCGGTGGACGCGCGGCTGGAGAAGATCACGAACCGCTACTGGGGCTCGCTGTTGAAGCGCGGCCGCTGCATCGTGCCGGCGGACGGCTGGTATGAGTGGACTGGCGAGAAGGGGCAGAAACAGCCGTGGCACATCCACCGCGCCGACCGCGCGCCGCTGTACATGGCCGCCCTTGCCTGCTTTGGCGAGCCGACCGAGCATGCGGCCGGGACCGGCTTTGCGCTGGTGACAGCAGACGCCCAAGGCGGCATGGTCGACATCCACGACCGGCGCCCGGTAGTCTTCACGCCCGCCGACGCGGCCACTTGGCTCGACCCGGAGATCTCGGGCGAGCAGACCGCCGAGTTGGCGCGGACAATGGCACTGGGGCCGGACAGCTTCGCCTAGTTCATAGTGGACCGCGCCATCGGCAACGTGCGGAATCAGGGTGCGCAACTAATAGCAGAACAGAGTCTCTCGGGTTGATACTGTGCGACGTCAAATTTCGACAAGATTAATAATTAACAAATATATTTGTGTCGAAAAAATTTACACTATGCAATATGATAGTCGAACACCCTGACCGCTAACATATTGATACTTAAGAAAATTGTGTTTTTGGCATGATTCGTGCTTGAGTTGGAGTCAAGCGAGATCCGCTCAATTGTTTGTTCACAGGGGGTGTTATGGGAAGATCTTCTACTTGGGACTCAAAGACACTCGATGCATATGCTGCGATAAGGGAGTATCGAAAAGCTGCCTCGTTGTTTTTGAGGGGCCACCCGTCGCCGGAATCAAGTAGAGAGCGTTTCGATACTGCCAAAGATGAACTGGTGAGAGCTTTGCTGACTCCAGGCGTAGCTGATCGTATTTCTAGTGTCATTGCTGCTGGCTCAACGCTTGGCGAGCCGTCAGCGTGTTTGCAGATTAATGAAATTGCAATTCGATTAGAGTTTAGTTTGGCTTCTGAATATGGGTTGCGAGAAAGTTCTGTTGCATTGGCTGTTGACACAAATTTAATACTTGAGGACGGAGTTGAGGTAATAGAATCGCCAAACAATATGATTTCCCAGTTAACCGAGTTACATAACAAGGCAATTATCGAGGTTACAGAGCAGCGCCAAAACCCTGATCGAATTGAAAAGAAGAAAAGAAAACGGAATATCGGTCAAGCTGTGACTTCCGCACTTTTTGGAACAGGGTGTTTTATAGGTAATTCGTATGCACTTCCTGGGTATCCTCATGCCGCAATTAGCTATGCAGTAGGGGCTGCAGCACTTCATCAGTCTGCTCGCGACGTAATTGGCGAAGCTCCTAAGGAGTAAAGCATGAAAAAATCAATACGCAAGATTATTCAGGAGACGGAGGCAATTCTCACCAGAGCTTGGGATTGGCCATTCGTATCTGGCTTCATTTTTGACGATGCTGACCGTGACCGTTTTAAGGGGATGAGTCAGTATTTTGCTTTTATGTTTGCTATTGCAGCAAGTGGATTATCCATTGTAGCCAGCCTGCCTATTTGGCTTAATATCACTCTATCAGTACTAGGTGTCATAATTGGACATTATTCAGCAGGAGCGCTTTTGAAATTGAAGAAGTAAGTATTTTCTGTCGTTCCTTATTCTTCTCTCGCTCACACGCACCCCACCAGCGCCGTCTCAAGCTTCAGTTCGTATGCTCGCGCCCACGCCCAGTCGCGTGCAAGCGCCACGATCTCCCCCCCCCCCCCGTCGCTGGCGTCCGCTGGCAGTTTGTCGAACTCTTAAACCGGCTGCTGCGGCCGCTTCACAACGCAGGGCACGTAGACGCCCACCTTGGCGATCTGTGTGGCAGGCGGCGGCGCGCTGGCGCAGCCGGCCAGCAGCACGGCAATCACAAGAAATTTCATCGCACATCCTCCAGCAGCTTGTTCACGAAACCGCTGCGGCAGCTTTTGCATTAGCCGCGTAACTTGAGCAGATTTTGCTGGGTCATTACACTAGCGTAGTGACGCAGCCAGCGGCGAAGGCCGGCGCTTGATAGCGACGGAGGAGACTCTCTCTGGTGCAGGGCACAGCGTCCCGGCTAGTTATTTCGCCCCGAAGCAGGTCAGACAAACGAGTGGGAACGCGGCCTACTGCAGCGCGTTATCCCCCATTCAACCACTGACACAGAGCATCGCGTTTGGCGCGGTCTCGTAGACCGTCATTTCCGGACCGCCGGAGCTCCGCATGATCTTATTGCCGAGCATGACAGAATGCAAATTGGCGCATAGACCTGTATCCGGTCGCCTACGCTGAATGTACCGAATTGCATGGTGTTTGGCCTCAAAATGAAAAACCGCCCGTAGGCGGCTTGGCGGAGAGGTGGGCGTGCGAGACTATGAGCGCACTATTTTCCCAGACGTACTTGGCGGGATATGTGGTCTCAAAACAGCTATATCGAATACGTCCTCACAGCGGTTCGACTTAACATCCATCCAAACACATTTGGCACCGTCGGTTGGCCCAACTGGCCCATAGTCCCCGAGGTCAGTTACCGACATCGGCGGCCCGCCGCTGATCAACTCGACGACCATCCCTTTCTCAATCTTCGCCATTTCGCATCTCCGCATTTACTATCGAAAATGCATTATATCCTTGCTATGATGCAAGTTACTACTTTGCTGCTCTACGTTCTCCTCGGATTGCCGCAGCGCGCCGGGTACCGCACATACAGTGAACTGGATGCCGGGTTACAGCGTCCTGGCGGCCGGTTTGGCACAAGGACAGAAGGCGGCACCCGGCTGATATTCTTGCTTCGGTTGATCGTTTGCAGCTACTTCATGCCCAAGCCCTACTTCCAGCGGCGCGGCGCCTGAGCTCGCCAGCGCGCTGCCTCACCGCTCATTCCCTTTCGGTCTGGTCCAGCCGCTTGTTCTCATCGGCCAAGATTTTGATAATTTTCATAGCGCAGCCTATTCCCGGATGAAAACTAAGTGTACGGCGCGCATTACCATTTGTCCATCACACATGAGTCGCACAGGAATACGGAGATCTGCCCCGTAAAACCGGATACATCCTATGGCTTAATTGTGTAACGATCCACTGAATTCCTGCTCCCCGTCAGAATTGAGGAAATTAACAGTGAGTACGAAGATGGCGACTTCGGCCACTCTGGGGAATGCTTGGTGTGGGGCTTCGGTTAGCCAAAGGCTTGAAATGAGGATACGAGCGCGCGCCCTCGGCGCGCGGCGCTTCCCGCGCAGCGGGAAGCAAATGGGCGATTCGGTCGCGTCCCGCGACCGCGCGGCGCCCTGCAGGGCGACCGCTTTCGAATCCCCCGCGCAAGCCGCGCAGGCGGCTTGCTTCTCTTCGCCAGAATAAAAAAAGGCCGTCCTCGCGGACGGCCTTCTTTTTTATTCTGGCGGAGAGAGGGGGATTCGAACCCCCGATAGGCTATGAACCTATCAATGGGGGGCATTCAGGGTGTACAGAGGGGCTCGCCTCCCTATGACACGTCCCCCACTCGCCCCCTCCAAATCCCCGCAAAAATACCAGCAATGATCCCAAAAATCCCAACCGGCCGGGACTATACCATGCTCTTCGCGCTAGCTGCGCACGCCGCAGCCGAAACCCGCAATCCGTTTTCCGAGCGCTTATCCAACCTCCTCGCCTACAGGAAAACTGTGGACGCGATAGCGCGATGTGCCTTAGGATTTACGTTTTCCCGACGGACGACAGACCAGCTCCGCACATCGGTTAGAGGCGGCCCCGTCAGGCTTAGGCAGTACTCGGTGCCATTGACGGACACGTCCATCTCAAGCAGGGAGCTCTTCGGTGTACAAGGCCCCAATACAGCCTCAAGTATAGTTGCTCCCGCATCAAGTAGCGAACCAGTGTCATCCAGACACACTGGATCCCCGACTCGTTTGTGGGCGAAGGTCGTGCCATTCGGATTTCCGTGCAGTGAGTCCAATCCGTCCGAAAACATTCGATTCAGCGGGCTAGCAAGAAAGGCTTGGCGCACGGCCTGGTCAAGTTGTTCGTTATTGCTCACGAGAATTCCATATGTTTTCCTTGCGGCAATATATCATTCTTTCTGGCGACTTACCAGCGATTGGCAGCTGATCTTGACCAAGCTAGAGCACAAAACTGAGCAAGGCTACGCGCATCGCTGGATCGACACGCCGCTAACGTCTTCCGTCGGATTTTCCCGACTATTTGGCTTCATTGTCTGAGGCTTTGTTCGCAAAGCTCTGCTCGCCAATTTGATTGGCCTTTGAGCGTCTAGTGGTCAGAAACAGGAGGGGTATGACTATGCACAAGCTGACCACGAAGATCTGGACATCGCTAGCAGTCATAGGACGCATTTCAGCGGTTACCAGCATCAACATCTGGTCGCCGATGCGCTTGCCTAAAATGGCTGCCACTGCGATGGCAACAGCGACGAGGACTGCTTTGGTAAAGTTGTTCATCATGGCTCCTTCTCACTTCCGTCTTGGCCCGACAAAGCGCCCGGCACTTTCAGTGTTGCTGCCCGGTCAAGCCGGGCGCGGGTACTGGTAGGGGCGAATTTTCTCACTTCGCGAATGCCGACTGGATCGCCGCGTATCCCTTATCAGCGCCAAAGCCGCCTCGTGGGCGGCCAGGGTGAAGCTGGTGTGGGTTAGCCACTTCTGCGTACTCCTCGGGTCAGATGTTCCACTTGCCGCGCAGCTGCTCGATGCGCTGGCCCTTGCGTGCACGCTCAGCAACAGCATCCGCGCCGGCAGGGATAGGCGAGCCGGCCAGCGCAGCGGTCGTCATGGTCGCGTCGTAGTTTTCGACCGCGCGCACCAAGCAAATCAATTCGCGCAGGTCTGGTTGCAGTTCATTCAGCATGCTCTGCTTCCTTATAAACCGTTTATACGGTATTTTCCGAGGTGGGAAATCGATTACGCGTCGTCCAGCATCCAGAATGCCAATCCGGCCAACCCCACTCCGATGATTGCACCTATCCAGACAACGGCTAGCGTGGGCGAAACTAGACGGTTGAGCGTCCCTGGCGAAAAAGTCGCGACGACCAAACCAGGCATGCATAGAAGCCACGTCAAAAGGAAGCACAATTTACTACGGGCCATGATGACCTCCTCTGGGTAGGCACCAATAGTGCGACAGAAATTGCAAAAAACGAGTTGAAATAATTCATAGCATATTTCTCCCTAATGCGATTCTTTAAATATAGTTTCCGTAGGCTATTTCGGTGTGCTCATCGGCACTGCCTACTTAGACACTCCGATTTCGTTCGAGTTCGCTGAGCACCTTCGACAAATCAGAACATATCTTTCCGATTCGATTTAGGGCACGATGCGCATCATCGCCAACAGGCTGCCCATTCACTAAGCAGCGGATGCAACGACGCTACTTTGTTCCACACGTTCTCGGCCCGCTTTGTAGTTAGAAGTGCGCTTCCCTATCCATCAGCATATACCCTCACTGAGGGTATTCAAGAACTATTTCGCCTCTCGCTCCAATATCTCTCCGATAAATTTCCAAGCCATGTCGGACATACCCCGCGATGATTCACTTGGCGGCAAAAGCCAGTTGTCGAGGGTTTTACGAGGCACTGCAATACGGGCTGCAAACTGGTCTCTCGTCATGCCGAGACGTTGCATGGCGTCGCGTAAAAAGTCTTGCTGGCTTGGTTTCTTCGTCATGAAAGTATTGCCGCCGCGAGTTTGCCAAACCGCACCAGGTCGGCATCCATAAGCGCCGTCGTTGCCCGCAGCACTTTCATGTCAAGCAGCACTTTCATGTCAAGCAACACTTTCATGTCAAGCAACACTTTCATGTAGTTAAGCTCCACCAGCCGCCTCTCTGTAGCTGGGCGCACAGCCAACGCGCGGGGGGCCGCCATGGCACTCACATCCTCGATGCCTGCTTGCATGTACAGTTTGCGGAATAGCTGACTAGGCTAGCCCAGGAGTAGCTTAGAACCCCTGTACCTGGGAGCCGTCGCATCAACTTGTACGGTTCACTCTCGTCGGTCAGAAACAGCAGCGCGTCAGAATCAAGCCCACGATACGCGACACTCTTGATCTTGATGCGATGGAGGCGCACCATTCGGTAAGCAAGATATTTATCGATGATGTCAATCACCTTCTCGTTTGCCCAATATATTCGGTGCTCATCGCCGGTATAGGCAATGTCCGGCGTCACTTCCGATTCGTCGCGCACAGAATCATTAGGATTGAGGTATGCATTCAACGGAAAAGGTGCCAGCTCGGTCAGCAGCATGCCAGCGCCGAAGACGCATGCCACGAGAGCGCAGCCCTCACGCGGATTCGCGCCTGACTGCAGCGCTTGCAGCAGATGATTAATCAATAGTATTCAACTCAAACTAGCATACTCTGAAATTATCACACCGAACAAGGTAGCGCCTTACTCCTCGGAAACGGACGCCCAAGCTGTCACGTCGTCCGCACATCAGTCCAAGGTCGTATTTTTACGCATAGCACAGACTGTCTATATGACTGATATCAATGCGGGGCTATATTTCGTCGCTGATTACCGCCAAAGTGCTATGTTGAGGAGGTAAGGGAGACCACTATGCCGTACCACGACCGCCGATCCAATACCGCGTGCGCCGCACTGATCACCCAAGCGCTGCACTTCCAGCGAGCATTCAGCCGCAACGCCGCAATCCTGTTCTTGTTGCGGCATGGCGTGGTCGTCAAGCTCGCCAGTGATGCCTTAACATCCCGCTACGACCGCCGCACACGTGTCCGCCGCAACGGCGCGCGCAACGCGGACGTTGGCGTGTTATCGCCATCACCCAACCTACCCGCAAATTCTTGATCACTCTCATACGCAATGATTCAATGCTGGGGAAAAGTCCTTCGCCCGGCTCTTGCATCGTCACCTTGCAACGCCTGCTCCAAATCAAATTTGCATAGCCAGCCTTGTCGTAGCAGCTCGCTGGGCGCAGATTCATTCCTGCGTTTCGATTCGAATCCTGACAGGCAGAACCTGTCCTCAGCCATCCAGTCGAGGTTGCATTCCACAAGCTGTGCCTGGCAATGGGGAGCATCCTTCTCTCCTATGTTGGCGCGGGTCGCGTAGCGCCCAAACTCGCGTTCAAATGCACTATTCATCATCAGGCGCCCCGCCGTCCCGTGCGCGAACCTGTCCGCCAACATGCGCCGCTCAAGCGCCACGCCGGCCTGGAACATGTACACGGCCTTCAGCCTATTTACGCCAAACGGCACAGCCAGTCGGCAAATCCACGACTGCGCGACACCCCTCTGCCCCGCCTCGCCCACCAAGTACTCCACGCCGCTCAGGACGAACTGCCAGTCATTGAACCAGACCATCTTGGGCGCCACCAGTTCCACGCTGGCCCTGCGTACGCCGGTCGGATACAGCCTGGCCACCTTGCCTGGCCTGCGCTGTCCCTGATCTGTGACGTCGAGCACCAGCAGCTCATGCGGCTCGGGCGTCCCCCAAAGCGGCACCGCCTGCCCTATCAGCGCGCCCCCTTCGCGGCGCCTCGCGACCCAAACCCTCATCCTGCCCTCGCAAATAACTGTATTTATATACAGTGTATCAGATGCGACAAAGGGGTTATCATCTAGCCATCAACCTACACTACCGGCCATCATGTGCGTCAATTTCCAGCCCCCCACTCCAGAAATGCTGAACGCCGTCATGGGCACGCTGATCGACCTGCATGAAGTCGAGCGCTGGAAGCCGGAAACCTGGAAAGACTATGGCGCGCCCATCATTCGCCGCGGCGCACAAAGCGAAAAACAGGGATTGCTGGCCACCTACGGCATGGTTCCAAGAAAACGCATCCCTGCCGGCGTGCGCCCCTTCGACACCATGAACGCGCGCTCCGAGACGGTGGGCCAGCTGCGCTCCTTCTCCGGCGCCTGGAAGCGCAACCAGCTTTGCCTGGTACCGATGACCGCCTTCTATGAACCGTGCTACGAGAGCGGAAAAGCGGTGCGCTGGGGCATAGGCATGGCCGACAAATCCATGTTCGCGGTCGCCGGCTTATGGCGGGAGTGGGAAGGCGAAGGAGGTTCCGAATACTCGTTCACGCAGCTGACCATCAACGCGGACGAACACGAACTAATGCGGCGCTTCCACAAGCCAGGCGACGAGAAACGCGCCTTGGTGATCGTGCCGCAAAGCGAATGGGACGACTGGCTGAACTGCGCCGACCCTGAGTATGCGCGCAGCTTCCTGCGCCATTTCCCCTCGGCGCACATGACATCGTGGGAATGCGCTGTCCCTCCGCGCGCCAAGAAAATCGACGCGTCGGCTGCGACAGACGGGAACAACCTGTCGCTCGAGTTTTAGAGCGTAACCCCGCCTGATAATGCAATTAACCTGAATCCGGATACGCCAACGATTGGCCCGACGCTGACGTCGGCAAGGCGGACTACTGGCTGCCGCCGAGGTCGCTGCGCATTTCCAGCTCCGCACGCGAGCGTGCCAGTTCCGCAGCCAACAGCGCCTCGTCGGGCAGCACCATCTGGAACTCTGCCGCAAGCACCGTGCTGGGTAACTTATCCAACGCATAGTGGGCTTCCGCAGCGCCCTTGGCGGTGCAGAGTATCAGTCCAATCGGCGGGTTTTCGCCAGGCTTCATCCAATGTTCGCTCGCGTAGTTGAGGTAAAGATGCATCTGGCCCGCGTCGGCGTAGCCGAATTTTCCGGTCTTGAGTTCGATCACGACCAAGCACTTCAGCCGCCGATGGAAGAACAGCAGATCCACCCGGAACCAGGTATCGTCTAGCCGGAGCCGGCGCTGCCGCCCCACGAATGCAAAGTCATCCCCCAGTTCGAGCAGGAAATCCGCCAGATGCTGGATTAAGGCCTCTTCCAGCTCGGACTCTGAGTATTCGTCCTTCAAATCGAGAAACTCAAGGACGAAAGGATCCTTGATGGCCTCTTCCGGCGACATCTCGCCAGAGTCGGCATGTTGCGGCCCCTCTGCCAGCATTTTCGCCTTGTTCCTCGACATGGCCACGCGCTCGTAAAACATGCTGTCGATTTGACGGCCAAGCTGGCGCACCGACCATCCACAGCGCATCGCCTCGGCCTCGTAAAACCGCCGCGCATGCTCGCTTTTCACAGTCAGCAAACGGACATAGGCCGACCAGGGCAGCAGAAAATGGGGAGTGGACCGCAAGCTATCCCCGCTGCCGGGGGCGGTGGTCACAGACACGCTTCCGGGCGCATCCTGGCCGGCCAATCGCGCAGACGCTGTCTGCGCAATTGGCCATGCCAGGTAGAAGCGCCGCATCTGCTCGATGTTGCGCATCGAGTATCCCCGTCCGAACCGGGCGGTCAGGTCCGCTGCAAGCCGGCGTATCAACGCCTCGCCATATCCCGCGCGCGCGACGCCCTGCTGTTCGAACTCGACAATGTTCTGTCCGATTGTCCAATAGGTCGCCGTCATCAGGGCATTGACATTACGCGCCGCTGCCCGCCGCGATGCCTCGACGAGCGCGACGATACGAAGATGTATCGCTGTGTAATCGGTCAAACCCATATCCATCGCGCCCTCCAATGTGGTGCTGGCTTCCTGACCGGAATGGTGACCGCCTGTCCGTGTACGGCGCCGCTTCGCCGCCAAGGCTGCCGAAGGAAGGCTGCAGATCAGTTGGGTGTGCGCTACAACCCAACCGCCCGAAGCAATTCGGCCGCCAGAGCGGCCAGCCTGATCGGCTGTTCCCGCCAGCGAATATCCAACTGCTGAACCAGTCGCAGCAGAACCGCTTCGTCCGCCGATTCCCCGTCAACCGGTTCCGATATCACGAAGATAGGCACCAGAGGATCGACCAGCAGACGCAGACGCCGGATCATTGCCTCGGCAGCATGACCACCGCGCGTCCACTGGACGACGTAACAGTTAAATGGCGTCGCAACCAGTTCTCGCTCCCGCACAGGCGACAGGGAAAAGGTTTTAACTGCGACACCGCTACCGTCCAACGCACGACAGAAGCCATCGTTCAAGTCAGATCCAGCACCGACAATGGCAACTGACGTTTGGACCGCAGGCGCGACCAGGAGTTCCAGCCTGCTGACGCTATGGCGCACGGCATCCTGCGGGCAGCGGTGCGCTTCCACTACCCGCCATCCGGCAGCCACCTCGATAGCCACTAAGCCGTCCGCGCCGCCCGCGAGAACCCGCCGCCCCACCCATACCCGGCAACGGTACCCCCCCGCCCCGCGACCAGGGACAAACAGTCCCTCATGCCCCCCTCCAAGGGATTGGCTATTGGCATGCCGGTCCCTGCCGCCCAACGTGATAGAGGTGAGCGTCTCACCGAAATGCTCAGCAACTAATGCGAGCTGACCCACCGTCCATTCCACATCGCCATTCAGCTTCCGGTGCGCTTGCGAATAGCACAAACCCAAAATCTGCGCCACCACCCTGCTCTGCTGCCGAGGGGCGACACCGTTCGAGCGCAGCAGTTCTCTCACGGCAGCGCTGATGGAACGAAACACGCTCGGTTGTCCGTTTGCTCGCATAATGCGTCGACGATATTCAGGAAGTAGGTGGGCAAACGCAGCAACTGGCTGCAAGGAATCGGAACTGATCCCGCATCGCGGCTGCCGTAACGGCATTTTCCCGCATCATCGCCACGCACTTCACACCAATGCCGGACAAAGTGCGCATCGTTTGACATATCTCCATCCCGCCGCACGCAGAAATAGCAAAATAGATAGGGACAATGTCAACACATCATGCTCGCCCGCCGCGAGCTGCCATAACAACGAACGACGCGCATGAGGCTGAGCATGTCGACCTACCTTTTCGGCGAAGAAGTCGTCCACAAAACCGACCCGACATTCAACGAAAGGCTTGCCGCTGCCTATCGCAGCAAAGCAAGGCCTGCCTGCTGCTGCCGGCATGGCAGCGGACGTCAGGCAGCGCCGGAACGGATGAAGCTGGAAATGTATATCGTCCGTTTCGACGACAGGTACTACCTGAAACGCATGCCGGACACGGGGCCCAATCACGATCCATCCTGTCTCTCATATGAGCCGCCGCCCGAGCTGTCTGGCCTGGGCCAGGTTGCGGG
This sequence comes from Pseudoduganella sp. GW821-FHT05F09, assembly GCF_059419605.1. Classification (NCBI taxonomy): domain Bacteria; kingdom Pseudomonadati; phylum Pseudomonadota; class Betaproteobacteria; order Burkholderiales; family Oxalobacteraceae; genus Pseudoduganella; species Pseudoduganella sp. GW821-FHT05F09. Next base: position 411,020 of record NZ_JBWKSD010000002.1, read on the forward strand.
CGCCGCCATCATCGAAAGCGCGGCCGAAGGACGCACGACACTCAAGCTGGATTTTGCCCTCTCAAAGGCTGCGCCGCGCTCAGCGCCAGCCCCCGGCGCAGCGAACCCTAACAGCGCGCAAACCGATGGCACCAAGCTGACGCTGCGCGCCTTGCTGCATTACCTTTGGGACCAGGCGGGCTTTTCAAAATGGTCGCCCATGATGAGCGGCAGACGGAACTGGGGCGTCATGCGGAAGTACCTGCTGCGTGCAGCGGAAAGCAAGCAGGCAAAAGGAAAGGCGCTCGCCGAACTCCTCTACATTCCGGAACCGTATACGCAGGATCAGCGGGACGGGATCGCGCAGCGAAGAGTGGCGCGGCTGTCGTCCATTGCGGAAACCAGCGGCCGCACGGGCGCGCGGCAGCTCATGCTGATGCTGGCGGAGGTCAAGGCGATCTCGCCAGCGCGCAACGGCTACAAGCTCCTGGTCAAGCATGTGCCGGACTACTTCTTCGTTATGGACCAGGAGCTGCACCAGCGGCTGCAGCAGCGCTTCGAACTGGAATTGAGCTTGTGGGATGCCTTCCCCGGCACGCACCTGCTGCTGGCGGCCACCTTCGGCGTCAACCGGGCTGGCGTTGCATCGATCCACGAAATCGCACTGATGGCGGCGACGGAGAACTGGATCCCGTTTGAGAGCGGAAAGGAGAAGGTCCTGCTCGACGCGTTGACGAAGGAGGAGCGGCGCTTTGTCAAAAGCATGCGCTACAACCTGCCGCTCTCCGTGCCGCTGGCCACCGCCGTGCTGACCGACACACAGGCTCCGACAGCGCTCTACCTCAACCCGGCATGCGCCGATGAAGACTATTCGCGCATGCTCGACGAGCTGATACACGACAGCCGCTTGGCATCGTGGGTGTGGAGCCCGGACAGAACCCCTATACCAGCCTTCCCCTGCATGCATAAGCCTGTGCAGCACTAATCCCCGCAGCAACTCAAGCTTACCACCCGGCCAGGCCGGCCACACGCATCGCCCCCCATTTGCGCCAGCTCGCCGCACGGCGCATCGCGTCCCTCTGCACCCGACAAATCAAATTTCCATCACGCGCAAGTTTGCGGATTGATCCAGATCAAACCGAAGCCGCAACTTCCTTGTGACGCTCGTTAGCTGGGCTATAAATAATATAAACGCAAGATTAATAAAAAAACATTCAAATCAGCAAAAGGTGATGGTCGTGAATTCGGACACCGAACACATAGCAGGCCGATTTCAGTGGCGCAGAGCGTTTGTCGCGCTCATCTCCACCTGCGGCGTCGTGCACGCGCCGGCGTGGTCCGCCGGGCTGACGAAAGAATGCCTGGATGCCGCCAGCGCCCGCTTCGGGCACTCCAACCCTAAGATTCTCCAAGCGCTCGCGGCACAGGAATCGAGCGGCAAGTGCACGCTGCGCCACCCGACGAATGCGGACGGAAGCCATGACATCGGTTGTTTGGGCATCAACAGTAGCCAGTTGCCCGCACTGAAAAGAAAATTCGGCATCACAGAACAGGACCTGCAAGACCCGTGCATCAACGCCCATGTGGGTGCATGGATTTACGCAAAAAAGGTGCGCCAATTCGGCGACACCTGGCGCGCCGTCGGTGCCTACAACGCCGCGAGCGAACACAAACGGATAGCCTACGCATGGAAAATCTATACACGCATCGACGCGCAGCGCTAGCGGGATGCGCAGCAGCATTGCTGTGCGCCTGCGCTGCTGCACCGGCACCGGAGGTAGCGCCTTTGCCAGCGCGGCCGGTCTATCTCGGCGTCACCCAGGTCGGAATCGGCCAGGCTATCCGCTACATTTACTGCGAGGTGCCTGCCTGTCCCCTTCCCACTGCAAAGACGCATGTACCGCCCACCGCCCCTCCACAGTTGGCGGCACTGGCCCGCTCTCCGTCTCCGGCACCCAGCGGTGCGGCGGCCGAGTTGGAAGTGCGGTTCGGGTTCAACTCGGCGCGTGTCAGCCAGGACGACCAGCGCCAGCTTGCGCAAGCAGTCTCCGCGCATCCGGAAGCGCACATTGAAATTATCGCTCGGTCCGACTATGTCGGGGCGAGCAAGGGCAAAGCCAGGATGGCCGCCGCCCGCGCCAAAGCGATGCGCAGCATCGTTGCGGAACAGTCTCCAGGCGCGCGGGTCACCGAACGCCGAGAGCTCGCCGCCCCCACCCGCGTCGCCGAAGCGGAGCAAGCAAGGCAGCGGAACGGGACGGTTCGATTCACCTCCCCGTAACGCCACCAATGAGGACCCAGCTATGAATACGACATTCCAACATCCTGTGCCGCAAATTTCAAGAAAGTGGGTGATCGCAGCGATTCTCCTGCTCGCGGCAATCGTCCTGATGACATCGGCAAGTGCCGGTGTGACAGGCGAGGAGTTCAAAGACACATACGACACCATCGTGAAGTGGATTTCAGGCTATCTGGGCAAAGTGCTGGCAGTTGTCTCCTTCGTGATCGGCTGTGCCATTGCTTCCGCACGCCAGAATCTGATGCCAGCGGTGTTCGGCATGGGCCTCGCGCTCCTCATCAGCTTTGGCCCCGGCCTGATCAATTCGGTCTTGACTGCGACCGTCTAGGAAATGCCATGGAATTCGCCATCCCCTCTAAGCACGATGAACCACTGAAGTTTCTCTGGTGGGACTTCGATCAGTCCATGCTTTTCATGACCGGCATGGTCTTCGGCATTTTGTCGGGATATCTGATCCTGGGGTTGGCGCTCGGCGTGTGGGGCGTGCGCTGGTTCGGCAGGAAGAAGGCCGGCAAACACCGGCTGTACGTCGTCCACGTCGCATATTGGTTTCTACCGAGCGAGCTGGTGTTTCCCTTCCCCACGCTTCCACCTTCCTCCGCACGCGAGTTCATCGGCTAATCATGGATACAGATAAATATTTTGGCGAGCTGGACATGGAAAAGCGCAGGAGCCGCAAGCTACTGTGGCTGCTGGCCGCGTGCATCGCGATCATCCTTATCCAGGCCAGCTCGATACGCGCCCAAACCGGCGAGACCAAGACGGCCTTTCTGCCGCCCGAAATCAACAGGCCTTTCTGGATCAGCAGCGAGGACGCTTCCCCAGAGTATTTCGAAGAGCTGGGCATGTTCATCAACAACCTCCCCCTGAACGTGACCCCGGAAACGGTAAAGCAGGCGTGCAGGCAGTACCTGAACTACGTGCTGCCCAAGGACCGCGACAAATACAAGAAACGATGCGACGAGGACGAGGCGCGCGTCAAGCGCGACGGCGCCAGTCAGATGTTTGCGACCCGCGAAGTGCAGACCGATCCCCGAAACCGCCGTGTCGCGTTCACCGGCGTCTTGACCACCATCGTCGGCGGCAAGCCGTTCCCCAGCAGCGCAACCTACGTGATGGAATTCGTCCATTCCGGCGGGCGCTTCTACATTGCAAACCATGAAAAGGCGGCCTCCAATGATCCACTTGCACAAAAAAGGTAAGGCTGGCGTCGCCCTTGCGTTCGCGCTGGCGGTATTCGCGCAACATACAGCCGCGGTGCAAATTATCGAAGCCGGCGACGGTACCACTGTCTATGCCAAGCTGAGCAAGAAGGAAATGACCAGGCTGGCGGTGGACCAGGGTCGCGTTGCATCGCTGCGCGTCAAGGAAGGGGAGCTGGGCATCGATCCCGACGACGAAACAGGCCAACTATTCCTGTCAGTTCCATCCGGCGCCGAGAAGCCCATCAACGGATTCTTGACCACGGACGCAGGGAACACCTACACCCTGGTCCTCCAGATCGTCGACACGCCCGCCGACTCGATCATCATCAAACAGCTGAAGGCGAAAGCGCCTGCTGGCCGCAATGAGCTCAAGAGTACCAGCTACGACAAGGCGGTCAAGCGGATCGTCACGGCCATGGCCAACGACGAACTCCCCGACGATATGCAAGTCAAGCATATCGGCAGCCGACTCGATCTGTGGAAAGAGACTGCAATGACCTTCGAAGTCCAGTACACGGCAGGCGACATCGTCGGCGAGCGCTATCTGGTTGCGAACGTTTCCAGCGAGCCGATGGTGCTCGACGAGCGCGAATTCTACCGCAAAGGCGCTGCCGCAATCGCCCTCGACCAGCTGAATCTGGCACCAGGCGCTGCAACCCGTCTGTATGTAATCCGGGAGAAAAAATCAAATGAATAGCATCCCCCCCACACAGCGCGCAAAGCGCCGCCAGATCGCCCTGGTCATCGCCATACTGTGCGGTATCTTCGCGGCGGCCGCCATCGGCGTGTTCTTCGCCACTGACGCCGAACCGCCAGCAGGTGTCACCCGCAAAGCCGACATACACACCAAGTCCTACATCGCGCCCGGCGAGAAGGTCGATCCGCAAGACGCCTGGAGAGGGGTATCCGACACCCGGCTCAATACCATGGAAGCAAAGCTGAGCGGACTGGAGGCGGAAAACCGCTTGCTGAAGGCACGCCTGGGGGACAAGGACGCCGGCACCAAGACCGCAAAGTCGGCCGAGCAGCTGAGCGACACCGAGCTGGACAAGCGACTTGCCGAGTACGAGAAAAGCGTGGAGCGTCCCCAACAGGGTTATCCCGCAGGCGCGCCATCGGCACCGGTCGCCGGCCAAGCGGCCCCGAGTACAACGCAGCCGGACGCGCCGTCAGCGCCAGGAACAAAGCGCAATCTGCCGCCGTCCACAAAGAGCGCAGGCATGCCACCAGCAGGCGGCATTCTCACGGTCAGGTTGAATCGGGCAGCAGACGCACCCGTTTCGGCTCAAGGCCCGCGCGCGTCCAGCGACGGACTAAGCAAAGGGAAAAAAAACACCCAGAACTACCTGCCATCCGGCATGTTCGGCCGTGCTGTCCTGTTGGCGGGACTGGATGCCCCGACCGGCGGCCAGGCCCAGTCCAATCCGCATCCGGTGCTGCTGCAGCTGGTTGATTTGGCCGTCCTGCCGAACCGCTACCGCTACGACTGGGACCGCTGCCTGATTACAGCGGCCGGATACGGGGAGCTGAGCAGCGAGCGCGGCATGATCCGCACCGAATACCTGTCCTGCGTCGCCAAGGACGGCACCGTACTGGATATACCGATCAAGGGTTACATCGTCGGCGAAGACGGCAAGGCCGGCATGCGCGGCAGGCTGGTCAGCAAGCAAGGACAGGTGCTGGGCAACGCGTTGTTGGCCGGCGTCGTGTCCGGGATAGGAACAGGGCTCGAACGGTCCTCGCAGATTCAGTCCGTGTCGGCGCTAGGTTCGACCACCACCATCAAGCCGGGCCAGGAGTTCCAGTCCGGAATCGGGTCCGGCGTAGGCCGCGCGCTTGACCGCTTGTCGAACTACTACATCTCGCTGGCCGAAAAAATGTTCCCTGTAATCGAGATCGATGCCCAGCGCGTGGTCGATGTCGTCCTCACCCAAGGAGTAACCTACGATGCTGAACTCAAGAATGAATAGCCGATATGCGCGCCAGGCGGTCGTCGTAGCAGCGCTCACCATCAGCACCCTCGCCACCGGCGCCGATGGCGGCCAAGCGCCCGCAAGCGACCCGGCAACAGTCGCCATGCGGCAGGCGCTCACCGCCCGCTATCCGAACACCAGGTTCGGCGACATCCAGCGCAGCGCCGTACCGGGGCTGTGGGAAGTATGGATGGGTGCCAACGTTGCCTACGTGACCGACGAAGGCCGGCACTTCATCTTTGGCCACCTGTACGACATGCAAACCCAGACCGACATCACGGCCGGCAAGAAAGAACTGGCCAGCCCGCAAGCCGAGGCGGCGCGCCCAAAGTTGGCCTTCGGCGACCTGCCCCTGCGCGACGCCATCAAGACAGTGCGCGGCAATGGCGAACGAAAGCTGGCTGTGTTTTCCGACCCGCTTTGTCCTTACTGCCGGCACCTGGAAAAAGCACTGGACCAGCTGGACAACGTCACCGTCTACACATTCCTGTTCCCGATTGCGACGCTCCACCCGGAAGCTGCTGACGTCGCGCAGGCTATCTGGTGCGCGAAGAACCGGACCGCCGCGTGGAAGGCGTACATGAGGAATGGAAAAGCGCCGCCGGCGGCCCGTTGCGATACCCCGATTGAGCGCAACGTCGCGTTCGCTGCCAACGCCCGCATCAACGGCACACCATTCATCCTGTTCGCCAACGGCGATCAGGCAACAGGTGCGCTGGACACTGCCAGCCTGGAACGTCGGCTCGCACGCAACTGACTGAGGAGAACAATATGATGCGCTTGCTCGTTTTGTGCGCCGCCGCGGTCATGGTCAGCGCATGCGGCTCGATTACAGGGTTCGCCGATTCGAACTCCAAGTTCGCCTGCAAGGCGCCCGATGGCATCGCGTGCACCTCGGTCAGTGGCGTGTACGCAAACGTCCAGCAAAACAACGTCCCGGGACTTCAGCGGTCGCCGCGTCCGCAGGTCTCGGCGCAACCATCGGCGGCCGGCGCCGCATCCTTTCCCGTCATGGCGGCAGGCATGCCGATCCGCAGCCAGCCCCGCCAGCTGCGCATCTGGCTTGCCCCCTGGCGCGACGAGGACGACACCCTGCACGACCAGAGCTACATGTATGTGATGGTCGATCCAGGCAGATGGCTGGTGGAACGCAGCAGGGAGGCCACGGTCCAAAAAACCATGACCCAGCTCAGGCCAATGGGCAAGACCCAGACGGCCGGGCAAGCGGGTTCCCAGTCGGCGGGTTCGCTAGCCCATGTCCGCGACAACGTCGGCGCCCAGGCCTCAGCGCGCGAGGCCGCGCGTGTACCGGACGACTCCGAGGAGACGAAATGAACCTCGGCGATGCTATCCGCAACCTGCTCAACCCAATTTTTGGTTTCACCGCATCGGCGCGCGAGGACCACTACGAGCCGACTCCGTTGAAGGCAATGCGGGAAATCACCAACACCGAAAGTTTTGGCGCCATCCTGCCGTATTGCGCCTTCAACCGCGCCGAAGAACTATTCGTGCTCGACACCGGGGAGCGCAACCCCAAGGGCAAGAACGAGGCGCTCGGGATGGCCATCGAGATCACCCCGCAAACCGGCGCCACAAAGGAAATGATCAACGTGCTGGCCCCCATTTTCGGCAGCGCCCCCGGGGGCACTTACATCCAGATCAGCCTGTATGGCGGCACACGCATCATCGACAAGCTGAAGCAATCGGCCCTGCTTCGGCATGCAATCGTGCCGGCGCCAGGCGATGCCGGCGACAAGCGCAGCGACAACATCTACCGGGTGATGACGCGGCGCAGGATCAGCCACTACCTCGGCGGCACAATGCAGCGGCTCGTCCCGCATCTGCCGTTCCTGCTGCGCGATCTGCGCGTGGTCATGACCATCGCCCGCCAATGCGACCCGCGCGATGCCAACGTCATCGACGAACTAGTGAGGATGCGCGACGGCCTACATGCCACGCTAAAAGCTGCCAATTTCGACTGCTGGAACTGGAGCCCCACAGAACTGATCAACTGGTGCTACGAACTGACCAACCCGAACAAACTGCAGAGCCGCTCGGCACACTACAGGAAATCCTATGATGCGGGCCGGCTGATCCGGCACCAAATAGTTGACCAGGATACGATCTGCCGCCCGACCGATGACGGCCGCTCTCTGCGCTACGGCCGGCCGGGCGATGCCAGCGAGGTGCATAGCCGTCTGTACAGCGTGAACGGCTACCCCAAGGATTTCCCGCTCTGGGGCATGGGGAACCTGATCGGCGACTTCTACCAGGGCCAGCTCGGCTATCCCTGCCCGTTTGTCATCACCATGGGAGTACACATACTGGATCAGGCAGACCATAAAAACATCGCCCAGATGAAAGGTGCCCGGGCGACGACCAATTCGGTGTCGCCGATGGCGCGCTTCATGCCCGAATTCCAGGACAAAAAGCGCGACTGGGATATCGTAAACCAGTCGTATGCCCTGGGCATGGGCGAGGTCGACATGTATCACCAGGTGCTGCTGATGGCGCCGCCGAAGGAAATCGAGGCGGCTGAAAATGCGGCGCGCTCGATCTGGCGCGCGCGCGGCTTCAACCTGGTGAGCCAGCAGTACATGCAGGTGCCGGGCATCCTGACGTCGCTGCCGCTCGGCTTCACGCCGACCATGCAGAAATTCTACAAGCGCGTCGGCTTGAGCTGCCGCAAGACGACGATGAACGCCGTCAACCTCGCGCCGCTGATCGGTGAGTGGAAGGGCACGCCGACGCCGGTGCTGAACTTCGTCGGGCGGCGTGGACAGCTGATGGGCCTCGACCTGTTCGACAACAAGGGAGGCAACTACAACTTCGCATGCGCGGCCTCCTCTGGTTCTGGCAAGTCGCTGCTGGCGAACGAGATTGCCACGGCCTATCTCGGCGTAGGCGCCAAAGTGATGATTATCGACGTCGGCCGCAGCTACGAGAAGATCTGCCGCCGCTACGACGGGGAGTATATCGAGTTCGTCAAGCGCGACGGCTACCAGATCTGCGTCAACCCTTTCGACACCATTGTGGATATCCACGAGGACATGGAGATGATTAAGCCTGTTGTCGCGCAGATGGCATCCCCATCCGGCACGCTAAGCGACCATGACCGCTCGCTGATCGAGATCGCCATTGCCGAAAAATGGGCCGCCAAACGCAACCGCATGACGGTGAGTGATATTGCAGACTGGCTCAAGGAGCACCACGATCCGGTCGCGCAGCGCCTGGGCGAGCAGCTGTTTCCGTACACTGCCGCCGGGATGTACGGCAAGTACTTCGAAGGCCAGAGCAACGTCAATTTTGACAACGATTTCGTTGTGCTTGAGCTGGAGGAGCTCAATTCCAAGAAAGACCTTCAGAGCGTCATCCTGTTCATCATGATGTTCAAAATCACTCAGGTCATGTACCACGAGCGCCGCGACCGCAAAAAGGTATGCATCATCGACGAAGCCTGGGACATGATGGACGGCGCGAACTCGGGCAAGTTCATCGAGGTCGGCTACCGCCGCGTACGCAAGTACGGCGGCGCATTCGGCACGCTGACCCAGTCCGTCGAGGACTATTACAAGAACCAGGCAGCGCAGGCCTCGTTGGACAACGCCGACTGGCTGTTCCTGCTCAAACAGAAAAAAGAATCGATAGAACAGCTCGACCGCGGCGGCAAGCTCAAACTTGACGAAGGAAGCAAGCGCATCCTCTCGTCGGTGAAAACCGAACAAGGACTTTACTCCGAGATCTTCATCCATTCGCCAATGGGCTCAGGGATCGGCCGCCTGCTGGTCGATCCTTTCTCGCTGCTTGCATACAGCACCGATCCAACGGACTGGAATGCCATTCAGCACTATCGCGACCTGGGAATGGGCGTTACCGAAGCAATCAATTCAGTGCTCGCTGACCGCCTGGGCCAACAAGGAGCTGCAGCATGAACTCCGAAAGCACCGTCCGCGACATGGGTCCCAGCGCGCGCAGCATCGTGCTGCTCTGCGTCGCCAGCGCCTTTGTCGCGTTTGCCGTGGCCATGGCCGGCCCCCGCTTACTCCAGCGGGAACGCAGCCCGCGCTTTGCGGTGGTCGATCTGGCTGCCATTGTGCGCCAGCAGCAGGAATCATCGGTAGCCCAGCTAGCCAGTGGGGCTGTCGATGCCCGTGCCAGGGCCGCCGCGATGGCGAGGGCCCAGGAGTTTGGCAAGCGGTTGGACCGCGAAGCCGTTGAACTCAGCAAAGAGTGTGGCTGCGTTCTGCTGATGCGCGAAGCCGTAGTGTCCGGCCAGCTCGACGACATGACCCCTGTGCTAGTGGCACGGCTAGCAGGAAAGCGATGAGGCGCGCCATGTTCCTCCTCCCCTCCCTGGACAAATGGATCGCTATCGGATGGTCCATGCGCGCTCACCTGCGTCGCCGGTGGTGGGCCTATTCCCTTGCCGCCGCCCTGTACGTCTGGTGCTACGGGCACTACCGCCTGGCACTGAATATGTCCAACAGCTTGCCCCACGCGATGTACTGGGTGGTGCTCGATACAAGACCGGTGGCGGTGGGCGACTATGTCGCATTCGAGTGGCAAAGCAACCAGTTTTATCGCCGCGGCCGGATCTTCGTAAAGCGCGTTGCCGGACTCCCGGGCCAGACTGTGTCGGTCCGACAAGGCCAGGTCTTCATCGACGGCCGGCCGGTGGGCCGCGCCAAGCCCTACAGCAGCCGAGGCGTGCCTTTACAGCCGGTGGAACCAGGCGTCATCCCGAACGGCTTCATTTATGCGGCCGCGGCGCACCCTGATAGTCTAGACAGCCGCTACCGACAGCCAGGGCTGATTCCATCAGCACTTATCGTGGGGAGGGCGTATGCGCTCTTCTAACATGCGCCGCTGCGTGTTTATGGTGCTCACGAGCGCCGCCGCCTTCGCCGCCGGCGGCGACTACGGCAACATCGGCCCCACCTATGCGGTGCGGGAGGCCGACATGCTGGCATGGATCGAACAAAAGGTGGCCGACAAGGTTGCCAGCGGTGAAGCGCAGCGCTTGCAGCAGGAGCGCTCGACACTGATCCAGCGCAAGCTGGAAAACCCAGCCCCGCTGCTGTCCGTGTCGAAAGCCACCAAGAACCGAACCCTGTACTACGACCCGACCTACACCGCCGCCGACAGCATCGCCGATGACCGTGGACAGATCCTGGTCGCCGCAGGTACAACAGTCAATCCCCTGGACAGGGTCAGCTTGTCGCGCCCTCTTGTCTTCTTCGATGGACGTGATCCGTCGCAAGTTGCGTTCGCCAAGCGGTTCATCGACAGGCGCGAGGGTCTGGCCAAACCTATTCTCGTCGGTGGCAGCTATTTCGACTTGATGAAGGAATGGCAGGCACCGGTGTATTTCGATCAGCAAAGCGCCTTGATCCGCAAGCTGGGTATTCGCTTTGTCCCAGCCATCGTGGTGCAGGAAGGAAAAAGGTTGAGGATAGATGAAATCGCTCTCTAACACTGCGCCGGCCGCCGTGCTGCTGGCCTGCCTGTTCTGCGCCCCCTCGGCTTTCGGCCAGTCATGCAGCGGAAAATTCATGAACCCGATCACGGACATCTGCTGGTCGTGCATCTTTCCGATCTCTATCGGCAGCGCACCGATCCTGCAGATGGGACAGGAGGACATTGAAAACGTCGGCTCGCCCATCTGCGCCTGCGGCCCACCGCCCTTCGGAAAAATCGGCGTCAGTATCGGCTTCTGGGAGCCGGCGCGCCAGGTCGATGTGACCCGCACGCCGTGGTGTTTCACGTCCCTTGGCGGTATCAAGATGGGCTCAGGTTTCTCCGCCCCGACACCCGCGGTCGGCCAGGGCAACAAAGGCCGCAGGGCATCGCGCACCACACTTTACCAGGCTCACTGGTACGTCAATCCGGTGCTGTATTGGCTTAAAGTGCTTTCCGAAACCAGCTGTCTGGAGGAAGGCGGATTCGACATCGCCTATGTGACCGAGCTCGATCCCGCGTGGAACGACGACGAGCTGGCCGTGATCCTGAGCCCCGACGTGTTCTTGTTCGCGAATCCGGCGGCGCAAGCCGCGTGCGCTGCCGACTGCGTGGCGGCAACGGTCGGTTTTCCACTGACGCCGATGCAATGGTGCGGCGGCTGCCAGGGTTCGATGTACCCTTTGAACGGGCACGTGCAGTCTCATGTCGGGGGCGTACAGGCTTCCTCCCTGATCGTGCAGCGCTATGCGATGAAGCTGCACCGCGAGTTTCTCGCATTTGCTGGCAATGGCCCCCCGGGCTGGTGCGGGCTCTACCCGGCGCCCATCCTGGACAAGCGCATCTACAAGTACTCGATGCTGTATCCAAGTCCGCAAGGCAAGGGACCGGACGGCCGCTGCTGCCAACCGCTGGGGCGCACTACCCACCTCTGGGGCGCCGCCAAGGAGTACCCGATCAAAGGCGAAGACTTCGCCTACATGATGTACCGCAAGCGCAATTGCTGCGAACGCCTATACGGTTGGAAAAGATGACCCGCACAATATACAAGGAACCGATCATGGCTAGTTCAGCACAGCATAAATCCGCCTGCCTCCTGGCGGCATTGCTGTTTGCCGGCACCATCCGCGCGGCCCCGGCGCAAGCGTTGCCCGATGACGCCAGCATAGCAAGCGAAGCCGCCAGGCAAGTAGCCCGTTCCGGCACGGCAATCGACAAGGCGGAACGCCAGGCCCGGCAATTGCGTCAGGCGCTCCCGGAGGTCGCCACCCCGCCGATGCTCGCAGCGCCGGATCCGGCAGCAGTAGCGCAGCGCTACGCGGCAACGCTGCAGCAGGACGACACGGCCCTGTTCATCATGGTGTCATTTTCGATGCCGTCCGAATCCATCGAAAGGCTGGCAGCGCAGGCCGACAAGGCCGGCGCCACCCTGGTGCTGCGCGGCGTGGTGGACGGATCCTTGCAGCGAACTGCCGAAATAGCCGGGCAGTTCATCAAAAAGTATCCGCGCGCGCAATTCCAGATCGATCCTAACCTCTTCAAGCGCTTTGCCGTCGATCGGGTTCCGGCATTCGTCTTGTCGGTCCGGGCGCAGGAGGCTGCGGCGTGCGGCAAAGACTGCGATGCAGGCAACACGTTCGCCAGCGTCGCCGGCGACGTGACGCTGGACTACGCGCTTGAGTACTTGGCCAAGCAACGCGACCAGCGCTTCTCGGCGCTCGCCGAGCGCAGGCTCAAGCAACTTCGGGGCGCGCTATGAAATGGCGCAACGCAGCCCTGTGCGCATTGTCAGGCTACGCCGCAGCGGCCTGCGCCAGCGCCGCGCCGCCTGTGGACCCGCCTACCACCCAGGCAGAAGCATTCAACCAGGGCAAGGCGTATAAACCGGCCAATGCCGCGATCAAGTCCGGCATCACGCCGTCCGCACTGGCGGACGTGCCGGGACAGGACGCAGCAACAACAAACGAACTCAAGGGCTTGTACGGCGCGCCGCTGAAGGCGCCCGGAGAGGCTAAGTTGCTCACCTGCGCCGGCTACGTCCCGGGCTCCGACGCCATGAAAAACCAGGAGTGCGACACCATCAACTACGTCGCCGGCAATCCGGCCGCGCGCCCGGTGTACACCATCGACAAAACCAGCGACCCGCTGATTATCCGCAGCAGCAATGTGCGCAACACTGCGGAGGCGCACACGGCCGGCACCAGCGGCCTGTCCGGAAGCTACACAGCCTGCACGAGCAAGACCACCAGTCTGCCGGAGCGATTCGACACGGAACGCTGCCAGGTCGGCAGACCGGTCACCGAGGCGCGGTGCAGCGTGGCACTGAAGGTCACCTACACCTGGCAGCGCTACAACGGCCAGGCCGGCGCAGACCTACGCTACGGACGCTGCAGCACTGGCCTTGTCCGGGGCGACAAGCTGACTATTCCATTGCACAACAACTACCGGGTTGAGTGGACCGCCTGCTCCGTCCGGGGGCACGGCGCCGGCACGGAAATGCTGATCTGGCACGACGACTGCGGAGGCGCCTCGACGCTGCACGGCTACGACGCCTCCGCCTGTTCAATCAAGCCTGTACCGGAAAAGCTGGATCCACCGCGCCAGCCAATCGGCTCCTGCACAACTGCGCCGCGTATCGACCAGAATTGCTTCACGCCTGGGGGGCAATTTGTGGAAAAGGCCGAGGTGCCGGTCTTCAAGGACACCTGGGACTATGCCAGCTGCACCGACCTGGACGCCCATAGGGCGGACATTGAAAACTAGGGGGCGACCATGCGCATACTTCTCATGGTTCTGGCATCCCTGCTATGCAGTGGCGCGCTCGCTGCCAAGCAGTGCGGTGTGGTTAGCCAGACGTGCAGTTCGGGGCCGTCAACAGTGTTTATCGATGGCATGGCCGTGACACGACCGTGCTGGGAGAACAGCATCGAGTATGCGTGCATCGAAGACACCGTACGGAACACCTGCGGAGACGCCATCGCCAAAGGATGCACCGTGCGCAGCGCTGTCTGCCAGAACGGTGTGACAGTCAATGGCACATTCCAGTGCATCACGGAGCAACGCGAGTACCAGTGCAAAGTGGCCGACGCGAGCAGTACCACCGTCACCGACTGCGCGGGCCAGCAATTCTGTGTCGAAGGGAAGTGCTTCGACACAGGCAGTGTGCCGGACCCCGACTTCGCAAAGGCGGTTACTGCCATGGAGGTCGCCCGCGAGGCCGGCGTGTACGTCGACGAGAGTACTTTCCAGGTCTTCCGGGGGGAAGACAAGCGCTGCGCCAAGAGCTTGCTGAAGAATTGCTGCAAAGGCGCCTCCTCCCCCACCAACGGCCTTACCAATCTGGCCATCCAGGGTGGCAGCGCCTACGTCTTCGACGTTCTCAGCGGCGGCGGCATGAAGAGCTCGCTGGTATTTGGATTCGATCCCACCTCGTTTGCGCTGTCGATCGCCTTCATGGTGGTGCAGCAAATGCTCACGTGCGACAGCGACGAAGTGCTGGTGGCCGTACGGCGTGATCACCGCCTATGCCATTACGTGGGGGAGTACTGCTCCAAGAAGATCAACCTGCTATTGGCAAAAATATGTATTCAGCACAAGGAGACTTACTGCTGTTTCAACAGCAAAATCGCCAAGATCATCAACCAGGCGGCGCGCACGCAGATTCCAGGCTTGGGCTGGGGCACGCCAGAACACCCGTCCTGCCAGGGATTGACCATCGCCCAGTTCCAGGCAATGGATCTCTCGGTGGTGGACTTCAGCGAGTTCTATGCCGATATCAAGCCTGCCACACCCGACGAAGCCGCGACCGTCGAACGCGCCGCGGCCAAGGTCGATTCGTATTTCGGACACTGAGGGAGCGCAGATCATGCTGAAACCGAAGTTGGTCGCGCTTGCCGCGATGGCCGCCGTGATGGCCAGTGCCGGACACGTTGCCTGCGCATCCGTGCCGCAACTGGTGCGCAGCGCCATCGAGCACGGACACGCGAGCGGGAACATTCAAGGCCCCATCGCGGAAGAGACGCGCCGCAGGCTGAATGCAACCGGGGCGCTGTCGCTGGAAGTAACGCGCATCTACCTGTTCGAGCAGCCGGATTGCGCGCGGGTACAGCTCGACTTCCAGCAGGAAGCTGCCCTGCTCCCCGGCTCGGCCCTGCCGACTCCCTACGCCTGGTCCACCCAACTGAACATCTGCAGCGACGGCTATCCACCAGCCGCGCTGACGCGGAGGAAAAAATGAGCATCCAAACCCAGTTCGCCGTTCTGGCAATGACGGCCGCGCTGGTCGCCCCGGCTGGCGTGAACGCAGCAGATGGCACCCCTTCCTACTGGAGCGGGTCGACATGGCACGATCCTGAACGCGGGTTCCTGTGGTACGCGCCGCCCAAGCCGCCGGACGAACGAAAGAAACCGAAACCAAGGAAGCCCTACGCGCAGCTCTCCAACAAGGAGTTGGGTGCGGAGATAGAGCGCCTGCTCGCTGTCGCAGTCGAACAGCAGTCCCCCGAGGCGGTAAAGGAATACCTCTTCCTGCAGCAGTACGCAATGGATCGCGCCAGCCGCTTTTCGGACGTATTCCGCCGCACGGTCTGGACCACGCCCGAGCTGGACTACAGCCTGCGCAGCCGGCCGAGCAATGCGATGGCGATTGCCGCCTACGACGCACAACGCGATGGCAAGCGAACGGCCGCATCGGAGCAGCTGGCACGGACGCACGGCTTGTTCTTCTTCTTCAAGGGAGACTGCACTTATTGCCACCAGCTGGCCCCGATAGTGCGCATGTATCAACGCAACTACGGCGTCGAAATATTCCCAGTCTCCCTGGACGGTGGCAGCCTTCCCGAATTCCCTAATGCGACGCTGGACAACGGCGCCGCAAAACACCTCAACGTCACCACGGTCCCCGCTATCTTCCTGGCCGACAAGCGCACCGGCAAAGTCCAGGCCTTGGGATACGGCGTGATGTCGCTGGAGGAAATCGTCAATCGTGTTTACGTGCTCACGTCGACACAGCCAGGACAGGAGTATTGACCATGATTACCAGAAAACTTATCACTTGCGCCGTGGCCGCGTCCCTGCTATGCCGCGTAGCCGACGCTAGCGACAGCGGAATGCAGCAGCTTTTCGACGAGATGGGCGCGTTCGGCAACGCGACCGGGCCGGGTGCCTATCGGGCGCAAGGAATGAATATTGTCACTGGCGGCAACCTGTTCATGCGCGTTCCGCAACGCAACGTCCATCCAGCAAGCGTCGCTCTGCCCAGCCTGAAGATGGGCTGCGGCGGGATCGACCTGTTCGCCGGCTCCTTCTCCTTTATTTCCAAGGACCAGCTGGTCAGCATGATGAAGAACATCGGCTCCAGCGCTGTTTCCTATGCCTTCAAGCTCGCGCTGGACTCCATCAGTCCGCAAATAAACAAGACCCTGACCGAGCTACAGCAAACCGCGCAGGACTTGAACGCGCTGAACATCAACTCCTGCGAGGCTGGCGAGGCATTAGCCAGGGGCGTGCGCGGCGACTGGCAACGCACATCCCAGTACTTTGCCAAGGTCACCGCGCCGATCACCGGTCTGTTCGCCGATCACAGCGAAGCACGTGCGGAAGTCCAGGGCGACAACGCGAAGGTTAACGCGGCTCTAGCCGCTGTGACTGACCCGGCGACGCTGCAGCAGGTCAAACCTGGCAACATAGCATGGCGAGCCTTGTCCAAGCTTAGCGGGCTGGACACGGACGACAAACATATCCTTATGGCGCTGTCGGGCACGACCGTAATCTCCTCAAGTGATCCGACCACTGAACCGCCTCAATATAAGGAACCCAAAGCCATCTCCATTCGCCAATTCATCCGCGGCGACGAAAACGGCAAACTCCAGGTTTACACCTGCGTAGACGGCACCGGACCGGATTCGTGCCTGGTACTGGGCGACGGCGAAATCGCCGTGACACCCTACGCAAAAAAAGTCGAGGCCAAGCTTGTTGCAATCGCCGACAAGTTCAAGACAAATACCAGGCTCACGCCGGAGGAAATCGCGTTCATCAACGTGACCGGCCTGCCCGTCTACAAGGCGCTCGCTGTCTCAACTGCCGCGCCCAACGTGGGACTGGACGTGATCTGGATTGGCAAGTATGCCGACCTCATCGCCGCGGAGTATGCCTACCAGTACATTATTCACGCGACGCATCAACTCAAACAAGCGTACTCCCAAGCGGCATCAAACGCGCCAGCACTAGTACAGGACGACATGAAAACGCTTGCCGCCAACGTCGAGCGGCTGCGCGCCGACGCGCGCGAGGAAGTACGCTTGGCCTATGGAAAAGTGGAGTCGATCAACAAAATTGCGGACGAAATCGTCTACATGGAGCGCAACTTGGTCGCCAACCTGCCGGCAAACTTGGCGGGCAACCTGCGGTTCGCGGCGGCCGGAAGGTAGCAACGAGAGTCCTATATGGCTACCTTCGAGATCTATGCCTATTTCAACGTTGACCAGCTGGCGACGCTGATTGACGGTATCGCTGCGCTCACTGCCAGCGCCACCTTCCTGGATGCGTTCCGTGTCGTGGCAATGCTGAGCTTTCTTTTCTTCATTGTCGGTATTGCATTCGGCAAGGCGAAAGATCCTGGCGATTTTTTCAGATGGTTAATGATGGTGGTGCTGGTTCATTCTGCCCTCCTGATCCCCAAAGCAGACGTGATCATCATCGACCGGACAGGTTCAGCGCCCCCCACGGTGCGCGCAAACGTCCCGCTAGGGCTAGCTTTCTTTGCCTCGGTAACCTCCCATATCGGCGATGCCATGACCAGGGGGTTCGAAACCGTGTTCGCACTTCCCGACGACCTTCAGTTCCAAAAAAACGGCCTGATGTTCGGCAATACAGTTTTGGTCGACACGCTACAAACTGTTCCCACTACCCCCGCGTTCCGCGATGACCTCATAAAGTTCGTCAACAACTGCACATATCACGACATTATCGCGGGCCGCATTAGCCAAAACGACTTTGTCAGGACGGACGACATCTGGGCCGTGATGACGAATACGTCCAACACCCTGAGCACCCCGATTTCCACCTCGGCTACCGGCAGCATGATCTGCTCCGACGCGTATGCCGACATTGGTGCCAGGTGGGCCGCCGAGACCACGCTTACGTTGCAGAATCGCGGCCGCGCACTCAATCCTAAAGCCGCCAACAATGTGGTCGCAGGCGCACTCCTCAGTTCACAAATCGCAAGCAGCTACACCCAGCTGACCAGCATCGCGAGGTCGGCGACCGACATCCTGAGGCAGAACATGGCGCTGAACGCAGTGCGCGATTCACAGATGGTGGCGGCGCAACGTCTCGACGCGACCAGCGCGGCCATTGTGGGTGCTGCACAAGCCCAGGCGGAGATGACAGCGAACACAAACTATCTGGCCATGGCGAGGGTTTCGGAGCGCGCAGCGCCCGCAGTACGCAACGTCATCGAACTGATCTGCTATGCCGTGTTTGGGTTGGTGGTCCTGCTGATGATCGTGGCCACCGAACAAACGGGAAGGATTCTGAAGGCTTTTGTGATGTCGCTGGTGTGGATACAGCTCATTCCGCCGCTGTACGCCATCCTGAATTTCGCCATGACCAGCACCTCGCGCGCGAAATTGGTCGGCATCGCGGAATCCAGTGCAGAGGCGGCCGCAGTCAATTTGGTCAATATTGGTCAGCTTGGCCAGCATAGCTTATCCGAATCGGCCGTAGCCGGTTACCTCACCCTGATGCTGCCCGTTATCGCTTGGGCGCTCGTGAAAGCAGGAGAAATCGGAGGTTCCGCCCTGTTCAATGCCGCGATGGCGCCTGCAAGGAGTGCCGGTGACGGCACATCCGCCAGCGTAGCCACTGGTAACCTTAGCCAAGGTAACGTGTCGCTCGACACCGTAGCCACTAACAACGTAAACTCCAATCACTACGACACCGCGCCGTCGGTCGCAAGCGGTTACACCAGGGTGTCGACAGCCGGCGGCACCGCTATCACAGGAGCCGACGGCATCTTCCGGTTCCAGGGGAATCAAAGCGCACTCGGGCTCAGCGCTAACTTCGGCCAGAAGATCGGCAATGCATTGAGCAGTGAAGCTGCCGAGCGGCAGGAGGTAGCCAACCGAGAAACCACGGCCGCTACCCAAATGCGCACCGCCGCGCTCGTCGAGCGGATGGGGATTGTCAAGGCTTTCGCGGACCAGCATGGCACAAGCAATATCGACGACGCGTCACGCAACTCACGCTCTGGTGAAGCAATTTCTGAGCTTCAGCAAATCGCAGAGAACGTCAATCACAAGCTCGGGCTGGATACAAACTCAACGGTAGGTCAACGTATTGTGGGTACCCTATCCACCGGTGGACACATTGGGCCCAGCTCATCAATGTTCGGTGGCGTCAAGCTGGGGATAAATACCGACAAGGTATCTGATACCACCAAGCAAAAGCAGCTCGACGCTGCTGTCGGCTTCGCCAAGGAGCAACTCCGCAGTAGTAACGCGACCGCCGAACAGGCGCTTTCACACGATTTTAGAAACTCCTCAGCGTATCAGTGGGGATCGCAAAACCGGAACGAGTCCGTGGCAGGAGCAGAAGCCGCGCTTACCAAAGCAACGCAGCACACACGGAATGCAGAGACGGCACAATCGCAAGCCTATTCATTGTCACACCGCGCGAGCACAGTTTCCGAAACTTGGCTGCATTCGTCAATGGACTACGTTGGCTACCTCGCCAGGCGCATGCACGAAGACGGCACACTAGATGCCTTCAACATGCTGTACCAGACCAACCCTGAGCAAGCCGCACGTATGGCGGCGCGCTACTTGGCAGAGACAAGCTTCGACGTGATGCCAACAGTGGCACGTGTATCGCCGAGTTTGCAACAAGTCCAGACCGGTTCCGCCACATTGAGTGGGAAATCCATCGAGACTGAATCGAGGCGTATTGGCGCCCCTGTTGACACCACTGGCGTCGCCTTTAAAAAGCATCAAAACTTTGTTTCTGAGAAAGGGTACACGCAAAAAGAGGTGCACAACGCCGTTCACGACCTTGTTGACTTTGCGACTCGGGAGACGAGGGAAAATATAGCGAATAAGCAAGTAAGTGCCAAGACTGATTTCAACGAGCAAAAACAGCAGTCCGCTGAAATTTTGAACCGCGGCCAGCAAATACCAGGAATACGGGGCACTAATGAAGTACCGGAAAAGAGCAGTGTGGCCGACCAACAGGACACGGTTCATCGTGAACTATTCGGTGATGCTGAGAAAAAACCACTGCCCGGGAAACCATAGTACATCACCCTGGCGGCGGTTGTGCCCTTCCATACTGTCGCAGCGACTGCATTGGGGGAGAACCACGAATCAAGGCTTCGACTACTTGAACATGCTCTCCCGATGAAACGCATCCCAAGCGGGGGCCGCAGGCGATGAAAAAGGACTAGGTCCATCAACTGGAAAAACACCGTTTCCAAGGCTAGACGTGGCAAGCCTGTTTGCCGCTACGGCGAATTTGGCTAGTCGGGAATCTTTAAATCTCGGCTCCCGCGCCAAAATCTCGTCTGCGATTGCGGTGGCTTGCTCCTTCGATAATGTATGGTTACTCATAACACCTCCGCGCCACGAATGCTATTTGTTTATTGGCCTGCGTGCTCCGTTGTATACACACGCAACAACTCGACTTTCCACAGGGTGGTATAGGACCGCTTTCGAAAAGTCACACAGCTGCATGGCTAGCGTCGCCCGCAACCAGCCAATACTTAGAATATCCCCACGCCGACAGTTTTTCAACATATCTGTCAATCCTTGCTCATTTTGCTCACTGACACCGACAGCACACACCTTTTCGGTTCCTCCCGCATTGCTTCCGGGCGTGTCGTCAGCACGGGCGAAGCCCGCAGTGCTCGTAATAATGAGCACGCTTACAAATATCGCCTTTATCATTTTTCTCTCCTTGAAGTGATTAGACCTCGGCGGCCCGCGGGTTGCTCCGTTTGCTCCGCCTTTCTAACGCTCAGCCCCGACGCCGCGCGAGCCAGACTGGCCCTTACCAGCTTTGGCGCTGCCGCCCTCGTCATTGGCCGCTACCTGCGCTGGCGCCGTTCTGCCCCATGCCTCCGCCGCGCTGCTCTTGTTTTGCTGTTCTTGTATCAATTCGATCGCCTTTTCTTTCGAGTCCGTGTAGATCGTCATGTCCGTCCTGGCCCTGGTAATGCCAACGTAGAACGACCGCTCGCCCATCGCCTTGCCGCTGTCGGCGGTGATGAGCAGGTTGGCGTCGCTGGTGGTCTTGCCCTGGGCGCCGTAGACGGTCATCGCATATCCGAAGTCCCAGTGCGCGTGAGCCTTTTCCCCAAGCGTCAGTTCGACCTGTCCCTTCGGCGTGCCGAGCACGATAGTCGACGGCCCGATGCCGACCACCTTGCCCAGCGTGCCGTTTGTCACCCCGAGTTCCTGGTTGTTGCGCGTGAACCGCAGTTCGTCTCCCTGCGCCAAGGCGCGCTGCTCCGGCTCGTACACCTCGACCTTCCCGTGTTTTTCAGGACTCCAGACAACCCGCCGGCCATCCTCAGCCGCAAGGGCCACAGCATGCTGCGCTCGGTCCGTATGAAGTACCGTGGCATAAGCACCGCGCGCCATGTCCAGGCTGCGATAGTCGCGCCCGAACCGCACAACCATGCCGGGTTCGTAGTACACCGTCGACTGCTTCTGTGCGTCAGTGAACCCTGTCGGTATTAGGACCGTAGCAGAAACCTGGTCGGCGCCTATCTCGCTGCGGGCCTGCAGGCCATTGCGTACTTGCTGGTTGATCGCGTGGCGGTCGGCGTTGAGTGGAACGATCAGCAGTGCCTTATCCCTTTCTCCAGGATGCTTTTCGAGGATGTCGCTGACGATCCGGCCAAGCAGTGCTTGTTTGCTCCCTATCTCTACAATGCGTCCGGACAGATGGGCGAGCGCTTTGGCGTTGTCCCGCTCCACGGCCGCAGCCACGGCACGCTTCAGGTCAGCGACCTGTTGGCGGTTGATGTCCGCCATTTCGGCCCCGTCGATGCCGGCGCGCTGCAGCAGCTCAAAGGGCTTTCCCGCCTCGACGGCATTCAGCTGCAAACGGTCGCCCACCAACAGCAATCGCGCGCCAGCGCGCTCCGCCATGTCCATCAACTGCGTCATTTCGCGCTGTCCCGCAAGGGACGCCTCGTCCATCACCCAGAGCTCCTTGCTGCCGTACCCGGTCCGGGGCGCCACCGGCAGCTCGATTCTCAAAGTCCGGTAGTCCGTCCCTTTCAGGTCAACGGCTCCAAAGACTTTAAGCTCGATTGGCTTGGGCCTTTCGGCTTCAACGGCCCTGCGACCCTCATTCAGCAGAAAGCGCGCCGTAGTGACGCTTTCGATGCCGGATTCTGCCTCCAGCGCCATCGCCGCCTGTGCGCTGGGCGCCATGCCCCGCACTGTGAAACCTGCCTCTGTCGCAGCGGCGCGCACCAGTTCCATCAGCGTTGACTTTCCGACGCCTGCATAGCCCTGAAGGCCGACAAACCGGTCAGCCGATCCGAGCGAAGCCCGTGCCGCGTCCTCCTGGCCGCCGGACAGCCGGAACGGACTGTTCGTCTCGGCGGTACGCTTTGCCTCGAACTGCTCGATGGCTGAATCGATCCCGCCAGAGGCCATAATCGGGCCCACAGCGCCGCGACCGCGTTCCAGCAAGGAGAACATCACCCGCTCCCGCTCAAGCGCCTGTGGCGTCGTAATGCCCTCCTCCTGGCTCTCCAAGGTGACTGCCAGCGCCGCACCGCCAGTTACTTGATTATTCACGGCGGCGTTGATCTGCTCGATGCGCACGCCCGCCCACGCGGCCTCCTGCACCGCGTGGTTTAATGCCGACTGAACCACGTCGGCGCGCGCTACCACGCTTTCCCGTTCAGTCAAATGGGAGATCGCGAACCGTACCGCTTGCTCCGCCTTGTCCTCGCGTAGCGCCGGATCCGTGGGCATCTCGATCCCGAGGCGGCGCGCCGCCTCGATCTTGTCGAAATCGATTCCCACCTCCGCGGCCCGCGCCTTCCACTCTTCGCGCAGCAGCGCGTGGTCGACTTTCGCCTTGGGATCCCGCGTGCGCAGCGCAGCGTCCTCGCGCTGTGCCGCGCTGGCGGTGGCACGGGACAGGCCGAATTTCGCAAGTCGCTCTGCTATCGCTTCGCTGCGCCGGCTGAAATGTTCCACCTGCTCGCGCGTGATGCCTGCGACTTCCCAGCGCCCCGCCGGCGTCGCTTCCAGCCGGTAGCCCAGTTCGCGCAAATTGGCGCTCAGCTCGCTGTCATAGATGTTCCCCAGCAGCTTCTGGTGTTTGTAGATCAGTTCATTGGAGATGGACCGCCAGTGTCCCTGCGGCGTTTGCGTTGCGTTAGCGATGACCAGATGGGTATGTGTCTGGGGGTCGAGGTCCCTGCTGGTGGTGTGGTGAAAGCGGCCAGCGATCAGGTTGCCGGTTTGCTCGAATCGCGTAGCGCCGGCCTCCGTGACACGGGCCCCGACCAGATGGCGCTCGATGTAGTCCAGCACCTTGCTCACTGCGGCCTCGTGCGCAGCGCGGACGTCGCGTTGCTCCGCGACTTCGGCCACCAGGGACACCGACTTCGGGGCGGACAGCGTGATGTCGAAGCCCGGACGGTGCTCCCGCAGTAGCTCACCATCCGGCCCGGTTCCAGTCACGCGCCCCAGCCGGGTGTCGCCAAGCTGGCCGGCAAGTACCTGCTCGAAGTCCGACGGATCGACCGTCCCGGACAGGCCGAGTGCCCCGGCCCCCTTGCCTTCCCAGACCGAGCTAGCCTGGTTCTCGTCCTTGCTGTAATAATTGTCCTCTGCATAGTAGGTGGCCGCGCTCGCCACACTGGACAAATTAGTCATCGAGAGCATATGGAATGACCTCTTTTTCGATGAATGGTTCTGCCACGCGCGGCCGCTCTTTGACGTCGAACGCCACGCGCATCACCTCGTTGCGCCCGGCCAGCCGAAGAAAACCGCTCAAGTCAGGCAGCCCCTGGATCTCCGCCGCCATCACCAGATCCCGCTGTTCCCTGCCAGTGGCGATTGTCACGCCGTCCCGCGTTGAATCGATACCGTACGAAATGTTCTCGTCCTTTTCGTATATCTCCTGCGCCCCCAAACTCTGGGAAAGGTATTGGGCGGTCAGGTAATCCGGCACGCCGAGGATCAGCCGGCTTCGCAGCATGGATGTGATGGTTTGCGCATCGTTTTCGCCGTAGCTCTCGCGGAGCTGAGCAATGTTCTGATAGCCCAGCAGGGCTGCCAGACCGTACTTTCTGCCGCGGGTGATTGCCTCCTTCAGCATGCTGATCTGATGCAGGGAATCGAGCTCGTCGACAACAGGCCAGATGAGCCGGTCGCGCGATGGCGGCAGCGACATGATGGACCGCAGCACAATGTCCACCCAGGCTGTCACCAGTGGACGCATCGTCTTCAGCATGCTTTCCGATGTCGACAGGAACAGCCACCCATCGCCCTGCTCATTGTGGATCCAGTCCCGGATCGAAAACTGGTCTTCCGGCGAGCCGTCGGCCAGGTAGCGCATCGCCTTCGCCGCGCGCACTACATTCATTCTGATGCCCAGTGCCGTCTTTGCCGCATCGGGATCCATGTAGACTGCGCCGGGAAGCTTTTTGACGATCTCCTGGATCTCCTTGAGCGTGAGGACGTTGATCACTTCGACCAGGCGCCGGTTGGTCGCCTGGTTGCTCTTGGCCAGCCGGCTTAGGATATCCTCGATCACTGCCTGGGCGCCCTCCTCCCAAAATGGTTCTCGCCGGTTCATGACCGGGATGAACGACTCGGAAAGGTTTGCATAGTCGTAGGGCTTGCGGACCTCATTCCAGGGTTTCCAGGACGGGCTCCGCACATCGAACGGGTTGAGGATGACGTCGCGCTCCGGCCGGTAGAAATGCTGCAGGTACTCTCCGGTGGCGTCATAGATGATCGCCCGGCAGCCGGCAGTTCTGATGTCGTCCAGGGCAGCAGAAATCGCGACCGATTTGCCCGTGCCGATGGCGCCGCAGATGCCGGTATTGAGTACTTCCTTCCCCCGCTCCAGCGGCACACCTGCTATGTGAACGGGACTCGCTTTGCCGGCTTTCAGCAGCTCCTGCTTTACACTGTCGGCGCTAGCCATGATCGTGCCGCGGACTACTTCGTCGGTGGCAACGCGTCGGCCGAAGCGGCGCCAGGCCCAGTTGGTAATGACGAACAGGGCAACGCCCACGGCCAGCGAGACCCAGAGGCAAATCTTCAATTTCCGGGTGATTTCTTTCCACTCGGGCGCTGAAACTGCCAGCAGTCTTTCGGCTGGCATGACGTGCAATTTTTCGGTGCCTGCGCGCTTCAAGACGATTCGCACTTCAGCAGCTGGCCTGCCAACCATGACCTCGAATTCAGCGGCCAGCCTGGCTGTTAATAGTGCACTTTCGTCGTCCGATAGCGCTGCGTTGGCGGCGAAGATGCTGGTACCTGTGGCGGTCAAACAGGCAATCACAAAGCTGAAAAAGATGGCGCTGAAATACAGGCCGAATTCATGGCGCATCACCTCTGCGCCGCGCGTGAACTGGTGGCGCTTCTCATTGCGGCTGATGCTCATTTTGGCCTCCTGAGTGCAACGACTTTAACAGCTCCGAATCCGCCCAGTTCAGGGCGTCGGTCCCTAACGTCTCCGGCATCCTGATGCTGCCTTTTGCCAAGCCTTCCACGATGTAGCGCAGCACAAAGGTTTGGCGCAGCACTTCGCGCAACGTGCTGGAGTTCGCGGCGGCCGCGATCCTTGCCACCGTCTCTTCTATGGATTCTGCCTGGATACCCCGTGCCAGCAGCCGGGAGGTCACTTCGCTTTTGCTCATGCGCCTGGCGCCCGCCTGCTTCGCGATCCAGGCAGCCAGCTCGACGGGAACCGTGACACTGATCAATTCGCGGGTCTTCATATGAGTTCCTTTCGCCTTTGCTGGTTGGGTTGCTTTGGTTTTTCTACTGAGCCGATATGACTCGGGACTTCGGCAGCATATGACGCGCAAAACCGCTCGCAGAGCGGCTTTGCGCGGCAACCGGAGGTTGCGTGATGTGTGAGGCCGCAGAGGGGGCAAGCGGGGCCTCCCCGCGCTCCTGTGGCTGGCTTTTTCCTCGCGGGGTTAGGTATCCGGGAGTTCGTTTTGGGGAAGGTTCAGCGTTCTGAGGGACGAACGGGATACAGATCGGGTACGAATAGATCAAACATTCTGCAAATAGCATACGGACGGGATACACGGGGGATGCACTGCAGGCTAGTATTAAATGAACGATTCTCGCGTGAGCAATTGCCGAGGTCGTTTCCCGGCAACGAAAGAAAAGCGCTAGCCCCACTTCAATATTTTGAATCTTCATCATTTCACCCCCATGCGTTTCTGGAGCACATCATGGCGACAACAACAAAAAAGTTTCTGGAAAAAATTCAAGCGAGAAAAGGCAAGCTCGAAAAGTGGGAAAAGGAAATCATAGAGTTATTCCACGCCAGAGTTTCATATCAAAAAATCCGAGAATACTTGCTGGAAAATAATGTGATTTGCACGCGCATGGAAATATATAATTTTATACACCGAAAAAAACGCAGCCATTTGATCAATATCAAATGCGCGAATCCCGGCAGAGCCGAAAATGAAGGTACCAGCGCCAGATCTGAAAATCCCCCCTCAGGCCGCAATGACGAGACGATTTCTTCAACAGGAAATAATCCAACGGATTTGCCAAAATTCAGCTGGACGCACCGATCCAAAGAGAACGATCCCAAATGGTAGGAGAACGGTCATGGCACCCCAGGTTCACTTTGTTTTGCAGGGAAAAGGCGGCGTAGGAAAATCCCTAGTTTCCGCAATTTTGGTTCAGTATTTTTCGGATCGACGGGGTGGCGCACGCCCATTCGATACCGATCCGGTGAACGACACATTGACCCAGTACAACGGATTTGAAACCACGCGCGTCAATATCATGAATGGCAGTAACACCATCGACTCCCGGGTGTTCGACAGCCTGATGGAAGATATTCTGGAAAACGAGTGCACCTGCGTGATTGATAACGGTGCGTCCACCTTCGTGCCGTTGATGGCCTACCTGGTTGAGAATCGGGCTATCGAGTTGCTGCAGTCGGCGGGAAAGGAAGTCCTGATCCACTCTGTACTGACAGGCGGCCAGGCATTCGAGGACACGCTGCACGGCCTGTCCGTCATGCTGCGGAGCCAGCCGGCACCCGTGGTGGTTTGGCTCAATGGGTTTTATGGCGAAGTGGCGCGCAACGGCAAAGCTTTCCCTGAATCCGCGCTGTATCGCGAGAACCAAGACCGCATAAGGGGACTGGTGCACATCGAGAAGGGTAACCCCGATACGTTCGGCAAGGATCTCGAGATGCTGGGAAAGCAAAAGCTCACCTTCCAGCAAGCGATGGAGTCGCCACTCTTCGGCATCATGCCGAGGCAACGGCTTGCCATGATCCGCCAGACCCTGTACGGCCAGCTGGAAGCGGCAGGGCTTTGACATGAAGCTGCAGCGTGAACCGTCGCTCAGGACGGAACCGGTAGTCGGCGCGCCGCTGGCGCAACAAGCGGCCCAGGAACTCTCCGCCCGGCTACACCAAAAAAAGATCGAAGCCCTGTGCGCTGATGTGTTCAGGTTGACCGGGATGAAGCTGACCGCAGAGGATCCGCTGGTGCTCGCCGCGCTATTCCAGTCCGAGCTGATCACTGCAGCAGGCGAGACCGCTTCGCTCCGCCTGCAGGAATCGACCGCCAAGGCCGCCGCGCAGCTTGGCGAAGCTGCCAAATCGGCCCACGCACACACCGACAATCTCGCACAGGGCATCGCTGCAGCATTGCAGCAAATGGCGGACGGCGCGAAGAAGCTGGGCGATCAAGAACTGATAACGCTGCAAACCCGGTTTGCCAGGATGGCCAGCGAAACCTTGGACCAGGTGCGTCGCACAGCAGGCGCACATCCACAGACCAACCGGCGTTGGCGCGCTGCGGCATTGCTGGGCGGCGGGCTGGCGGCTGGATTGATTGCCGGCGTCGTCCTCGGAAAAGAGGCAGCGCACGATTTGGCCGCCGAGGAACGGCGCTTGATGAACAACGGCGTGCTGCTGGACGCCACGTGGCCCACTCTCCCCGACTCAGCCAAAGCGATGTTCGGGGTTGCCCCTAAACCCGTCGTCGGAGGGGGCGCGGGTCCGACGTCAGGAAAAGGAAAGGGGGAACTGAGCAAAGCCGACAACAAGAGAAGCGCGAGTTCCAGGACCGGCCTTGGCGGGAACGCCGCAGGCCAGCCTGGCACTCAACCCGCAAAGCTGCACTAAGGGCGCTGGCCGGCTTTCAGGACGTCCGGCAGCCAACCGGTACCAGCCATCGCCCGTTCGGCGGCGTCAACCGCTGCCGCCTTCTTCATTTTCTCCAGCGGGACCGCAGCCTCGGCTGACAACGCCTGCGAAACGACCGCCAAGGTGCGCTCCCGGGATACGTGGCTGAAATAGTTCGCTGCCGTTGGCTGCCACCACTTGCCCATGTCAAGCCTCAGCAGTCCCGCAAGGGCGGCATACGCGGAGCTCTCCTCCTCCCTGCTCTGCACAGAATCGAGCGAGCAGGCCACGCAGTACGCCAGCAATTCGAGAACCACCGACTGCGGCTGCTGTGCGAGCCAAGGCAACCAGCACGAGCCGTCCTGTTCCGTCGGCAGCAGCTCTAACAGATGCTGCTTGCGCGCGTTGAAAGCCAGCGAAGCGGGCCCTCTCCGCGCCTCGTCCGCCAGCGACGGCCACGCAATGCCCACCTTTGCCAGGGTGCTCTCAGGGTAGCGACGCAGCACTTTGCACATCAAGGTGTAGGTCAGGTAGATGAGCGCCAGATCGCCCCGCTCCATCAGCTCCGCCTGCAGGGCCGCAGTGCGGTGCGAGGTGAGCTCATGCATCAGCCGCTCGGAATGCACCGGCCGATTTCGACTGCGCGCCACCGGGCCAGCGAAGTCGGGCAGCAACGTCAGCTTGTCCTTGTCGGCTGGGCGTATCAAGTCGCGCCGCACCACGACCTCACCCGCTTCGGAAAGGGTCACCACCGCGCCAGCGAGCGCCTTGTCGCCTGCCACTGCTACGCGGGCTCTGTTGGTATCGAGCGCGCGCCGCTCCGCCATTAGCTCGTCATACTCGCGGCGTACCGAGTCCACGGATGCCTCATCGGCATCCTTCCCCAGTTCACCAAGTCGCCCATCCAGCAACGCGAGGCGCTCCTCAAGCGCCAAGGCCCAGTCGCGCTGCCGCTCGCTCAAGTCAGCCGCGACCGTGCGCACGGAGCAGTATGCCGACAGGATGGACTGGTCTGCACGCGGCATAATCTGCACCCATGCCATTCCCTCCGCAAGCAGCTTGGGCCGCAGCTTTTCGAGCTTTTCCACGGCCAGCCTTTCCAGCAATACCGCATCGCTGGTGTAGCCAGCGCCGCTGTCGCTGAACAGGTCACGGGTGACCACACCGCCCGCCTTTTCTAACGCAGAGATCCCGACATAGCGCGCCGCACGGTCCGTCTTGACGT
Organism: Pseudoduganella sp. GW821-FHT05F09; assembly: GCF_059419605.1. Classification (NCBI taxonomy): domain Bacteria; kingdom Pseudomonadati; phylum Pseudomonadota; class Betaproteobacteria; order Burkholderiales; family Oxalobacteraceae; genus Pseudoduganella; species Pseudoduganella sp. GW821-FHT05F09. Next base: position 440,528 of record NZ_JBWKSD010000002.1, read on the forward strand.
TGATCTGCTGTGCAGTCAGCAAGCGCTTCAACTCATAGGGCGACCGGTACGCGCGGCCCAGACTGTCCCAGGCCTTTTCCTGCGCTGTGGGGTCGTCGCAGACGGCGAGCGCCATCATGTGCTCAAAGCTGGCCTCGTCCTTGCGGTACAGCGCGAGCAGGCGCGGGGAGACATTGGCCAACTTGAGGCGGCGCTGGACTTCAAGCGGCTTCAAGCGGAACATGAGCGCAATGTCGGCCACGGCGCGCCCCGCGTTAGATAGCGCCAGCATCGCTTCAAACACGTCCGCAGGATGCATGTCAGCCCTGCCGTGGTTTTCGGCCAAGCTGATTTCGATGGCCTCCGCCTCCGTGACCAGCAGGTAATTCAGGTGGTAGTCGGGGGGCAGTTCGCCCTCCGCGACCAGTTCGCCTACGACGGCAAGTCGGCGGCCGCCGCCTACGATTTCCACTATCCCGGTCGGGAGACCATCGACCAGCTGGAGGTAGCCGATCAGGTTTTGCAGTACACCGTGCGCCCGGACCAATGCTTTGAGTTCCCCCATATCCGTCTGCTTGTTGCGCACGTTGTACTTGCTTACCACCATGTTGTAGTGCGGTGCGCAACGTATGGTTGCGTGCTGGACCATTTGTTCCACGGGGCCGGCACTGACAGCTGCGGCGTCGGCGATGGCGATGGCGGAGGGTACGGAAAGGTTCTGTCTTGCGTTCATGATCGGCTCCTAAAATCGAATCAAGGGGGGCCGCTGGGTGGCAAGTCGGGCCCAGCGGCCTGCAGGGCCTGGGCGGATCGGCACGATGCGCGGCCCCGGCGCGTCGTACCAGCTTGCTGGCTCAGTCCAGCGCCGCACGTATCACTGCGGCGTCGGCTTGCTGGTAGATGAAGTCAGTGAGCTGGTAATAGGCTTCGGCGAAGCGCGCGCCGCTGTCCAGGAAGGACAGATGGCTGTAGGCCATGGCGCAGGCGATGATGCCGGCAGTATTGGCGCTGACCTCGCCACGGAAGCCGTTTTCGCAGGCCATCCGGAACGGCTTGATCGTGTTCGGTGCCATGTAGAAGCCGTTGTTCGACAGCAGGTAGTAATTCCAGTAGCCGCCGTCGTAGTCCTCCGACATCGCCCGCAGCATGTCGTAGATCGTATGTTCCAGCACCACGCACCGGTCGCCCGCTATCATCGGCAGGCACAGCAGGCGTTCTTCTGCGTCCGTCACGAGCGCGGCGGTAATAGCCGCTTCCGTCAGCGGCTGCTTCAAATGCGGATTGATCATCAGGGTTTCCATGATTTTTCCTTCTCGAAAGTTGATGGAAGGAGAGGTTTGCAAATCTCATCCTCTCATTTGATCTCTCTCGCTCCCGCCCTGGGGCGGGCGGGGGGTGGGGAAAGCCCTGCCCTCACGGGCAGGGTTGGGATGGGTGGGGTCCAAGACAGCGAGGTAGGCGGACGCTGTATCTGTCCGCTCCCCGTATCCCCCCACAAGCCCCCCTCACCCCAGTTGGGGGGGCTTGTGGGGGGATACGGGGAGCGGCGACCTGCGGCCCATGCTGGCCACGTGGGTTTGCGGCGGCGGGTGCGCCGGCTTTATAGCGCAGCGGCGGCGCAAGGGCTGTGCCAGCGGGGTTGGCTGGCGCAGCCCTTGGCAGCACCCGCCGCCCTGGATGGTGCGCGGCCGGCTTCATAGCGCAAGCGGCGGCTCAAACGCCGTGACAGCGGCAGTTTGCTGGCGCGGCGTTTGAAGCGCACCATCCCCACTTTAGGATTTCTGTGGCCGCACCGGCACCGCAAGCATTGCCAACGGGCCGTCGCACTCCAGCGTAGCGCGCAGCGCTGCGCTTGCCCTGGGGATCAGCCCCAGCGGCCAAGGGGGTGCCGCGCGCAGCGCGGCTGCCCCTTGATGAGCGACCTCCTGCGCTATCCGGCAGCAGGCCGGACACTTCGGTTTTTGCGGAGCGCGCAGCGCTGCGCGCGCTTGGGGATCAGCCCAGCGGCCAAGGGGGTGCTGCGCGCAGCGCAGCTGCCCCTTGGTGAGCGCCCTCTTCCGGCATCCTGCCGCAGGCAGGACACTTCGCAACGGCAAGCGCAGCGCGCAGCGCCGCAGGCGCGGAGGCGTCAGGGATGGAAGCCCGCCAGGGCCGAGCCACGGCCTTTCGTGGCTCGGTGCGCAGCACGACAGCCCGGCCCGCAGGGGACGCCCAAAGCAGCAGTGCACCAAACTCTGCCAAGCCAAACGCGGCAGGCTTGCGTTTGCAGGCTGCTTGTTGCTACACTACACGTAGCCGGTCCGGCCGAGTTCACGTCTCAACAGGGCAGCTTTTACCGCAACAAATAACCAATTCCTGCTCTTCCTTCGAAGGCACGGGTAAATAACGTGGGTTATCCGTGACAAACCTTTTTGAAAGGAAGACGCATGTCTACCAACCTCACTACGCTCGCCCATACCCTCCGGCAGGAACTGTCTGCACGCGGTATCGATATATCGCTCGGCCACACGCATCAGCTTCTGGCAGCCGCACTCGGCTACCAGAGCTTTGCCGCCTGGCAGGCCGCGCAAGCCGAACCCGATACCTTCAATTCGTCCATGCACTGGATGGTAGACATGGCACAAATGCAATCCCGTGCGGCTTCCTTGGATCTCACAGTTGACTGTGCAGCGTTCACATCTGGCCTGATGCAAGCGTCGCGCCGATCACGCGGTGCGATTGTCTACGATTCACTGGCCGCGTTTCAGGAGGCAATCCTCATCCAAGCACAGGATGCAGCAGTAGAGGACGAAGATGTTGGCGTTCAGATGGCGAACACCAACTGCACCGGGCCGTTCGACTCGAACTTGGAAGACAACACCACGATGACCGATGCATTACCAGAAATCGGCGACGACCTGGAGCTGGAATTTATCGGCAACGTCGAAGGAGACCAAGATTCGGAACGTGGATTTTTTGGCGACACCGTGGACGTGAAGGTGGTGGCTCGCCTGCCGATGCTCGGCCGGCGCTTGGCTGGCCAGCCGCAAATTGAGGTAAATGAAGCGGCTCTGGACTGGTCATGGACCGGAGCCGGCGACGACAACACCGACGACGATGCCGAGAATGATAGCGACGAGCCGAGGTTCACTCGCGCGGAAGCGCTGGCCGGTGCGCTGGACATCCCAGTGGAAGACGCAGAGGCTTTGGAGGACGCAGAAATCTATCCGCATGAAACCAACGCGGGAGCCGAGATCGGCTACATCGTAGATATCACCCAGTGCGCGCGGCGCGACTTGGTCAGAAAGCTGAGCAAAATCCACGGCACGACTAGTATCTTTGTCATGGGGGCAATGTTCGAATATATCCGACATGACCCGCGCGACTAGTCTGTTGGAGCAGATTGAAATCTGCCCCACCGATGGGGCAGTTTTCTCCCAGCGTCAACGGCCGTGGGGCTCCCGGTTCCCACGGTGCACCATGTCTACGTAGACGGGCCGGACGCCAATGATTAGATTTGGCAACCGGCGACAGCCCTAACGCAGCACGCCCACTCCACAACGCCATCGACCACTCCGAGACCCATGACGCACAGATATCCAGAATACACCGTTGCCACCATAGAAGACTTCAGAAACAGCGGATGGCGTGAAGCCATTCCTGCGTCGGAGGACAGCTGCCTTGGTATGCACTCCCCGCTTTCCGCCGCAGCGAGGAAGGCGATTGAGGAAGGACGTACCGCCCAGGGGAAAGTCCTTTGGCTATTGGCCGACGCCTGCTCCATGATGCTTTCCCCTTCGAGTTCGCAGGCCCCGTTCCGCGCGGTCTTCGAGGGGCCTGAAGGGCGCCGCTCGGCGCTGCCGGAAGATTTTTCACCTGCGGACATCGAACTCCTTTCGCTAATTGCCGAGGAAGTCGACGACGACCGGATCAAGGCCCGCCTCGCGGACATATCGTGGCTGCGACATACGCCCAGGTTCACGAAATACGCCCTGATGGCGATTGACGCGTATTCCAAGCATCCCCTGGACCAAGACTCCTGGTTCGGGGGAGGTAAGGAATGCTGGCAACGTGCCATCGTCCTCACCCGTATGCTCAGGGACGGGGCCGGCGACCGGCGCGTAATGATCGAGTCCTCGCTTGATGCAGCTTTCGACGCTGCCAAGGCCGAGGACGGCTTCATGGCCCTATCGATATCCAGGATCCTGCGCGAATACGGCCTTTCGCGCAACCGTGCGCAGGTTATCGCCGGTTCGCTGCATGCGCTCGGCATGTCTGCTGAAGGCGCAGGAGACTTCCACCGAGCGCGGGAGCATTTTTCCGGCGCTGCCGACTGGTACGGACTCGCGGGCGCGAAATCCGATTCGCTCGCGATGAAAGTGCTGGTGGCCGAAGGATGGGCAAAGGAAGCCGCAGCGAGGACGTCCGGCCCGAGCGGCGGGAACGCGGTCGCCGCAGGCTTCTACGAGAACGCGATCCAGGCATACCGCGCCGTTCCGCGCGCCAGCCGGGAAGCGTACGGGGTCGAGGCCAGGCTTGCCGAGCTCTACCGCCTCCTTGCCGCTGCCGGCGAAAAGTCTCTTGAGGAAATGGGCCAGATATCGACGCCTCCGATGGACGTCTCGGACCTCGTCAAGGCCGCGACCGATTCCGTGTCCGGGAAACGGACCCCGGAGGCCTTCGCCGCCTTCGCGGCCCTCTACAATGGGCCGCGCGTAGGCAAGCTGCGCGCACGTGCTCTCGAGTCAATGCGCGCGCACCCGTTAAGCGCCCTGTTCGCGTCAACCCATGTCTCGAAGGACGGGAGAACCGTCGCGAAGACGCCCGGAACGAATTGGGGCGGCGAAGCCACCGAGGATGGCAAAGGTGCTGTTTGGGCCCAGATGATCAGGCAGTATATAACCGAAGTCAACCTTGTGATGCAGGCGCAAATCCTTCCCGCTCACCAAGTCCTCGCAGTCGAGCACCGGCTATTGGAGGCCGATCTCCTAGAGATGGTCCGGCAATCGCCGATAGTCCCGAGGGGGAGGGAACGCCTTGTCGCAAAAGGCCTCTTCTTCGGCTACGACCAGGATTTCGCCACAGCGATCCACCTGCTCGTTCCTCAGGTTGAAAACATTGTGCGCTTCCACCTAAAGGCCGCAGGTGTCAAGACGACGAACATCGACAAGGAAGGAATCGAGAACGAGAACGGCATGAGCACGCTCGCCGACCTGCCCGAGACCGCGACGATATTCGGCGAGGACCTGGCTTTCGAACTCAAAGCGCTGTTCTGCGACGCCCTCGGCCCGAACATGCGCAACGAAATTGCCCACGGCCTTCTCGACGACGACGAATGCCAGTCTGTCCAAGCGGCCTATACTTGGTATATGGTGTTCAGGGTGGTCTTCTCGACCTTCTGGAACTCGCTGAGGGGGCAAGGAAGCGACGAAGCGCCAGAAACTCCGGCAGCACCGGACGGCTCCGAAGCTGCCGAATAGCGTCAGGCCCGCGAACTGGCCAATCACCTGCGCGGTTCCTCGGGCACTGGCGGCACCTAAATGTTGGCGTGCCATAAGCGCCAATTCTTCCCCCTTTCGACGCAAGCACATGCGCAGTGGCAAACTACTCACGAATCACGCCGAAGTACGGCTCGCTCAATAACAACTCAAATTGTGACGATCCCCCTTACTCAACGGCCAAGCTGTCTGCTGCCCGAAGCTGTGCAAGGGGGCGGAGTTGTGTCATCTCTCTTGGCGTATGCCTGACCTCCTTCATCATTCCTTTGAAATGCTACCGGATGAAGCATTTGCGCGAAACCGCGCGATGCGACCAGCAACCAATGCATCGTCCTCGCCCGGCAGGGCTCCGGTAGCTTACTTAGATACGTACTCGCGGCTGCCGATGTTCAGGCCTCGGCGCGTCAGAACCACAGCGAAGCGCTTGAAGAACGCCAGGTACTCCTCCAGCGACACTTCAACCTGAACAGTTCTCACCGGAATGGGGTCTGGCGTTGCCGCCAAGGCAGCGATGGCTGTGTCGTACCCGCCGTTTTGAAACAGGTGGGCGGTGATGTTGACCATCCCGAGCTTGCCAGCACGGCTCTCCCCAATCCACAGTGACGCCGCAACAAGGAATTCTGCTCCTTGAATCAGGCCTTTGGCTTGAAGAAAGGAATGCAAGTCAGCGTGGTCTGCGTTATCGGCGGCGGCCGTGCCTTCGAAGTCGCCATACTGCACTGATGCCTTGAATCGATTCATTCAATCTTCCTATCTAGAGTTGTGAAACTGTCTACCCGGCGTGTAGCAGAAGGTCAAGGTTGTGCGCATGATTTAATGGATGCCATGCCAATCTTTCACTTAGATTTAGTCCTGCACCATATTTTCCCCTGTTAGAACGGTCTTACATTTTGGGCAGGTTGGCCGGTCCGCCGATCCATTCAAATCGCGCAGGGATGTGCGTTCCCACATCTTTGAATAAGGCTGATCGCTTTCGCTAACGACTACAGCGCCACGGTGTCCGCATGGACATTGGTACCAAGTGAAGTCACGCATCGACATTTTTTTCCCTTTTTAAAGTTGGCCGATATAGGCAGCAGGATATTCGGTCAAAAGTGCCACAGCTCTCGCAATGCTGGCCCCTGTCTTGTCCGTAAGGCCGTAGAGGGAAACGTAGTTTCCAAATGAGAATCGCTCCAATCCCTCTCTGCAACACTCGGTAAGAGCAGCTTCTATAACATCAAGTTTTTCCAGCTGGTCAGCGTTATTGATATTCGCTTGGAAATGTAGCGCAAATTTCATGGCGCTGTCGTCCATGCGATTCTACCCTTTGTAGGCAACTTCATGGCTTCCGACGCCGTCAACCTTTAACTTTGCCTTGTGAATGTCTGGTTCATTCTGAAAGGGACCGCTTGGATCATACCAACGGTGCGTGATAGAAGCATTTATGCCTTCAATCTGGCCTTCATAGACACCTAGTATCTGCGGCGGCGTCGGGCGGACGTCCTCTATGAAGTTATGCTGTTTGATGAAAGCGAACAGCTCTGCATCGGACGCGATGGACTTGAATTCATTAATACTCTTCATCGTAATTTTTCTTTATAGAAGTTCTATCACTATCAACGAACGATGGCGTTCGAAACAATCCCGACTCCGGTGAGGTGCAAGCGGTCTTGACTCTCTTTCGCCTGCTTTCTTAATTCTTCGTACAGCTCAACGTCCTTGATCCATATCGTAGGACTGAAGTCCCTCCACCAAGAGGCCCAACACAAGATCATTAGGACAACACCAACGAAAAACAAAAATGCAAGAGCGATGCCGCAATATTGGGTATTCAGCATGTGTTGGACGCTTGACTGAATTCCCAGCTGCCCTACGTAGTAGTTAATTGAAAATAAAGAGAGGCACTGGAACGAGGCATTACCGGTTTTCTCTATCGACTCGATGTTCCGCGCCACACTAGATTCTTTCTCCTTAACCTTAGCGAGCAAATATGCGCTTTGCTCTCGATCGGCTTTTTCCTTGAGCTTTTCAATATTTACGTAGTTTGGAGCTCCTTCGTCACGATCATATACTACCAATGTTCGAACGAAGAACACGCCGTATGAGATTGCACCTTCAATGACGGGTAGGATGACAGAAACCAGAAATCCCAAGGCAACGGTGGCGAGCAGTAGATTTCCTGTGTCGGCAGCCCAGATTTCGCGCTCCCAGTCAAATGAATAGAAGCTCTCCCCCTTCACCAACATCAATGCAGTCTCCGCAAACAATGCTGCTGCGCAGACTCTTGCGACCCATTTCAGTTCAAATAACTTGTCAAACGCTAGAAAGGCACCACTTTGTTTCGAACCACTGTCTTCTTTGCTACCGGATGATTCCGCCATTGCTCTCCCCTGTTAAGGCTCCCCGGATTGGCGGGGCACAAAAAAAGCTTGTTTGACTGGTTGTTGCCCAGAGCGCGTTGAGTTCCTTGATCCTACGAATTCTGCGCCAAGACGGCTATGCTTGCAGCCTTAGCTGCCGAGCGTTCTCGTTCCTCGTTCGCATCTGTATTCCAGACAGGTCTTGGATCTCGCGTCGGAACGAATGGAGGCTGCAATTGAATTCTATATGGCCCGTGAGCCGGCCTTCGAGCCGGCCGCCATTCAGGTCCTGCTGCCGCGCGATCTGGTTCGCGACGCCGTCAGTGATCGTATCCGACAGGTGAATCGTCTGGATTTGGCCCGGTGCCATGCTTTGTTTTCTCAGCACCGCCGTCTTAAAGGTTGTCCCTCCATACCAGACCACGAACTCAGCCCGGTCCAGCTCGACTTCGAAGGGCGACAGATTAATGAGCTGAAGCCAAATCCCGAACGACGCGGCCTCCCCGAGATCGATCATAGCCGACTCGTTGCGCGGCGTGAGGTCAACATACTGCAGCGCGGCAAGGCGCTCCTTCGGAAAAAACCTCCGCAGGAGAGCCGCTGGCAGCCAGCGGACCGCCGTCCAAACGCTTCCTATCGGGATCCCGTGAAAATCCATCTGCTCGCTCCTGTCGTCAGTTCGATAAAGTCAGTGGCTCAGCTTGGGACGAACCGAATCCCATTGGGATCCGGCACGTCTTGCAACTCAGCAAGGACTCATTTTCACCGCTTACTTGGGCGGAATTCCTCCGGCGAAGGAAATATCTGGCGGCAACGGCCTCTTCCGTTGCGTAAAGATGACCACCAATTGTAACCAAGGCAAATTCGTACTGCCCCTTGGAAAGGGACCAAATGCCCGATGAGGCCGCTTGTCCCCGCGTCCCTCCCCTGCTAAGCCCGGAAAAATCTCTAAGTGTCGGGATAGGTGGCGCATTTCGCGCGGCAGCCCGCTGACTACCTCACGTCGGACTTTCGCTGGCGGCAAGCTCGACGGGAAAGAATTTTGCAGTAACATCAATGTCAATTAGGAAATATCCCATAAGGAACTCCCCATGGCCCTGTTGCACGACATCCTCGGCTGGTCGCAGGCCAGTCTTAAGCCTTGGCAGCAGGACGCGGTCCGCCGCCTGTTCCAGCAGGGCATGACCGCTGACGCCATCGACGACCTGTACGCGATGCTCAAAGCAGGTGCCGGCCTTCCCGATCCGCAGGACCGCAAGCCCGAGCCGCTCGCGGCGGAGCACCTGCCGACAGTCGCGGCCAAAGGCGACGCGGCGATTCTGCTTTCCATGGGCAACGTACAGCACGTGAACCGCCTCGCGCCTCAGCAGTCGCTCACGTTCGCCCCGAAGGGCCTGACCGTCATCTACGGCGTGAACGGGGCAGGCAAATCCGGCTACGCGCGGGTGCTGAAGCGAGCATGCCGCGCCAGGGACGTCAGCGAGGACGTCCGGGCGAACGCCTTCGAAAAACCTGTCGCCGGCCAAGTGCCCCAGGCCGAATTCGAGATACGGATAGGAGGAAATGCCGCATCTGTATCGTGGGCCAAGAACAAGCCGGCGCCGGCCGAGCTCGCGACTATTGCCGTCTTCGACACGCACTGCGCGCGCGCTTACCTGGACCAGAACCAGGAAATCGCCTACCTGCCCGCCGGGCTCGACGTGGTGGAGAACTTGGCGCAGTTCGTAATGCCGAAGCTGGCCGAGAAGCTGACCGCCGAAATCCTCGCGACAGACACATCGGCGGACGTATTCAAGCACCTGCTGGGCGCTACCAAGGTCGGCAAGCTCGTCGGCTCGCTGAGCGAGAAGACCGTGCCTGCCGAAATAGAATCGCTGGGGACAATGACCGGGGACGAGACCGCGAGGACGGAGGCGCTCGGCAAGACGCTTGCGGAAGCCGACCCGAAAGCAAGAGCGACTCAGTGCAGGCTCGCCGCCGGGCGCATGACGGGCCTTAAGAGGAAGATCGACTTGGCGGCAGCATGGGTCAAGGACGAGGCGATTGAAAAGCTGCACAAGCTCGACGCGGAAACCCTCGCCGCGCTCGCTGCGGACACCAAGGCTGCCGGCGAGTTCCGGGCCGACGAGGAACTGCTGCCAGGCACGGGGGACGTCGTATGGAAAGCGCTGTTCGAAGCCGCGAGGGAGTTCTCGACGGCGGCAGCGTATCCGGGCCAAGCGTTCCCGCACGTGCACGGCGGCGCGAAATGCGTCCTATGCCAGCAGGACGTCGGCGAGGACGCGGGAGCGCGCCTGGCACGCTTCGAGAAATACGTGCAGGAAAGCGTCGCGAAGACGGCGGAGGAAAAGCGGACCCTGCGCGACGCAGCGATCGCGAAGATACAAGGCGCCGCCCTCGCCCTGGAACTCGAGGACGCCCTCGTGCAGGAAGTCGCCGGGCTCGCGCCGGAGCTGCCCGCAGAGATCGCCTCCTTCGACATGGCCGTGCGGAACCGGCAGGCATGGCTCCTCCTGGTGCAGGCTGCCCACGCGTGGGACGAGGCCCCGCCGGCGTTCCCGGACGATCCCCGCACGAAGCTCGACGCCATCGCTGCCGGTTTCATCTCACAGGCGGAAGAGTTTGAAAAGGCGACGGACGACAAGCAAAAGGCGCTGCTGAAGGCCGAGCACGACGAACTGAAAGCCCGCGCGGCGCTCGCCCCTTCCAAGCAGGCCATGCTGGACCTGGTGGGGCGCATGCGGCTTAAAGCGCTCCTCGCGAAGTGCAAGGACGACCTGAAGACAAAACCTGTTTCCGACAAGGCGAAAGAGTTCGCGAGCAACGCCGTAACCGCGCCGCTGCGCAAGGCGCTGCAAGAGGAGTTCGAGGCCCTTGGCGTCGCCCACGCCATGCCGTACCTCAACGAAAGCGTCGAGCGCGGCAAGATGAAGCACAAGCTCCAGCTCGACCTCGCGGTTCCCGCGCAGATCCGCGACATCCTCAGCGAGGGCGAACAGCGGGCAATCGCGGTAGGTTCGTTCCTGGCGGAGCTGAGGACGGGCGGCCACGGCGGCGGGATAGTCTTCGACGACCCCGTGTCGTCGCTCGACCATATCAGGCGGCAGCACGTAGCGCGCAGGCTGGTGGAAGAAGCGGCGTCGCGGCAGGTCATCGTCTTCACCCACGACACGACGTTCCTCGGCGAGCTTGGCGACCTGATCGAGCGGCACGGCACCGAGCACGCGATCCACAACCTGTCGTGGGACGGCGCCCACTCCGGCAAGGTCAACTCCGGGCTGCCTTGGCAGCACCAGTCCGTCAAGGACCGCATGGACAAGCTCGAGCAAGCCCAGAAGAAGCTCGAAAAGGGATGGCCCCCATATCCAGACGAAGAGCAATCCGCCGCCATGCGCCGGCAGTACAGCCTGTTGCGCGCGACCATCGAGCGGCTGATCCAGGACGTCGTCTTCAACGGCGTGGTTGTGCGGTACCGCGACTGGATCAAGGTAGGCAACCTCGGCGAAGTGGTCGGCTTCGAAGACGCCGACTGCAAGGAGATAGAACGCCTGCACAAGGCATGCTGCGACGTCACGGAGGCGCACGATCCGTCGTCCGGCAAGAACGCGCCCGTCCCCACGGCGCTGCAGCTCGGCCTGGACCTCGCGGCGCTCGGCACCGTGGCGAAATCGATCAAGACCAAGCGCGACGATAAGAAGAAGGCCGCGAAGGTCGGGACGCTCTAAGTAAATGAAATTGCCCCCAACCGTTGTTTTACACAGGGAGATCCGCCATTCTGTAGGGTGTCAAGCAACTGCGCGGCAATGTGGACGGCAACGACGCTCCGGCAGCCGCCCAGCACAGACACCAGAACGCATTTAACCGAATCGAAGACCGGCCGCCAAGCATCGCTGAGGCAGCATCGTCGCTCGCCGCGGTAGCCGCATTCAAAAAGCCGCCTGTCGGCGGCCTATGACATCATGCCCGAAACAGTGCCTTCAGCCGTTCGACGCTGCGGTTGCCCAACCCGGCACCAACTGCGGTATCCACATCAACCAGGCCGGCACGTGCCAATTCCGCGAACCGCTCCTCGATGCGCATCAAGCGGTTGAGGGCGATATATTCGATCCCTTTGTCCTGATCACCCAGTTGGACCTCGCCCCGGCCTACATAAAGATCCGCTAGGACCGCCACGCCTGCCTTGGTAGGGATGGAAACCACGGCAATAGCCGCAATCAAATAAGGCAGCAAGGACACGGTCTGATAACGATAGCCAGTACAGAGGAACCCAAGATCGTCGGCGCACGTCTCCCAAGTGCAGGCGATAAACAACGAGTCATCGACAAAACGCGGTACGGTGTCGCCGCCGGTGTAGCGCGGATCGATCACGAAACGGCGGTAGCCCTGGGCATACGCGCTTTCGACGGATGGCAGGAAAGGCAGCTGGCGCAATGCAGGAGGCACCCGGTCAAATTTTTCCATTGTGCTGCGATGGCGCGGCATGATACGCGCCGCGGGCCCCAAATGGTCGGTCAGGGCCAGCGCGGCCTCGACCACATCAGCCCCCGGATTCTCCAAGTCCGAACCAGAGCCGACCGCAAGAATCCCCGTGGAGCGTGCAGCCAACGCGGCCTTCAAGTGTTCGACTACCTGGTCCGGTAGCGCCGTCGTACGCGCAATGGCAGGCAGCACAATCGGCGCGGGATACGCGCGCGCCAAGCCAGCCACCAACTCCCCCTGCTCCGACACCATGCCCTTCAGCTGCCCATCCAAACCACTGGCATCACGGTCCACGATCAGCAGTGTCGCGTCCGCCGCAAGCTGGTCCGGCACAGGAGTGTCGACTAGAACAACCAAGCGGTGCCCCGCATTGTAGGCCTGCAAGCAGGCCATCTCAAGACGTGCACCCGCATCCTCCCACGACTGCTGGTCCAGCTCCACCGGTCCCAATACGATCAGCGTCCCGCTGGGCACACGCTCCAGCCCTTTAGACCACAAGCCATTGTCGCCAAGGTCGATAGCCGCGTCGTGGCCGGAAGCGGCGCGTTCGGCAAAGAACACCGCGCCGTCGGTAGCTTCCTGGTAGGCCTCGATCAGCGCTGCTACTGCAGCAGCCGACGTGGCCAGGTAGACACCGGGTGGAGGTCCGCTCGGCCACACCTGCGCGACGTTCGCGTGCGCCAGTTCAGCCGGCGGCAGCAGGAACTGCAGCAGGTCGGGCGCCGCGACTGAATAGCAATGCTTATGTTGGAGCCGGTATGCCAAGCGAGCAGCCGCCTGCAAATCGAGTTCGGCTGCCTGCACCTTCGCTGAAAAAACCTGCACTTCAGGCCAGCTGCGCAGGCCCGCCAGCGCGGCACTCAGATCCAGCGCCTGGCTGTGGCCGACGTTGATGGAAGCGCTTTCAAGAAGCGCGCGAACGCGCCCTGCCAGCTGTTTAAGCTGTTGGATATTCATGGTTTCCCCATGGGCGGCATTACCCGGCGCACGCTTTGCGGACCGCCCAATGGTAAAAACCACATGATGGGAAGGTTCACGGAATTCCCCGTCTTCGTCGTACCCCTTAGGGCGCGTGCGGCAGGCGACGGTAGCCAGCGCCGATTGTACGACTTCCTGATAAGGCCGGCAACAAGCAAAGCGCACTGACGTCAACAGGGCAGCATGCCGCAAAGAACAGCCGCCCTAGCCGCTGTTGCAAGACGGCGCGCAGTTCATTTCGCAATCGCAACTTCACGTGTAAGATCCGACCTTATGATAGACATCACGAACGACGACATCCTGCATCTCGACGACACAAGCCTGCGCGAGTTGGTGGCCATGCTGGCCAAAGCCGAACTCCAGCAGCGGGGCCATTCGGGACTGTACGTGACCTGGGGCGGTGCCCAGACAAGCAAGGACGGAGGGATCGATGTCCGTGTTGACCAGCCTACCGCTTCAATTGGCAGCGGGCCAGGCGTTCCCCGCGCCAAAGTGGGATTCCAGGTCAAGAAGCCGGACATGGCGCGAGCGGAGATCAAGAAAGAGATGCGCCCCGGCGACATACTTCGGCCGTCGATCGCAAAACTCGCTGCAGACGGTGGCGCATACATCATCGTAAGTTCATCGGGTTCAACCTCCTATACCTTCTTGGAGGAGCGCCGCCAAGCCATGCGCGACATGCTGCATGACTGCCCGGATGCGGCAAAACTGCATACCGATTTCTTTGACCGCACCCGGATGGCGGACTGGGTCCGTGAGCATCCAGGTGCGATGCTCTGGCTCCGCGCAAAGGTGGGACGCGCGCTTGACGGCTGGCACCAGTACGGTGCATGGAGCCATCGCAGCGAGGCTGCAACCTCGCCGTATCTGCTCGACGAGCGCGTGCGCATCCGTATCGTTGGCCCAGGCAAGCAAGGCATTGATGCCACCACCGCTATCGGCCAGCTGCGGGAAAAGCTTGGACAACCTGGTAAATCCGTGCGTCTGGTTGGCTTGTCAGGCGTAGGAAAGACCCGTTTTGTGCAAGCGCTGTTCGACCAAGACACAGGCAAAGACCCGCTGCCAGAAGCCCAAGCGATCTACACCGACCTCAATCACGCTCCATCACCTCAGCCGGTAAGCATGGCAACAAACCTGGTGGCGCTGCAGCAGCGCGCCGTGCTGATTGTCGACAATTGCGGCACAGAGCTGCACCAGGAACTGACCAAGGTTTGCACACAAGCCGGCAGTCGTCTGAGCCTGATCACCGTGGAGTACGATGTCCACGAAGATTTGCCGGAACAAACCCAAGTGGTGACCATCGATACCGCCTCCCCCGCATTGATCGCGCAACTGATCATGCGTAGGCATTCTGACGTTTCCCCTGTGGATGCGACGACCATTGCGAATGCAGCAGAAGGCAATGCCAGAATTGCGCTCGCGATCGCGCAGACCGTCGGCGCCACCGACGATCTGGCCAGCATGAGCCAAAAGGAACTGTTCGACCGCTTGTTCTGGCAACGGCAGCAGAAAGATCCCGCCTTGCTGCGCGCAGCGCAAGCATGCGCCCTCGTCTACTCCTTCCATGGAGAGCGATTTGACGGCCCCGACGCTGAGTTGCCAGTACTGGCCGTGCTAGCTGGACAAAGCGCGGACGATGTTTACATGCACGTGCGTGAGCTAATGAGGCGCGACCTAGTGCAAAGCCGCGCGGACTGGCGCGCAGTGCTCCCGCACGCGCTAGCCAACCACCTTGCGGGACAGGCTTTGGACAGCATCGCACCGTACCGGATTCAGGCCAATCTTATCGACGGCAGCAACATCCGGCTGCTTCGCTCATTTGCCCACCGCCTGTCCTACCTGCATGCGAACCCAGCCGCCGTCAAAGTCTGCGCATCATGGCTCGAGCCTGGTGCCAGACTCGCCGATATTGGCGCACTCGACGACGTCGGACACGAAGTGCTGGCACGCGTTGCACCGGTTGTCCCTGACGCCGTCCTCGCCGCTTTCGAACGAATCGCCGACACGCATCCAAAAACGGCTCTGAAACAGTGGCGGCGGCATGCCGCGCTGCTGCGGTCCATCGCTTACGAGCCTGAGCTTTTTGGCCGTTGTGTCAAGCTGCTGCTCAACATCGTCACTGGGGAATCGGCCGAAGCCCCAGCAGGCGACGTGCGAGCCATCCTGGCCTCGTTTTTCCAGATCGTGTATTCGGGTACGCGCGCGCCCGTTGCTAGCAGGATGCAGATGATCGAGGCGTGGTTAAACGATGGATCCTTGGCGGTTCAGTCCATTGGCCGTGCAGCGCTGCAGCGAGCGCTGCAGACGCAACTGAGCTCGAACTACTCATTCGCATTCGGCGCACGGCCTCGCGACTTTGGTCTTGCGCCGGCATCCAACACCGAAGCCGACGATTGGTATCGGAGCGCACTGGCCATCCTTGGCCGGCAAGTAGCCGATGACGGAGCGCATACAGGCTTTGCCAAAACCTTGCTGGCAAAGTCGTTCGAGCATCTGTGGCAATCCCCAGCACTACGCGATGACGTGGCAGCGCTGATGCGGCAATGCGCCAAGGGGGAATTCTGGCAAGACGGATGGGAAGCCATCCGCGCAGCATCACGCCTCCACTCGCTGGATCGTGTTACGGCAAGCGCCATGCAGGACCTGGAGGCGGACTTGGCGCCCGTAGATCTTGTCGGCGAAGTCATCTCTGTCGTTCTAATCAGCAAACAGGTCGCAAACCGCCGTCCCGCCGGTGAAACCTACCAGCAATACACAGCGCGCATGGAAAAGGCAAGCGAACAAGTCGGAGAGCGTGTCGCCGCCAGGATGGACGTGCTTGCGCAACTCGCGCCCAGGCTGCTGCAAGTGCGTGATCGCACAGAGGTGTTCGGGCAAGGCCTCGGGCGAGCGGTCAGCAGCATAGCTGAAGCATGGGCAGTGCTGGTGGCAGCACTAGCGGCAACGCCAGTGGAAAAGCAAAATCCATCGTTACTGCGCGGGTTCCTATCTGAAGGCGCGAAGAAGGACAGGGCGGGAGTGCAGCACATTTTGGATGAATGCCTGGCCGGCAGCGCTGCCGCTCCATCACTGCCAGCACTGCAGCAAGCCCTTGGATGGGATCTGGCCGGGGTTGCACGCCTGCGCGCAGCGCTAAACAAGGGATTGGTACCCATTTCGGAGTATCGCTACCTAGCTGGCGCAGGATCCGCGCCACTGGAAGTGCAAGCGCTGGCCATTGACCTTCTGCTCGAAGTATTGCTGCAGCCAGGCGGCTTCACAGCCGCGCTCGATGTGGTTTCGTTCTGGCCTAGCGTGGTCGATCAAAACCCCATTTCCGATGCGCCCAGCATTCTGCCGCTGTGCAGGGCCATCTTGCAGCATGCCGATTTCGGCGCAGCGGACGAGCATGCCGACTACAATTTGGCGCGGCTGGCGAACGTATCACTGGTCGAGAGCGATGGCGAATCGCTCGCACAAGGCATGGCGCGGGCATTGTGCGCATCGGTAAGCACAGACCCATTCCGAACGCGAGACCTGCCGGAACTGTTAACCACGATGTTCCGTCACCAGACGGCGGGGACATTGTCCGGTCTGTACGGTTCAAGCGAAGACGAAGCGAATGCCGGGAAACGGTTGCTGCGCGAATTGCATGATCATGGCCTTCACCCTGACACATCCTTGGATACCGATCAAATGCTGGCTTGGTGCAGCGGCGAACGGCCGCAACGTGAGGCCTTCGTTCTGGATCTCCTGCCTGTGCTGAGTCAAACCCCGGTTGCCGGCCGCCAGACCCTGACTGACCATGCGCGCGCGTTGCTGGAGACATCGAGCAGCCCCAAGGACACCCTGGACCTCATCGTCGAGCGGCTCTCCCCACGGTCATGGAGCGGATCCCGCGCCGAACTCATGGCGCACAATCTGGCCGTGATCGACGACGTGACTGGCTTGTTCGATGCAGCCTACCAGGCTCACGCACGCGACACCAAGGCGCGTTTGTTGTCGATTGTGGAGGTCGAACGACACCGAGAGGCGACAAGCCATCGCTCCCGAGACGAACGATTTGAGTAGCATGTCACGGCTAGCAAAGCCCAGCAATTGCGAGCGGTCATAGTTATCTCCCCCCCAGTGGGCCGTGCAGGCAACGCTGCGCTACGAGTTCTGATGAGAGAGGGCTGCGGTGTATGCCCCCCGTTCATTCTGATGGGATGTCAGGCGCGCATCATTGCGGTGTCGCAGCCGGTTCCCCTGGCGCCGGATGACTGAGCGATGGCGTACCATGCATCCGGCGCGGGATTTGCCCACGCACGCGGTAAGCTCAAAGTGCGGTCGATATTGCGGCTTTCGTGGCCGCAATGACATCCATCATGAATACCGGGGCCGCTTGCACCGGCGTCCGTTCGTGCGCTGGCCAACTCCGCCTTCAGCAACGTGCTGGAAACGAAGCGCGCCTCGCTCGGGCGTGGCGACCTGGTGACGCTGTCGTTGAGCGAGCCCATCACCAAGGGCCTGGGCTGGTCGGTGTCCTACACCGTCACCAAGGCAACCGACGTGTCGGCCCTGAGCGACGCGATTTCGACGTCGAGCTGGTCGTCGCGCGCCGCGCTCAATCCGAACGAACAGGTCGCGTCGAACTCGAGCTACCTGGTCAAGAATCGGGTCAATGCCCAGTTGAACTGGCAAAAGCGCTTCTTCGGCAATTACAAGATCTGAGCTGTTATTTGTCCAGCGCACCACGTGGCGGGCTTTTGAAATCGCACGCCAGCAGTTCTAAGCTACGGCACTGTTCCACCCGACCGCCGTTTGTACTCGCAAGGCTCGCCTTGTCAGTCGAGTATCCCTGCTGATACTGTGCGCTGTGCGGCGGGGCGGTACCTAGTCCATCACGCCATTGCGCAAACTCCGCCGACCCTAAGTGACATTTCATAGACATGTAAAGGCTGTCGCGGTAGAGGGGCGCCTTTACTGGGAACGCCTCGGCGCACGCCTGGGCGGCGCCTTCTAATGCACCGATATAGCTGGCAGTGGAAAATTCCTGCGTGTTGATATCGCCAAGACAGAAGAACGCAATGCAGCCTGTGGCGGTGAGGATAAGGGTCTTCTATTGCCACTCCAAAAAATCGTCTGTAGAGCAATGTTTCGACTGACGATAGCGGGCAAAAGACGAGGCGGCATTCATAATCCTGGCCAACGTGAGACAGGCCCATTGAACGGCGGTCAGGGACTACGCGCGGTTTTTCTGAGCCAAGCGAATGCGGCCTCGACTTGGGCGGCATACGCCTCGGCCTGCTGCAGCGTTTCCTCGCTGGCGCGCTTGCGGATGTAGCCGACAAGGCCGCGTATCACCGGATCGGCTTTCATTTCGAGGGTGTCGACATTATCGGCGGTTTTCACGTAATTGAAGCAGCACGGCCCGCCGAGGAAGTGGGGATCGTCGAAGTTGCTCTGATACGCCGCCTCGATCAGTACCGCGTCAATGTCATCGGGACCTACTCCCTGGTCGACGTCAATGCCGGCCAGCCGGCCCAGCGCGGCTATGGCCTTGCAGACCTGGCTTTCGGCATCGTCGCGGTTGCGGAACGTAGCGGCCTTAACGGCCTGTGGATCGTCGGTTCTCTTCACTACTCATCCTTTTTTGATAGTTGCATAAACAATACCGTCATTCGTCCTTTGCTCGTTCGCGGTCGATGGGTGTGGTGACACCTCCTACAACTTTCGCGCGCGAAAGTTTCTGAGCGAGCAAATCAGTCTTATCCACATTTTCTGTGCGTCAAGGTGTGGATAACCGGACCGAAGCTAGGCTTTCCCATAGAGGAGCGAACCGGTTGCTGAAATGGCAGGCAGAGCGCTAAGGAAGGACGGTCTCCGAAGAGGGGACGCCCCGCTTTCAAGCGTCGCGCCAGCAACCACCCGCTGGCACGCCGCTTGAGCCGCCGCTTGCGCTGTGAAGCCGGCCGCGGGCCCGTCCCAGAGTCCCCAGGTGCCCGTCAAGGTCAGTGTTAGCACACCCCGCTGTCACGGACCTTGAGCCGCCGCTTCGCTGTAAACCCGGCGCACCTGGCGCCTAACTGCGACGTGGACAGCACGGGCCGCGGACACCCGTTCCTCAAATCCTACCTGTTTCCTCTACCTGTTTGCTAATTGATCCTTCGAGGCTTTGGGGTAGCCAACCTCGAAAGTCCTTTGCCGTCGCTGCGTCTCGCTCAAGAAGTGCTCATTCCAGAAGCTTCGCTCTGCAGCATGAGTGTGATACGTAATGTGGTTCGGAATTTCTAAGCCAAGGATCGCGAGGTTTCCAGTTTTCGGATCAATGACACGAACCGCGCAATCGCCCGCCCGGTGATATCCAAACCCTACGCACTCGACTTGGTACTGACCAAGAAATTTCAACCAGCTTTCCGTTGATGAGAAAGTTTCAAAGAGCCGCACATACGCCCTATTTGTCGCTTTGATTGTTGGCTTCTTAAAACGGTCAGGTTGGCTCATGCCGTTTTCCTTGAATTTGTTTCATCCTATGCTACTGTGTAGCAGCAACAATTCGTTATTAATACTTTAATTTTAGGAGCTACTATCCCTGAGCGAAACGGCCCTGACCCAAACAGCCCGGACCGAGGAGATCACTCCGACCGTGGTCCTGGCCGCGATCCTCGCGATCCACCTGGTGCCGAACGCAATCCCAAGGATGGCGACCATCAAGACCGGGTTGGTCATACTGACAACGGACCTAGTCGTGACCCTCGTCCTCCGGGTTGACCCGTAAGCCGCCGAGTGCGACTCGTCGTTCCCTCGTGCGCATGAGTTTCCTTTAAGCTTTCGGGTGTCCGAGGTAGCCGTACAGAATATCGTTCATGCGGATTTGACACTCTGTGAACTCATCGCTTGCTGCATTCAGGCTTTCGACCGTCCAAGCCACGCCATCCCGAAACAGGCGTTGGCCGCCTCCAGGAGCGGTCCCTGGCTTACCATGCGCAATCGCGTTGCGGGTGCCAACAAGACGCTGAAAATCATTTGCGGCGGCGACAAACGGGTCTGATTGAAGTAGTCCACGCGCGGCGACGAGCTTAACGAGTTCTTTCGCGATGCCGCCAGCTGTGCGGTCAGGCATGGTCGATATCGAACCGAAATTCATCTTTTCAATACACCAGATTGCATCCCATTCCAGGCGCGCGAACGTGAACATGGCGAGGCCGATGGCGGCTACATATTCAGGTTCAAACGAGACACGCAGTCGATCATTTTGCATTACTTTCCCTTGTAAATCGTTTATACGGTTTCCGGCACTATTTTCCTTGATCTCAGTGACCCAGTCCAAGCCTATTGAATGCCTCCATCGCGACGACATCGGCCGCCGAGCGCATGGCATATTCGATACGCGCAACCACCTGCAATCCCGGCTCCGGTGCTCCATGCAAAGCAACCAAGGCTTTGCCGACGTCTGCGGTTCGGACGACGCAGACCTTACCCCCATCGCCGCCATCAATCGTCACAAACGCTACCAAAACGCTTCCCATGATTTTCCTCGGTGTTTGCAGCGCTGCTAACTACCCAATACTCTTCACCTCGTAGCCGCAGGCTTGCAGCTCTTTTGTTACTTCGATTTTCCAACCACCGTATCCATCGAATGATACGTAAACGACGCCGCTGATGTCGTTTGGAGTTTCGATTTCTCCTTTAACAAGCGCGCAGACGTTTTCACGGCCGAGTTTGGCCATCAAATAGCCGTGTTCGAACACGACGTTCTGGCGCGCGCGATTACGTGCAGGGACCTTAGTTTCGTGTACCCCACGCCCGTGGTCACACGGTGTATATAGCACTAGAGCGAAATCTGCATCATTTGCATATCGTTCAATTTTTTCGATGATCGTCATCCCTGCGCTTGCTTGTTCATGCAAGATAATGGGCTCTAACCCCAACCCGGATAGAAAGCGAGCCACTTCCTGCTTGGCCTCGTTGTCGCGGCCATGCACGATAAATACCTTTCGCTTGTTTCGAGCAATAGGCACGCTGACGGCAGCACTACCCACACCAAGCGGTGCTGGCGTACGTGGCATAGCTGGAGGCTTAGGTGACACGTCGCGATCTCGCTGACCGAACTCTAGAAAATCTAACAAAGGAGTGAACTGTGCCGAGATAAAGGTACGCCGCTCCGCGTATGTCTTGAATTTTGGTTGTATGAAGTGCCAGAAAGAGGTGAGGTCTCTGTTTAACCGAACAAACGACGGCACCAACCCTTCGATGTCCGGCATGGACAACAGTTCCTGACGAAGTGCGCTGTACTCGTTATCATCAGCTGATCCACCGCTCGCGTGCGATGACAGTGCCGAAGCTAAATAGTTGGCTTTTTCGAAAGGTGTGCGGAGGAATTCAAGACTCATGATTTTTGATTTTTGGATCTCTTGGGTTATCGTGCAAATTTCGTTACCTACGGCCTGAGATAAGCCATTTTCTTCCAGCGCCTGCCTTCCTGGAGGCGTAAGCTGCAGCTTACCTTTTGGGTCTGGATGGATGAATCCGAATTGCTGCATACGGTACAGCGCCTCATTACTTACAACTTCCCCATCGACCCATTTGGCAAGCGCTAGTATCACTGGTGAAGGTCCATCTTGATCGATAGTCATCATCTAATCCGTCCTTTAGCGGCCTTTCAAAATCCCAGCATCCGGCCGGCCAGGCACCTTTTGGCTCCGGGCTAGTTTACTCGATCAAATCAATCCCGGAGTTTGCGGCCTGCGGCCAACAACTTCCACTTACCTTCATTTGTCACTGAGAGGTCCGCCGCTCCGTTCTTTGCAACCTGGCCTGCCACCGAAACAATTCCAGATTCTATAAATGGTTTTGCGGCCTCAACGACGTTGGAGGGACTGGGAAAGTTGAGCGATGCCGACTTGTGTATCGTCTGAAGCAGGTTGAAGTCTTCGTCAGTAAATTTCATTATTTTCCGATCAGGCCGATTGTCCGGCCACTGCGCAGCGCGAGGCGAGGAAGTGGTTCAGGACGTTCACTGCACGATCATCGACCACGAATCCGCACGCGCCCCACGCATAAACTGACATCGAGAATTTCCTCACTTCGCCAATGCCGACTGGATCGCCGCGTATCCCTCAAATGGATAGCACGGCCAGCCGGAAGGCATACAAAAACCATCGCGTGGGCCTAAGTGCTCAAACTCTGTGTGCCACCCATTTCCTCGCGCAAAAATCCAACCTGACAGTCCAGTACCCTTGAACTGATCGTGGGTGATGTCGATGATGTACTCCCCGACCTCATACCATGCATGTGTTTGGTTAGGGTCCAATCTTGGATGCCCAACCCCGCATACGTACACGCCGTCGAATCCCGCTTCTTCCTTCAAAATCCGTCCGACCAACTCGGCCGCAGGGCCGCACGCACCTACGGGAAAATCGATGAACATCGAGCCGGATTTATTCACCAAGCTCAGAAGCCCTTGGCGACACCTGTCTCCAAGCTGATGAAGCAAGTCAATATCGATCATCGTTTTCCTTAGTCGAGACCGCGCTTGCGCATCTCGATCGCTTCGGTAATCTCTTCATATGACGCCGCATCGCGCCGATCCCGCAATGCGACACGAATGTTCGCGTGGATTTGGTTGTCACGCTCTACGGCGATCGGATCACGTTCCTTTGCCTCCACATCGGTAGCAACACGCGTAGTCGCAACGAGCAATACGTGCTGGCCAGTCAGATCGAAGACGCTAGTTTTCGTAATACGCACGTTGGGTTCGAAAGTTGTATCAATTTCCAGCTTACCAACGGCGTCTGGATTCAAGCAGGTGTTACCAAAAACGCGAACTACCATGGCTATCCTCATAGATTCATCGGCTTCCGGCCGTTGCGGGCGCCGCAGGCGCGATTAATATATAAAGCGTTTATACGGTATTTTTCTAGATCAGCTGGATGTTCAGATCAGGACCTGCGACATGCAGCTCTTCAGACATGTACGCGATGAATTTTGGTCGTTCGAATTGAAGATCGTTCTCCACGATCCAAGAATTTACAGCGGTCTGAAGTCGGTTCATCAGGTCCAGCTGCAATTTAAATTCCTGGCGTTCATTTCCTTCGAGTCCGATCTCGGCAGTAGATAGCAGACCATTCACCACGATTACGGCAATCAGAAATTTATAAATTCGGTTCATGCATTTTCCGGGTTAGGTTGTTGACTTCAATTTCTCATCGGCGCGGCGGCAATCAACCCCTGCCGCCCACGCTGCCCGCGCTGGGCTTCCCGCCAGTCCGCAGCGCGGCGACGTTGGCCTCTCGGCCGGGTTCTCGTACCCGTAGAAAAACGCCTGCCCTGTGGCGTGCTCTTTCTGCGTCGGGCGCGTGGCCATACAACTGTCGTAGGTTTGCTGGACGCGAGGGTCTTTGAAGGTGCGGCGCATGATTCCCTATTCGTCTACATCTCGAAATGGCAGAACGGCACGCAGCGGCCGGCTTGACCAACTTCCCGTGGACAAGCGCAATCAGGGTAGGTGCAATCATCGTGGCACTGGCATCTGGCGTAGCTGTCGGTCATCGCGCAAAATCCCTTTAAGGTTCGTACCCAGGTTGATGGATCGGATCGTCAGGGTGGCCGCCACACACGGAACACCAAAACACTCCATCGGCTGGCCGGTCCATCGGAACCACCTGGTGGCCGATCATCACGCGGTCCTCGTTGTAATGCAACGGGCTCAGCGGCTCCAATGGTGTCGAGGTCGTGCGCTTCTTCATACCCTCGAAATTCCTTGATCAATCAAGGGGAATTGCTGGTGCCAGCCCAAAATTGGCACGGCGGCGATTGGCATCGTCAAGGATTGCTTGGAACTGGTTCGGCTGGTCGGCGCTGACCGATATGCCGCCGTCCACGCGCTTCAACCTAACCGCCTTGCCGCGCGAAAGAAACCCGCGCGCGTCACTCAGAACGCTGACGAGCGGTCCAGTACTCTGCTCTCCGCACAAGCGACTCCACTCCGTCGCGCTCACATAAAGGTTCCCGTCCTCGACGTAGACCGGGGACGTGTTTTCATCTGGAAAATTCTCAAATTGGCTGTCTTGCGAATGGATAGTCATATAATTTTTTCTTTCCGGCCTATGCCGACGGTTCCTAACTGGCCAAGCACTGCGCTAGGTCGTCTCATTCCTTCCCGACCTCAACCGCAGCTAGCGCTTTGCGTAACTGGGGACTATGATAGCGATCATGTCACCTCCCTCCGGGCCGGCACCAAACCGACGCTTTCATTGAACATACCGACTCGTGGTCGGCATGGGTGGTGCATGGGATTTTGTTTGCCTTACAATCGGCCATTAATTTTTACGGGAAATTCATAAATACCACACGTGCCTTTCTGATTGTGCGTCACAGCACGGCACCAATGTGTTTCCGTGTTTTTGTCATAGGAACACATTTGGGGCTTGGGTTCCCCCTTTTTCCCAAAGCACGATTTAATGCATCTGTTTCGCTTCAATGCATCGCCATCAGCATTACTATGAGCTGTCCTGCATGCATCAACGCGATCAATCTTCGAACTTCCCCAGTGAACCTTTCCGGCAAATGCCGGGGAACTAAACAGCATAGCGCCTACGAACAGCATCATCAGATTCATAATGAACTCCCATCCTATCCAGCTGCCGGCTGGGTGCGGGCACCGCCAGGGCGCGTTTCCAACGTAAGCAAGTTCCGAATATCGTGGTTTGGCCATAGGGCGGCAGTGTAGACCGCGTTTTCGTCATCACGCGGCACCGGTACCCAGCCCCGATCCGCGTCGTGCTGGATCGCTGGCATTTCATCACCTCATGGTACACCTGGTCCTGGTGCATCAGAGCGCTCTGCCATGATTTCCTTGAATTAATGGCTGATTGAGGCCAAGTGTGCATCTATGGTCGCGAGCCAAGCTTTAAGAGCTGGCCGAACTTCTGCACCGGTTGCTTGCTCCAGTACCGAGAATGCATGGCGCGCCTTTTCTTTAAGCGCCGCTTGCTCCGGGGTACTGGCTGCTTCCGCTTCCGCGATCTTCCTTTGCAGGTATAAGCCTGCCTTCAGCGAATAGTCGTCCATCTGATTTTTCCGATAAATGGTTTATACCGTTTTTCCTGTTATTTCAAGACAGCTTTCGCGGCCTGGCGGATGCGGCCGGCGGCGCGTGCCGGCGAGTCGTTAAACTGCGCCCACTCGTATTCGGACTTCCACCAGGCGATGATCGCAGCAGCTGCTGTCCTCGTCGGCGCCGCGATCACCGCCTCGATCTCGGCTTGCACTTCGCGCCACCACTCCGGGCCTTCTGCGTCCGTTGCGGCCTGATCGACCGCACTGCGGTAGATCGTCATCACCTGGTTCAAATTCATGGCGACCACTTTCCGCTACAAGGCGGCCTTTCAAGTCGCTGGCTGCCGGCCAGCACGGTGCGCCTGATGGCGCTAAATTTCCTCGATCAGATATTGCTTGCCGCAAGCTGAGCGTAATGTTCGACCTTCAGCCGGTAGCGCTCTTGCGCATCAGGGTAGCGATGGATGCATTTGGCAGCTTCATCCCAAAGGCGAGATTCCGTCGTGGCCTTCACTTCAAACACCTCATGGATACCGTCCAACCACCAGCCCGCACCAGTCGGTGAAGATTTGGCCTGCGCTGTGGGGAAAGTAGCGAGCACCGTGACTTTGCTGTTATTCATGCGAATTTCCTTGCGCCGGCACCGGCCGGTTGTCGGGCGCCCAGGGCGCGGAATATCCCATAACTACTTTAGTGCGAAGAGTTGACAACCGAAGCCGACAGCTATTAGAGCCAGACCCAAGCGAGAAATCCAACTGTACCGCTTCATCCTTGGTGTAACTTCAATCGCAACGTAGCTTCCTTCGTTAAGTGCGCTAACGGAAGGCATACCGAAGAAAAATACAACGACGGTTCCAACGAAGCCTAATACCAGGCCAATTGTGTTCAAGTCGCCCTGCAGAAGCATTTGCGGCCACATATATTTTCCTCTTTCAATCGCGTTTGATGCCTGTTGCTTGCAGCAGACCATCGGCGGCGAAGGATATGTCCAGCACTTTGCCTTCACTATTTGCCCGGACCACCATTTCGCACAAAACAGTTTTGCGTTCTGGCTTGTCTGCGACTTCCCGCGCAGCGCGGTTGGAAATCTCGTAGTCTCCACAAGTCGCGCTGGTACAAGCGACGTAGGTTCGGTTACCGTGGTCGGTTCTGGTCGCATTCGCAGCCTGATCGCAAAGAACGCAGATTGCGCTGGTCGTGTTCATAAGTTCCTCCATCCCTGGCCCGGCACCGCGCCCGACCCTCTCAGCGCACCAGGCCCGTCATGCGGGCCGGGGGTGCTGCTGTGGGCGAACTTCCTACAGTTCATTTGGAGCTGGCCCATACTTGGCGAGCAGTTCTTCAATCAGGGCAGCGTCCGCAGAGCGCCACTGTTCTTGTTGAGAGCCATACACCGGGCCATATCCGTTGCACATCTCTTTGTAGACAACACTCAGCACTCTGTTTTCTGGCGCTGGCTGCCGGATCAGTGGACCAAAGTCCCGTTGCTTATCTCCCTCAACCCATCCTTCCGGTGTGAGGTGATAGGCCGTCCACTCATTACTTGCAGCCACGTGCGTTCCTTGTAAAACGATTTATATGGTTTTCATTACTTCTCAAACAACCCGTTTTCCTTGCCTGGCTAGACGGCGATGATTTGGGCGATTTCCTTGGGTCAGATGTTCCACTTGCCGCGCAGCTGCACGATGCGCTGGCCCTTTCGTGCACGCTCCGCAACGGCGTCCGCGCCGGCAGGGATGGGCGAGCCGGCCAGTGCGGCGGCAGTCATGGTGGCATCATAGTTTTCGACCGCACGCACCAGGTCAATCAATTCGCGCAGGTCTGGTTGCAGTTCATTCAGCATGCTCGGTTTCCTAGTCGTCTTTGCGCGTGCCATTGAGAGCCTGCAAAGCCTGCTCAACCTGTTCGCCATCCAATTTTTCTGACAGTCGTTGTGCAACGACATGTGCGATATTGTTGCCGGCGATATCGGACGGAGAGAGAGATTGCGTCTGGTAAAAAGACTGCACGCATCCCTCGTCCAATGCCTCCTGATTGGCGAGATAGTGATCTGCTAGCTTGCACGCCAGCTCACCGTCCGTCATGTCCAGGGCAGCAGCGATTCCTTTGCGGATCTCGCCAGCATCACCACGATTCAGCTTCGTGCCCGCGCTCGTCGTGGCCGGCAGGCCGCGCAGGAAGTCGCAGGAGTAGGTGTACGGGTAGTTTGTATCAGTGGTGCCCATGTTCGGTTTCCTTGCCGCTGGCTTCAGCGCATGTCCCGTTTAGCGCGGATCTCGTCCAGCGTCATATAGAGCGCAGCGAACTTGATTGCTTCGAGTGCTGACCAAATCGAAACGACGGCCTGGCTGCGTTTGCCATCTGAGTCCACGAAGTACCCGACATAGTGATCTCCGTCGATCCAGACGAAGTCAAAGTCGGCAGCGAAATGCCGGCGATGGCGAACCCGGATAACGGTACATTCATCATTTTCTTCAACCTCAACGTCGTCCATTTCATCGAGCGACATCAAGCGATTTCGGATTTTCCCTTTTTGGCCCATACAATTCCTTTCTGGTCAGGCACCGCGCCCAACCCTCTCAGCGTAAATGCCGGCTCGTGGCCGGCGTGTTTGTCGCTGTAGGCGAATTTCCTATTGTAGTGGTAGTTCGTTTGGTGATCGTGCCAGGGTTGCCGCCCACCGCTTGTTTCGAGCGATCTCCTCGTTCTCCAGCTGCTCGTGGCGTTCTTGAAGCAATTCTTCACGCGGCCGCATACCCGCCGCCGGCACTGGCTGTGGCACAGCGATGAGTTGGCGAAGGCGGCGCGCCAGCCGCGCTGCTCGCAACCCCTGCTCGGCATAGCCCAACTGGCGCGTCTGAAAATATGCGGGAAAATCCGGTGGATCATGGAATCCTGGATCTTCGAGCGTGCGGATCATTTCAGCGGCGCGCGATGGGAGGTCTAGGATGGAGTACATCAAATCTGCCGGTAGCACCGTTAGGTCGACTTGTTGAGCAAGGGGATCGAAAGTAGGCTGCGGGACTGTGGTTTGATGGTAGAGCCCATCCTCGCCAGCGGGGCGTCCCTCGGCGGTACCATCGTCGTATGCCGCATCCAGACAGCACGCAGCATACCGATCAAGCTCGGCCCCGAGGGTCGCCACCGCCACATGGCGAGCCTGGTTCAGACGGTGCTGCTCTTTGGCGCCGTCACGCCGGCGGTTGAGCCAGTTTGTCACCGCGGTGACCACATGCGAGAGTATACCTTCGGCCATCTCTATTCCTTACGCCGGCGGCCGGCCGGTTGCGGGCGCCACCAGGGCGCACTTTCCAACGTTGGAAATTTCCTCGATCAGATATTGCTTGGCGCAAGCTGAGCGTAATGTTCGACCTTCAGCCGGTAGCGCTCTTGCGCATCAGGGTAGCGATGGATGCATTTGGCGGCTTCATCCCAAAGGCGAGATTCCGTCGTGGCCTTCACTTCAAACACCTCATGGATACCGTCCAGCCACCAGCCCGCACCAGTCGGTGAAGACTTGGCCTGCGCTGTGGGGAAAGTAGCGAGCACCGTGGCTTTGCTGTTATTCATGCGAATTTCCTCGGCGGTTAGAGAGTCAACCAGTCTGTCGCCTCGATCTCGGCGCCGGACGGCCCCATCCAACCTGACGTGATCTGCTGGCCATCACGGATCACTGCGATCTGCTCGCCCTGCTTGCGGAGGCACATCCCGGCCGGCCAGCTGGCCCGACGAACATCCTTCCCACTTTCGACCGCTGCCAGCGCTGCGCTGAACTCTGGACTACAGGCCATTTGATTGATAGCGATCATGTTATCTTCCTCCTGGCCCGGCACCGCGCCTGCCCCTCTCAACGCCAAAACCGCGTCTAGCGCGGCTTTGGTAGTGCTGTAGGCTTTTTCCTTTTAAACTGTTTATACCGTTTTAACAGGCACAGTTACAGCCATCGGGTCTACTGCCTGACGTGCCAGTAACGCCCTTGCTTCTTCAACGTACGCCCAAGGCAAATAGTCCTCGCGTTCAACAACCCAGCGTGCGCGCTCAAGTGTCATCGCCTGCTTTCTATTTCGGAGGCAGTGAACACCGCCAATGAAATAATTGCATATCCCCAGCAGGGATATTGAAAGCTGTATTTAGGCCTTCTTCGCTATTTTTTCGACCCTAGCTTTCAGCTTTTCGTGCGCCAGTATCTCGTGAATGAGATTTCGCACGGTTTCCGGCATTGGGCGATAGTCGTTCGACGAGACAGGCAGCAACCATTTATCGAGTGTTCGACGAGCGCAGCCCAAGCGAATCGCAAAGGCGTCACGGGTCATGCCGAGTTCGGTCATCGCGAACTGTAAAATATCATTTTGAGTCATTGATCTTCCAAGCAGTGTATCCCTTGTGGGGATATTACACCATTACAAGACGTCAGCAAACATCTGCTGTAGCTTTACCTGCGAAACGTCCAGATATGACATGACGTAATTCAATTCCGCATGGCCTAGCAGCAGTTGTAATGTCTCAACGCTATGCCCTGCGCCAACAAACGAGAAGCCATGGTCCGCCTGCCGCTGTGGCTGCTGCCACCTCTGATCCCTGCGTCTCGGTGCCACTTGGTAATGTAGGACTGTAGGCTATCGCAGGCCAAGTAGTCGATCCGCTCCCGGGCGAAGAAGAAGAAGAAGAAGAAGAAGAAGAAGAAGAAGAAGAAGAAGAAGAAGAACGTTATTACTAAGCATCAGTCGAAAAGTTCCATATCAAACCATGAGCCAGATCAAGCCACGTATGCATGAAGGGCTTATTCTTATTCTTATCGAACCTGATAGGGGGCGCTATGGAAACCACGTCGACTGCTCGGGAACGGATCTTCGCCGCTGCAGACCTCCTGTATCGGGAGTCCGGCCACCAAACCATGCCCACGGTCGATGCCGTGCGCAAGCTGGCCAAAGTCAACATGAACGACGCGAGCACCGGCATGCGTGAGTGGCGCCGCGCGCAAGCAACACAGGTGCCGCCCATGTCGTCGCAGGCACCGGATACCTTGCAGCGGTCAAATGCAGCAGCCCTCGCAGCGCTTTGGTCGGAAGCGGTAAGCCTAGCCAACGAAACGCTGCGCGCAGCTGAACAATCATGGGCCGCAGAACGCGCCGAAGCCGAAACGCTGAGGGAGCAAATGGCAAAAGCCTACGAAGCCCAATGCTGTGAGCTTGAAGCAGCACAAAGCGAATTGGCCCAGCTCCGTATCGAACAGAAAACTGCCGTCAGCGACGCAGCGAGCCTCGGTGTTCAAATGGAAACCATGAGGCACGATCTGGAGGCCACAACAGCATCCGCCAAGCAGGCCGACGCCAGAGCCACCGAAATCGAACGGCGCGCGAATGACTTGCGCGCCGAACTCGATCATGCGCACCGCTTGCTGGACGAATCGGCTAGTGCATTGTCCCGGCTGCATACGACGCATGCAGACGCGGTCGCCACTTTGCAGGCTGAGCTTGCGCAGCAACGCCAGAACGCTGCGCGCGAGGCGGATGCTATGCGATCAGATCTCGCGCAAGCACGCGAAACGGCAGCAAGCCTGCGCGGCAAGCTGGACGCGCTCGCCGAGCCACTAAGGTTCACCGAGAAAAAAGCGCGCCGAAGCAAGAGCCTTGATGGCGATGCCGCGGAATAGCCCGGCCCGGGATCCGCAGCGCGGCAGACCTTGATTTTTCGCACATTCACCTACCCCAATAAATGCTACCGTTACGCAACAATCAGTAGTCCAAACGCTGAATTGGGAGGACTCTGCCATGGCATTGGAAAAAGTCGCACTGCATCTCGAATGGATGCTGCTCCCCCTGTTCTGCACGTGCACTGGGTATACCCCGAAAGCCGTACAGCGTAAGATCGAGGACGGAAAGTGGATCGAGGGGCGAATGTACAAACGCGCGCCAGACGGGCACATCACCATCAATCTGCAGGAGTACTACCGGTGGGTCAGCGGCACCGGTGGGCACGCAGTGCAGCACGATCGCCGCACGCGCGGCGTGGAGCGGCGCCGCGCTATTTGAGGCCCATCGGGCGGCGGCCACCACAAGCGATGGCATGGCGGGGCAAGACGCGTGTTAAATGAACCGCCGAGATCGGCAGAGGCGATGAGCAGGACACCTGGCGTCGAAATCAGAGAAGGCAGCATCCGCATCGTGTTTCGCTTCCAAGGGAAACAGCGGCACGAGCGCCTGTGCCTGGACAACGAAGCACTCCCACCGACGCCGGCCAATATCAAATACGCTGCGCGGGTCGCCGCCGAAGTAAAGGACAAGGTCCGCCTCGGCACGTTCAAATATGCAGACTACTTCCCCCATTCCCCACACGCAAAGGCGGAACTAGCAGCCGCATCGGCGCCGCTGCTCTTCGACGTTTTCGACAAGTGGCTGCGCGTACACGATCTGAAAACATCAACCCGCAAACAGTACACCATCAGGATGAACGCCTATTGGAAACTCAAGCTCAAAAACGTCCCTGCAGATCAGGTAACCTATTCCGACATCATGGACGCCCTCGCCGCCGGTACTTGGAAGAGCGCTAAGAGCAGGAACAACGAGCTGAGCATGATCCGCGGGCCCTTTGACCTGCTAGTCCGGGACGGCATCTTGACACAGAATCCATGCGACGCCATCGAACCCAGAAAAGTTCAGCGCAGGAAACCCGATCCCTTTGCCCTGCACGAATCGGAGGAAATCATCGCTCACCTGAGGGCTCACCGACCAGCGCAGATCGCCAATTTCGTCCAGTTCATGTTCTTCACTGGCCTGAGGACAAATGAGGGCATCGCACTGCAGTGGAAGGATGTCGATCTCCGTTCGAAAGAGATCCTAATCGAGCGTGGCGCCGTCTACGACGAACACACAGAGTCAACCAAGACATCCGAAGCACGCACAGTTCTGCTGAGCGCACCTGCATATGAGGCGCTTCTGCGCCAAAAGGCACACACTTTTCTCGATGGCGCATATGTGTTTCACGATCCCAAAACAGACAACGCCTGGAAATACCGCACCATTACCGACGTGCGTAGCTTCTGGACAACTACGCTCAAAAGGCTCGGCATTCGATACAGGCGGCCATACAACATGCGCCACACATATGCCACGGTTGGCCTGATGAGCGGAGCCCGGCCAGCGTTCCTGGCCGGCCAGCTTGGCCATAGCCTGCGTATGTTTTTTGAGGTATACGCTAAATGGATTAGCAGCGGGGATGACAAACTTGAGCTAGAAAAAGTTAACGCAGCAGTGCTTAGCATAAGGTCGCAGAAGTATGACATTTAGGGCTAATAACCTCAGCCCGTACGACGCATCCGGCGCCGACTCGCGGTTCAGATCGATGCCAAAAAGGAGCGAAAGGCCTGCCTGTCGATCGCGTCCTCGATACCCTTATCGGGCGAGCCAAAGCATTGCTGGGCCACACAACTTCGCCGCCTGACGCGCTGTCGAGCCAGAGGCAATAATTTTATGATGGATTATGGCGCTGTCGGGCGTGCGGATGGATGCGTACGTTACTGTCTGACGCTCAGGTGGCTGTTGCGGCAGAAGTGGGAAAGCTTAGGAAGACCAGCTACCAACTCGGCAGGCACGGTCGCGGGGAAGAGCAGAAAGCTAGCAACGACGAGGAATATGACCGCGGAAAGCTGGAAGCCCGGTGAATGTTCCTTACCGCAGAATTTTCACTTAGACAGCTCCCGACCAATCTCGTGGCGAAAGTCAACCGTTATGTTTTTGTGCAGATGATGGGCGAGAGGACAAGCCAACTTATTCATCCTTCCCATCTCGCAACCCTCTGATTAATAAAGAAAAGCGAACCAGAAAACGTATTTTTCGCTTTATTTTAAGTGAGGGAAAAACGCGCCATCCACCTGGCGCATAAACTAGCGGTGATATTTGGTGACTATTTATAACACTCTTGACGAAAAATTCCAAACAGATTAAATTCTACTTGCATTATTTTTTAAATAACTTCAACCATGAAAGCAACACCAATGTTTACGCGAGATAAACAAAACTGCGCCACAGGTTGATCGCCAACGAACAGAAATTAATCTCGCAGGCATTCGCTTCATGACGAATGAAGAGAAATTTTACATGCCTTTTCTTCCCTTTTTCTCGAAAGAGGTTTATATGCGTCGTTTAGTATTGCTTTGTACTCTCATTCTCGCCCCCATGCTTTCCCACGGAAAAGATAGACTATATGCAGGGGAAAGTCTTACCTACAATGTTTATCTTATGTCGCCCAATGGCCAGTATTATATGACGCACACTCCCGCCGGACTTCTTGCGATATATCGAGCGGATGGGAGCAAGCGATATCAAATGTCTGTGTATGGTGATATCTCCATCATGCAGCATGACGGGAACTATGTTCAATATTACAGTGGCACAGAAGTTACTGGCCAAGCCGTTTGGGCTACTAACACCGGTGGCCGTTGTCCGTGCGCCAGCCCCCATTACTTGCGACTCTGGGATAATGGGAATTTATCAATCGAGTTTGGTGAAGTCCCTATGGCCCCCCCCTACTATGGCAACATCTGGGTACTTGGCCCCGACCCTACGCCATTAACTACGAAGACTGGCATGGAGGAATACGACAATCCTGGTTCGCGTCCTGCCTCAGTTCCGGATCCTTATCTTCCATCTTCGTATGCTTACTAAGCCATATATGAAAAATTCTCTATCCGCAATACTAATTGCCATCATGGGCGCCAGCGTTATGCAACCAGCCGACGCTTTCGTCGGCAAATTTAGCCGGTCGTGCCGCTTCGACACATTGCCCACTGGATCGAAGACCGTTCTCAACAGCTTTTTCGTAGTACAGGGCGCGCCGGCAGAGTTAAGCAACTTGGCATCAAGGGCAACTTCAGAACAAGCATTATATTGGATACATGAATCCCTTACGACGGATTATTTCCAGGTTAGATATTACCTTTTTGCCAAATCCAATGTTTACGTCAAAGGAAGGCCAGATCTAGGAGATGCAAACAGTTTCAACCTCGTCCAGTCGTTTCGCAGCAACTGGACTGTAGCGCAGGTAAAGCGGGCAATCCGAGAAGAATTTCTTTTCAAACCGTACTACGTAAATCGTGGCCCCACACCGCTGTATAATGCTCGAGCCGGCGATCCGCGCATTCTGATGGGTTGGCATATGTACGGAGCTCCGACGACGACTCCCGTACCGGCTGACTATTTTAAAGTGGTAGGACGTCACTTCTACTACGACCCTCAGGCAGGAATGACCGTCGATTTTGGACAGAGCGAAGCGACAACTTGCAACCCCTCGGTCTTTGGCTTGGGCCTATTTGATTGGTAAAATATATGAAAAATTTCCTCATTGCAATGTCGTTTTACCTCCTCGCCCCTTGGGCCTCGGCGGGGCAGCCGCTGAACGGGAGCGCAACGCCAACCATACCAATAAAATCTGTGCCCGACGGTCCGCGCATTGATCGCATTCTTAAGCCAAGCGAAATGAATGCAGAGCATCGTAAAATGATTTGGCAAGACAAAACCTTAGATAAAGATGGCTACTTACGTGTCAAAAGCTCGATAGAGTATCTGGATTTGCCAAGCGCCTTTTTGAAGCACCCAAAATTCGCCAAAGCATCGGATGCAAGCAGATTGGCCACCGCTCGGGGTGACGTCGAGACTATAGGAAAACTAAATGAAGATCAGAACAGAGTGAGCTGGGCTTTCACTCACGGGAACACAAATTTACTTTTTACCGTCTGGGATTACAAAAATGCCGGCGCAGTATTCAGCGTTCCAGAGGAACTTATAAATCAAAAGGTAAATGGAAGACCGGCAATTCTCAGCCTTTCTTATGCGGACAAAAGTGATAAAGCACTTTGGAAATTGGTTTGGTGGAACAACGGCACGATGTATGAGCTCTATGCAAGTGACTATCTTGATCGTGGCCGCGCACCGCAAAATAAACCGCAGAATATTCTGCACATTGCAGATTTAGCGATAAATCGCATTGGAAAACAATGACATTTAAACATACCCAGACCATTGCTGGAGCCCTCATCGGCATAGGGTTAATGATTTTTGTGACCGCTGCTGCTTTGGCTGGGTACGTGTATGCAACTTCAAGCACAGCAGGAAACTCCGGTGCGCCGATGGTAGCCGTGATGATGTTGCTCGGTGCTTACTATGTTCTTACGTTTTGCAATGTGATTGGCGGCGTAGCGATACTTGTTTCTCAAAAGAGCAATGCTGGACCCGTTCCACCTTGGGCAAGGCTAACCACAATTGCCTCACTTATTGTGCAAATCATTCCTGCCATATACTGGACAGTTACCAACTAGAATTTAATAGTAGGAAAGACATTATCCACACTGGCCGACCCGTAAGCGTCTACAAAATGCAACACAGTCCTAAAGCCAGGCGCGCGAGCGTTGAACTCGCCGCGAAGCTGGATGCACGCGTCTTTAGCCTTTAGCTTTCACGGTAACAATATGGCTTAGCGGCTGTGAGAGCGCATCGCTGAAGTTGGGTCGCGTCGGCTGCAAATTGCGCTGTCTAGAACAGCGATAAACATCGCTTGTCTTTAATTAAATAAAAACAGCTTACGCCGGAACGCATTTATCTTGTGGGTGACGGCAACCGCCGAACTGTGAGGGGTCAGAAGCCATGGGTGTAGGATCCAGTAGCGACAACAAGCCGAAGTCGAGAAGCGCCGTTGAAAAGCAGGCTCGTCAAGAAGTAAAAATAGGTTGGGTTGCCTCGCGTGTCGCCCTCGTAGGGGACAAAGTTTCGGATAAGCCAGGTGCACGAGAAAGAACAAAGGACCGCCCCGCATTCTTTATACACGCTTCAGATCTTTCAGTTGAAATTGCGCTGCATTCGGGTTTAGATCCAGCATACAGTGCCGTAGATCGAATTGAAGCATTTGGCTCTCGAACCGAAGCAATCGAGCGAAAACTCCTATACGCCGTTCGATGTGATCTTTCCGACAAAACCTTCCCAAAGCTCATACACGTTGCGGCGATGAAGCAGGTTGAAGACGGTAAAAAAATGATAGATTATTTGCCCCAACGCGCTTATGTGTTCATCGGAGATGGTAGGGAATTCTTTGCGTCGGGCGCAGCTGCAAACAGCGATCCCAAAGGCGCTAGCGAAATAGCTTTTTTCGCAAAAGTTTATCCCAAAGATTTTGTTACTTTCAGCCGAAAGCAGATCGGAGAAGGAAAGTACGCTCTCGAGCTAGAT
Organism: Pseudoduganella sp. GW821-FHT05F09; assembly: GCF_059419605.1. Taxonomy (NCBI): domain Bacteria; kingdom Pseudomonadati; phylum Pseudomonadota; class Betaproteobacteria; order Burkholderiales; family Oxalobacteraceae; genus Pseudoduganella; species Pseudoduganella sp. GW821-FHT05F09. Next base: position 477,020 of record NZ_JBWKSD010000002.1, read on the forward strand.
AATGACATTGCCAATTTAGAGAAATATGACAAAATGCTCGCGGCATCTGCGTCAGTTACCCCTACAGAGTCGACTCTTAAGATTGAAGAGCGTCACAAGCCATACGTTCCGCCTGTTACAAGTGTTCCGCCTGTTCCAAATGCTGCACCTCAGCGGCGTAAGCCTGCAGACGGTCGCAATCCATACGTTGCACCGGTGGCGCCTGACTCGGAGTCTTAACGTAAGTCCGCGATCAACTCGTCCAGCATAGTCTTAGCACGTAACAAAGGCCAGCTACGACAACGAGTAGGATCGCACGGAACTAGACACTTACCTTACACAAAAAGAAATATTACTTCGTGCAAGTGCCACCTTTGACTGGCTGAAACTTAACGCATTCGCACGTACCTCGCATATTAGGGGCTTCGCATGCCACCTTTAGCTTGGCGTTATAAGCTATGCTGTCGGCTTTGAGCTTATTGTATATTGCCTTCATCTTTGCCTCCTCAGCTGCGGTCCGTGCCGCAGAATCTCGCGCGTCCTTTTCTTTCCTACTTGCCAACTGTTCTGGAGTGAGATCAGTCGGCGGTTGCCTCTTAAGTACAATATTCGCTGAATTGCCGCCACCGCTCGATTCAGATTTCCCAATCTCTTTAGCTGCTACAGGCAAAATTGGCTGCGCTTTATCAGAGGGAGGAGCATCCCGCAAAACCGGACCTGGTACCGCAGTGCCAAACCACACGCCGCTGAGTTCATCTACGCGAAAATATCTAGTATCTTTTTCTATTTGATAAGCTCGACATTTTTTTACCGACTCCAAGTCCGTCTCTTCGTACTCGGCGCAGAAATCAGCTCGATCCGGTATGATATACGTCTTAATACGTCCATATGCTGAAAATTCGGGCAACTTATCACGGTTACTATCTATTAGCTTGGCCGCCTCCCACAAATATGTGTAGCGCGTCATATGCGAAGGGAAATCAGTCATCGGCTGAGTCTTCCCAGTGCTATCACGCAACAATGTCCGGTCCAACTCGTGCCTGGCAATCGGAAGTTCATTTGGTAATACAACAATGTCTGTGTAGACGATTGAAAGGTCTTTTTTACCGCCTTCTACGATGATCTTAGCAAAGCCGTATCTCGGCTTATTTGGCGTCTCTGCGCTCACTGCAGGTAACAAACAGTAAAACGCTGCGATGAATGCATATATTCTTTTCATTGCTTGGCCGCCTTTTTGCTACGTCACGTTAATGGTTTTTTGTAAATGTGGCAATGCAATAGACCCTAGCACTCCGAGGAGGTACGCGTCAAGACCTGGCAGATTCTTCACCCGTTCGACGAAGAGTTCCGGGCGACTCCGCCATTTGCCAGTTTTTGTAGCTTTGAACTCTCGCCGACATTGAGGCGGCTATCCTCTCGGACAACGGTACGTCCGCCCTTCTCGGCGGTTCTCCCAAGGCCGTCACGCACGTGTAAGTTCACAAGGAGTTGCAGCACTGGTGGCTCCTTAGGAGCGAGAGATCGGCCGAAGGCGTCGACAATCTCATCGGCAGCAACAAGCACGTGGTACAGTCCCCAATTGCGCCAGATTTGGCCCCCTGATCGGTCGTGTCGCTAACGCCGAGTCAATTCAGTTCTAGCCCGGCTGACACAGCGTCAAGCAGTGTTGACCGTGCTGCACGCCATTGATCGGCCACAGGGTCGAAGCAGCCCACTGGTAAGCGCTGGTCGTCAGCCAATGCCTTAAGCAAGGCGAGTGCCTTATGGCGAGCATCTGGATTGAACCGACCTGCAGCCGCCAAGTAGCGTGCAAAACTACAACTAATATTTGGATCAGTGTCCGGCCCAATCCTGATACTCATCAGGTTTTCCAACTCTGAATCCCTCTGCAGTCGTTCTTCTACCGCCAGATTGATGATCTGCTGTGCATCGAACTGCGAGCGCCGCTTTCGAGTGACCATCGCCTCAAGAAACATGCAAAATCCTGCGCTGTCGGCACGGTGAGCGGCCACTTGAACTGCCACCGCCCAATCCCCCAGTTCAACACCCAATGATTCGGCGTCAACCGGGAATTCAAGTTCAGCGGCGTCTGGCGCGAAGGTCGCCAGCACCAGCGCAGTTGCAGAGCCAGGAGCCAGCATGAAGTGCTCGACGAGTATCTGCCGCACAGTGGCGTTTGCCGGGAAGTGGTCACGCAAAATCAGTCCCACCTCACCGCCAACCATCACATCATTATTAGTTTGTCTACCCTGCGCGAGCGTGTCCATACAACGTGTAAGCAAAAGCTCGCTACTCGGGCGCTCCGCCGCCAGTGAGCGCAACGCGCTCGGTGAGCGCGGCATGTCGCCACGTTCAGCCTGTATCAGGAATGCCCTCCGTGCTGCCGGCGAAGCATTTGGCGCGATTGCGATAATGTCGGCCAGGTGCCTGCGCGACATAATTGAATTGAAACGCTCCGGCAACGTTAGACCAAAGGCCGATTCGAACTCACTGAACCGTTCACACACTAAGCGCTCGACCGAAGCAATGCCTTCCGCGACGCTCATGGTTTCCAAACCGAGGGGCTTCCCACCTTCTTCAAGCGCAGCCAAGGCGCCGAGCTCTCCGATAGTTGCCAACCCAGCGAGCGCAGCGGCGCGCGCCGATTCCAAGTCCGGTCCGACTGCAAGCGCCTGGTCGAGCAGCGTTTGCCGCACTGTAGAAAGTGCTTCCCGAGGCAGCGCGCTGCAATAGGCGATGACCATACGTGCACGAAGGTCTGCGTCCGCTTCGACCATGGCGCATCCCAGAACGGCCTCTAGTGCAGTCCCCGCACCACCGATCGCCGCGACCTCAACAACTTGCGCGCGAAGGTCTACGGGCAATGGCACAGCAGCATCAAACAAAGCAACGCTGAACTCCGGATCTCCGGGATAAGCCTCAGCGATTGCAAAGAGTGGACAGCTTGCCTCTTTAAACCGCTCAGTTGCAAATTGGCGGACTTTCGCATGCGCGCCGAACGCTCGGAACAGAACAGCCGAGCCATGAAAAGTACCACGCAGCTTTTCTGGGAAGGCAAGAATCGCAGTCACGGCGTCGTCGTCGGAAGCATCACAACCGCAACTTGCCAACCCTTCCGCGAGCAAGTCAAGCCGCAGCTGCGCACGCGCGCTCATTCTAAGTAAGCGCTCACGCGCCGCTACCGAATCCTGCATAATCACTGGCAAATACGATGCCAGATCGTCCAAGGCTTCATCGGGGAAATTTGCAAGCGCATCAATAGCCGGCTTCACGTCCGGATGCTCCCGTCCCCACCCATCCAACAGCGCCTTGAGCGCCCAGTAGCGGTCGAAATTGGAAGCCGAGTCATGCAGCACCTCGACCAGTGCTACGGCAACCGGCGCATCCGCAACCCATGCGACGTAATCTGGCAAACGGTGCATGCTGATCAGCCGCCTCTTCGAATCACACCAGTAATGATTCGCTGCCGCACGGATGACGGGGTCTGCCGCAGCAAAGCGTCCCACATGTTTCCAAATGCCGCCGTCGCCGTGCGCGTTAAAGGGAAACGGGCTGTTAAATTCAGCGAGCATCCAAGCCCGCACGCTAGAGCATTCGACAGGCGCCCTTAGGAGAAAGGCTTGTGCACTGCGGTATTCCCAAAGAGAGTGATGGTCATACGCCATGCGTGCCAACGCGCTTTTGATCAGCGCATTGTCACCTGCCCAGTGTTTCAGCAACATCGCCAACGCAAGTTCTCTGTGCTCATATGAAAGATTGGACCAGAAATTCTGCCCAAGTAACAAGACATCCCTGGCCTCCTCAGATACAACACCTGCTTCCGCGAGCCCAAGAATTCCGACGAGGCGCAGCTCGGCACGGTGAGATCGCCAGGCTTGATCGAATAGCGATGCGGCCTCCGGCAAAAGCGGCCAGCCAAGCGCCAAACATTCAAGCAGCGCCGCCGCAGCGAACAGATCTTGCGTATGCGTTAGTCCGTCCAGCAGTCGCTGGCTGGCTTCCTTCGAGTGGGAAAAGGCCGTGCTGTATGCGGCAGCCGCCGCACGCTGAACGCCACGATCTTCATCGAACATTGCGTGGAATAACAAATTTTGCAGTTGAGGAGTCGCCTCCCATGCACCCAACGCTCGGATCAACGCAGCACGACCAAACGCCGTCCTCGCGGGTAACCAGCGAGCAAGCCGTCGCTCCAACTCCGATTTGACCGTGGGGTCAGCTAGCCCTCGTAGCACTGAAGCCAACGCCTCGCGTCGGGCGGGTCTCCATTCCTCCGTCTCAACCCAGTTCATTGTGGCGAGCGCTAAGCGTCGCGCCGTTGCTGCCCACCGCGTGGCGGAACTGAAAGCAATATCACCCAAGAGGAATTGGCGTTGGTATCGCGCGAAACTGTCAGTGCCTGGCTCTTCGATGATGGCAATCAGTTGATCGAATTCATCGCGGCGCTCGATGCGGTTGAGGATATGGACAATCACGTTGCGCCAGCGGCCGCCTCCGGCGTGTTCGCTCACAAAGGCCAAGATTTGGGCGAACGGCCAGCCGCAGATATACTCAGCTCCGAGAAATTCCTCAAAACTTGCGTGAAGAAACCCCACTTCACCTGGCGCCTTTTCGACTAATAACCCTTGGGTCTCTGCGTTAACGGAAAGGATTTCGTTTGCAGCAGCTGCGGCTTCCGCTTTTGGAAGTTCGAATCCATCCGATGATGTGAGATAGGTGCGCAGTACCTCGCACGCGACACTATGCGAGACTCCCGCACCTCCAGATTGTTCACGCACTGCAAACGCCAACCGAGCGATCGCCGCCCGCCGCTGACTAGCGTCGGCTGTATAACTGAAACGTGCCGTCGTTTCCCCAGACGCGGTCGCGCGCCGCTCAGGGTGAACTTCGAGCAGGATACGCACCAGTTGGTCATAGACGTCATTCCTGGTGCGAGGAAGGATCTGACCGCGCAACGCCAGCGTGATCAACCCAACAAGTAACAGCGGTACGACAGCGAGCGCCCCTAAATGGGCATCCCGTGCCAGCTCTGCTATGAAGCGCCCCGTACGCAGACTGGCCTCGGTGGGCATGCCACCGCTTGATACCGTCGTCGCATAGCGGTCAAACCAACGCCCAGCAATTGCTGCCTGCTGCCGAGCCGACAAGGGCGCGACCATCCCGCGTTTCCAGTTGTTAGGCAGCGCGCCAATGTTGCTGAGTCCTCGCGGACGACCGGAGACGATAACCGGAATACGATAGGCCTCGACCGCGGTGACTAGCGCACGCAACGTCGTCCTAGCCGCCTGTATGTTCCCCCACTCGTCGAGGCCATCAACGAGCAATAGGACTCGCTGGTCCATAATCGCGCGGTCAAGCAAATCTAGCATCGACGTTCCATGGAGTAGCTGTTCAACGGAACGCCGGACAATCTCATTGATTCCGATAGCACTGCCCTCGCGCGCGGCATGCGCCGACCAGAGGGCGAATGGGATATAGATAGGAAGGTGCTGGGCCCAGCGCTCGGCAAGCTCGGGCAAGTGTTCCTGATTCTGCAACAAGTCGAGCGCTATTACACGCAACAGGGTGCTTTTCCCGCATCCAGCATCACCAAGCAGCACCAGACGCTGGGCCTCACCGAACCATTCTGCCAATGGCAATCGCCGGGAACGTGTTGTCGCAGGCGCGTCGCTAGTTCGGCCGCCGCGTGACGCCGCGGGATCCAATGCGTCTTGGGTTCCGCCGGCAACTGCCCCACCCACTTCTGCTCCCTCGAGCAGTTGCACCGTTTCGCGCACCAATATGTCGGGTCTCGTAAACCTTTCAAGTAAAGACAGCGCGGGCCGACTCTCATTCTCATTGACAGAACCAAAGCTTCCAGGATCGACATGATGAAAATCTGCCTGATAAACTTGGGCGAGTTGGGCACGTAAACGCGCGAACTCCCCTCCGTCAAGGCGCGCACCCAGATGATCCGCAATTTCCTGTCCAAGGATAGCTGCGACCCAATGGCGGCCGAAAAAATCGTCCACGAGTGTAGGATGCATGCGCACACGCTCGGTCAACGCTTCTCCATCGAGTACTTCAAATACGATGCCACGTTCCGAAAGGACATGAGCCTGAACTTCGATCGCCTCCTGAACGGTGGTTGATCGCAGCGATGCTTGGACCGCGATAGTGAAGCGCGTCGTACGTCCGGCCCAACTTCCCGCAAGGAACAAACCTACTGCAACCGCCAATTTGCTCGCGTCGAACTGACTATGACGTTTGGCCTGGAGGCAATGGTAACGCCCTTCAGCGAGACGCGCGAAGATATCAATCCCTTCCTGTGCTTCACCCGGTTTTCCATATCGCGCGCAATGCTCCACGTTCCCTTCGAGCGAGCACAGACGGTGGCAGAGTCGCTCAAAATTTTCCCAAGTCAGCGCACCAAACGGAAGGACTTGGTCCCTGGTGCTGACCGGCAGATCGCGCGGCACTTCGTCTGGTGGACCAAGTGCACTCAAGAAATCAACGCGAGGCAAGATGGATGTCATCTAAGATATGCTGGCCAGATTGGAAATTCCAATTCTTCTGGATCCAACTGTAGTGGATTCGGATGTTGGTGCCAGACCGTAGTCGCGCCAACCAGTGCCACCTCAACCTCAACGCCGGCGGAGCGCAATACCCTGGCACATGCGCGAAGATGAGAGCCGGTGGTCTTAACGTCATCGACAAGCACGGCTTTACTGCCGGCCACGCAGTCACCAACTACCAGAGCGCTCACCAGGACATCCTCGTTGCGCGTGCCACCTGCGGCTGATGCCGAAGCCATAACCGTCGAGAAACGCAGCCATTTCCCGACAGAGGTCTGTTGCTTCCTCGATAGCGCCTGGAGATACATGCACATTCGGGCGGGAGCAGTGTCCATGTCAAACGTCACGCACACGCTTGATGGAACCGGCACCAGGGCAACAGGACCTAACTCCAAATCCCGGAGGCGCGCTGCTCCCCATTCCGCAAATGAAATTGAGGCATTGATAGGACTCGCTTGCGTAAACTGTCTACGTCCGCCGCCAGCTTTCGGCAGACTACCATGGCCAGCGAAAGGTTTCCGCTTCAACGCCTTGATGAATTTATTGACGTTGTAGTCATCGTTACGCCATGGGATATCGTCCCTGCTATAGCTGGCATACGCACCCAATGCAAGGACGGTCAGTGGCATTATCGCAAATTAATGTGGGTCAACATCATCGAAAGGATTGGCTATGACACGGCGCGCCATAAAAATTCCCACAACGCGCGTAGCAGGATAATGACTCAAAATCACTTCTCGCGCAGCAACAAAATGTGCGCCTGTAGTCAACACGTCGTCCACCAATATCACCGTCTGGCGTGGCGGTGGCGGGAACATCGCATAATTGGCGACCAGTTCGTGGGGTTTCTTGCGCCCGCCGCTGGCCTGTGTGTGCGACGCGGCATAGCTGGTGGTCTGAACTATTAGATCGCGTGCCTCGGCCGCGGTATTCGCGCAAGCCAATGCAATTACCCGATGCATGCGGTCGTCGTACTCCGGGTCGGTGCTCACTTTCGACGGGGGGATCGACGAGACAGTGGCAACAGGCAGGACAGCAGGCGAGGCGAGCAGCACTGGGCGCAGCAGCTGGCTGCCGCGCACGATGGCCTGCTCTTTGTACTGATATTCTTGCTGGTCACGGCGCAACACCGACTTCTTCAAGTTGGAGATGAACTGGTTACCTTGGCTGTAACCGAAACCTTTGCCCGACGTATACTCGTAGAAGAAGAAGCATTCATGCTCATCCTTTAAATAGTAATGGTCGCCGATGTTGCTCGGATCAATTTTGAGTAGGCTGGGCGGCATTCAGGTTATCGATGATGTCACTGAAATCGCGAACCCGAATCGCGCCCTTTTCCTCGTAACGATGCGGCCAGGTCAGGCCCTTGACTCCGAAATTGCTATTCAGTATAAACAGTTTACGTCCTTGCTTGAGCGCCGCCCGCGCCTGGATCAAAGTCCCGGACGTCTCCCCTGCCTCCACGATCACGGTCGCCTGCGTCAACGCGGACATGGTGATGTTTCGCTCCGGGAAAAACAGGCGATTGACCGTCGGCGGACGACGAGCATAGACCAGCACAGGCACTTGGCTGATCAATAGGTGCTCGCGCGCAATATACTGTTGCAGTTCTTGGTTTTGCTTGGGATAAACCTGATCCAGCGGAGTACCTATAACAGCAACGGTTTCGCCGCCGCACTTGATCGCGGTTTCATGCGCAATGGTGTCGATGCCCGCAGCCAAACCGGAGACGATTGTGTAACCTTCGTGCACGAGCGTGGCGACCAGCTTGGCGGCGCGGCGCGCACCTTCCGCCGACGGGTTGCGCGTGCCAACGATGGCAATCCGTTTCGGTGCATAGACCAGATCCCAGTTTCCCTGATAGTACAGAAACTGCAAAGGATGATCGGCGTCCTGAAGGGCAGTCGGGTAATCCCCCGAACCTTGCATCCGCACGCTGAATCGGCCGACTCCACGCTTCTGAAAGCGCTGCAGCACCATTTCAGCGCAAGCGCGGGCATCTGCTTCATTAACTAGCTGGGATGGGCCTTGGCCTGGATTGGCGCGAAACAGCTCTGCCAGTACCTTGAAAGAAGGCTTCTGCGCGCCGCCGTCCTGTTGCCACAGCCATTCATAGGCGCCCATCTCCAGCATCGGCGAGATGGCACCAAATTCTGATCGATTTTGAGTATGAGTAACCATAGCAGTCAAATAATAGCATGGCTAATAACTGGATGAACACACAGTAGTATGAATTCTTCCAGCTGGTTTTGCGCAGCGTCAGCACCGCTGCGAATATTTCTGAATCCAGAGGAGCACGATGCCGCAATCCCAAAACGATCCCAAGCAACCCGAGCAATCGTTCCGCTCCGGAAAAGTGTGCGGAACAGTCGAAAAAAAAGCCCTTGAAAATCAAGGGCTTTTTCTTTACTACGTATCCTGGCGGAGAGAGGGGGATTCGAACCCCCGATAGGCTATGAACCTATACACGCTTTCCAGGCGTGCGACTTCAACCACTCATCCACCTCTCCAGTTCTCTCGCATCGCTGCAAGAGGCGCACATTGTAGCAAAGATTCTTGAAAGTACCAATGTTTTTTGCGCGCCCCCTCCAGCCCGCTTAGGAGGCCTCTTTGAGTTGCTCCAGTATCGCTGGATTTTCCAGCGTGGAGACGTCCTGGGTAATCGTCTCGCCTTTGGCCAGCACGCGCAGCAGGCGGCGCATGATCTTGCCACTGCGCGTCTTGGGCAGGTTGTCGCCGAAGCGGATTTCCTTGGGCTTGGCGATCGGACCAATCTCTTTCGCGACCCAGTTGCGCAGCTCCAGCGCCAGCCGCTTGGCTTCTTCGCCGGTCGGACGCGCTTGCTTGAGCACCACGAAGGCGCAGATCGATTCGCCCGTGGTCTCGTCCGGCTTGCCGACCACCGCCGCTTCGGCCACCAGCGGGTTGGCGACCAGCGCCGATTCGATTTCCATCGTGCCCATGCGGTGGCCCGATACGTTGAGCACATCGTCGATGCGGCCGGTGATGGTGAAGTAGCCGGTGTCCTTGTTGCGGATGGCGCCGTCGCCTGCCAGGTAGTATTTGCCGCCCAGCTCTTCGGGGAAGTAGCTGCTCTTGAAGCGTTCCGGGTTGTTCCAGATGGTGCGTATCATCGACGGCCACGGACGCTTGACCACCAGGATGCCGCCCTGCCCGTTCGGCACGTCGTGGCCCGCTTCGTCTACGATGGCGGTCATGATGCCCGGCAGCGGCAAGGTGCAGGAGCCCGGCACCATGGGCGTGGCGCCCGGCAGCGGCGTGATCATGTGGCCGCCGGTTTCGGTCTGCCAGAAGGTGTCCACGATGGGGCACTTCTCGCCGCCCACGTTTTTGTAGTACCACATCCACGCTTCCGGATTGATCGGCTCGCCCACCGTGCCGAGCAGGCGCAGCGAGCTCAGGTCGTAATTCTTCGGATGCACTTTCGGGTCCACGTCGGCGGCCTTGATCAGCGAGCGGATCGCGGTCGGCGCGGTGTAGAAGATGCTGACCTTGTGCTTGGCCACGGTCTCCCAGAAACGGCCGGCGTTCGGGAAGGTGGGGATGCCTTCGAAGATAATCTGCGTGGCGCCCACCGCCGTCGGGCCGTAGGCGATGTAGCTGTGGCCCGTTACCCAGCCGATGTCGGCGGTGCACCAGTACACGTCGGACGGCTTGATGTCGAAGGTCCATTTCATCGTCAGCGCGGCCCACAGCAGGTAGCCGCCGGACGAGTGCTGCACGCCTTTCGGGGTGCCGGTGGAGCCGGAGGTGTACAGGATGAACAGCGGGTGCTCCGCTTCCACCCATTCCGGTTCGCATTCGGCCGCCTGGCCTTCTACCAGGTCGTGCAGCCAGATGTCGCGGCCGGCCACCTGGGCCACGTCGCCGCCGGTGCGCTTGTAGACGATGACGTCCTTGATGGTGTCGCAGCCGCCCATGGCCAGCGCTTCGTCGACGATGGATTTCAGCGGCAGGCGCTTGCCGCCGCGCTGCTGCTCGTCGGCGGTGATCACGGCCACCGCGCCGGCGTCGATGATGCGCTCCTGCAGCGACTTGGCGGAGAAGCCGCCGAACACCACCGAGTGCGTCGCGCCGATGCGCGCGCAGGCCTGCATGGCGGCCACGCCTTCGACCGACATGCTCATGTAGATGATGACGCGGTCGCCCTTCTTGATGCCGCGCGACTTCAGGCCGTTGGCGAACTTGCACACTTTTTCATGCAGCTCTTTGTAGGTGACGTTGGTGACGGCGCCGTCGTCGGCTTCGAAGATGATGGCGGTCTTGCCGCCGTTGCCGTTTTCAAGGTTGCGGTCCAGGCAGTTGTAGGACACGTTCAGCTTGCCGTCCTCGAACCATTTGTAGAAGGGGGCGTCGTCTTCGTTCAGGGTGCGCGTGAACGGTACTTTCCAGTCCAGGTTCTCGCGCGCCAGGCGCGCCCAGAAACCTTCGTAGTCTTGCGATGCTTCGGTCCACAGGGCCTTGTAGGCGTCCATGCCGGACACGGTGGCCTGGGCTGCAAACGCCGCCGATGGCGCGAATACGCGCGATTCCTGCGGGCCTTGATGTTCTGTGGTCTGGGTGGTCATGCTAGGTCTCCATTGTGGTCATTGTTTGCAAACACCATAAGCGCTGCCGCTTACGGATGCCTTACATTGCCTGTGCAGAGCCAAACTGGGCGGACTGACAACTTGGCTTTTTCACCAATTCTACGGCAGTTCTGACCGTGCCGGTGCCGGCGGCGTTGAGCGAGTGTAAAATGTCGGCAATTCAAACGCAGCCTACCGGAGCAAGCATTAATGTTGAAAGACCCGATGGAACAACCGCGCAATTCGCATTCGGCCAAACTGTCGCCGCTGCCCGCTTTTATTTTCATGTCGCGCTGGCTGCAGCTGCCGCTGTACCTGGGCCTGATCCTGGCGCAGTGCGTCTATGTGTTCCACTTCTGGGTGGAGCTCAAGGACCTGATCGGCGCGGCGCTGGGCAACGAGACCGCGCTGCAGCACATCTTCCAGGCCGTGGCCGTGGGCACCACGGTGCCGACCAAGCTCAATGAAACCACCATCATGCTGGTGGTGCTGGGCCTGATCGACGTGGTGATGATTTCCAACCTGCTGATCATGGTGATCGTGGGCGGCTACGAGACCTTCGTGTCGCGCATGCACCTGGAAGGCCATCCGGACCAGCCAGAGTGGCTGTCGCACGTGAACGCGTCGGTGCTGAAGACCAAGCTGGCCATGGCCATCGTCGGCATCTCGTCCATCCACCTGCTGAAAACCTTTATCAACGCCAAAGAGTATGACGAGAAGGTGCTGGTCGCGCAGACCGTCATCCATATCGTGTTCCTGCTGTCCACCATCGCTATCGCCTACACCGATAACCTGATGACGCGTACCCAGCACCTGACCAAGTCCCACTAAAGTCCCACTCAGTTTTCCATCCTCCCGCGAGAACATCATGACCATCATAAAGCAAGAAGACCTGATCGAATCCGTTGCCGCCGCGCTGCAATACATCAGCTACTACCATCCGGCTGACTACATCCAGCACCTGGCGCGCGCTTATGAAGCCGAGCAAAGCCCGGCCGCGAAAGATGCGATCGCGCAGATCCTGACCAACTCGCGCATGTGCGCCGAAGGCAAGCGCCCGATCTGCCAGGACACCGGCATCGTCAACGTGTTCCTGAAGATCGGCATGGGCGTGCGCTTCGAAGGCTTCTCCGGCACCGTCACCGACGCCGTCAACGAAGGCGTGCGCCGCGCGTACAACTTCGCCGACAACAAACTGCGCGCCTCCATCGTGGCCGACCCGCACTTCGAGCGCAAGAACACCAAGGACAACACGCCGGCCGTGGTGCACATGGAACTGGTCGAAGGCAACACCGTCGACGTGAGCGTTGCTGCCAAAGGCGGCGGCTCCGAGAACAAGACCAAGTTCGTGATGCTGAACCCTTCCGATTCGCTGATCGACTGGGTGCTGAAGACCGTGCCGCTGATGGGCGCCGGCTGGTGCCCTCCGGGCATGCTGGGCATCGGCATCGGCGGCTCCGCCGAGAAGGCGATGCTGATGGCGAAAGAGTCGCTGATGGAAGACATCGACATGTATGAGCTGAAGCAGCGCGGCCCACGCAACAAGACTGAAGAACTGCGCATTGAACTGTGCGACAAGATCAACGCGCTGGGCATCGGTGCGCAGGGCCTGGGCGGCCTGACGACCGTGCTGGACGTGAAGATCAATATGTACCCGACCCACGCCGCATCCAAGCCGGTCGCCATGATCCCGAACTGCGCCGCCACCCGCCACGCGCACTTCGTGCTGGACGGCTCCGGTCCTTCCTACATCGAACCGCCCAAGCTGTCGGACTGGCCGGACGTGAGCTGGAAGCCGGACACCGAGAAGTCCAAGCGCGTGAACCTGAACACGCTGACCAAGGAAGAAGTGGCATCGTGGACGCCGGGCCAGACCCTGCTGCTGAACGGCAAAATGCTGACCGGCCGCGATGCCGCGCACAAGCGTATCCAGGACATGCTGGCCAAGGGCGAGCAGCTGCCGGTGGACTTCAAGAACCGCGTCATCTACTACGTCGGCCCGGTCGATCCGGTGCGCGACGAAGTGGTAGGCCCGGCCGGCCCGACCACCGCCACCCGCATGGACAAGTTCACCGACATGATGCTGGAGCAGACCGGCCTGATCGCCATGATCGGCAAGGCCGAACGCGGTCCGGCCGCCATTGAGTCCATCAAGAAGCACAAGTCGGCTTACCTGATGGCGGTGGGCGGCTCGGCTTACCTGGTGTCGAAAGCCATCAAGTCGGCCAAGGTGCTGGGCTTTGAAGACATGGGCATGGAAGCCATCTACGAGTTCGAAGTGGAAGACATGCCGGTCACCGTGGCCGTGGACGCGGGCGGCACTTCGGTGCACAACACCGGTCCCAAGGAATGGGCAGCCAAGATCGAGGCGCTGAACGTGCCTATCGTGGCCAAGTAATCCCGTGATCCCGGCCCTGCCCTTCCCCACCGAGGCCGACGCGCCTATCGGCATCTTCGATTCCGGCGTGGGCGGGCTGTCGGTGCTGCGCCACGTGCGGGCGCAGCTGCCGGAGGAACACCTGGTCTACATCGCCGACTCCGGCTTTGCGCCTTATGGCGACAAGACGGAGGCGGTGGTGGTGGAGCGTTCGCTCGCCGTGGCCGCCTTCCTGGTGGGGCGCGGCGTGAAGGCGCTGGTGGTGGCCTGCAACACGGCCACCGTGGCCGCCATCAAGGCGATACGCACGCATCATCCAACGTTGCCGGTGGTGGGCGTGGAGCCGGGCTTGAAACCCGGTGCGGCCGCCACCCGCAATGGCAAGGTTGGCGTACTGGCCACACAGCGCACGCTGACGGGCGAAAAATTCCTGCTGCTGCGCGACCAGATCGCCGCCGCCACGCAAGCGCAGTTCCTGCTGCAGCCCTGCGTGGGCCTGGTGGACCTGATCGAACAGGGGCAGCTGGACACGGACGCCACGCGCGCCATGCTGGACCGCTACGTGGCGCCGCTGGTGGCGCAAGGCGCGGACACGCTGGTGCTGGGCTGCACCCACTACCCCTTTGTGCAGGAAGCCATTGCGCGCGCCGTGGCGCAGGCCGGCGGCGCGGATGTGAAGCTGATCGACACCGGCGACGCGGTGGCGCGCCAGCTGGCGCGGCTGCTCGAGAGCGGCGGATTGCAGCGGCCGGGCAGCGCGGGCCATCCGCCGCTGCTGCATGGCTACACCACCGGCGCGCAGGAAGCGCTGTCGTCGGCCTTCATCCGGCTGCTGGGAATGACTGCGGACGTGGAATCGCTTAAAATCTAGGCAGTTTGGCGTTTTTCGAAAAAAAGCGCGACTAGCCTTTGCAAGATGCCGGATGGCCTAGTATAATTCGGCACCTGACGCGCAAACAGTGCTTCAGGCGAAGTAAATCAGTGGTGGCTGTAGCTCAGTTGGTAGAGTCCAGGATTGTGATTCCTGTTGTCGTGGGTTCGAGCCCCATCAGTCACCCCACAGAATTACGGCAAAAGCCCAGTCATCGACTGGGCTTTTTGCTTTTCCGGCCGCGCTTTCACGCATCTCAAGGGTGGGCTTGCTGGTATAGGCGGTAGCCGATGCTGGCGCGGTGTTCTTGCAGGGCTTGCCATATGCGCGCCGAGTAGGCGGGGTGGCGGGCGTGGAATTGGTGCGAGAGCATCAGGTAGAGCGGCGTTTCGTCGAAGGGCTGGCCGGCGCGCTCCAGCAGGCCCGCGTAGCTGCGCGCGATCAGCCGCTCGGCCTCGGCCTCCATGGCGATCACGCCTTCCAGCCGTCCGGCGGCCAGCTTGCCGAAATTCGGATCGAGCGACTTGGCGTTGTCGTCGTAGCGCACTTGCAGGCGCCGCAATTGCTCAATGATGACGGTGAAGCCCGATTCCACGCCGATCCGCCCTTCCCCCTGTCCGCTGAAGCGCTCGCCGTTCCATTGCAGTGGCGCGCCCTTCTTGCGGTAGAGATAGTAGCGTGGCGTGGCGACGGATTTATCCACGTCCGGCTGCATGCCCGCCATCGGAAACACGGCGACGCCGGCGCGCTCGGGCGAGTAGCCGCCTATCATGCCGTCCACCAGGCCGGCTTTCAATTCTTCTATGCAGCGCCGGCGCGGCGCCACGCGAAATTCGAGCGCCACCCCGGTGCTGCGCACCGCCAGCCCCACCAGGTGTTGCAGATGGCCGCTGCCGTCCACCCGGGAATATGGCGGATAGTCGATGTCCAGGCCGCAATAACGGAAGCGCGCGGGCGTTTCCTCGGCTTGCGCCGGGAAGGTGAACAGCACTGCCAATAGCAAGCACATCCGTCGCAGCATGCATAGCTCCGAAATCAATTCTTGCGCTAGCCTACCACGCTAAATGAACAATGTTTGATGCATTCGACATTGTGCATAAACAGCGCGGCCTACCATGGCCCTTCCCCCCACGACTCAAGGAGAACGCCATGAAATGGATATTGCGGATGCTGACGGCAACGCTGCTCGCGCTGGCCGGGCAGGCGGGCGCCGTAAACTGGACCGCCACCGGCCACCTGGCCTTCCACAACCAGGTTACCTTCCTGCCCTTCACGCTGGACCACGCCACCAGCGACCTGAAGATCTGGACCGACTCTTTCCAGGACGGCGTGAACTTCGATCCCATACTGGCGCTGTGGCAGGACGGCCTGCTGCTGCAGGAAAATGACGATTTCCCGTACTTCACGGCGGCCCAGACCGTCTTCGATTCCGGCCTGTACTTCGCCTCGCTGCCGGCCGGGAACTATCAGCTCAGCATTACGCCGTTCAGCAATTTCGCCAACGGGCCGCGCGTGGAGGACGGGTTCTGGCACAGCGCACAGACGCCGGGCCCGGTGTACCGCAACGGCAACTGGCAGCTGCACCTGACCGACGACGCGCTGCCGCCCCTGCCTTCCGTGCCGGAACCGTCCCCCGCCGCCATGCTGCTGGCGGGCGCAGCCTTGCTGGCGTGCTGGCGCAGCGCGCGCAAGCACACGCCAGACTCCTTGCCTAGGGGGTGCGCAGCCTAAATCGCCATAGTTTGATGCATTCGACATCGGCATCGGATTTGCGCCGGACGGCCGCCGCTTTAGCTCTGCAATACGGTACAGTGGAAGCGCTCGGCATGCAGTAGCGCCGGCAAAGTTGAGGGGACTGTTCGCTGCACCAGCCATGCCGGTGCAGCTTTTTTTATGCCGCAATGCGCGCCAGCAGCGCGTTCAGGCGGGCCATGTCCACCGGCTTGACAAAGTGGTAGTCAAAGCCGGCCGCGTAGGCTTCGTTGCGGTCGCGCTCCTGGCCGTAGCCGGTCACGGCGATCAGCACCGCGCCGGCCGTTTCGGGCTGCTGCCGCAAGCGCCGCGCCAGCTCGTTGCCGTCGATGTCGGGCAGGCCGATGTCGAGCAGGCAGATGTCGGGCCGCAGCTCGCGCGCCCGGTCCAGCGCCACCCGCGAGCTGTGCTCCACCGTGACGGTGTGGCCGGCCTCCGCCATCAGCATGCCCAGGGTCTCGGCGGCGTCCACATTGTCGTCCACCACCAGCAGGCGCAGGCTGCGCGCAGCGGGCACAGCAGCGGCGCCCGCCGTGCTGTCGCCGGCGGACGGCTGCGACTCGGCCACCGGCAGGCGCAGGATAAAGGTGCTGCCCTTGCCGATGCCGTCGCTGTGCGCGGCCACGCTGCCCTGGTGCGCTTCGGCCAGGCGCTGCACCAGCGCCAGCCCCAGGCCCATGCCGCCCTGCGAACGGTCCAGCGTGCGCTGGTCCTGCGCAAAGAGCTCGAAGGCGCGCGCCAGCAACTCGGGCAGCATGCCCACGCCGTTGTCGCGCACCGTCACCGTGGCGCTGTCGCCGCGCAGGCTCAGGCGCAGTTCGACGAAGCCGTCTTCCGGGGTGTACTTGGCCGCGTTGTTGAGCAGGTTGGCGATCACCTGCACCAGGCGCTTCTTGTCGCCCAGCACATGGATGGCCTCGGGCGGCAGCAGCACCGAGAAGCGGTGCCGGCGCGCCTCCATCAGCGGGCGCGCCTGCTCGGCGGCGTAGCCCAGCACGTCGCGCAGGTCCAGCGTTTCCTTCTGCAGCGTCACCATGCCGCGCGTGACGCGCGACACGTCCAGCAAATCATCGATCAACCCGGTCATATGCTTCACCTGGCGCGAAATCACCTCGCTGGTGCGCTTGACGGTGGCTTCGTCGAACTGGAAATGGCGCAGCAGCTCGGCCGCCGTGCCGATGGGCGCCAGCGGGTTGCGCAGCTCGTGCGCCAGCATGGCCAGGAACTCGTCCTTGCGGCTGTCGGCGTCGCGCAGCGCGGCCTGGGCGCGCTTGCTGTGCTCGTGCTCGGAACGCAGCGCGGCCACGGCGCGGGCGCGTTCGGCGGCCTCCCAGGTACGCTGCACCACGTCCTGGGTGATGGCGATGTCCTCGCGCGACCAGGCGCGCGGCGCGCCGTGCGACAGGTTCAAGGCGCACATCACCCGCCCGGCCTGCAGCAGCGGCACCACCACGATGGCGCCCATGCCCAGCGCCAAATAGGCGTCCGCATAGGCTGCGGTGCGGGGGTCCGTGCGCACGTCGTCCACCACGAAGGGCTTGCCCTCGTTCAGGGTGCCGATAATCTCGGGGCTGTAGTCGTCCAGGCGGGCGCTGCCGGGCAGCGGCGGCAAGGCCGGCAAGGCGGCGGCGCTCCACGCGCCCTGCACGTAGGCCGTGCGGCTGGCCTCGTTGATCTCGGTGTAGAACACGCGCGCCACATGCAGGTAGTTGCCCAGCAGCTCGGTGGCGGCGGCCGTGATCTCGCCCGCGCCGCCCATGCCGCGCAGGCGGTCGGCCACGTCCAGCTGGAAGGCCTGGCGCCGGTTCAGCGCCACGAAGGCGCGCTCGGCCAGCACTTCGCGGGTGGACTCGGTGAGCACCAGCAGCACGCCTTCGACTTCGTTGCCGTCGTTCCAGATCGGGCTGTGGCAATGGGTGAAATAGGTTTCGCGCTGGCTGTGGCCGCGCTCGGGCGCGTAGCTGGCGTTTTCCACGTAATAGGTCTCGCCCGTCAGCACGTGCTCGACGATGGGCGCCATCTGCTCCCACATCTCGCGCCACCACTCCTTGGCGGGACGGCCCAGGTGGCCCGCGTGCTTGCTGCCGAGCACTTGCGCAAAAGCATCATTGTGAAACGTGAGCAGCTCCGCGCCCCAGTGGATCGCCATGGGGAAGCGCGAGCCGAGCACGGTGCGCAGCACGGTCTGCAGGCTCAGCGGCCATTGTTCAGGCGGGCCCAGCGGCGAGCCGCTCCAGTCCAGGTTGCGCAGGCGCGCGCCGCATTCGCCGCCGCCTTCCAGGAAGGCGGGACTGGGTGCGGCGGACGAGTAGGATACATTGGTCATCATGGTGTTGGGAATTGCAAAAAAAGCATGCACCCCGCATCATACACTTAGTTGACAATTAGCATACCGGTCCAGCCCGGCCCGGCCAGCCGCCTCCCGGCCGGCCGCTGCGGTATAAAAACAACGATGCGCTCAAAAAAACAGCACCGTGCACAGATATTGCTGCCGCCACGGAAGCGGCGGTGCTATGCTGGCTTCATAGCAAAAAGAAACTTAGCTTTCGTTTCACACAACATCATACCGTCACGCGCTGGCGGTATTTTTTTTTGCTGCCTCTTGTCCGATGTCTTTCCCTAAGGCATTGATTTGACGCTACAATGTCATCCTTCCCTGTAACACTTCCAAGCCCACCATGTCCGAAGAAAAAACCCTGTCCGCTGTCTCGACCTACAGCAAGGACACCCCCGTCGGCCATCCCGACATCGACGGCCGCGCCGGTGTATTCGTGCCTACCGAGGAGTTCGACCTGGCCAATACCACCACCATCCGCAAAGGTGCTGGCGTGGTGGGATTCGGTAATCCGGACGGTTCGCTGACGGTGTATTTCGAAGCCAACCGCTTCGACGAAAGCGGCTTGCACAAGTGGGAAAACAAGGTGCGCAAGGCCTACGACCGCATGGTGATGCGGGCGCCTACCGTGTCCAAGACCAAGATCGACGCGCGCATGCTGGAGCAGGTGGGCATTATTGACGGCCTGGGCATCAGCATCAAGCAGCCCGAGCGCCTGCAGCAGTGGCTGGCGCTGTCGAACGCGCTCGACACCGCGCCGGAAAGCCAGATTGTTGAGTGGAAGAAGTAAGACGAGGCATAGTCCTACAAGCGCGTGGACGCTCCGCTGATGCCCAGATGCATTAACAATGCATAAGATGGTGACATAGCAAACATCTAACCGGAGCCCGCCATGTCACGCATCTGCCCCCTTACCGTCGGCACCCTTCTGATGGGTTTGGCCAGCGTATCCACCTGGCTCCTGCTGTCTGCCGACGTGCTGCACGAAGCGTCCTTCTTCTTCGTGCATTGATCTCCGGGGCGTTTAACGCCGGCGGCCGTAGCCATGGCCGCGGTGGCCCCAGTTCCCGAACACAAAGTCCAGTCCTATCGTCACCGGCGGGTAGTAATACGCCGGCGCCGGCGCGTACAGCGGCGCCGCCACATACACGGGCGTTTGCGC
The DNA here is from genome assembly GCF_059419605.1 of Pseudoduganella sp. GW821-FHT05F09. NCBI lineage: Bacteria > Pseudomonadati > Pseudomonadota > Betaproteobacteria > Burkholderiales > Oxalobacteraceae > Pseudoduganella > Pseudoduganella sp. GW821-FHT05F09. Next base: position 496,636 of record NZ_JBWKSD010000002.1, read on the forward strand.
ATAGACCGGCTCGGTGGTGTACACCACGCGCGGCTGCTGCTGGGCCACGGGCTCGGTCGTATATTCCACTCGGGCATCCCCGGTAGCCGCGCCGCGCTGCACCGGCGTCACGGACACCGTATGCCACTCGTAAGGGTTGGCCGGTTTTGGATAATAAGCGGTGGTAGGCTGCGTGGCGCAGCCGGTCAGGGCCGCGAGGGCGGCCAAGGCGATAACGATTTTCATGGGAGGCTCCTGTTCCAGGCTTCTACTATATGAAAATTCGGCCCGGCTTGCCGCACTTTTACAGCCTGTTACAAGCATTTTCCCAAGCGAAAAAAAACCGGCGCAAGCGCCGGTCCAAATACGCGCCGGCTCAGGCAAGCCGGCGCAGCAACAAATACAGCTTAACTCCCAGCCTTAATCCAGTTTCCAGGCGTAATCAACCTTGGTCCAGGTGGTGTCCGGCTTGCCGTCCTTGGTACCTGGTTTGAACTTGCAGGCGCTCAGCGCCTTGATGGCCGCCTTGTCCAGGTTCTTGAAGCCGCTCGACTTGTCGACCTTGGAGTCGAGCACGTCGCCGCCGGCCGACACCTGGAAGGACATCGACACGGTGCCCTGCTCTTCGTTCATCAGGGATGCCTTCGGATATTCGGCTTTGCAATTCTTGGCGTCGAAACTCGCCGGAACTTCTGCTGCAAACGCGCCGCCCGATACGAGCACTGCCGCGATAACACTTAACCAACGCTGTTTAGTAGACATCTGATTTCCCCAAGTGCTTTTTTATAAATTTGACTGGATAAAGCCGGCTGGAATTACAGTTTCCAGACGTAGTCGACTTTGGTCCAGGTTTGCGCCACGGCGCCATCCTTGGTGCCCGGCTTGAATTTGCAAGCGCTGATCGCTTTCAGGGCCGCCTTGTCCAGGTTCTTGAAGCCGCTCGATTTTTCAACTTTCGAGTCCAGCACTTCACCGCCTGGCGAAACCAGGAAGGCCATCGATACGGCGCCCTGTTCTTCGTTCAGCAGCGAGGCTTTTGGATATTCGGCTTTGCAGTTCTTGGCGTCGAACACGGCGGCCACTTCAGCGGAGAAAGCGGAGGTGCTCAGCAGAGCGGCGGCGATGAAACTGATCGAATGCTTGGTCATGATTTTTGTAATTCCAAAAAGTTTAAAAAACTGTTCAGCGGCCGCTCCAGACGCGGCCACTGTCCTGAGTCTGTACGGCTTAGAATTCTTCCCACTCGTCGTTGCCAGCGGTGGCAGCGGCGATCTTCTTCGGTGCGGAGGCAGGTGCTGCAACGGCCTTCTTGACAGGAGCGCGGGCGGCGGTGCGGGCAACCGGCTTCTTCAGCGCTACCGGAGCGGCGGCGGCGGCAGGGGCGGCGGCCGGAGCGTAATGCTCATGCTCGGACAGCTTGAAGATCGACACCACGCGGGCCAGTTCGCCAGCCTGGTCTTGCAGGCTTTGCGCGGCGGCGGCGGCTTCTTCCACCAGGGCGGCATTCTGCTGGGTCATGCTGTCCATCTCGATGATGGACTGGTTGACCTGTTCAATACCGGCGCTCTGCTCCTGGCTGGCGGAGGCGATTTCGCCCATGATGTCGGTCACGCGGCGCACCGAGTCCACCACTTCGTCCATCGTCACGCCGGCCTGGCCGACCAGTTTCGAACCGCGTTCGACCTTCTCCACGGAGTCGCCGATCAGGGTCTTGATCTCTTTTGCCGCGCCGGCCGAACGCTGGGCCAGGTTGCGCACTTCGGAGGCCACCACGGCGAAGCCGCGGCCCTGTTCGCCTGCACGGGCTGCTTCCACCGCGGCGTTCAGCGCCAGGATGTTGGTCTGGAAAGCGATGCCATCGATCACGCCGATGATGTCGACAATCTTGTTGGCCGATTCGTTGATCGAGCTCATGGTGTCCACCACTTGCGACACCACTTCGCCGCCCTTGCGTGCCACGTCGGACGCATTGGCTGCCAGCTGGTTGGCCTGGCGGGCGTTGTCGGCGTTCTGCTTCACGGTCGAGGTCAGTTCTTCCATGGCCGACGCGGTTTTCTCCAGCGACGAGGCCTGCATTTCGGTACGCGACGACAGGTCGATATTGCCGGCGGCGATTTCACGCGAAGCGGTGCCGATGGTTTCGGTGCCGGTGCGAACCTGGCCCACGATGCCAACCAGGCTGTCGCGCATTTCTTTCATTTCCACCAGCAGGCTGTCCTTGTCGGTCGAGCTGGTGTTGATGGAGACGGACAGGTCGCCGTTGGCGATGCTGCCGGCGATGGAAGCGGTGTAATCCGGCTCGCCGCCCAGCTGCTTGAGCAGGCCACGGGTAATCACGATGGCGGCGCCGACGCTGATCACCACGGCCAGCACGCCCATGAAGATCATGAAGGTGCGGGCGCTGGCGAAGCCTTCAGCCGCGTCCACCTGCACTTGCGCATTCAGTTTGTCTTCCAGCGCGCCCAGCTGATCCAGCGCGTCCATCCACTTCTTCTGCGGCGGACGGATTTCCTTGATCATGACCTTGGTCGCGGCTTCAGCCTGGTTCGACAGCCACAGCTCGGAAGCCTTGGCGATGGCCGGCATGGCGGCGGCTTCGTGCTCCTTGACGGCGGCCATCAGGGCTTTTTCTTCCGGCGTCACTTCCAGCGCGAACTGGGCTTCCAGTTTCTTCTGCGCGGCGGCGTACTTGTCCGACAGTTCCTTGATGCGCTTCATTTCCGGTTCCATATCGGCCGGGTCGCTCATCAGGGTCAGGGTGCGCAGCGAGCTGACGCGCTCGTTGACGTTGTTGCGCATGTCGATCACCAGGCGCGTCACCACATTGTTGAAGCTCACGACGTGGTCCAGGCGGTCCTGGATCTGCGCCATGCGCACAATGCCGACGCCGGTCACGGCGATCAGGAACAGCAGCACCAACGCAAACCCGAGGCCCAGGCGCGTCCCCACTTTCATTTTTGCTAAATTCATTTCGGCTTCTTTGTAAGTGACACTATTGATAAGAAATTACCCAGGTAAGGCATCCGCTGCGCACGAGAATACACCCATAAATCCCTTGCCGCTGCGCAAGTAATGACAGTAGCAAACAATGACTGCGAATGCAAAAGTTGTGCTACGGGTCGTTACAATGTGTGGTTTTTCAGCGCAAATTCGCTGGAGAGGCCTGATGGCCGCTGTGAGTATGTGTGTATTTTATGAAATTATAGGGGAGAGTTTTGCCCTAAGGCAAGCAAAAACTGCCTGCAAAATACGCAACCTAACTTTCTGCGGAGAAATAGGCGAAACGCAGATTTTGCTTTGGACAAACTGTTGCGTTCAGACCGGCAAAGACAGGCGGGCAGCGGCTTCCAGCAGCAGGTTGGCGTCGCCCAGGGCGAGCTTTTTGGAGTCGGACAGGGTCTGGCGGAACAGGCGCGCGCCGGGCAGGCCTTGCATCAGGCCCAGCATGTGGCGCGTGATGCTGTTCAGCTTGAGGCCGCGTCCGCCGCCCTCTTTCGCCAGCTGGGCCTGGATATAGGGCACCATGGCGGCCAGCACCTGCTCGCGGGTCTTGGGCGCGGCGGCGTCGCCGTAGTAGCGCTGGTCGAAGCTAGCCATCAGGAAGGGGTTGTGATAGGCCTCGCGGCCCAGCATCACGCCGTCCACGTGCTGCAGGTGCAGGTCGATCTCGGCCTCGGTCTTGACGCCGCCGTTGATCAGGATCTCGAACTGCGGGAACTCGCGCTTGAGGCGATAGGCGTATTCGTACTTGAGCGGCGGGATTTCGCGGTTTTCCTTGGGCGACAGGCCCTTCAGAATGGCGTTGCGGGCATGCACGATAAAGGTCGAGCAGCCGGCTTCGGCGACGGTGCCGACGAAGTCGCGCACGAACTCATAGCTTTCGCTGTCGTCGATGCCGATGCGGTGCTTGACCGTCACGTCGATGGAGACGGCGTCGCGCATGGCCTTCACGCAGTCGGCCACCAGTTGCGGCTCGGCCATCAGGCAGGCGCCGAAAGCGCCCTTCTGCACGCGCTCGGAGGGGCAGCCGCAATTAAGGTTGATCTCGTCGTAGCCCCACTTTTCGCCCAGCTTGGCGCTGGTGGCCAGGTCGGCCGGATCGCTGCCGCCCAGCTGCAGGGCGACCGGGTGCTCCTCCTCGTTGAAGCGCAGGTGGCGCTCCACGTCGCCGTAGACCAGCGCGCCGGTGGTCACCATTTCCGTGTACAGCCAGGTGTGCTTGGTGATTTCGCGGTGGAACACGCGGCAGTGGCGGTCGGTCCAGTCCATCATCGGCGCAACGGACAGGCGGCGGCTCGGCAGCTTGCGGGCTGCGGTGGTGTCGGCGGTCGGGGCGGTGATGGTGGTCATGTCGGCAACAGTCGGGGAATCGAAAGGGGGCCGTCATTATACAGCGGAACGCCTGCCCCCGCCCCGCCGGCCGCCTCAGGCGATGATGTTCAGGCCGCCGTCCACGTAGACGGTGCTGCCGGTCAGGCGCTTGGCGTAGGGCGAGGCCAGGTAGGCGCAGGTGTTGCCGACGTCGAAGATGTCCACCAGCTCGCCGATCGGCGCGCGCGCCACGGCATCGCTCAGCAACAGGTCGAAGTCTTTCAGGCCGGAGGCGGCGCGGGTTTGCAGCGGGCCGGGCGAGATGGCGTGCACGCGTATGCCTTGCGGCCCCAGCTCGTGCGCCAGGTAGCGGCAGGACGCTTCCAGCGCCGCCTTCACCGGCCCCATCACATTGTAGTTGGGCACCACCTTGTCAGCGCCGTGGTAGCTCATGGCGAACAGCGTGCCGCCTTCGCTCATCAGCGGCGCGGCCAGCCTGGCCATGCGCACGAAGGAGTGGCAGGACACGTTCATCGCTTGCAGGAAGCCGTCCAGCGAGCAGTCCAGCAGGCCGCCCTGCAGGTCGGCCTTGGGCGCGTAGGCGATGGAGTGGACCAGGATGTCCAGGCTGCCCCAGCGCTCGCCGATGGCGGCGAACACCGCTTCCAGCTGGCCGGGCTGGGACACGTCCAGCGGCAGCAGCAGCGCCGCGTCCAGCTCCTCGGCGATGGGGTCGACGTAGGGTTTGGCCTTGTTGTTCAGATAGGTCAGCGCAATGTCCGCGCCCAGTTCGCGGAAGACCTTGGCGCAGCCGTAGGCGATGGAGTGCTCGTTGGCCACGCCGACCACCAGCGCGCGGCGCCCTGCCAGTATGGGATAAACGGTGTCGACGCTCATGCTAAGCCTCCAGGAGGGATTGCGCGTGGCGCGCGATCATCAGTTCTTCGTTGGCGGGAATGACCCAGACCGGCACCGCGCTGCCGGCTGCGCTGATGCGGAAGGCGCCTGCTGTTGCGGGCGCTGCGCCGGCGGAGTTGGCGGAGTTGGCGGAGTTGGCGGCGCTGGCGGCGTTGGCGTCGGCATCCAGCTGCACGCCCAGCCAGGCCGCGTCGCGGCAGACGGCGCTGCGCAGGGATACGCTGTTCTCGCCTATGCCGCCCGAGAACACGATGCCGTCCAGGCCGCCCAGCGCGGCCGCCAGCGAGCCCAGTTCGCGGCCGATGCGGTACACCATCAGGTCGATGGCCAGCCTGGCGCGCGGGTCGCTGCTGCGCTCCAGCGTGCGCATGTCGGACGAGATGCCGGACACGCCCAGCAAACCGGATTGCTGGTACAGCAGGCGCTGGATGTCGCCCTGCCCCATCTTCAGTTCATCCATCAGGTACAGCACCACGCCGGGATCGACGCTGCCGCAGCGCGTGCCCATCGGCAGGCCGTCGATGGCGGTAAAGCCCATGGTGCTGGCCACGCTGCGCCCGCCGCGCATGGCGCACATGCTGGCGCCGTTGCCCAGGTGCGCCGCCACCACGCGCTTGCCGGCCAGCCGGCCGTCCAGCTCCGGCAGCACGCTGGCGATGTATTCATACGAGAGCCCGTGGAAGCCATAGCGCCGCACGCCGCGCGAGGTAATCTCGGGCGGCAGCGCGAAGGCTTGCGCCCGCGGCGGCTGCGCGGTGTGGAAGGCGGTGTCGAAGCAGCCCACCTGCAGCACCTGCGGCGCCAGCGCGAAGATGCTGCGCACCGGCGCCAGGTTGTGCGGCTGGTGCAGCGGCGCCAATGGCGACAGCCGTTCCAGGCGCGCCACCACGTCCGCGTCCAGCTTCACCGGCCCGCTGAAGTCCGTGCCGCCGTGGACGATGCGGTGCCCTATCGCCACCACGTTCAGCCCGTCCAGATGGCCCTGCGCATACTGCACCAGGTAGCGCATGGCTTCGTCGTGCGCCAGCGGCGCGCCCGGCCACTCGTGCGAGGCCGACTCGCCGCCCGCCGCGTCCTGCGCCACGAAGCGGGTCTGCCCCGCGTACAGGTTCTCTATCTTGCCCTTGGCGCGCAACTGCAACTCGGCGCCGGCGTACAGCGAAAACTTGATGCTGGAGGAACCTGCGTTGATGACGATGACCGCGTCGTCCGCGCTCATGGCCGCCAAGGCCTAGCTCCCCAGCAGCCTGGCGCCGGCCAGCTTGCTGTGCGCGATCAGCGCGGCCACCGCGCACGAGGCCAGGCGCGCCTGCACCGAGTCGGCGCGGCTGGTCAATATCACCGGCACGCGCGCGCCCAGCACGATGCCCGCCGCGTCCGCGCCCGCCATGAAGGTCAGGCTCTTGGCCAGCACATTGCCGGTTTCCAGGTCCGGCACCAGCAGCACATTGGCGCGCCCCGCCACCGGCGACTTGAGCTGTTTGACCTCGGCCGCCGCCATGCTCACGGCATTGTCCAGCGCCAGCGGGCCGTCCAGCAGCGCGCCGGTGATCTGGCCACGGTCGGCCATCTTGCACAGCGCCGCCGCCTCGATGGTGGAAGGGATTTTCGGATTCACCGTCTCCACCGCCGACAGGATGGCCACCCGCACCTCGTCGAACGCCAGGATGTGCGCCAGGTCGATGGCGTTCTGCGCGATGTCGACCTTGTCCGCCAGCGTGGGCGCGATGTTGACGGCGGCGTCGGTGACGATCAGCGGCTCGGGAAAGCCCGGCACGTCCATCACAAAGCAGTGGCTCAGGCGGCGCGCGGTGCGCAAGCCGCCTTCGGCCTGCACCACGGCCGCCATCAGTTCGTCGGTATGCAGGCTGCCCTTCATCAGCGCCGCTGCGCGGCCTTCACGCACCAGCTGCACCGCGCGCTGCGCCGAGGCGTGGCTATGCTCCGTGGACTCGATCACCAGCGAGGAGATATCGAGGTCGGCCTCGGCGGCGGCGGCGCGGATGCGCGCCTCCGGCCCGACCAGTATCGGCGTCATCAAGCCCAGCTTCGCGGCGCTCAGCGCCGATTCGATGGCGTTGCGGTCGCAGGCATGCGCCACCGCCACCACCGGCGCCTCCACCGCCTGCGCGGCGGCGATCAGGCGGTCGTAATGCACATGCCGGCGGCCGTCCGCCGCAACAGCGCTCATGCCGGCTCCTTGCCTGCGGCCTTGCCATCGTTCCCGATGCCGGGCGGATTGGCGGCCACCGCCGCCGCCACGTTCAGCGCCGCAGCGGCAGGTGCGCCAAACACCTTGGCCACGCGCTCCATGCGCTCGGCCGCTTCGCCCGTCAGGGCGCCTGCCGCGCTGGCCACCTGGCGCACCACGTTGAGCGCGTCCGCCTTTTCAGCGGCGTCGTCCGGCAGCAGGGCCGGCAGCGCGGCAAAGCCGGCCGCCTCGTCCCAGGACAGGATCTGCGCCTGCTGCTGCACCACTTCCTTGAAGCGCGTCAGCGACAGCATCTGGCCGGCGTGGGAGTGGGCGCGCAGTTCGCGCAGCGTGGCGTAGGCCCGCTCGTCGGCCGCGCGCAGCTCCGGCGCGCGGAACACGTACAGCAGCGCGCGCACGATGGCCTCCACCTTGCCGCCGATGGCGGCGGTTTCCACCAGCTTGGCGCGCGCCGACGCCACCACGGTTTCGCGCGCGATGTCGCGCCCCAGCTGGCGCACGCGCTGGTCGTCCGCGCGCAGGCCCACCAGCGCCTGCAGCACCGGCGAACCGTACAGGTTCAGGAAGTAGCGCTCCACGGCGCTGTCGCGCACGTCGCGGTACTGGTCCAGCGTGGCCGCGATCTGGCGCGAGAAGGCCTCCTGCATCGCGGTGAAGATGTTGTTCGGCGCCGCCGGCTTGCGCTCGGCGCGCACCTTGTCGGCCAGCCCGGCGATGCCGTGCAGGAAGGGGTTCTTGCTGGAGTAGACGCGGTAGCGCAGCCGGTAGGGATGCATCTGGCGCAGCGCTTCGGCGCTCTGGTCGTTGATGGTGGCCGACAGCAGCGGGCGCACGAAGGAGCGGTACAGGCCCACGTTCACGTCCGACACGCGCGCCACGGCGGCGAAGCGGCGCTCGTCCTCGGCGTCGTTGCCGCCCAGCGCGCGCAGGTCGTCCAGGAAGCGGCGCTCGAAGCGCATCACGTAGTTGCCGGTGGCCAGCGCGGCGTTCAGCGTGTCCGGCGTTTTTTCCAGGAACACCGCCTCGTACAGGCCGGGCGGCAGCACGTCGATCAGGTCCATGGCGGAGGTGAATTCCTCGTGCTCCTTGTTGGCCACCGTGGCCGACACGAAGATGCCCAGGTGGCCTATGGTCTCGTGCATGGCGTAGATGATGGTCTGGCCGCTGATGGCCAGCGCCTCGTCGTCCTGGTACATGTCCAGCACCCAGCCCAGCGCCTGGTGCGGCGGCGTGATGTCGTCGCCCCAGGAGCAGAACACCACGATGGGCGACTTCACGTTGCGCAGGTCGATGCGGCGTCCGGTGGAATCGTGGATGGAGCCGGAGCTGAGGCGGTTGCCGACGAACAGGTTGTCGGCGATGTACTGCATCTCGTGCGCGTTCAGCAGCACCGGGTTGCCCCACCATTTTTCGAATTCCAGGAAGCGCTGCGCCTCGGTGTCCACCTGCGAGTAGACCCGGTATTCCTTCTTCCACCAGGTGTTGGCCGGGTTCATGCTCTCGAAGTTGCTGACCAGGTTGGCGCCGTCGAAGATGCCGTTGCCCAGGTCGCCGGACAGCGCGGTCAGCCAGGTGCCGCCCAGCAGGCCGCCCAGGTAGCGCAAGGGGTTCTTGCCGTGCACGCCGTTCCAGTAGGACAGCGGCGCCCCGGCCAGCACGAGCGGCCCCGGCAGGTCCGGGTTGAGGGCGGCGGTCATCATGATCTGCCAGCCGGCCTGGCAGTTGCCGATCAGCGCGGGCTTGCCGTCCGCGTCCGGATGCAGCTCGGCCACCTTGGCGATAAAGCGCGCCTCGGCGCGGCATACGTCCTCTATGGTCTGGCCATGCACCGGCTGCGGCAGGAAGCCGACGAAATAGCAGGGATGGCCGGCGCGCAGCACCACGCCGATTTCGCTGTCGTGCTTCATGCCGCCGATGCCGGGGCCGTGCCCGGCGCGCGGGTCGAACACGATGAAGGGGCGGCGCGCCGCGTCCACCACCACGCCGTCCGGCGGGGTGATGCGCAGCAGGCCGTAGTTGACCGGGCGATCCAGGTCGCGGCCGTCCATCACCACGTCGAATTCAAAGTTCAGCACATGGGGCGCGGCCTGCGCCACGCTCTCGGCATGGTCGTCGCCGCGCTGGCGCAGCACATCCATGAACAGCACCGAGCGCTGCCAGGCGTCGATCCAGTATTCGCCCGCCTGGCGGGCGATCTCGAAGGGACTGCCGGGCCATGCCGGCTGGAATACATTGCTTCTATCGTTCACGCTGGGCTCCCATTACGGTTGTGCACTGCACCTACGACTTCCGGACAGGGATTCAGTATATCAGCAATAGAAAACAGACAAGAATACGGCGGCGCTATGGTGCGCCGCAAAATGAAAAAAGCCGCCGCCCCTTGCGGGTGCGGCGGCTTTCATTCCGGGCTCAGCGATTACGCTTCGCGGGAAGCCTTCTTACGCTCGTGCTCTTTCAGGAAGCGCTTGCGCAGACGGATCGATTTCGGGGTGATTTCCACCAGTTCGTCGTCGTCGATGAATTCAACGGCATATTCCAGCGACATCTGGATAGGCGGCACCAGGCGCACGGCTTCGTCGGTACCCGACGAACGCACGTTGGTCAGCTGCTTGCCCTTGATCGGGTTAACCACCAGATCGTTGTCGCGCGAGTGGATGCCGATGATCATGCCTTCGTACACTGGGTCGTTGTGGACCACGAACATGCGGCCGCGATCCTGCAGTTTCCAGATGGCGTAGGCAACGGCGGCGCCGTCGTCCTGCGAGATCAGCACGCCGTTGCGGCGGCCGCCCAGTTCGCCCTTGCTGTTGTCAACAGGAGCGTAGGCGTCGAACACGTGGCTCATCAGGCCGGTGCCGCGGGTCAGGGTCATGAATTCGCCCTGGAAGCCGATCAGGCCACGCGCAGGAATACGGTATTCCAGGCGCACACGGCCTTTGCCGTCGGATTCCATGTTCTGCAGGTCGCCACGGCGGCGGCCCAGTTCTTCCATCACGCCGCCCTGGTTGGCTTCTTCAACGTCAACCGACAGTTGTTCGAACGGCTCGTGGCGCACGCCATCCACCATCTTGAACACCACGCGTGGACGCGATACGGCCATCTCGAAGCCTTCGCGGCGCATGTTTTCGATCAGGATGGTCAGGTGCAGTTCGCCGCGGCCCGACACTTCGAAGGTGGTGTCGTCTTCGGTTGCTGCAACGCGCAGTGCAACGTTGGCTTTCAGTTCCTTGTCCAGACGGTCGCGCAGCTGGCGCGAGGTCACGAACTTGCCTTCGCGGCCAGCCAGCGGCGAGTTATTGACCATGAAGTTCATGGTCAGGGTCGGCTCGTCGACGGTCAGCATAGGCAGCGGATCAGGGGTGTCGGTTGCGCACAGGGTCGAACCGATGCCGATTTCGTCGATACCGTTGATCAGGCAGATGTCGCCGGCGACGGCTTCGTCAACCAGCACGCGCTCCAGGCCCTTGAAGTTCAGCACCTGGTTGATGCGGCCCTTGATCGGGGTGGCGCCTGGGCCATTGATGACCAGGACGTCCTGGCCGACCTTGACGGTGCCGCGGTTGACGCGGCCAATGCCGATCTTGCCCACGTAGGACGAGTAGTCCAGCGAGGTGATTTGCATCTGCAGCGGGCCTTCCGGATTGTCGTCGCGCACTGGCACGTGTTCCAGGATGGCGTCGAACAGCGGCTTCATGTCGCCCGAGCGCACGTCTTCGGTCAGGCCGGCGTAGCCGTTCAGGCCCGAAGCGTAAACGATAGGGAAGTCCAGCTGCTCATCGGTAGCGCCCAGCTTGTCGAACAGTTCGAAAGTCTGGTTGATCGCCCAGTCGGCGCGCGCGCCCGGACGGTCGACCTTGTTGACCACGACGATAGGCTTCAGGCCCAGGGCCAGTGCCTTGCGGGTCACGAAACGGGTCTGTGGCATTGGGCCTTCCTGGGCATCCACCAGCAGCAGAACCGAGTCCACCATCGACAGCACGCGTTCCACTTCGCCGCCGAAGTCGGCGTGGCCTGGGGTGTCGACGATGTTGATGTGGGTGCCTTCGTACTCAACCGCGCAGTTTTTCGACAGAATCGTGATGCCGCGCTCTTTTTCGAGGTCGTTCGAGTCCATCACGCGGGTGTCGACCGCTTGGTTTTCACGGAAGGTACCGGACTGCTTCAGCAGTTGGTCCACGAGGGTGGTTTTGCCGTGGTCAACGTGAGCGATGATGGCGATATTGCGAATTGCGCGTTTAGTAGTAGACATAGTCGTTGTATTTACAGAAAAACTGCGGAGTGAATGCGAATGCGATCACTGGAACCCACTATTATAGCATGTTGCAGCGCAAGACTAAGCTCAATTGTTGAAGCTGATCAGGCGCTCGGGAGCCAGGATGTCGAACTCGCCCAGCTGGGCGGTGCCGAGCAGCTTGTCGCCGTGGTAGACGCGCACGCGGCCGGGCACTTGCTCCAGCTTGGGTACGGCCACCGCCGGCTCTTTGCCCAGCGGCAGGCGCTGGCCGTTGAGGAAGCGCTTGGCCAGCTCGTCGGTCAGCAGCACCGGCGGGAAGGACGACAGCAGCGCGTCCACCGGCGCCAGCAGGGCCAAAGGCGCCGCATGGGCGGCCACCTCTTCCAGCGTGACGATGTGCTCCATGGTCAGCGCGCCGACCTGGATGCGGCGCAGCGCGTTCAGGTGCGCGCCGCAGCCCAGCGCCGCGCCGATGTCCTCGCCCAGCACGCGGATATACGTGCCCTTGCTGCACGTGACTTCCAGCTTCAGGAACGGCGCGTCGTAGCTGACGAATTCCAGCTTGTGGATGGTGACCGGGCGCGCTTCGCGCTCCAGCGTAATGCCGGCGCGCGCGTATTCGTACAGCGGCTTGCCGTCGCGCTTGAGCGCCGAGTACATCGGCGGCACCTGCTCGATGGGGCCGCGGAACTGCGCCAGCACGGCTTCGATCTGCTCGCGCGTGACGTTCACCTCGCGCGTTTCGATGATCTGGCCTTCGGTGTCGCCGGTGTCCGAGCGCTGGCCCAGGTGCACGGTGGTCAGGTAGGTCTTGTCGGCTTCCAGCAAGTCCTGCGAGAACTTGGTGGCTTCGCCGAAGCACAGCGGCAGCAGGCCGGTGGCGAACGGGTCCAGCGTGCCGGTGTGGCCCGCCTTCTTCGCGTTCAGCATGCGCTTGGTCTTGATCAGCGCGTCGTTGGAGGACAGGCCGACCGGCTTGTCCAGCAGCAGCACGCCATCGACGATGTCGCGCACGCGTTTTACTTTTTGCTGATTCATTCGGCTTGGTCTTCGCCTTCAGCCTTGGGGGCGGCGTCGCCCTCGTCGTCGAGCGAACGGGTCGAATTGGCCTGGTCGATCAGCGCCGACAGCTCCATGCCGCGCGAGGCCGACATGTCGTGGTGGAAATGCAGCGACGGCAGCGTGTGGATGTGCAGGCGCTTGCCCAGCATATTGCGCAGGTAGCCGGAGGCGGCGTTCAGGCCGGCCAGCGTGTTCTTCACGGTTTCCGGATCGTCCTTCAGCATGGTGAAGTAGATCTTGGCGTGCGCGTAGTCCGGCGTGAGCTGGACTTCGGACAGCGTAATCATGCCGACGCGCGGGTCTTTCAGCTCGTAGGCGATCAGCACCGACAGGTCCTTCTGGATCTGGTCGGCGACGCGCAAGCCGCGCGCGGGGATGGTTTTGCTATGTTTTGCCATGATGTGTTACCTAAAAAAAATTGGCGGGCCAATAAAACCGGGGACACGCCCCGGTTTCACTGACCCGCCAGTGCGCCGACCGCTATTACAGCGTACGGGCGATTTCCTGCACTTCGAACACTTCCAGGGTGTCGCCAACCTGGATTTCGTTGTAGTTCTTCAGCGACAAGCCGCATTCCAGACCGGCGCGCACTTCTTTCGCGTCGTCCTTGAAGCGCTTGAGGGAGTCGATCTCGCCGGTCCACAGCACGATGTTGTTGCGCAGCAGGCGGACGGACGAGGAACGCTTGACCACACCGTCGGTAACCAGGCAGCCCGCAATCGCGCCGACCTTGGAAACCAGGATGACCTGGCGTACTTCGACCTGGCCGGTGATCTGCTCGCGGCGCTCTGGCGCCAGCATGCCGGACAGTGCTGCTTTCACCTCTTCGATCGCGTCGTAGATGATGTTGTAGTAGCGGATGTCCACGCCGTTCGACTCGGCCAGCTTGCGCGCCTGTGCATCGGCACGGGCGTTGAAGCCGATGATGACCGCTTTCGAGGCCACCGCCAGGTTGACGTCCGATTCCGTGATGCCGCCCACCGCCGCGTGCACAACCTGAACGCGCACTTCGGAGGTCGACAGCTTCTGCAGCGAGGAAACCAGTGCTTCCTGCGAACCCTGCACGTCGGTCTTGACGATCAGCGGCAGGTTCTTCACTTCGCCTTCGGCCATCTGTTCGAACATGTTCTCCAGCTTGGCCGCTTGCTGCTTGGCCAGCTTCACGTCGCGGAACTTACCTTGACGGAACAGGCCGATCTCACGGGCTTTACGCTCGTCAGCCATGACCATGACTTCTTCACCGGCGGCCGGCACTTCGGTCAGGCCCTGGATTTCGACCGGGATCGAAGGACCGGCTTCCGACACGGCTTTGCCGTTCTCGTCCAGCATGGCGCGCACGCGGCCATACGAGGAACCCGCCAGCACGACGTCGCCGCGCTTCAGGGTGCCGGACTGCACCAGGATGGTGGCCACAGGGCCCTTGCCCTTGTCCAGGCGGGCTTCCACCACCAGGCCGCGCGCTGGCGCGTCGATCGGTGCTTTCAGTTCCAGCACTTCGGCTTGCAGCAGCACTTGCTCCAGCAGGTCGTCGATGCCCTGGCCGGTCTTGGCCGACACCGGCACGAACGGCGAATCGCCGCCGTATTCTTCCGGCACCACTTGTTCGGAGATCAGTTCCTGCGTCACGCGCTCCAGGTTGCCGCCCGGTTTGTCGATCTTGTTGATCGCCACCACCAGCGGTACGCCTGCAGCCTTTGCGTGGGCAATTGCTTCCTTCGTCTGCGGCATCACGCCGTCGTCCGCCGCCACCACCAGGATGACGATGTCGGTTGCCTTGGCGCCGCGGGCACGCATGGCCGTAAAGGCTTCGTGGCCCGGGGTATCCAGGAAGGTGATGGTGCCGCGCGGCGTGTCGACGTGGTAAGCGCCGATGTGCTGCGTAATGCCGCCAGCTTCGCCGGACGCCACTTTGGCGCGGCGGATGTAATCCAGCAGCGAGGTCTTGCCGTGGTCGACGTGACCCATGACGGTCACCACCGGAGCGCGCGAGGTGGACTCGAAGTGAGCGTGCTCACCCTGGTCCGCCAGCAGCGCTTCCGGATCGTCCTCGGCGGCAGGGTGGGCTTTGTGGCCCATCTCTTCCACCAGGATCATCGCGGTTTCCTGGTCCAGCACCTGGTTGATGGTGCACATCTGGCCCAGCTTCATCAGCTGTTTAATGACCTCGGACGCCTTGACGGACATCTTGTGCGCCAGTTCGGCCACGGTGATGGTTTCCGGCACGTGCACATCTTTGACGATGGCTTCGGTCGGAGCCTGGAAATTGGTCTCGCGGTCGTCCGCATGCGAACCGCCACGGCGGCCGCCACGGCCACCGCTGCGCCAGCCGTCGCGGCCGCCGGTCGAACCGGTGTTGCCGCCACGGCCTTTGCCCGCGCCGCCGCCAGGGGCGCCGCGTTTCTTGGCATCGTCCGACCAGGTCGACGACACATTGGCCGACTTGATGGATTTCTTGTCGCCGACGGCAGGCTTTTTATCGCCCGGCTTGTCGGTGGCTGGTTTCTTGTCGGCAGGCTTGTGCAGCGTGCCTTCGGCAGCCTTGGCCTTGACCGGCACCGGAGCCGGGGTAGGCTCGGGCGCTTTGATGGCGCGGCGCGGCGCGTTCATCATGGCTTTGATCTGCGCCACTTCGTCGGCCACGGCCTTGCGTGCGCGCTCGGTGGCGGCAGCGCGCTCGGCGGCTTCCTTGTTGGCCAGTTCGGCGGCTTTCTTCGCTTCTTCAGCGGCAGCGGCCTTCTTCGCTTCGGCGGCGGCATCGACCACCACCGGCGCGGCTGCAGCGGCTGGCTTGTCGGCGGCGGCCTTGGCGGCGGCGGCGGCTTTCTTGGCTTCCGCGTCGGCGGCTTTCTTCGCTTCGGCTTCGGCGGCAGCGGCGGCTTGCGCCTGGGCTTCCTTTTCCGATTCCAGCTTGGCCAGGCGTTCCTGCTTCTCGCGCAGTTCCGCTTCCTGGCGGGCGATCAGCTCGGCCTGCTTGCGGGCGTCTTCCTCGCGGCGCGCCACTTCGGCGGCGTCCACCACCGGCGCGGCCGGTGCGGCAGGCGCTACCGGCTCGTCGCGCTGGACGAAGGTGCGTACTTTCTTGACCGCGACCTGGATGGTGCGCGACTTGCCGGTGGCGTCAGCCTGCTTGATCTCGGTGGTTTCCTTGCGGGTCAGCGTGATCTTTTTCTTTTCGGTGTCCGCAGCTGCGCCGTGGGTGCGGCGCAGATGTTCCAGCAACTTATCCTTATCATCTTTCGACAATGGATCTGACGTCGAACTCTTTTCGACGCCAGCAGAACGCAGCTGCGTCAGCAGCAAATCTGCAGGCATCTTCAGTTCGGTGGCAAATTGGGCTACGTTGTTACTCGCCATTCAGTCCTCTTTTCTATGTGTCGCGGAGATGATAAAGATACTCAAATTATGCCTTTGCGGATTCGGCCGCCGACCAGGCTTTGGCTTGCAGGGCCTTGGCGCGGTCGTCGTACTTCGAGTCAACCAACTTCATCTCATCGTCGGTCACATCTTCAAATTCACTTGCAATCAGTGCACGGGCACGGTCGGCGGACAGGGCCAGAATGGCGCCAAATTCGTCGTAAGCCAGTGCGGCAAAAGCTTCTACGGTCTTGATACCAGCCAGACCCAGCTTGCCGGCGGTGATACGGTCCATGCCTTCCAGACCGACCAATGCCTCGTCCATGCCTTCCAGACCTTCTTCCGAGGCGATCGCCTCGGTCACCAGCGCATCGCGTGCGCGGGTCCGCAATTCATTGACGGTATCTTCGTCAAACGCGTCGATTTCCAGCATTTCGGAGATCGGCACGTAAGCAATTTCTTCCAGGCTGGCAAAGCCCTCTTCCACCAGGATGTCGGCCACTTCCTGGTCGACGTCCAGTTTTTCCATGAACAGCGCGCGGATCGCGGCGGTTTCCTGGGCTGCCTTGTCGGCCGATTCCTCGGCCGTCATGATGTTGATCTTCCAGCCGGTCAGATCGGCGGCCAGGCGCACGTTCTGGCCCGAGCGGCCGATGGCGATGGCCAGGTTTTCTTCGTCGACCACGACGTCCATGGCGTGCTTCTCTTCATCGACCATGATGGACGACACATTGGCCGGGGCCAGCGCGCCGATCACGAACTGGGCCGGATCTTCCGACCACAGCACGATGTCCACGCGCTCGCCGCCCAGCTCGCCGGTCACGGCCTGCACGCGCGAACCGCGCATGCCGACGCAGGTACCGATAGGGTCGATGCGCTTGTCGGCCGTGTAGACGGCGATCTTGGCGCGCACGCCGGCGTCGCGGGCTGCGGATTTAATTTCCAGCATGCCTTGTTCGATTTCCGGCACTTCCAGTTCGAACAGCTTCATGATGAAGTCCGGCGCGGTGCGCGACAGGATCACCTGCGGGCCGCGCATGTTGCGGTCCACGCGCAGGATGAAGGCACGCACGCGGTCGCCGATACGCAGATTTTCCTTAGGGATCATCTGGTCGCGCGGCAGGCGCGCTTCGATCTTGCCGGACTCGACGATTGCATCGCCGCGTTCCATGCGCTTGATGGTGCCGGTCACGAGCGAGTCGCCGCGTTCCAGGAAGTCGGCCAGGATCTGTTCGCGCTCGGCATCGCGCACGCGCTGCAGGACCACCTGTTTGGTGTCCTGGGCGAAACGGCGGCCAAATTCCACGGATTCGATCGGTTCTTCGATGTGGTCGTCCACTTCGATGTCGGCGATTTGTTCTTTTGCTTCAAACAGCAGCACTTCCTGGTCAGGCAGCTGCAGGCCCGCTTCGTCGGGCACCACGTGCCAGCGGCGGAAGGATTCGAACTCGCCCGAATCGCGGTCGATCGAAACGCGGATGTCGACCTCGCCTTCGTAGCGCTTCTTCGTGGCTTGCGCCAGCGCAAATTCCAGCGCGCCAAAGACTACGTCCTTGTCGACGTTCTTTTCGCGCGCCAGCGCGTCCACCAATAACAAAACTTCGCGACTCATGCTTTGCGTCCCTTAAAATCCACCTGCGGCACCAAGCGTGCCTTATCCATATCGGCGAGCGTAAACTCCAACAGCGCCGGACCATCTTTACCTTCAAATTCCAATGCCAGCTGATCGCCCTGCGGCTCCTGCAGCACGCCCTCGAAGGACTTGCGGTTGGAGGTGCCCGGCATGGCGACTTTCAGCTTGACGATGGCTTCGCAACCAGCGAAGCGGGTGAAATCTTCCAGTTTGCGCAGCGGCCTGTCCAGGCCGGGCGAGGAGATTTCCAGCCGCTCGTAGTTGACGTTTTCGACCGTCAGCACATGGCTCAGCTGATGGCTGACCGTGGCGCAGTCCTCAACCGTGATCGGGCCTTTTTCGGCCGCATCCGCCGCGCTGAAATCGATATAGACGCGCAGCAGTCCGCGCTCGGCCCGTTCGACATCAACCAGCTCATAGCCCAGACCGGCGACGGTCTTTTCAATTAATTCCGGCAGTTGCAAAAAATTTCTCCGCTAAAAACGGTTCACCAAAAAAAAAATGGGCAATTGCCCATCTTCTTGTACTACCCAGCCAGATGAAAGCACTCTCGGCGTTAAAACCAGCGAATCACTTTTCCTAGGCTGGTCATTATAACCGCCAATTGACTTCGCTGCAATGCCACATACCACAGTGGGCACGCAAACAACAATCAAAACTGGTGAAAAACCCGGCCGGCAAGGCCGGGTTGTCGTACATCAGCCCTTGCGGCGGCGCGGCATGCCGTGGTCGGACGCGCCGCCACGCGGCTGCTGGTTGCCGCGGCGCGGGCCGCCGGCGTTACCGAAGCCGAACGTGGTTTGCAGCGGGTCCGGCTGGCGCGGGCCTTTCGGCGCCTTGCCTGCGCCACCGGCGCCGGCAGCGCCCTGGCCACGGCCGAGACCGCCCTGCCCGCCAGCGCCGCCCGGACGGCCGGAGCCGCCGGGACGGCCCGAACCGCCACCCGGACGGCCGTAGCCGCCACCCTGGCCGCCGCCCTGGCCTGCACCGAAGTAGGCGCCCTGGCCACGGCCCTGGCCGCGCGGTGCTTGCGGGAATGGGTCGGCGTTTTTATTGCTCACGTCCATGCGGTTGCCGTTCGGCTCGCCGTCATCGTGCTCGTCGCGGTCGCGGCGCGGTTTCTGGCTGCCGCGCTGGCCGCCCTGGCCTTGGCCTTGGGCCTGGCCACGGCCGCCTTGCGGACCACGGTTCTGCGGGCCAGCCTCGGCGCGCTTGTGGCCGCCCTGGGCGCCTTGCTCGCCGGGCTGCTTTTTCTCCACGCCATACGCGGCCATCAGGTCGCGCACGGTGTTTTCTTCCATTTCGTCCCAGCGGCCGCGTTTCAGGTCGCTAGGCAAGGTCATGGCGCCGTAGCGGGTACGGATCAGGCGCGACACGGTCAGGCCGATGGCCTCGAACATGCGGCGCACCTCGCGGTTGCGGCCTTCGCTGATGACCACGCGGTACCAGCGGTTGATGCCTTCGCCGCCGCCGTCCACGATCTTGGAGAAGTTGGCCAGGCCGTCTTCCAGCTCCACGCCGGCCAGCAGCTTCTGGCGCATGCCTTCCTCCAGCGTGCCCAGCGTGCGCACCGCGTATTCACGGTCGATGTTGTAGCGCGGGTGCATCAGGCGGTTAGCCAGATCGCCGGAGGTGGTGAACAGCAGCAGGCCTTCGGTGTTAAAGTCCAGGCGGCCGATGGCCAGCCATTTGCCGGCCTTCATGGTCGGCAGGCGGTCGAACACCGATGGACGGCCGTCCGGATCGTCGTGCGACACGATTTCGCCGGCAGGCTTGTGGTACACCAGCACGCGCGGGGGCTTCTTGCTGACCTTGCGATGGATCAGCTTGCCGTTGATGCGCACGGCGTCGGTCGGCAGGATGCGCTGGCCAATGTGGGCAGGCTCGCCGTTCACCGACACGCGGCCGGCAACGATCAGGTCTTCCATGTCGCGGCGCGAACCCAGGCCGGCTTCGGCCAATACCTTGTGCAGCTTGGGCGCGTCGTCTTCGGCGGTCAGGTCGCGGCGCACGGCCTTGGCCGGCTGGCGGCCCTTGCCCGATTCTTCGCTGTCGAAGGCGTCGGAGGTGGCGTAGGCGAATGCGGCGTCCGCATCGCTCAGCTTGCCGCCTGCGTGGCTGCCCTGGCCCTGGGCGCCCGGACGCGGCTTGCCCTTCTTCTTGTTCTTGTTGCGGCCTTCGTTGCGCGGACCGCGCTCATGGCGCGGACCGGCCGGGGCTGCGCCCTCGCCTTCGGCGCCAGCGGCTGCGGCCGGCGCGCCTTCCGCGCCCTCGGCCGCCGGAGCGGCAACAGGCGCCGGACGGGTGAGTTCGCGCACGGCGCGCAGTTCACGCATCTGGCGCGGGCCGCGCGGGCGGCGTTCGGATTTGTCTTGCTTGTCGCCTTGGGCGGCGTCTGCGGCTGGCGCATCGCCTGCTTCGGCGGCGGGAGCGGCTGCATCGGCCTTCGGCTTTTTGGCGCGCGGCGCCTTGGCCGGCGCGCTGTCGGCGGCGGATTCGCCGGCGGCAGGGGCAGCAGCAGGGGCGGCGTCGGCAGCCTGGGCCGACTTGGCGCGCGGCTTCTTCACAGGCGCGGCGGCAGCGTCGCCGGCAGGTGCGGCATCGGCGGCAGCGGGGGCGGCATCGGCCTTGGTCTTGCGCTTAGGCTTGGGCGCTTCGCCTGCGGCCAGGGCGCTCGGCGCATGCGCCTCGCCGTTGTCGGCTTCAATCTGCGCCTTGGTACGGCGCTTCGGCTTGGCAGCCAGGTCGGCGGCGGGTGCGCCGGCAGTCTCTTGGGTATCAGTGTTATTCATTGTTCATTTCTTGGTTGTGCTCAGCGTCAACCGTCGTTTCTGGCGCAAGGGCGTGAGCCGGTGCCTCATTGATGGGCGACGCGGCGTGTTGCGCCGCTTTGTCAAAGTTCTCCTGCAGGGCTGCTTCCAGCGCTTCCATGTCGGGCGCGCCACCTCGCATATCGCTGATTTGCTGCAACGGTGGCAGCTGGGACAGCGAACTGAGTCCCAAATCATCCAAAAAGTGCTTGGTGGTGCCCAGCAGGGCGGGCCGTCCCAGCACGTCGCGGTAGCCGAGCACGTCCACCCAGCCACGGTCTTCCAGCATCTTGATCGTCTGCGAATTCACGGCCACGCCGCGAATCTCCTCGATGTCGCCGCGCGTCACCGGCTGGCGGTAGGCGATGATGGCCAGTGTTTCCAGCGTTGCGCGCGAGTATTTCTGCGGCTTTTCCGGGCTTAGCCGGTCCAGGTACAGCTTCATTTCCGGCCGGCTCTGGAAACGCCAGCCGCTGGCCAGGTTCACCACCTCGACGCCGCGGCCGTCCCAGTCCAGCTTTAGTTCTTCCAGTATTTCCTTGATCGTATCGGCGCCCAGGCCCTCGTTGCGCGGCCTGCCCTGCTCATCGAGCTCCACAAACAGCTTCTTGAGGCTGTGCATGGACAAAGGCTCATGCGCGCATAGCAAAGCGGTTTCGAGGACTCTTTTCGCCTCAACTGTATTCATAGCTATCTTGTGTTTGCAATAAATGCAAGATGTGCCCGGGCCTTTGCGCGCTGGGCAGGGGCAGTACCGATGGGGATGGAGGTGTCAGGTCCAACTGCGGCAATTGTACCTGATAAAACTACGAAAGGGATAAATTGT
This sequence comes from Pseudoduganella sp. GW821-FHT05F09, assembly GCF_059419605.1. NCBI lineage: Bacteria > Pseudomonadati > Pseudomonadota > Betaproteobacteria > Burkholderiales > Oxalobacteraceae > Pseudoduganella > Pseudoduganella sp. GW821-FHT05F09. The sequence goes on from NZ_JBWKSD010000002.1 coordinate 517,975, forward strand.
CCAGACAGCCGTAACAAGAATTACGCGGAAGCAAGTCGATCGCTCAAGATTGCAGAAACGCCAACAAAAGCCGGGTATTCAGCGGTGATGACGAAAGTCGGGATACGGCCCAGGTACTGCGCGAAGCGGCCTTTCTGCTCGTAGCGGGCGCGGAAGCCGGAACGGTCGAAGCGCGCGCCCAGGCGCGGCACAATGCCGCCGCCTATATAGATGCCGCCCTGCGCGCCCAGCGTCACGCCCAGGTTGCCGGCCACCGTGCCCAGCATGCAGCAGAAGGTTTCCACCACTTCGTCGCACAACGCGCTTTCGCCACCCAGGGCGCGGCGCACGATTTCCGGCACGGCGATGTCCTCCCGCGCCACGCCGCGATGGGCGCACAGCGCGCGGTAGATCAGCTCGATGCCCACGCCGGACATGAAGCGCTCGGCCGACACGTGCTCGAATTCCGTCCATGCGTATTGCAGGATGGCGACCTCGGTCTGGTTCGCGGGCGAGAAGCTCACATGGCCGCCTTCGCTCAGCAGCGCGGTCCAGCCGCCGTCCTTGCCGGCGCATTTGCTCGGTATCAAGCCGGAAACGCCCAGGCCGGTGCCCGCGCCGATCAGGCCCAGCGGCGCGCCGGCTTGCGCCGTGCCGCCGCCCACCTGGCGCTTTTGTTCGTCCGACAGGAAAGGCAGCGAGCTGGCCAGGGCCGTGAAGTCGTTCACCACCACCAGTACTTCGAAGCCGCACGCGGCGCGCAGCGCCGCGATGGAGAACTCCCAGTGGTGGTTGGTCATGCGCACAAAGTCGCCCGTCACCGGATTGGCGATGGCGATGGCGCCGTGCACGATGCCCGCCCCTGCAACCGCCTTCACGCCGGGCAGCGCCAGGTAGGCGCGCAGCGCGTCCGCCAGCGAGGGATAGTCCGCGCAGGCCAGCACATTGATCTGCTCGATGCTGCCGGGCGCCACTTCCAGCGCAAAGCGCGCATTGGTGCCGCCAACGTCCGCCAGCAAACGCGGGCCGCCTGGGAAGCCGGAATTTTGAGGGGAGGCAGGTTGGGCAGTCATGGTGGCAATAAGAATCGTTGAGGCCTTAGCTTAATGGAAATCCCGCCGCAGGCGCAAGCATTCTTTGTAGTTTTAGTACATTCTCAAATTCAATGAGGTAAAAAACTGACGTCCTGCCATATTTTCAACGTAGTATGACTACCCCGCAAAAGCAAAAAACCCCGGCCGCAGCCGGGGTTTTCGATGGGCGGCGGGCGCGCCGGCCTAGCCGTGGGAGGCGGTCACCGCCGTCCCCTCCCCCTCTTCGTCGCGTGGACGGCGCAGCTCGTGGGCGAACGCCGAGTTCCAGGCGTCCAGGCCGCCGTGCAGCGGCCGCGCATAGCTGTAGCCGCGCGCATGCATCAGCTTGGCCATATGGGCGGCCGTCACGTCGTTGGGGCAGCTGCAATACACAATGATGTGGCGGTCTTTCGGCAGCGCCGCGATAACGGCCAGCGGATCGCCGTTGGCCAGCAGCGCGCCCGGCACGGCCGGCTCCAGCATCTGCGCCGTTACGCTGCGCGCGTCCACCATGACGGGCGCGTGACCGTCCACCAGCAGCTGGCGCAACTCGTCCACGGTGATGCGCTCCATCTGCACGGCCTGCTGGAAGCGCTTGCGCTCGATATATTTGTACAGGATGAACAGCACCAGCAGCACGCCCAGCACGCTCAGCGCGGTGCCGCCCATGGTGGACAGGATGTCCAGCACGTCGTCTATGCTCTGGTGGAAATAGGCGCCGATGGCAATGCCGGTGCCGGACCAGATCAGCCCGCCCGGCACGCTGAAGCCGAGGAAACGCGGATACGAGGTGCCCATGGCGCCCGACATAGGCGGCGCAATGGTGTTAAAACCGGGAATGAATTTGGCCACCAGCAGCGACTTCGGCCCCCAGCGGCGGAAATTGTCCTCGGTCTGGCTGACGCAGTAGTCCGGCGACAGCGAGATGCGGCACAGCAGCTTCAAAATGCGCTTGCCATAGCGGCGCCCGGCGCGGAACCAGAAGAAGTCGCTCACCGAGCAGGCCAGCAAGGCGGCCGCCAGCACACTGCCCCAATGCAGTTCGCCGTTGGCGGCGAGCGCGCCCGCCACGATCAGCAGCGGGAAAGCAGGTATGGGCAGGCCCATCTGTTCGATAAGGACCACCGCGAACACGATGAAGACACCGTATTCCTGCAGCAATGAGAGTAAGTTGGCCATGGTGACGCTATCTTATCCGAATTAGCCGAAATCGTGACGCGGTATCGCGCCAAGCAGCGCTTTGGTATAGGGATGGCGCGGATTACGGTACAGCTCGTCCGAATCGGCCAGCTCCACCACCTCGCCCTGGTTCATCACCATCACCTGGTCCGAAATGTATTTCACCACCGACAAGTCGTGCGAAATGAAGATGTAGGACAGGCCGAACTCGTCCTGCAAATCCTGCAGCAGATTGAGCACCTGCGCCTGCACCGACACGTCCAGCGCCGAGACCGACTCGTCGCAGACCAGGATTTCCGGCTTCATGGTCAGGCAGCGCGCGATGGCGATGCGCTGCCGCTGGCCGCCGGAAAATTCGTGCGGATAGCGATGGAAGGCAAGTGCGGGCAATCCCACTTTTTCCAAGAGCTGGTACGCGTTTTCCACACGCTCGCGCTCGTTGGCGCCGATCTGGTGCAGCCGCATGGGCTCCAGCAGGATCTGGCCCACGGTGAAGCGCGGGTTCAGAGAGGCGTAGGGATTCTGGAAAATAATCTGGATGCGGCGCTTGTAGGCCATGTACTCGCGGGCCGGCATCGAGATCAGGTCCTTGCCCTCGAACATGGCGGTGCCGCCGGTGGCCTGGTGCAGGCGCAGCAGGGTCAGGCCGACCGTGGTCTTGCCGGAGCCGGATTCGCCCACCACGCCCAGGGTCTTGCCGCGCGCCAGCTTGAACGACACGTCCTTGACCGCCTTGAACTCGCGCTTGCCGAACAGGCCCTCGCGCAGGAAGAAGCTCTTGCTGAGCTTGTCCACCACCAGCACGTGCTCGTCGTCCGGCGCGGTGCCGCGCGCGCGCTGGCGCAGTTCGATGCCGGCGCCGGCCTTGCCCTCGATATAGTCGTTGATGACGGGCAAGCGCCACGGGCGCGCGTCCAGCGACGGGCGGCAGTGCAGCAGCGCGCGCGTGTAGCTGTCCTGCGGGTCGCCGAAGATCTGGCGCGTGGGGCCGGTTTCGCGCACCTCGCCATGGCGCATGACGATCACATGGTCGGCGATTTCGCCCACTAGGCCCAGGTCGTGCGTAATGAACAGCACCGACATCTGGCGCTTCTTCTGCAGGCTGGCGATCAGCTCCATGATCTGCTTCTGGATGGTGACGTCCAGCGCCGTAGTGGGCTCGTCGGCGATCAGCAGCTGCGGCTCGCAGGCGATCGCCATGGCGATCATCACGCGCTGCTGCTGGCCGCCGGACATCTGGCTCGGGTAGGCGTCGATCTTGCGCGCCGGGTCGGGAATGCCGACCTCGTCGAGCAGCGCCAGCGTGCGCGTCCGCGCCTCCTTCTTGCTCATGCCCATGTGCTGGCGCAGCACTTCGCCGATCTGGTAGCCCACCGTGAACACCGGGTTCAGCGAGGACATGGGCTCTTGGAAGATCATGGAGATGTCCTTGCCGCACATGCGGCGCCGCTCGGCGGTGCTCAGCCGCAGCACATCCCGGCCCTGGAACAGGATGCTGCTGGCCGGGTCGATGAGGGTGGTGTCGGCCGGCAGCAGGCCCATCACCGCCAGCGAACTGACCGATTTGCCGCTGCCCGATTCGCCCACCAGCGCCACCGTGCTGTTGCGCGGCACGGCGAAGCTGATGCCTTTCACGGCCTCGAAGGTGTTTTTCTTGTCGATGCGGAAGCGCACGCGCAGGTCGCGCACTTCGAGCAGATTGGCCTTGGGGTCGAGACTGTCCATTTACTTCACTTTCGGGTCGAGGGCGTCGCGCAGCGCGTCGGTGAACAGGGAGAAGGCGGTGACCAGCAGCGCCATCGCGGTGGCGGCCGCCGTCAGCTGCCACCATTTGCCGAGGATGAGTTCGTTCTGCGCCTCGTTCAGCATGGAGCCCCAGCTGACCACGCCCACCGGCACGCCGAAGCCGAGGAAGCTGAGGATGACTTCGGCCTTGATGAAGCCCACCACCAGGATGGACATCTGCACCAGCGCCACGTGGCTCACATTGGGGAAGATGTGGGAGAACATCTTGCGCCAGCTGGAGGCGCCGATGGCGTCGGCCGCCATCACGTACTCGCGCGCCTTGTGCTTGATGTATTCGGCGCGGATCAAGCGGTAGGGGCCGGTCCAGCCGGTCAGGCCGAGGATGAGGACGATGGTCATCACGCCCTTCTGCTGCAGCACGGCGGCCACCGTCAATATCATCAGGATGGACGGAATGGAGGTGAAGATGCTGTAGAACCAGTTGAAGAAGTCGTCCACCAGGCCGCCGTAGAAGCCGGACACGGCGCCGAACAAGGTGCCCAGGCCGACCGCCACCAGGGCCGCCACCAGGCCGACCACGATGGAGGTTTCCGCGCCTTTGATGGTTTTCTTGATGACGTCGTGGCCCCATTTGTCGCCGCCGAACGGCAGGCTGGGGAGGCGCTCGGCGGCCGGGCCGGCGGCGCCGGGAAGCTGGGCGCGCAGGGCTTTCAGGTCGTCGGCCAGGGGGTCGGCGACGCCGTGCATGTCGACTTCGGGGGCGGGGGCGCCTTGCAGGGCCTGCAGGTCTTCGGCGAGGGGGTCGAATTCGTTGGCCGGCGGCGGAGCCTGGCGGGTTACGCCCGGGGGGCTAACCCGCCCTACCCGCCCGGCATCTGACGGACCGGCAACAAAGCTGGGCGGGGCGTAGTTGATGCCGACTTCTTCTTCCCAGTCAGAGACGATCAGGCCGCTGGCCGACAGCACCAGCAGCAGCATGAAGGCGCCGACGATGGCCAGGGCCGCCATGGCCACGCGGTCGGCGCGCAAACGGCGCCAGGCGAGCGCCCACAATCCGGGCGCGGCGTGTGTGTTGTGCATCTGTACTTCCTTATTTCAACTGTACGCGGGGGTCGACCGCCTGGTACAGCAGGTCGGTGAGCAGGTTGAACACCATGGTGGCGATGGCCACGTACACGGTGATGGCTTTGATCACGGGAAAATCGCTGCGCTCCACCGCCAGGATCACTTCGCGCCCGATGCCGGGGATGCCGAAGAAGCGCTCCAGCAGGAAGGCGCCGATCAGCAGCGCCGGCAGGTTGGCCATGACGTGCGTGATGATGGGGATGGCGGCGTTGCGCAGCACGTGCACCCACATCACGCGCGCCTCCCCCAGGCCCTTGGCGCGCGCGGTGCGCACATAGTCCTGGTTGGCTTCGTCCAACACAAAGCTGCGGTACAGCCGCAAGGTGGGCGCGATCGAGACCGCCAGGCCGATCAGGATGGGCAAGGTGGAATAGCGCAGCAGGTTGTCCCAGAAATTCTCGCCCCAGCCCTGCACCGGGAACAGGCCCATCTGGTAGGCGAAGCCGTACTGGAACACGATGATGTAGACCAGGATGGAAATCGACATGCCCACGGTGCAGGCGATCATCACGGCGCGGTCCAGCACGGAGCCGCGCACGAAGGCGACGATCAGCGCCAGCGCGATGCCGATCAGCGTTTCCAGCAGGGTGAGCGGCACCAGCACCGTCAGCGACGGCCCCAGGCGCGTGGTGATGATGTTGGACACGGACTCGCCCGTGGCCCAGCTCTGGCCGAAGTCGAAGGTGGCGATCTGTTTCAGGAAGATGCCGAGCTGGACGTAGTACGGCTGGTCCACGCCCAGCTGGCGCCGGATGTTGGCGATGCTTTCGGCATTGGACATCTTGCCCGCCAGGATATAGGCCGGATCGCCGCCCACCCAGTTGAACAGCACGAACACCAGCAGCACCACGCCCAGCATGGTCGGCAGCATCTGCCACAGGCGGCGCAGAATATAGGCAAGCATCACTTCCTCTCAATATCGATATACGCCCATTCCTGGTGCAGGATGGGATGTTTCTTATAGCCCAGCACGCTGCGCTGGGCCAGCATATTACGGTAGCGCGCGTAGCCCATCATGGCGCCGCCGGTCGCTTCCAGGCGGCGCGCCATCTTGTGGTACAGCGCGTCGCGCCCGGCGCCGGCCGGCAGCCGCTTGCTGGCGGCGTACCAGGCGTCGTACTGCGCGTCCTGGTAGCAGCCGTTGTTGTTCTGGCCGATGTTGGGGCCGTAGAACAGCTGCATGAAATTATCGCCGTCCGGGTAGTCGGCTATCCACTGGTAATTGCGGGTCTGCAGCTTGCACAGCACTTCGGCCTTCAGGATGTCGGTGAAGATCATGCGCTCGTTCTCCATGCGGATGCCGAGCGCATTGTAGGTCTTGCGCCAGACCTCCGCCTGCAGCACGCCGTTGGCCTCGTTGCGCGAGGTGTAGCGCACCGTCAGCGGCTTGCCGTCCGGCAGGGTGCGCCAGCCGTCCGCGCCCTTCTTGTAGCCGTAGCGGTCCAGCAGCTTGTTGGCCAGCGCCGGATCATACTGCAGCAGGCTGCGGTATGCCGGGTCGTGGCCCACCACGCCAGGCGGCACCGGGTATTGCAGGCGCTCGGCCTGGCCGTTCCACACCAGGCGGATTTCCTCGTCCACGTTGTGCGCCATGGCGATGGCGCGCCGCAGCGCCACTTTTTCCTTGCCGAAGCCGCCCAGCACCGGGTCGCGCATATTCCAGTAGTAATAGGTGATTTCGGGGTCGATCAGGCGCGACAGCTGCACGCCACGTTGCGCCAGCTCCGGTTTGAGCACGCCGCCGTCCAGCGCCTTGGGCGCCAGCGGGCCGTCCAGCCAGAACAGGTCCGCGCCGCCGCTCTGGAAGGACAGCCAGCGCGACTGGTCCTCCAGCAGCACGCTGATCTCGATGCGGCCTATCTGCGGAATCTTCTTGCCGCGCATCTGGCGCGCAATGCGCTGGTCGTCCGGGTCGCTGCCAGGCTCGAAATTCCAGGTTTCCGGCGGGCGCAGGGTGTTCTCCTCCAGCACGATGCGGCTGCCGCGCACCCACTGGCCCAGCTTGTAGTAGCCGGTGCCGACCGGGTTGGACGCCACCTCGCCCTTGCTGTCGCCGTAGGCCTGCACCACTTCGCGCGCCAGCGCCGCCGTCGGTTCGTAGGCCAGTATCATGCCCAGGTTGAAATCGGTATGGGTCAGGCGGATGCGCAGGGTGTAAGGGTCGAGCAGCTCCAGGCCCGCCACCGGCTTGTCGTAGTCGAACACGCCGCTGGCCTTGGCCTCCTGCGCCAGCGCATCCAGGCCGGCGATCTTGCCTTCCAACATCCAGCTGTGCGGCGAGGCCAGCCTGGGGTCGAACAGGCGCTTCCATGAATAGACGTAGTCCGCCATGGTCAGTTCGCGCTGACGGCCCTTGAAGGCCGGGTCCGGCGTGAACAGCAGGCCGCGCTTGAGCCGTATCGTGTACGTCATGCCGTCGGCCGACACTTCCGGCAGCGCGGCGGCCGCAGCGGGCGCCAGCTTGACCGGGCGGGCCAGGTAGTCGTAGGTGAACAGCGTGTCGAAGATGGCCTGGGTGATGTGGCCGGTGTACAGGTCGCGCCCCACGGCGGGGTCGAAACTGGTTTCCGCAGCCGGCAGGATGTAGCGCAGCACTTTCACCGGTTCGGCCGATGCGGCTGCTGCCGAGCTGAGCACCAGGCTCAACAGCAAAGCGGCCCGCCGGCGATGGACTGGTTTCATGCAGGTATACCCCAAGGTTATAGGAGCACCCGCTCCCCCACCATCATCCTTACCCCAGAAAACCGCGCAAGAAAAAAATATGCTGCAACGCAATATCTAATGCGCAAAAATTTCCAATTTTTATAGCTGAATGCAACGCAACATAGCCGTATTAACACTGCCGCAGACTGTTGTTTTTACGCACGCAAAAATGCGCTTTTCATTGACAATTCCCGGTAGCCGGTGCTCTGATGCGAACCCTCTCCGAAAACAATATGTGATTTTTGGAGAGAATTGTTGGTGTGCAACTAATTCATCTAGCGAGCTGAGCCGCATTCGGGGTCTGACCCCGAATGCGGCTCAGCTTGGCTACGCCTTGGATGCCGCTATACGATACTTTTCTTGGGAGTTGTTTGTAATGATGATGGAAACGGTTTTATCCCGCTCGGTGCGCCTGATCTTCTCGGGCAGCGTAGTGGCGGCGGGCCTGATGGCCCAACAGGCTTATGCACAAGACGCTAACGTCCAGCGCGTGGAAATCACGGGCTCGAGCATCAAACGCGCGACCGCGGAAACCGCGTCGCCTATCCAGGTCCTGACCAGCGACGACATGATGAAGTCGGGCAAGGCCACCGTGGCCGAGTACCTGCAGACCCTGTCGGCCGACGGCGCCGGCTCCCTGCCTACCGGCTTCGGTTCCGGCTTCGCCGCTGGCGCTACCGGCATCTCCCTGCGCGGCCTGGGCGCGACCTCCACCCTGGTACTGCTGAACGGCCGCCGCATGGCGCCTTTCGCGCGTGCCGACGACGGCCAAAAGAGCTTCACCGACCTGTCCACCATCCCGATGCAGATCGTTGAGCGCATCGAAGTGCTGAAGGACGGCGCTTCCTCGCTGTACGGCGCCGACGCGATCGCCGGCGTGGTCAACATCATCCTGAAGAAGGACTTCGAAGGCCTGCAGATCAAGGGCGACACCGGCGCTTCGCGCTACTCGGACGCCAAGCAGAACAAGATCTCCGTCACCGCCGGCAAGGGCAACCTGGACGACGACAAGTACAACATCGTCTTCAACGCCGAATACAGCAAGACCGACGGCCTGCAGGCTTCCGACCGCGGCAGCCGCGCCTGGATCGGCCACGGCGACATCCGCCCTTGGGGCTATGGCGTGGGCACCCAGTACGCTGGCGGCTACATCACCAACGGCGCTTCCTCGCCGTCGCCTACCGGCGCCCTGCTGAACCCGAAGACCGGCCAGTACGTCTCGCTGCCGGGCTGCGACCAGTTCTCCAACGTCACCCCGCAAGACCCGAACGGCGGCTGCCTGTGGCACCAGGACAAGTTCCGCTCGATGAATCCAGAGATCGAATCGATCAATCTGTACTCGCGCGGCACCTTCCAGATCAACGCCGACCACCAGGCCTTCTTTGAAGCCGGCTACTCGGAGCGCGACACTGCCTTCACCCTGACCCCGCCGTCGACCTCGTCGACCGTGGTGTTCCCGGGCCAGAACGGCGGCGCCAACCAGCTGATCAACTACGGCAACACCATCCTGATGGCTGCCAACCACCCGCAGAACCCGTACGGCGTGCCGGTGCGCGTGCGCTACTCGGCCTTCGACGTGGGCGCCAGCACCCGCAAGAACACCAACGAGTTCACCCGCTTCGTGGCCGGCCTGAAAGGCACCGTCAAGGGCTGGGACTATGAAACCGGCTTCACCTTCTCGCAGTCCAAGCTGAACCTGGACTGGAGCAATATGCTCAATATGAAGGCGCTGCAGTCCGCCCTGGGCGACCCGAGCTCCAAGCTGTTCCCGTACTACATCGGCGCGCAGGCGAACAAGAACCCGGCCTCGCTGTACGCGGCCCTGGTGACCAACGCCACCTCCGATTCCAGCACCAAGCTGGTGATCGCCGACTTCAAGGCGAGCCGCGAACTGTGGGCACTGCCAGGCGGCAAGATGGGTCTGGCCATCGGCGGCGAACACCGCCGCGAAACGCTGAACAACCCATCGCTGTCCGGCACCTCGGACGGCACCATCAACTCCAGCTACACCGCTGCGTTCGGCAAGAACAATGTGTCGGCCGTGTACGCCGAGGTGCTGGCGCCGGTGCTGAAGACCGTGGAACTGACCGCTGCCCTGCGTTACGACCACTACGACCAGTTCAATTCGACCACCCCGAAACTGGGCGCGAAATGGACCCCGGCCAAGAACTTCGCAGTCCGCGGCACTTACACCGAAGGCTTCCGCGCACCTAGCGCGGCCGAGTCCAACGTGCTGAGCCAGGCAGTCGGCAGCGCCCCAGTGCGCGATCCTATCCGTTGCCCGGGCGGCACTCCTGCGGCCGGCGCCAGCGCGACCGACTGCTCGATCACCGTCAGCTCGATCAAGGTCGGCAACGCCAACCTGCAGCCTGAAGAATCCAAGGGCTACACCCTGGGTATGGTGTGGGATGCGTTCGAAGGCAACAGCATTGCCGTGGACGCGTTCAAGATCAAGCGCAGCAACGAGATCAACCCGGTCTCCTACGCTGAAGCAGCGCAGTCGCCAACCGCCGTGCGCAACGACAACAACCTGAAGAACGCCGCCGGCCAGGTGATCCCGAACACCGGCACCCTGCTGGTGGTATCGGGCGCCTACCGCAACTCGAGCTACACCGAAGTGACCGGTGTGGATCTGGACGTGAAACAGCGCCTGCGCCTGGGTGCCTGGGGCAAAGCCGTCATCGGCCTGAACCTGACCCACATCTCGTCCTGGCTGCGCGCCGAGTCCGACACCGTGCAGTACCAGTTCGCTGGCACCCACGGCAACTGCGACACCTCGAACTGCGCCGGCACGCCGAAGAACAAGGCCACCCTGTCCGCTTCGTGGGACATCGGCGCCTGGAACTTCGCGTCCAACGTGAACTACCGCGACAGCATGAAGAACATCAAGTTTGAAGGCGACGTGTGCGCTTCCAAGTTTGCCGACGGCACCGTGGCCCCTAACGGCTGCAAACTGGCGTCCTTCACCACCATGGACCTGTCGACCCGCTGGAACTTCAGCAAGAACCTGCAGCTGACCGCATCGGTAGCCAACGTGTTCGACAAGATCGCACCGCTGGACCCGCTGACCTACGGCGGCATGAGCTTCAACCCGATGGACGCTTCCGGCGCCATCGGCCGCTACTTCAAAGTCGGCGCGAGCTACAGCTTCAAATAATTCATCATTTGACGGTTTAGCCTGAAAAGGGCGGTGAGCGATCACCGCCCTTTTTGCATTCAAGTGTGGCCAAAAACTAACGCAATACCACGCAAGCGTTAAACACGGCGCAGTCCGGCGCAACAAAGCCGCTACATCAAGTTACATGCCGTAGTCCGAATTTAGTGGATGTTAGGTCCTGCGGCGGCATTTTTTCCTGCCTGAAAAACAACTGTTGGTCCACAACTAGGGGAAACACTTACATTGACAGCCGAACCCGGCAGATGATTTCATCGAACAATTGAGCAAATGCCTAGCCCTTTGCTCAACTGGAAACGGGAAAGTTGCGCACAAGCTTGCCATCCGCAGGAACCCGCGCACATCCGTTCGAACATCTCAACAGTTGGAGGCTTTTAGTATGATGATGGAAACAGTTATGGCACGTTCCGTGCGCCTGATATTCTCGGGCAGCGTGGTTGCAGCAGGTCTGCTGGCAACGCCGGCGATGGCGCAAGACGCCAGCGCGAATGTCCAGCGCGTGGAAATTACCGGTTCGAGCATCAAGCGCGCTACCGCTGAGACGGCCTCGCCGATCCAGCTGATCGGCCGCGAAGAGCTGCTGAAATCGGGCAAGGCGACCGTCGCCGAATACCTGCAGACCCTGACCGTGGACGGCGCCGGTTCGCTGCCTACCGGCTTCGGCAACGGTTTCGCCGCCGGCTCCACCGCCATCTCGCTGCGCGGCCTGGGCGCGACCTCCACCCTGGTACTGCTGAACGGCCGCCGCATGGCCCCGTTCGCGCGTGCCGACGACGGCCAGAAAAGCTTCACCGACCTGTCCACCGTGCCGATGCAGATCGTTGAGCGCATCGAGATCCTGAAGGACGGCGCCTCGTCGACCTACGGCGCGGACGCGATTGCCGGCGTGGTCAACATCATCCTGCGCAAAGACTTCGAAGGCCTGCAAGTCAAGGGCGACACCGGCACCTCGCGCTACAGCGACGCCAAGCAGAACAAGGCTTCCCTGTCGTTCGGCAAGGGCAACCTGGACAACGACAAGTACAACTTCGTATTCAATGCTGAATACCAGCAGTCGGACAAGCTGAAAAACAGCGACCGCGCCGACCGCGGCCATATCGGCCACGGCGACCTGCGTCCTTACGGCTTCCCGATCGGCACCCAGTTTGCCAGCGGCTACATCAACGGCACCAACAACGCCACCGCCTCCCCGGTCGGCCTGCTGCGCGATCCGAAGACCACCAACTACGTCGCCCTGCCAGGCTGCGCCTCGCTGACCAGCGCCAGCCAGACCGGCGCCAACGGCGGCTGCGTATGGTACGCCGACCAGTTCCGCGACATGCAGCCGGAGATCGAATCGATCAACCTGTACTCGCGCGGCACTTTCCAGATCAACGAAAACACCCAGGCTTACGTGGAAGCGGGCTACTCCAAGCGCGACACCTCGTTCACCCTGGTGCCGCCGTCGGTCACCCCGACCGTGGCCTTCCCGCCGAACGCCGCCAATCCGCTGGGCTTCATCAACTACGGCAACCTGAACATCATGTCGGCCGCGCACCCGCAGAATCCCTACGGCGCGCCTATCCGCATCCGCTACACCGCGTTTGACGTCGGCCCAAGCACCCGTTCGGCCAACAACGAATTCAACCGCCTGGTGATCGGCGTCAAGGGTTCGGCCATGGGCTGGGACTACGACACCGGCTTCACCCACTCCGAGTCCAAGCTGCACCTGGACTACAGCAATATGCTGAACATGAAGGTGGTGGCGGCCGCCCTGGGCGATCCAACCTCGAAGTACTTCCCGTACTACATCGGCGCGCAGGCCAACAAGAACCCGGCTTCGCTGTACGCAGCCATGGTGACCAACGCCACCTCCGATTCGACCACCAAGCTGAACGTGATCGACTTCAAGGCATCGCGCGAGCTGTGGGCTCTGCCGGGCGGCAATATGGGTCTGGCGGTTGGCGCCGAACACCGCCAGGAAAAACTGTCGAATCCTTCGCTGAAGGGCTCCGAAGACGGCTCGATCAACTCCAGCTACGTGGCCGCTTTCGGCGACACCAAAGTGTCGGCGATCTACGCCGAGGTGCTGGCGCCGGTGATCAAGAACGTCGAACTGAGCGCAGCCTTCCGCTACGACAAATACGACAACTTCAACTCCACCACGCCGAAAGTCGGCGCCAAGTGGACCCCGATCAAGTCCTTCGCACTGCGCGGCACTTACACCGAAGGCTTCCGTGCACCAGGCGCGGCTGAAGGCTCGTCGGCGTCGCAGTCGACCGGCACCTCGACCGTGGCCGATCCGATCCGCTGCCCGGGCGGCAAGACCCCGGCCCCTGGCGGCGCCACTTCGACCGACTGCGGCATCCCTGTCGCGGCCGTGAAAGTGGGCGATCCCAACCTGCAGCCGGAAACCTCCAAGGGCTACACCCTGGGTATCGTTTGGGACGTGCTGGCCGACACCGGCATCACCCTGGACGGCTGGAAGATCAAGCGTTCCAACGAGATCAACCCGCTGCCGTACAACGAAGCGGCCGCCCTGCCGACCGCGATCCGCAACGACAACAACCTGGTCGTGAACGGCGTGGTGATCCCGAACTCGGGCACGCTGGTGCTGACCCAGGCTCCATACCGCAATTCGAGCTTCACCGAAATCAGCGGCGTGGACCTGGACATCAAGCAGCGCCTGCGCCTGGGCGCCTACGGCAAAGCCCAGCTGGGCCTGACCTGGACCCACGTGGCATCCTGGAAGCGTCACGAGTCCGCCACCACCGTGTACCAGTTCGCTGGCACCCACGGCAACTGCGACACCTCGAACTGCGCCGGTACGCCTAAGGACAAGATCAACCTGACCGGCACCTGGGATATCGGCGACTGGAACTTCAACGGCATCGTGAACTACCGCGCCAAGATGAAGAACATCCTGTTCGAAGGCAATCCTTGCGCCTCCACCCTGGCCAACGGCCAGCCAGGCACCACCGACTGCCAGATCGCCTCGTTCACCACGCTGGACCTGTCGACCCGCTACAACTTCAGCAAACAGCTGACCTTGTTCGCGTCGATGAACAACGTGCTCGACAAGATCGCACCGCTGGATCCGCTGACCTACGGCGGCATGAGCTACAACCCGATGGACGCGACCGGCGCCATCGGCCGCTACGTCAAAGTGGGCCTGAACTACAAATTCTTCTAATCGCCTGATTAGCTGAATCTGCCTGAGGGGCGGTGCGCAAGCACCGCCCCTTTTTCTTTTGATAAGCCTATACAACTCACTTGCCAAAACCGTATCGAGTTGGCAGAAATACGTCGATTTTTCGCGAAAACCCGAACAAAAATTGACAAGCCAGCGCAATCGGTGGTTTCATATCGCCCCTGTGATTTTTCGTGAGAATTACAGGGACCTGCAAAAACAGCAAGTTGACGTTACCCCTATCGCATCAAGAGAAAGCTACAAAGCAATGATCAAAGAAACAGTATTGTCGCGCTCGCTGCGCGTCATGTTCGCCGGCGGCCTGGCACTGGGCATGCACGCGGCCAGCGCCCAGGACGCGGCGCCGGACGCCTCCATGCAGCGCGTGGAAATCACCGGCTCCAGCATCAAGCGCATCGCGGCCGAATCGTCGCTGCCGGTGCAGTCGTTCAGCCAGAAAGACATCAAGAAGTCCGGCGTGACCACGGTCACCGACTTCATCCAGCAATTGCCGGCCATGCAGGGCTTCTCCGTGGCGGCCGACTCGGTCGGCGGCGGCGGCGGCGGCGTGACCACCGCCTCCATCCACGACATCGGCGCGGCCTACACCCTGGTGCTGCTGAACGGCCGCCGCGTGGCGCCGTCCAACTCCGGCACCACCATCGACCTGAACTCGATCCCGCTGTCGGCCATCGAGCGCGTGGAAGTGCTGACCGACGGCGCCTCGGCCCTGTACGGCGCCGACGCGATTGCCGGCGTGGTCAACTTCATCCTGAAAAAAGGCGCCTCCCCATGGGAAGTGAACGCCAAGTACAACAGCCCTGAGAAATCCGGCGGCAAGAGCAACTCCATCAGCATCAGCAAGGGCTTCGGCGACTACGAGGACGACGGCTACAGCGTGTTCGTCTCGGCCAGCCACGACCAGCAGAAGCAGCTGAAAGCCTCGCAGCGCGACTTCGCGCGCACCGGCATCGTCAACTTCACCGACCCGAAAACCGGCAAGGCGCTGCAGTTCATCAACGGCTCCTCGCGTTCCCTGCCGGCCAACGCCGCCGTCAGCTACGACGCCATCGATCCGAAGACCGGCAAGACCGTCGAAAAGAACGTCAACCTGAACCCGTATGCGCTGTCGCACGGCGGCAAGTGCGCGCCAGGCAACCTGGACTTCTACGGCGACGGCCAGTGCTACTACGATTCGCCGTCCACCATCGAGATCAACCCGGAATCGCAGCGCGACTCCATCTTCAGCTCCGGCAGCCTAAAGCTGGGCAACACCGGCTTCAAGGGCTTCTTCGACTTCGCCTACACCGAAGCGAAAATCGTGGCCAGCATCGCGCCCTACCCGGCCGACTTCAGCATCGCCAAGGGCTCGGCGCTGTACAACAAGTACATCCAGCCTTACCTGACGCCGGAACAGAAAGCCGGCGCCACCTCGGTGGTGGCCAAGTACCGCCTGTATGAAATGGGCAACCGCACCTACGACTACGGCACCAAGGCCACCCACCTGGTGGCGGGCGTGGACGGCCAGGCATTCGGCTGGGACATCAACTCGGCGGTGACCTACTCGAAGAACAAGCAGACCCAGAAATACGTGGGCGGCTTCCCGCTGGCCGACAAGTTCCAGGCCGCGCTGGACGCCGGCACCATCGATCCGTTCGGCTACGCCCAGGGCGAGATGCCTGCGTCCATGCGCAGCGCGCTGCTGGACACCGGCTTCAGCGGCACCTACAACACGCAGACCGTGGAAATGAAGGGCATCGACGCACGCGCCTCGCGCGAAGTGTTCAAGCTGGCCGGCGGCAGCGCCCAGCTGGGCGTGGGCGCGGACTTCCGCAACACCGCCTTCCGCATCGACCAGGCCGACGTGGCCAAGCAGGCGCAGATCCTGTTCGACAACGCCCAGGTGGACAGCAACTACGAGCGCAACAACGCCGGCGCCTACGCCGAGCTGATGATGCCGATCACCAGGAAGCTGGAAGCGACCGCCTCGGTGCGCTACGACCAGATCGGCGCCATCGACAACAACCTGACCGGCAAGGAAGTGGGCAGCAAGGAAAACGCCGCCACCTGGAAAGTGAGCACCAAGTACGCGGCCGCCAAGAACCTGATGCTGCGCGCAGCGGCAGGCACCGGCTTCCGCGCCGCCAGCATGACCGAGATCGCCGGTCCGCTGGAAGACTGGGGCGTCACCGGCGGCAACTACCAGTGCCCGCTGACCGCCGCCACCGGCATGGGCGGCCACCCGCTGGCGTCCTACTGCAACGGCGTGCAGCGCCAGCAGTTTGAAGCCTTCCAGGGCGGCAATCCGGAGCTGAAGCCGGAGAAGTCCAAGCAGTGGAGCGTGGGCTTCGTGTTCGAGCCTGTCGACAGCCTGTCGATGGCGATCGACCTGTGGAACGTGGAAATCCGCGACCAGGTGACCGCCGTGTCCGAAGGCCTGATCTTCGCCAACCCGGCCAAGTACGCCTCGCTGTTCACCACCAAGCACATCAGCTCGACCGGCAAGGACGTGCTGGCCATCAAGCTGCTGCCGATCAACATCGGCAAGGTGGAAAACCAGGGCGTCGACTACGACTTCACCCACAAGATGAAGCTGTTCGACGGCAAGCTGACCAGCCGCCTGGCCGGCACCTGGCTGCTCAAGTCGCGCTACACCACCCCGGGCACCGATGACCAGTGGGAAACCAGCCTGAACCGCTACGGCTCGAACGACAAGGTCAGCTTCCGCCACGTGGTGCGCGCCACCACCTCGCTGGAAACGGCCAAGTTCACCCACACGCTGGCGGCCAACTACCGCAACGGCTACATCGACAAGCCGCAGTCGGAAGACGACTGCGCCGTCATCGTGGCCGGTTCGCCGGGCGCCTGCTACGGCATCACGCTGGACGTGCCGAGCTACACCACCTTCGACCTGCAGTCGGCCTACCGCCCGCTGAAGAACGTGGAGCTGACCGCCGGCATCATCAACCTGTTCGACCGCAATCCGCCGTTCACGCTGCGCAACACCGGTTCGCACCAGGTTGGCTACAACCCGTCCTACTCGAGCGCCCTGGGCCGCCAGTTCTACCTCAGCGGCTCGTACAAGTTCTGATCGGATCTGACGCCACGGCGTTGATGTAAGCACAAAAAGGCGCTGAGCAATCAGCGCCTTTTTTGATTTTACTCAACAGATTCATTGCGGCAACCGCGCACACTGCCCTTTCCATAACAGAGGGAGCGCAGTCCATGATGAAGAAAACAGCAATCGCCCACGCGGCCCGTTTGGCGTGCATGCTGGGCCTGGGGACGGTATCCGCCTGGTCCCATGCGCAGGAGGCAGTGCAGCCGGCGGCGCAGCCCATGCCGCGCGTGGAAGTGACCGGCTCGTCGATCAAGCGCCTGGTGTCGGAAACGGCCAATCCGCTGACCGTGTTCAAGGCCGAGGACTTCGTCAAGCAAGGCCTGACCACGGCCCAGGAAGTGCTGGACCGCATCCCCTCCAACAGCTCCAGCTTCAGTTCCGGCAACGTGGTGGGCGGCAACAGCTCGGGCCTGCCCACCGGCGGCCAGTCCAGCGCCGACCTGCGCGGCCTGGGCAGCGACAAGACCCTGGTGCTGCTGAACGGCCGCCGCATCGCCAACCATCCCTACGACGGCGCCAGCGTCGACCTCAACATCATCCCGGTCAGCGCGCTGGAGCGGGTGGAAGTGCTGCGCGACGGCGCCTCCGCCATCTACGGCACCGACGCCATCGGCGGCGTGATCAACTTCATCACCCGGCGCTCGGTGCAGACCACCACCATCAGCGCCGAGGCCCTGCTGCCGCGCGCCGCCGGCGCCGACGAGAAGCGCGTCAACCTCTCCTCCGGCTTCGGCAACCTGGACCAGGACGGCTACAATGTGTTCGGCGTGTTCGACTGGCACCAGCTCGACATCCTGACCTCGCAGCAGCGCGCCTTCTCGCAGACCGGCGTGATCCCCTCGCGCGGCCTGAACCTGACCTCGGGCACCACCTTCCCCGGCAACTTCTTCGACCCGGGCTCCAGCGTCACCGGCAACCCGGGCCGCGCGGCCGGCTGCGACCAGCCCTATTCCCTGCCCATCGGCGGCGGCGGCACCTGCCGCCAGGACTACACCCGCCTGATCGACGACCTGCCGGCGCAGAAGCAGACCGCCTTCTTCGGCAAGGCCAGCTTCAAGCTCAATAACGACCACCAGGCCAGCATCGAATACCTGCACGCCGAGAACGACGTGCTGTCGCACACCGCGCCGCCGCCGCAGACCGGGCTGATACTGCCCAGGACCAGCAAATACTATCCGGGCAACCCGGGCGGCGGCGTACCCGCCATGCCGGGCCTGTCCGGCCAGCCGCTGAACGTCAGCTGGCGCCCCACCGAGGCCGGCCAGCGCGCGATCAATTCCCTGGGCGCGGCGGACCGCCTCAGCATAGGCGCCGAGGGCCTGCTGCGCGGCTGGGAATACAAGACCGGCTTCACGCTGTCCGAGAGCCGATCGGCCGAATGGTTCACCGGCGGCTATGTGCGCGACGAATCCTTCGCGGCCGGTGTGTTCAACGGCATCCTCAACCCCTTCGGCCTGCAGGACACGGCCGGCAAGGCCTACCTGGCCAGCACCGCGCTGCGCGGCAAGGTGCAGGACGGCAAAACCCGCAACACCGGCATCGACTTCAAGGCCAGCCGCGAGCTGTGGGAGCTGGCCGGCGGCAAGGCCGCCGTCGCCTTCGGCGGCGAGCTGCGGCGCGAGGAGGCGGACTTCTTCGTCAACCGCGACATCGCCGGCCAGGCCGCCAGTTCCGGCCTGTCCGGTTCGCAGTCCACGGCCGGATCGCGCACCATCAAGGCCGTGTTCGGCGAGCTCAGTTTGCCGCTGATCAAGGACCTGGAAGTGCAGTTCGCCACCCGCTTCGACGACTACAGCGACGCCGGCAACACCACCAACCCCAAGCTGGGCCTGCGCTACCAGCCCGGCAAGCAGGTGCTGCTGCGCGGCTCGGCCTCGACCGGCTTCCGCGCCCCCACCCTGTTCGAGAAGAACGCGCCGCGCTCCAAGAACGACACCAACAACACCTACAACGATCCGGTGCTGTGCCCGGGCGGCGTGCCGTCCTCCAATCCCATCACCAACCCGCTGCGCGACTGCGACCTGCAGCAGTTCAAGCTACAGGGCGGCAATCCGGACCTGGACCCGGAGAAGTCGCGCACCTTCGCGGCCGGCATCGTGCTCGAGCCCGTGCCGCAAGCCACACTGGCGCTGGACTATTGGACCATCAAGCTCAAGGACAAGATCAACGCCCTGCCGGAGGAAGTCATCTACGGCAACTACGCCAAGTACAAGGAACGCTTCCTGCGCAACCCGGACGGTTCGCCGCTGGCCATCCTGGATTTGAAGGAGAACCTGGGCCGCGTCAACACCGACGGCGTGGACGTGTCGCTGACGCTGCGCTCGGGCGCCACCGCCTACGGCAACCTCACCTTCACGCTGGACGGCACCTACGTCCATCAATATGAATACCAGGATGAACGCGACGGCCCCTACACGCAGAACGTGGGCCGCTACGCCGCCAACAACCCGGTGTTCCGCTGGAAGCACAACGCGGCGCTGAACTGGCGCCTGGGCGTGTGGAGCGCCACGCTGGCGCAGTCCTTCAAGAGCGGCTACCAGGACCAGAACCTGAACATCGCGCCGCAGTTCCTCAACCATGTGCCGTCCTACAGCCTGTGGAACCTGACCGCCAGCTACAGCGGCATCGCCGGCCTGACGCTGACGGCGGGAGTGAAGAACCTGCTGGACAAGGAGCCGCCCTTCTCCAACCAGGGCACGCTGTTTCAGAAAGGCTACGACCCGCGCTACACCGACGCCGTCGGCCGCGCCCTCTATCTGCGCGGCAGCTACGCCTTCTGAGGCCACGCCGCCGGTTCCGCCCGGCGGTATCGTTCTGTAGCATTAAGTATCACTCTGTACCAAAAATGTAACATTGCACTTCGCTTGGCACATACCGACTATTTGTCAAATTTGATAATACGCCGCATTTCCGGATAGTCGGCTGTTTTTCCCGGATCCCCCATCTTGGCCCCAATTACGCGATGTTGCGCGGAATTTCCGCGTGACTGCTCCCATCTGCCCGCAATCCGCCGCCGCCGGCCACCTCGCACAAAGCCGGGGTTTCGAGGAAAACCACAAATTTCCGCATTGACAGCAAGTTGTCTAGATGATTACATGAGCCCGCTGGCTGGCTCATCCGTCGCATAGCCGGAATGTCCATATTGCCAATAAATATCAAAATAGTACCGGCCCACGACGCCGATTCACCTAGTAGACCTTTTGGGAGTAGATTGATGATGAAGGAAACCGTTTTGTCCCGCTCCGTGCGCATGATCTGCGCAGCCGGCGCCGCCTTCGGGATGCATGCCGCCATCGCTCAGGAAGCCGCGCCGGACGCGATCCAGCGCGTCGAAATCACCGGCTCGAGCATCAAGCGCATCGCCGCCGAAGCTTCGCTGCCAGTGCAGTCGTTCAGCCAGAAAGACATCCAGCGCGCAGGCGTGACCTCGGTCACCGACTTCGTCCAGCAACTGCCTGTGATGCAGGGCTTCACCGTGGCGGCCGACTCGGTCGGCGGCGGCGGCGGCGGCATCACCACCGCGTCCATCCACGGCGTGGGCGAGTCCTACACCCTGGTGCTGGTCAACGGCCGCCGCATCGCGCCGGCCACCTCCGGCACCACCATCGACATCAACTCCATCCCGCTGGCCGCGGTCGAGCGCATTGAAGTGCTGACCGACGGCGCCTCCGCGCTGTACGGCGCCGACGCCATCGCCGGCGTGCTGAACTTCATCCTGAAAAAAGGCGCCCAGCCGCTGACCATCGACGCCAAGTACAGCAAGCCGCAGCATCCCGGCGCCAAGGACAAGTCCGTCAGCATCGCCAAGGGCTGGGGCGACGTGGAGACCGACGGCTGGTCGCTGTTCCTGTCGGGCAGCCACCAGGAGCAGGACCGCCTGAAAGCGGCCCAGCGCGACTTCGCCAAGACCGGCATCATCAACTTCACCGATCCAAAAACCGGCAAGCCGCTGCAGTTCTTCAACGGCTCCTCGCGCTCGATTCCGCCCAACGTCACCATCGGCTACAAGGATGCCGCCGGCGCCAGCAAGTCGGTCAACGTCAACCCTTACCTGAAGATCAACGGCAAGTGCCCGCCGGCCCACGTCGACCTGGGCGACGGCCAGTGCTACATCGACTACACCGCCTCGGTGGAAATCTCGCCTGAAGTCAAGCGCGACAGCTTCTACGCCTCGGGCAAGCTGAAACTGGGCGAAACCGGCTTCACCGCCTTCAGCGAAGTGACCGTCAACGACGCGCACATCTACGCCACCATCGCGCCCTACCCGGCCGAATTCTCGCTGCCGAAGACCTCGCCGCTGTTCGCCAAGTACGTGCAGCCCTACCTGACCGCGCAGCAGCTGTCCGGCATGACCTCCGCCACCGTGAAATACCGCCTGCAGGACATGGGCGGCCGCGCTTACGACTACGGCAGCAAGACCTCCGACGTGGTGGTGGGCGTGGAAGGCGCGGCGGCCGGCTGGGACATCAACTCGGCCCTGACCTACTCGCGCAACAAGGCGCCGACCGACTACGTGGGCGGCTTCCCGCTGGCCGACAAGTTCAACGCGGCCCTGGCCAGCGGTTCCATCGACCCCTTCCCTTACGCGCTGGGCACCATGCCGGAAGCGATGAAGACCGCGCTGAACGCCACCGGCTACGTGGGCAACTACAGCAACACCGAAATCGAAATGAAGGGCTTCGACGTGCGCGGTTCGCGCGAACTGTTCGCCGTACCGGCCGGCAAGGCTTCGCTGGGCGTGGGCGCGGACTTCCGCAAGACCAGCTACAGCCAGTCGGGCAACCCTGCGGTGAGCCATTCGGAAATCCTGTTCGACGACGACCAGCCATCGTTCGACCTGTCGCGCAAGAACGGCGGCGCCTTCGCCGAGTTGCTGGTGCCGGTGATCAAGGACCTGGAAGTGACCGGTTCGCTGCGCTATGACCGCGTCACCAAGATCAACGACGGCATCAACGGCAAGTCGATCGGCGAAGACCAGTCGGCCACCACCTACAAGCTGAGCACCCGCTACCAGCCGACCAAGGAACTGATGGTGCGCGCCGCCTACGGCACCGGCTTCAAGGCCGCGTCGATGAAGGACATCGCCCAGCCGCAGACCGACTTCGGCGTGACCGGCGGCACCTATAACTGCCCGCTGAGCGCAGCCAACGGCCTGGCCAACCACCCGCTGGCCCAGTACTGCGACGGCCGCAACCAGCTGGAAGTGTTCCAGGGCGGCAATCCGGCCCTGGTGCCGGAGAAGTCCAAGCAATGGTCGGCCGGCTTCGTGTTCGAGCCCAACGCGTCCTTCAGCGCCAAGTTCGACTACTGGAACGTGGAAATCCGCAACGCGGTCACCAGCGTCAGCGAAGCGCTGATCGCCTCCGATCCGAACAAGTACATCAACCTGTACACCACCAAGTTCAAGGCATCGACCAACAAGCGCACGCTGGCCATCATCCTGGCGCCTATCAATATCGGCCGCCAGGAAAACCAGGGCATCGACTACGACCTGCTGTTCCGCCAGCGCGTCTGGGACGGCAAGCTGACCGCCCGCCTGGCCGGCACCCACATGCTCAAGTCGCGCTACACCACCCCGGGTACCGACGACAAGTGGGAAACCAGCCTGGACCAGTTCGGCAGCGACGACAAAGTCCAATTCCGCAACGTGCTGAAGGCTTCGGCGACCTATGAACTGGGCCGCTGGACCAACACCCTGACCGCGAACTACCGCAACGGCTACAAGGACAAGCACCACGACATCGACAACTGCGCCGTGAACACCAACGACGCAGCGCAGGATTGCGTGGACGTGCAGCTGGACGTGCCCAGCTACACCACCCTGGACTTCCAGACCCAGTTCCGTCTGCTGAAGAACCTGGAGCTGACCGCCGGCGTCACCAACCTGGCCGACCGCAATCCGCCGTTCACGCTGCGCAACACCGGTTCGCACCAGCTGGGCTACGATCCACGCTACGCCAGCGCCGTGGGCCGCACCTTCTACCTGAGCGCCAACTACAAGTACTAATCCTGTAGCGCAAACAAAAACCCCCGCCGTAGCGATACGGCGGGGGTTTTTTCATGCTGCCTTTATTCAGTCCACATTGTGCAGGCGGCGCTGGCGCACGGCGGCGGCCAGGCCTTCCAGCACCTGCACGCTGCTGTCCCAGTCTATGCAGCCGTCGGTGATGGACTGGCCATAGGCCAGCTCCTTGCCCGGCACCAAGTCCTGGCGGCCCGCCACCAGGTGCGACTCCACCATCACGCCGACGATGCGCGCGTCGCCGCCGGCGATCTGGCCGGCGATGTCGGCGCACACGGGGATCTGGTTCTCCGGCTTTTTCGAGCTGTTGGCGTGCGAGGCGTCTATCATCAGGCGCGCCGCCAGGCCTTGCGCGGCGATCGCCTTGCAGGCCTCGTCCACGCTGGCCGCGTCGTAGTTCGGCGCCTTGCCGCCGCGCAGGATGATGTGGCAGTCCTCATTGCCGTTGGTGGACACGATGGCCGAGTGGCCGCCCTTGGTCACCGACAGGAAGTGGTGCGGCTGCGAGGCGGCCTTGATCGCCTCCACGGCGATCTTGACGTTGCCGTCGGTGCCGTTCTTGAAGCCCACCGGGCACGACAGGCCGGAGGCCAGCTCGCGGTGCACCTGCGACTCGGTGGTGCGGGCGCCGATCGCGCCCCAGCTGATCAGGTCGGCGATGTACTGCGGGCTGATCACGTCCAGGTATTCGGTGCCGGCCGGCAGGCCCAACTCGTTGATGTCGCGCAGCAGTTCGCGCGCCATGCGCAGGCCGTCGTTGATGCGGAAGCTGTTGTCCATATACGGGTCGTTGATCATGCCCTTCCAGCCCACGGTGGTGCGCGGCTTCTCGAAGTACACCCGCATCACGATCTCCAGGTCCGCGCCCAGCTGCTCGCGCAGCGGCGCCAGGCGGCGCGCGTATTCCATGGCCGCTTTCGGGTCATGGATGGAGCAGGGGCCGATCACCACCATCAGGCGGTCGTCCTGGCCGTGCAGGATGCGGTGCAGCGCCACGCGCGCATTGGCGGCGGTGGCGCTGGCGGCCTCGGTGCAGGCGAACTCGCGTATCAGGTGCGAGGGCGGGACCAGTTCCTTCATTTCGCGGATGCGCAGGTCGTCGGTGCGTTGCATGGTATCTCCTGAAGTCTAAGGCTGAAAATCGTGGGCTAAAAAAAAACCGCCATCGCTGGCGGTTTGTCTGGGTCTGCTGGGATCTCGTTTTTGCTGCTACGTGAACCGGCCGCTACTCCACCGCCTTTGGGTTGGAATTGCTAAAGTAAAAGTGGCCGGTAAAGAAAACGCAGGAATGCATGGATCAGATCCTAAAAGGTTGCAACGACTATAGCAACAATCCGCGCGCTTTGGCAAGCAGTTTGTCAAGCGCGGCCATCATCCGTGCGCGTGGCGCATGCACCACAATCGTGCAGCTTCCGCGCCGCACCTTGACGCAGATCAGTATCCCTTCATGCAAAGGCGGCAAGACTGCACCTTTCTGCTTACCCAAATGGAGTGAATGATGAAGAAACTGATCTTGCCCGGCCTGCTCAGCTTGCTCGGCCAGGCCTACGCGCAGGAAGCCGCCCAGCAGCCCATGCAGCGGGTGGAAATCACCGGCTCCAACATCCGCCGCGCCCAGGCCGAAACCGCCTCGCCGGTGCAGACCCTGAGCCGGGCCGACATCGAAAAATCCGGCAAGACCACGGTGGCCGAACTGATGCAGACGCTGGCGGTGGACAACCAGGGCTCGGTGCCAATGACTTTCGGCGGCGGCTTCGCCTCGGGCGCGTCCGGCATCTCGCTGCGCGGCCTGGGCGCGGCCTCCACCCTGGTGCTGATCAACGGCCGCCGCGTGGCACCCTACGGCCTGGCCGACGACGGCCAGAAAGTGTTCGCCGACCTGAACGTGATCCCGTCCGAAGCCATTGAACGGGTGGAAATCCTGAAGGACGGCGCCTCCGCCATCTACGGCTCGGACGCCATCGCCGGCGTGGTCAACGTGATACTGCGGCGCGACTTCCAGGGCACCACCGTGCGCGCCAGCCAGGGCATTTCCCGGGAGCGCGACGGCCACGACACGCGCCTGGCCATCACCCACGGCATCGGCAGCCTGGAAAGCGACCGCTACAACTTCATGGCCAGCCTGGAGTACGGCCGCAAGGGCGCCATCGCCAACAGTTCGCGCAGCGGCCGCCGCTACGTGGGCCGCAGCGACCTGCGCGACTACGGCTTCTCGGCCCAGGAAAGCCTGAGCGGCGCCGGCGCCATCATCAGCAACAACAACGCCGGCAGCGCGGTCAACGGCAATGTGCGCAACCCGGACACGCTGGACTACTACAACCGCGGCAATCCGGCCGGCGCCGGCTTCACGCGCTTCTTCCTGGGCGCGGCCTGCGCCAACTTCACCAGCCACCCGCAGGGCGACCCCGGCGGCGGCTGCCTGACCGACGCGCAGCAGCAATACAGCGAAATCCAGCCGGAACAGGAAACCGGCAACGTCTTCGCGCGCCTGAGCTACCAGCTCAGCCCGGCATGGCTGGCGTACAGCGAGCTGAACTTCTATCACAGCAATTCCACCGCCACCACCACGCCGTCCACCGTCAGCGCCTCGGTCGGCTATCCGGGCGGCCCGGTCAGCAACGCCGCCGTGCAGCTGGGCGCGGGCCACCCGGACAACCCCTATTTCGGGCGCGCCGCGCGGCTGCGCTACCTGGCGGCCGACGCCGGCCCGCGCGTGAGCCACGTCGGTTCGGACTTCACCCGCTTCGTGGCCGGCGCCAAGGGCAGCTGGCTGCAGTGGGACATCGACGCGGCCTGGCTGTTCTCGAAAAACGAAGTGAGCAACACCCGCACCGGCTACCTGCAGCGCGACGTGGCCTTCGCCCTGCTCGACCCCAGCCCGGCCAATGTGGCGGCGGCGCGCGCGCGCAGCGCCGCCTACGCCGCGCTGCCGGCCGGCAGCTACTGGCGCATCGGCGAGAACGCCGGCCTGAACTCGGCCGCGCTGTACGGCGCGCTCTCGCCCACCATCGCCAACGACGCGGCCACCCGCATCAACCAGATCGACGTGAAAGCCAGCCGCGAATTCGGCCAGCTGCCCGGTGGCGCGCTGGGCGTGGCGCTGGGCGCGGAATACCGGCGCGAGTCGACCGCGCTGGAGCCCACCCAGGGCACCGAGCTCGGCAACATCATCGGCCTGGGCTACTCGGCCTACCAGGGCAAGCGCAAGGCCGGCGCGCTGTACGCCGAGCTGCTGGCGCCGCTGCACAAGACGCTGGAAGCCTCGGCCGCGCTGCGCTACGACCACTTCTCCGACGTCGGCAATTCCTACACGCCGAAAGCGGGCCTGAAATGGACGCCGGTCAAGGAACTGGCGCTGCGCGGCACCTTCGCGCGCGGCTTCCGCGCCCCCAGCGCGGCCGAGAACGGCGTGGGCGGCCTGGCCGCCTTCTCCACCGCCGAGGACCCGGCGCGCTGCGCGCTGGGCGTGACGGTGGCCTGCAACCCGGCCTCCATCGCCATCATCACCTCGCCCAACCCGGCGCTGGCGCCGGAACGCTCGAAGAGCTACAGCGCCGGCGTGGTGTGGGACCCGCTGCCGCGCACCAGCGTGTCGCTGGACTTCTGGCAGATCAAGCGCAAGAACGAGATCAACCAGGAACAGACCGACGCCGCCATCGCGGCCGGGCATATCGCGCGCGACCCGTCCACCGCCACCCGGCCGGGCGATCCGGGCGCCATCACGGCGGTGCTGGCGCGCTACGTCAACTCCAGCAACACCAAGGTGCGCGGCGCCGACCTGGACTTGCGCAAGAGCTTAGGCATGGGCAGCTGGGGAACCTTGTCGGCGGACGCCAAGTGGACGCATTTGTTCAAGTGGCTGCGCACGGAAACCGACGGCTCGCAGCGCGACTTCGCCGGCACGCACGGCAATTGCGACGTGACCAACTGCATCGGCACGCCGGACGACAGGGTCAACCTGAGCGCGACCTGGGAGCGCGAAGCCTTCCGCGTGACGGCCAGCGCCAACTACCGGGGCAAGATGGACAATACGCTGTTCAAGAACGATACGGACGGCTGCGCCACCCACTTCGCCGACGGCAGCGATGCGCCGCGCGGCTGCAAGCTGGCCTCGTTCACCACGGTGGATCTGACGGCGCGCTGGAAGGTCAGCGCGAAGATGGAAGTGACGGCCTCGGTGCAGAATCTGTTCGACAAGATTCCGCCGCTGGACCCGCTCACCTATGGCGCGGTGTCGTACAACCCGCTTGACTACAGCGGCGCGCTGGGGCGCTACTTCAATGTGGGGATGCGGTATCAGTTCTAAGGAGATGGCGGGTCAGGCGGCACGCCGTAACCCGCCGCACGCGGCTCAGGCCGTGCCGCCGACCGTGACGCCGTCGAGGCGCAAGGTCGGCTGGCCCACGCCCACCGGCACGCTCTGGCCTTCCTTGCCGCACACGCCCACGCCCGAATCGAGCTTCATGTCGTTGCCTATCATGGACACGCGGTTGAGCACGTCCGGACCGTTGCCGATCAGGGTGGCGCCCTTGACCGGATAGGTGATCTTGCCGTCCTCGATCATATAGGCTTCGCTGGCCGAGAACACGAACTTGCCGTTGGTGATGTCGACCTGGCCGCCGCCGAAATTGACCGCGTACAGGCCGTTCTTGACCGAGGCCAGGATCTCGCCGGGGTCCTTGTCGCCGCCCAGCATATAGGTGTTGGTCATGCGCGGCATCGGCAGGTGGGCGAACGATTCGCGGCGCGCGTTGCCGGTCACCGGCATCTTCATCAGGCGCGCGTTCATGGTGTCCTGGATGTAGCCTTTCAGGATGCCGTCCTCGATCAGCGTGGTGCACTGGCTCGGGTTGCCTTCATCGTCGATGTTGAGCGAACCGCGGCGGTCTTTCAAGGTGCCATCATCCACCACGGTCACGCCCTTGGCCGCCACGCGCTCGCCGATGCGGCCCGAGAAGGTGGACGAGCCCTTGCGGTTGAAGTCGCCCTCCAGGCCGTGGCCGATGGCTTCGTGCAGCAGGATGCCGGGCCAGCCCGGTCCCAGCACCACGGTCATCGGACCGGCCGGCGCCGGGCGCGCGTCCAGGTTCACGATGGCCGATTTCACCGCGTCTTCCGCGTACTGCTCCAGCAGCTCGTCGCTGAAGTAGCCGTAGTCGTAGCGGCCGCCGCCGCCGGACGAGCCCACCTCGCGGCGGCCGTTCTGTTCGGCGATCACGGTCAGCGACACGCGCACCAGCGGGCGGATGTCGGCCGCCAGCACGCCGTCGCTGCGCACCACCAGCACCACGTCGTATTCACCGGCCAGGCCGGCCATCACCTGCACCACGCGCGGGTCCTTGGCGCGGGCTATTTTTTCCAGGCGCTCGAGCAGCTTGACCTTGGCGGTCGCGTCCAGCGAGGTCAGCGGGTCGTGCGGCAGGTACAGCGAGCGGCCGCCCACCTGGGTCATGCCGCTGGCCACCTTGATCTTGCCGGCGCCGGCGCGGCCTATGGTGCGGGTTGCCGCCGCCGCTTCCATCAGCGCGCGCTCGGAAATGTCGTCCGAGTAGGCGAAGGCGGTCTTGTCGCCGGAAATGGCGCGCACGCCCACGCCCTGGTCGATCGAGAAGCTGCCGGTCTTGACGATGCCTTCCTCCAGGCTCCAGCCCTCGTTCTTGGTGAACTGGAAATACAGGTCGGCGTAGTCGACCTTGTGGGTGAACATGCTGCCCAGCGTTTTCAGCAGCTTGCCTTCGTCCAGGCCGAACGGCGTCAGCAGCAAATCGCGCGCGACGGCCAGGGTGGACAGATTGGGTTCGAATGGGATCATGATATTGCCTTGGTTATATGTGCTGCCATTGTAGTGGATCGCGGCCTGCTTCACATGGTGCGGTGTTTCAGCGCCGGCAAGCTCTCGCGCACGCTGTCCATGAACAGCGCGTCCACCTCGCCGTGCACCACGCCCTCGCCTTCGGCCAGCACGGTTTTCACCGCGCCCCAGGGGTCGACCAGCATGCTGTGGCCCCAGGTGCGGCGGCCGTTCTGGTGGGTGCCGCCCTGCGCCGCCGCCAGCACATAGCACTGGTTCTCGATGGCGCGCGCGCGCAGCAGGATTTCCCAGTGCGCCTGGCCGGTGGTGTAGGTGAACGCGGCCGGCACCACGATCAGCGACACCGGCCCCATGGCGCGGAACAGCTCGGGGAAGCGCAGGTCGTAGCAGACCGACATGCCGACCTTGCCCACCGGCGTGTCCACCGTGCCGACATTGCGCCCCGGCACGATGGTGCGCGCCTCGTCATACGATTCGGTGCCCTTGGAAAAGCCGAACAGATGGATCTTGTCGTAGCGCCCCACGTGGCGGCCTTCGTCGTCGTACACCAGCGTGGTGTTGACCACGCGGCTTGGATCGTCCGAGGCCAGCGGCAAGGTGCCGCCCAGCAGCCAGATGCTGTGCTGGCGCGCCATCTCGCTCATGAAGTCCTGGATGGGCCCCTGGCCCAGCGGCTCGGCCACGGCCACCTTGTCGGCGTCGCTCAGGCCCATGATGGCCCAGTATTCGGGCAGCAGCACCAGTTTGGCGCCGGTGGCGGCCGCCTGCGCGATCAGGCGCCGCGCGGTGGCCAGGTTTTCGCCCACGGAAGGCGAGGAAATCATCTGTATCGCTGCGACGGTGTTCATGGGCATGTCCTTCTCGATGTCCTTATGGTTGGGCTTTCTGCGCGGCCGGCTTGTCCGGCCGTGCCGTTTCCAGCTTGGTGATGACCGGCGCCTTCCACGGCCCCGTCACCTGCATTTCATAGGTCAGCGCGCGCATCATGGGCTGGGCCAGGAAGAGCTGGGCCAGATAGCTGCCCAGGCCGATCACCGGGTTGACCGCCAGCGCGTACACCAGCGGCGCCGTGCCCAGATTGACCTCGGGCATCACCACCACGTGCAGATTGGCCGATTCGTTGGCGATGTCGGCGCTGCCGTCCATCAGCACAGTAGCGGCCACGCCGTGCATTTTCAAGTTGTCGGTCTTGACGATGCCGCGGTTGATGACGGCGTTGGCGCTGATGCCGTCGAACGCCAGGCCCTCCGAGAACACGTCGTGGAAGTCCAGCTTGAGCATGCGCGGCAGCGCCTGCAGGCTGAGCACGCCCAGCAGCTTGGCCGCGCCCGGGTCCTGCTTGAGGAACTGGCCCTTCTCCACATTCATGCTGATCTGGCCGGACAGGCTGGGGATGTCCAGCGCATACGGCAGGCCCTTCCAGGAAATGTCG
This sequence comes from Pseudoduganella sp. GW821-FHT05F09, assembly GCF_059419605.1. Classification (NCBI taxonomy): domain Bacteria; kingdom Pseudomonadati; phylum Pseudomonadota; class Betaproteobacteria; order Burkholderiales; family Oxalobacteraceae; genus Pseudoduganella; species Pseudoduganella sp. GW821-FHT05F09. The sequence goes on from NZ_JBWKSD010000002.1 coordinate 548,511, forward strand.
CCGCTCAGCTTGCCCTTGCCGTTGCGCAAGGTATCGGCGAAGCCGAAGCGGTCCAGCAGCTTGCCGGCGTTGGCGATGGCCAGCTCGAAATTGAGATTGGTGAGCGGCTGGCCGTCCCTGACCACCCAGCGCCCCGTGCCGTTCAGCTCGCCGTCCGCATTGACCAGCGACAGCTTGGACACGCGCCACTCGCGCGCCGACGTGATCAGCGCATTATGCGCCTGCAGCTCCAGGTGGCCGAGCGGTTTGTTGAACAGTTCGAAGCGCTCCACCACCACGTCCAGCGCGGGGATGGTGGGCTGGGTCGCCTTGTTCTCCAGCAAATCCTTGACCTCGTTGGCCTGCGACTCGGGGATCACCAGCGAGGACAGGCGCGCCGTCACCTTGCCCACGCCCTGCCCGGTCGGCGATTCGTTCCAGGTCACATAGCCGTTCGCATGGCGCGAATCGATATTCGCCTGCCACACGTTTTTCTGGTGGCTCACGCCCACCACCACGTTCTCCAGCTTGCGTTCGCCGATCACCAGTTCGCCAGCGCGCGCGGCCATGGTGTCGGCCACCACATACTGCGCCACGTCGGCGCCGCCGCTGCCGGCTGGCGCGGGCTCCTTGCCGGCGATGGCCTCGCCCAGCTCCAGCCAGTGGTCCACATTGAGCGATTTCACATTGGCCTGCATCATCATGCCGCTGTCCGGCTCCGGCGCCGGCACGTTGATGCCTATGCCGCCGCGCACCAGCTTCCACGCCTCCTTGCCCTGGCGCTGACGCTGGTAGGCGGCCGACAGGCCGGAACCCAGCGCCACGCGGATCTCGTCGCGCATCAGCCCGGCCTCGTTGGCGCCGGCGCCGTTCAGCACGAAATGCAGCGGCAGCGTGTCGGCGGCGCCCTTGGCCAGCGGCGCCGGGAAGTCCAGGCCCAGGCCGGCCAGCGTGGAGTCGACGGTGACGGAATAATGGTGGTCGCGCGCCACCACCAGGCCGGTGTAGCGCGCGCCGCCGCTGATATGGCTGGCCACGCGCTGCATCTGCGGCGACGGCCAGGTCTTGCGCAGGCCCTCGGCGGTGACGGCGCCGCCCAGGCGCACCTGGATGCTGCCGTCGCGCTGGCTGCCGCCGGTGATGGAGACCGGGCCGCCGATAAAGGTGCCGGCCAGCGCGTTCAGGTTCACGCCTTTTTCGTTGAACTCTATCCTGCCGCTGGAGCCCGCCACCACCGGCATGTCGTGCCACAGCACGATGTCGTTGCCGGCCAGCTGCAGCGCACCCTGCACTTTGGAATCGTGCATATGGTTCAGCGGCAGCTGCAGCTTGAGCGCCAGCTTGGCGCTGCCGCTGGCCTGCGTTTCATCGGTGAAATGGCCTATCCATTCCAGCACCGGGCTGGCCGCCATGTAATTGAGGAATTCCTGCATGGCCCCGGCCGCGTTGCCGTCGATTTCCAGCACGCTGTCGTGCGAGGACAGGTCGGCGATCACGGCCTTCACGCCGCTCAGCGCCACGCCGCCGGTGGTGGCGGTGTCGCCCCGGATTTCCATGCGCGTGCCTTCGAAGGTGAAGCTTCCCTTGATATGCTCGGCCTGCGGCCACAGCGGCGACTTGCCGTCCTTGGCGTAGAAGCCGGGGTCGTAGTTGAGCTTGCCGTTCGTCAACCGGCCGCTGACGCGGAACTCGCCCTTGGCGCGCTCGGCGGCGGTGGCGTTCTTGAACGGGAAATGCGCCAGGTCGCCGCGCAGGCGCAGCACCACGTCGTCCGCGCGGCCGTCCTCCAGCGCGCCGGTCAGCCAGTGCTGCAGGTGGGGCGGGGTTTGCAGCGGCAGGTAGCGGCCTATCTTCTTCACGTCGAAGCCGTTCAGCTTGCCGGTGAAGTCGGCCAGGCCGGCGCTCTTGCCGTCCAGCGGCAGCACATGGCTGCCCGACAGCGTGCCGTTCAGGCCGTCCTGCGAGAATTCCAGGTTTTCCAGCTCCACCTTGAGCTGTTCGTTGCCTTCGAAGGACCAGTGCATGCGGCCGCGCAGCTTGTCGAACTGCATGGCGGCTTCGGCGAAATAATCCGGCATCTGCAGCAGCAGCTGGTCGGCGTCCAGCGTGAAGCTGCCGCCTTTTTCGCTGGCCTCCAGCGTGCCGCTCAGGTGCTCGAAGCCGGGCAGCGCCGGCATGCCGCGCACGGCGGGGGTCTTGCCGTTCTTCGGCTGCGGCAGGCGCGCCGGGCGCGGACGCAGGCCCAGGCCGTCGAGCTGGGCCTTCACATGGTAGGACTGCAGCGCCGGATAGCTGCCGTACCAGGTGGCGGCCACGCCGCGCAGGCGGCCGGTGGGCGCCACGTCTTCCAGCGCGCTGCGCTGGCCGGCCGTCAGCGGCAGCCGCCCGGCCAGCGCGGCCAGGGTTTGCAGGTCCAGCACGCTGGCGTTGAGTTCCATGCGCGCGGGCGCCTTGGCGGTCGCCGCCACGTAGCGCTCGGACAATTCGGTGGGCGGCAGCTCGAGGCCGTCGCGGGTGCGCAGCGAGAAATTGTTCAGGGTGACGCTGTGGCCCAGCACGCCGAACGCGGGCTGGCCGCTTTGCATCGCGGCGGGAATCTCTTCGCGCGCGGACACGCGGCCGCGCACCTCCACCAGGTCCAGCGGCTCCAGGTCCGGCCCCAGTTTGGCGGTGACGCCGGCCAGGCTGACGTCGGCGGTGAAGCCAGCCAGCTTGGCATGGTCCAGCTTGATCCAGGCGCGCACCGAGCCCATGCCGGAACTCAGGTCCAGCGGGTAGTCGATATGCTGCTTCCATGCGGCCAGGTCGGCCTGGCGCACGTCGGCGTACAGTTCGCCCTGCCACAGCCGCACGTCGGACTTGCGCACCGCAAAGGCGGGATGGATGAAATCGGCGCGCACGTCCAGCGGGCCGCCCAGCGCGGCCGGCGGCGTGGCGCGCAGCGAAAACTGGTGGCGGCGCCATTTATTGCGCAGCACCAGGCTCATGTCCTGCAGGCTCACGCGCGGCGTGCCGCGCAGCTGGTCGGTCCAGTCCAGCTGGCCTTCGCGCACCACGATTTCGCGCTGCGCCAGCAGCCAGTCGCCGCCCTTGCCGTCGCCCTTCTGGTTCAGGTCGATGTATGCGCCGGCCACGTAGAGCTTGCCGTCCGGCGTGCGCAGCACGTCCAGCTTGGGGCGTATCAACTCCAGCGACTCGAAGCGCACGTCGGCCGCCGCCACGCTCCACCACGACAGCGTGGCCGACACGCTGGGCAGGGCCAGCACTTCGCGGCCCTGCTGGTCGCGCAGCACCACGTCGCCTAGGAACAGGGTGGGGCTCAGGCCGGACCAGGAGGCGTAGATGCGTTCTATGGTGACGGGGTTGCCCAGCGCGCGGCTGGCCTGGCGCTCGATATCGCCTTTGTAGTGGTCGATATTGGGCAGCACCAGGTAGCGCAGCGCCAGCAGCAGAATGGCGAATGCAAAGTACAGCAGCAGGGCTAACTTGAGAGTAAAGCCCAGTACATGGTGGGTGGCCAGATTGCAGACGCGATAGGCGGAACGCAGCCGCTGCCAGCGCACGGCCAAGGGTACGCTGTCTGTCACGGTCTCCTCTGGATTTTGCATCAATAAGCTAATAATTCAGGCCCGGCGTCTAATAAATCGCTAAAATCGTCTCGTCTTAGCCTGCGCGTCCATTTTACCGCATAGGCTGGCGTCCCCACGCTCTGTTTATTACGTTGCAACACTAAGTTACTTTGCCGCCAATGACCTCAACCGCTCCCGCCCTCACCTCCGCCTCCCGTTACTACCAGCGCTGGATCAGCGCCGATCCGGGGCGGGCGGCCAAGGTGGATGCATTGGCGCAATTATCGCTTGCCGGCATGGACTTTGCCGATTATCTGGCGCGCGAAGCGGCAGTCGGGCTGGACCAGCCGGCCGGCCAGCCGCTGCCCCTGCCGCGCGCCATGCGCCGCCTGCGCAATCTGCTGGTCTGCACCCTGATACGGCGCGACCTGGACGGCCAGGCCGACCTGCATGAAGTGGTGACCGCCATGACGCGCTTCGCCGACTTCGCCATCCAGCAGCACACGGCGGCGCTGCACGCGGAAATGGTGGCCCTGCACGGCCAGCCGGTCGGCCACGACAGCGGCGAGCCGCAGCAGCTGATGGTGCTGGCCATGGGCAAGCAGGGCGGCGGCGAACTCAACGTCTCGTCCGACATCGACCTGATCTTCGTCTACCCGGAAGACGGCGACACCGTGGCCGGCCCCGGCCAGCGCTCGCTGTCCAACCATGAATTCTTCGTCCGCCTGGGCAAGAAGCTGATCGCCGCCCTGGCCGAGATCACCGAGGACGGCTACACCTTCCGCGTCGACATGGCGCTGCGCCCGAACGGCGGCTCCGGCCCGCTGGCCGCCAGCCTGAGCATGGTGGAGCAGTATCTGATCGTGCAGGGCCGCGAGTGGGAGCGCTACGCCTGGGTCAAGGCGCGCGCCGTCACCGGCGCCCCGGCCGACATCGCCGCGCTGGACGCCATCGTGCGCCCCTTCGTGTTCCGCCGCTACCTGGACTTCGGCGTGATCGACGCCATCCGCAATATGCACGCCCAGATCCGCGCCGAAGTGAACCGCCAGGAGCGGCTGCACCCGGACCGCAGCAACAACGTCAAGCTGGGGCGCGGCGGCATCCGCGAAATCGAGTTCCTGGCCCAGGTGTTCCAGCTGATACGCGGCGGCCGCGACGCCGCCCTGCGGGACCGCTCCACCCGCGCCACCTTGCGCATACTGCCGGAAAAAGGCCTGCTTACCACCGACATCGTGCTGCAACTGCTGGCTTCCTACACCTTCCTGCGCAACCTGGAGCACCGCCTGCAATACCTGGACGACGCCCAGACCCACACCCTGCCGCCCAACGAGGCCGACCAGCTGGTGGTGGCGCAGATGATGGGCCTGTCAGACGTGCCCGCCCTGCTGGCGCAAATCGAGGCGCACCGCAAATTCGTGGCCGAGCAGTTCGACGCCATGTTCGCCGAAAAAGCCTCGCATGGACAGCAAAACGGCCAGCAAGACGGCGACATCAACCCAGCCACCAGCAACGAATGCGCGGATCCGGACAACCTGGAGGCGATCCAGTCCCGTTTCGCCGCCCTGGGCTACGACGATCCGGCCGGCGCGGCCCAGCGCCTGGTGGCGACCTGGCAGGCGCCGCGCCTGCAGTCGCTGCCGGAAGCGAGCCGCAACCGCCTGGTGTCGCTGGTGAACGCGGCGCTGCCGCTGATCGCCCGCACCGCCGAGCAGTCCAGCGTGGGCAGCCAGCTCGTGACACTGGGCAGCCTGCTCGACTTCCTGGAGGCCATCGCGCGCCGCTCGGCCTATCTGTCGCTGCTGACCGAGTACCCGCACACGCTGGAACGCGTGATCCGCATGATGCACGCCAGCGGCTGGGCCGCCAAATTCCTCACCAAGCACCCCATCCTGCTGGACGAGCTGCTGGACGACCGCATCCGCAACGCCGTGTTCGACGCGGCCCAGCTGGCCGAAGAGCTGGACGGCCAGCTGGCCGCCGCCGCCGGCGACACCGAGCGCCAGATGGACATCCTGCGCGAAGTCCACCACGCCCAGCTGTTCCACCTGCTGGCGCAGGACCTGGCCGGCGACCTCACGGTGGAAAAGCTGGCCGACCACCTGTCCGCGCTGGCCGACGTGATCGTGGCAGCCACCGTGCAGGCGGTGTGGAAGACGGTGGCCACCCGCCACCGCGAGGTGCCGCAGTTCGCGGTGATCGCTTACGGCAAGCTGGGCGGCAAGGAGCTCGGCTATATCTCCGACCTGGACGTGATCTTCCTGTTCGACGACGAGGACCAGGACGCGCCCGCCCAGTACGCCAAGCTGGCGCAGCGCTTCATCACCTGGATGACCTCGCACACCTCGGCCGGCCAGCTGTTCGACGTCGACATTGCGCTGCGGCCGGACGGCGCCAGCGGCATGCTGGTGTCCAGCGTGCAGGCCTTCGAGCGCTACCAGGACAATTCGGCCTGGATCTGGGAGCACCAGGCGCTCACGCGCGCCCGCTTCTGCGCCGGCGACGCCGCCATCGGCCGGCGCTTCGAGCAGATCCGCTGCCAGGTGCTGCGGCGCGAACGGCCGCTGGACGGCCCGCTGAAAACCGAGGTGCGCGCCATGCGCAAGAAAATGGCCGACGCCCGTCCCAACCGCTCCGAGCTGTTCGATTTAAAGCAGGACGCGGGCGGCATGATAGACATCGAATTCATCGTCCAGTATCTGGTGTTACAGCACGCATCGACCTATTCACAATTGACGGGGAATGTGGGTAATATTGCGTTACTGAAAATGTGTGGCGAATTGGGCTTGATTGATACTGCCCTTGCCGCCAGCGTGGCCGACGCTTACCGCTTGTTCCGCAAATTGCAGCACCAGATGCGCTTGCAGGGCCAGGAACAAGCCCGCGTCGATCCCGCGCGCGTCGCCAGCCAGGCCGGGCATGTTATCGAGCTGTGGAACGCCATATTGGAATAGGAAATAACAGGAGTAGTAACCAGGCAGTCCAATTCAAAGGAGACAGCGATGAAAATGTTCTTAAGCGGTATGGCAATCAGCCTCGGCTTACTTGCAGCTCCGGCATATTCCGCAGAAAAAGGCACGGCCAGCGAAGCCATGGCCATGGTAAAAAAAGCGGTCGCCCTGATTAAATCGGACGGCAAGGAGAAAGCCTTTGCCGCGATTTCCGACCCAAACAACAAGGATTTCCACGACCGCGATTTGTATATTTATGTTTATGATTTAAACGGTGTGGCCGTGGCCCATGGCGTGAATCAAAAACTGGTGGGCAAAAACCTGCTGGACATGAAGGACAACGAAGGCAAAGCCATGATCCAGGAAATGGTGAAGGTCGCCAAGGAAAAAGGCAGCGGCTGGGTTGATTTCAAATGGCCGAATCCGGTCAGCAAGGTGGTCGAATCGAAATCCGGCTACGTGGAAAAGGCGGGAGACGTCCTGGTCGGCTCCGGCATCTACAAATAAGCGTTTCCCTGAATCAACCGGCGCCGCCTCCTGCGGCGCTTTTTTTCGCCCATACTGCGGCCACGGCGCGCCGCAAGCGCCGGATGTTGGCTTGATCACGCCAGGATCTGGCACAGCATCGGGGCAACTTGCCCATCTGCATACTGTCGCAAGCCCACAACATTGCCATCCCGCCTATGGCGCTTGATACAAATTGTCATACCTGTGTAATCCGCCATCCGCCCAGCTAAGTGAAACACTTACGCACATCCCGCAGGAAGAAACACCGCTGTCAAGGGCTGCTTTGTTTCAATTGCGTTACATAAGTACATTTGACACCCTAATCCACGCAGTGTCTGATAGACCGATTGGCAATCCCAGAAGGGCTGCTAATGCATCAGACACTCTTAAGGAAAAAATCTATGTTGATCGAAAAAACTCTGGCGCGCTCGTTGCGCGTCGTATTTTCCGGAGGCGCAGCGATAGTAGGCCTCGGCATGCTGGCCCAACCGGCCATCGCGCAAGACGCGCCTATCCAGCGCGTGGAAATCACCGGCTCGGCCATTAAACGCATCGACGCGGAAACCGCAGTGCCGGTGACCGTGGTTAAAATGGATGACCTGAAAAAACAGGGTATCACCACGATTGAACAGGTTATGTCGAACCTGAGCTCGGTTCAAACCAACCAGGGCACCAGCCAGGTAGTGGGCCTGAGCACCGGCGGCGCATCGTTTGCCGACCTGCGTGGCATAGGCGCAAATAAAACCCTGGTGCTGCTGAATGGCCGCCGCCTGGCGAATAACGCCTTCGACAGCTCGGCCCCCGACCTGAATATGATTCCATTCGCCGCGCTGGAGCGCGTCGAAGTATTGCGCGATGGCGCATCCTCGCTGTACGGTTCCGACGCGGTGGGCGGCGTGATTAACTTTATCACCCGTAAAGATTACACCGGCGTCACCGTTACCGGCGGTATTGATTCCCCGAATAAAAAAGGCGGCGGCTCCAATAGCGCCAATATCGGCGTAGGCTACGGCAATCTGGACAGCGACGGCTTTAATATCTTCGCCATGGGCGACCACCAGGTGCAGCGCCGCATCAACGGCCTGCAGCGCGATTTCAACAAGCGCTATCCAGGCGGCCTGTCGCCAACCACCAGCCCGGCCAACTATTACCAGGATGGCAATAGCGGCAACGTTGCCGCGCCTAACTGCACCAGCTCGCCGAACCTGATTCCGGACGCCACCGGCAGCGGCTGCCAGATGACCACCTCGTCCTTCGTGGACTACATTCCCAAGAGCGAGCGCAACACCGGCCTGCTGAAGGGCACGCTGAAACTGAACGCCGACCACGAACTGGGCCTGGAATACCTGATCTCCAAGAACACCGTGGGCAGCCAGATCGCTCCCGTGCCATACGGCGGCCTGTTCCAGAACCGCGTGCGTCCGGACGGCTCGCTCAATCCTTATTATCCAGGCAACCCTGGCGCGATCACCCCGAACGTGCCGCTGAGCCCGACCTACACCGAAGAAAACACCCCTGCCGGCGTGCTGCCGGGCTTCGTGCACGTGAAATGGCGCGACCTGCCGAACGGCTCGCGCGCCGGCGACGACGTGAACACCCAGCAGCGCTTCATCGCGTCGCTGAAGGGCACCGTGGCGGGCTGGGACTACGAAGCAGCCTTCACCTACAATGAAAACAAGGTGAAAAGCAATCTGATCGGCTACAGCGACGGCGGCATCATCACCAAAGGCGTGCGCGAAGGCGTGATCAATCCTTACGGCGAGCAAAGCGCCGCCGGCATGGCGCTGATCGAAAGCGCTGCCCTGAACGGCAACATCCAGAACGCCAAGGGCACGATGAAGGGCATCGACGCCCACGCCAGCCGCGAACTGGGCGACTGGTTCGGCGCCGGCCGTCCGGCCGCCCTGGCCCTCGGCGGCCAGTTCGACAAGCAGGACTTCCACAGCGCGGCCAACACCGAGTACGCTGAAAAAGTCGTGGCCTCCACCGGTATCGACCCGAACACGCTGAACGAAGGTTCGCGCAAGGTCAGCGCCGTGTACGCCGAGCTGAACATGGCCCTGCTGAAGGACCTGGACGTGACCGCCGCCGTGCGTTACGACAAATACAACGACTTCGGCAACACCACCAATCCGAAGTTCGGCTTCCGCTACCAGCCGAACAAGACCGTGCTGCTGCGCGGCTCCTACTCGACCGGCTTCCGCGCCCCGTCGCTGTACGAGATCAACTCGGCCCAGACCTACACCAACACCAACCAGTATGACGATCCGGTCAACTGCCCGGGCGGCAACCCGATTCCGGGCAAGCCGGCGGCGGCCAACTGCCAGCAGCAGTTCCAGTCCCTGACGGGCGGCAACAAGGCGCTGGCGCCTGAGGAGTCGACCAACTACGCGCTGGGCATCGTGCTCGAGCCGGTCAACAACCTGTCGCTGAGCCTGGACCTGTGGAAGCTGAAACTGGAACACCAGATCGGCCAGCTGAACCAGGACGACGTGTTCGGCGACCCGGTCAAGTACGCCGCGCTGTTCCACCGCACCGCCTCCGGCAACCTGGCGACCGACGGTTCGCAGTGCCCGAACCCGCTGACCTGCGGCTATGTCGACCTGCGCACCCAGAACCTGGGCGGCGTGAACACCGACGGCCTGGACATCAGCGTGAACTACAAGTGGCGCAGCGCCGACTACGGCAACACCACCCTGGCTCTGAACAGCACCTATGTGCACAAGTATGAGTACCAGAACAACGACGGCGGCGAATGGCACCAGAACGTGGGCGTGTTCTCCGGCACCGGCCCGATCTTCCGCTGGCAGAACAACGCCAGTGTGAACTGGACCAAGGGCATCTGGGGCGCCGGCCTGTCCGCGCACTCGAAGACCGGCTATATCGACCAGGATCCTGAATTCCGCGTCGCTTCCTACACCACCTGGGACGGCTATGCGACCGCGAACTTCATGAAAAACCTGTCGCTGACGCTGGGCGTGCGCAACCTGTTCGACCGCACGCCGCCGCTGTCCTACCAGACCGAGACCTTCCAGGCTGGCTACGATCCGCGCTTCACCGATCCTAAGGGCCGCACCTTCTACGCCCGCGCCACCTACAACTTCTGATGTAGACAGGCGAAAAAAAACCTCCCGGACGCGAGTCCGGGAGGTTTTTTTACGTCTGAAGCAAATTACTTGGCGGTCATCAATGCCACGGTGGTGTCCAGCATGCGGTTGCTGAAGCCCCACTCATTGTCGTACCACGACGATACCTTGACCAGGCGGCCCGACACTTTGGTCAGGGTCGAGTCGAAGTTCGACGAGGCCGGGTTGTGGTTGAAGTCGATCGACACCAGCGGTTCGGTCTGGTAGGTCAGCACTTCTTTCAGCGCGCCTTCGGAAGCGGCTTTCATCAGCGCGTTGACTTCGTCCACGGTGGTGTCGCGCGCAGCGATGAAGGACAGGTCGACCAGCGACACGTTGATGGTCGGCACGCGGATCGCGAAACCGTCCAGCTTGCCGTTCAGCTCAGGCAGCACCAGGCCGACCGCGGCGGCGGCGCCGGTCTTGGTCGGGATCATGGACATGGTGGCCGAACGGGCGCGGCGCAGGTCTTCATGCATCACGTCGGACAGCACCTGGTCGTTGGTGTAGGCGTGCACGGTGGTCATCAGGCCGGTTTCCAGGCCGATGGCGTCGTGCAGCGGCTTGACCAGCGGGGCCAGGCAGTTGGTGGTGCAGGAAGCGTTCGAGATCACGGTGTCGGTGGACTTCAGCACGTGCTGGTTCACGCCGTACACGATGGTCGCGTCCACGTCCTTGCCGCCCGGCGCCGAGATGATGACTTTCTTGGCGCCGCCCTTCAGGTGGGCCGAAGCCTTTTCCTTGGTGGTGAAGAAGCCGGTGCACTCCAGCACCACGTCCACGCCCAGGTCGCCCCATGGGATTTCAGCCGGGTTGCGCTGCGCGAAGACGCGGATCACGTCGCCGTTGACGATCATATTGTCGCCGTCCACCGTCACGGTGCCGGGGAACTTGCCGTGCGCGGTGTCGTAGCGGGTCAGGTGCGCGTTCGACTTGGCGTCGCCCAGGTCGTTAATGGCAACGATCTGGATGTCTTGCTTTTTGCCGCCTTCGTAGAAAGCGCGCAGTACATTACGGCCGATGCGGCCATAGCCATTGATTGCTACTTTGATCGTCATACTAAGCTCCTGATGAAATAAAAAGGGTCAATACAGTATTAGGCAACCAGAACGGATTTAACTTTGGCCACGACGTTCTCCACCGTGAAGCCGAAATGCTTGAACAGCACAGGCGCGGGAGCCGATTCGCCGAAGGTGTCGATGCCGACCACGGCGCCTTCCAGGCCCACGTATTTGTACCAGAAATCGGTCACGCCGGCTTCGATGGCGACGCGTGGCGTGCCTTTGGTCAAGACGCTGGCCTTGTAGGCGGCGTCCTGGCGGTCGAACACATTGGTCGACGGCATGGACACCACGCGCGCGGCGATGCCTTCGGCGGCCAGCGCGCTGGCGGCGTTGACGGCCAGTTCCACTTCGGAACCGGTGGCGATCAGGATCACTTGCGCGTCGGCCACGTCGTTCAGCACATAGCCGCCCTTGGCGATATTGGCCACCACGGCGGCGCTGCGCTCCAGGTACGGCAGGTTCTGGCGCGAGAAGATCAGGGTCGACGGGCCGTTCTTGCGCTTGACCGCTTCGCCCCACGCCACCATCGATTCGACGGTGTCGGCAGGACGCCAGTTGTCCAGGCCTGGAATCAGGCGCAGCGACGAGACGTGCTCGACGGACTGGTGGGTCGGGCCGTCTTCGCCCAGGCCGATGGAGTCGTGGGTGAACACGAACAGCGAGCGCTGCTTCATCAGGGCGGCCATGCGCAGGGCATTGCGGCTGTAGTCCGAGAAGGTCAGGAAGGTGGCGCCGAACGGGATGTAGCCGCCGTGCAGGGCGACGCCGTTCATGATGGCGCTCATGCCGAACTCGCGCACGCCGTAGTTGATGTGGTTGCCGGTCTTGCCGGAACGCAGGTTGACGGACTCTTTCCAGTTGGTCAGGTTGGAGCCGGTCAGGTCGGCCGAGCCGCCCAGGAATTCAGGCAGCACCGGGGCCAGGGCCTGGATGGCGTTCTGGCTGGCCTTGCGGGTGGCGATGGTTTCCTTCTTGTCCACGCAGGCGGCCACGGCGGCGGCCAGGGTGGCGTCGAAATTGGCCGGCAGATCGCCCGCCATGCGGCGCGCCAGTTCGGCGGCTTCTGCAGGGAACTTGGCGCTATATTCGGCGAATTTCGCGTTCCAGTCGGCTTCGTGCTGCGCGCCGGCGGCTTTCGCGTCCCACGCGGAGTACACGTCGGCAGGAATTTCGAACGGGGCCGGGGTCCAGCCGATGTATTCGCGCACGGCGGCGATTTCCTTGTCGCCCAGTGCGGCGCCGTGCACCTTGTCGCCGCCCTGCAGATTCGGCGAGCCCTTGCCGATGATGGTCTTGCAGCAGATCAGGGTAGGCTTGTCGGATTGCTTGGCGGCGGCGATGGCGGCATCGACCGCGGCAACGTCGTGGCCGTCCACGGCGCGGATCACGTTCCAGCCGTAGGACTCGAAGCGTTTCGGGGTGTCGTCGGTGAACCAGCCTTCGACCTTGCCGTCGATGGAGATGCCGTTGTCGTCGTACAGGGCGATCAGTTTTTTCAGGCCCAGGGTGCCGGCCAGCGAGCACACTTCATGCGAAATGCCTTCCATCAGGCAGCCATCGCCCACGAACGCGTAGGTATAGTGGTCCACCACGTCCAGGCCAGGCTTGTTGAACTCGGCCGCCAGCAGGTATTCGGCCAGCGCCATGCCGACCGCGTTGGCGATGCCCTGGCCCAGCGGGCCGGTGGTGGTTTCCACGCCGGGCGTGATGTCCACTTCCGGGTGGCCCGGGGTTTTCGAGTGCATCTGGCGGAAGGCGCGGATGTCGTCCATGGTCACGGCGTAGCCGGCCAGGTGCAGCAGCGCGTAGTGCAGCATGGAGCCGTGGCCGTTCGACAGCAGGAAGCGGTCGCGGTTCAGCCATTTCGGATTGGCCGGGTTGTGGCGGTGATGACCGCTCCACAGCGCAACAGCGATCTCGGCCATGCCCATAGGCATGCCTGGGTGGCCGGAATTGGCCTTTTGCACAGCGTCCATTGCCAGCGCGCGGATCGCATTGGCCATTTGAGTGGTAGGGAGCGTAGTAGTCATCGTGATGATTGCTAAGGTTTGGAATGAGGTGGGGCCTTGGGGGCCTTGAATGCGGGCAGCTTGCTATAACCAAGTATTTTACCAGACCGGGGGGCGGCCAATTAAAATTGCACTGATATAGCGCTCTCAAGGACACCCGCATGCCCCGTTTCTACTGCCCCCAGCCGCTGGCCATCGGCCTCACGATCGACCTGCCGGAGGCGGTCGCCCACCACGTGCACGTGGTGCGGCTGGCGCCGGGCGAGGCCGTCACGCTGTTCAACGGCGACGGCGGCGAGTACACGGCGGTGCTGCAAACGGTGGAAAAGCGCCGCGCCAGCGCCGAAATCAAGGCCCATACCGCGCGCGACGCGGAACTGCCCTACGCGGTCACGGTGGCGCAGGCGCTGCCGGAGGCGTCCAAAATGGACTGGATAATCGAAAAAGCCGTGGAACTGGGCGCGGCCGCCTTCCAGCCGCTGGCGGCGCGGCGCTGCGTGGTGCGCCTGTCGGGCGAGCGCGCCGAGAAAAAACTGGCGCACTGGCAGGGCGTGATCGTATCGGCCAGCGAGCAAAGCGGCCGCAACCGCCTGGCCCACCTGGCCCCGGTGGACGACTTCAAGGACTGGATCGCCCAGCAGGACATGCACCGCCGCGTGATCCTCACGCCGCGCGCCACCCAGTCGCTGGCCGACTGGGCGCGCCACCAGCCGCCGCAGGCGCTGACCGTCATGGTCGGCCCGGAAGGCGGCTTCTCGGACGAGGAGGAGGACCTGGCCATCGCCCAGGGCGCCCTGCCCCTGTCCATGGGGCCGCGCATCCTGCGCACCGAGACCGCCGCGCTGGCCGCGCTGGCCGCCCTGAACGCCTGCTGGGGCGGCATGTAGCGCCCTGCGCCGGCGCGAAGCCGCCATACTGGTAAAATAATAGGTCGTGCGCGGACCACGCGCGCTTATTTCCCATCAACCCTGCTTGATAACTACAAGCACAGGAACCAGACATGCTGCGACTGAACGAAGTAAAACTCCCGCTCGACCATACCCCGGAACAACTGACCGCCGCCATCCTGGCCCGCCTGCACATCGAGCCGGCCCAGCTGGCCGGCTACACGGTCTACAAGCGCAGCTACGACGCGCGCAAGAAGTCCGCCATCGTGCTGATCTACTCGCTGGACGTGGAAACCACCGCCGACGCGGCCATCCTCAAGGCCAACGCGCGCGACAGCCACCTGATGCCCTCGCCCGACACCAGCTATAAATATGTGGCGCACAACGTCAACGCCGGCGGCGCGCAGCCGCGCCCGGTGGTCATCGGCATGGGGCCGTGCGGCCTGTTCGCCGCGCTGATCCTGGCGCAGATGGGCCTCAAGCCCATCATCCTGGAGCGCGGCAAGACCGTGCGCGAGCGCACCAAGGACACCTTCGGCTTCTGGCGCAAGCGCGAGCTGAACCCGGAATCGAACGTGCAGTTCGGCGAAGGCGGCGCCGGCACCTTCTCGGACGGCAAGCTGTACAGCCAGATCAAGGATCCCAAGCACTACGGCCGCAAGGTGCTGACCGAGTTCGTCAAGGCCGGCGCGCCGGAGGAAATCATCTACGTCAGCAAGCCCCACATCGGCACCTTCCGCCTGGTGAAAATGGTGGAAGCGATGCGCGAGGAAATCGTGTCGCTGGGCGGCGAGATCCGCTTCTCGGCCAAGGTGGCCGACATTGAAATCGACGAGACCAACGGCGTGCGCCAGGTGCGCAGCCTGACCCTGGCCGACGGCGAGCGCATCGCCACCGAGCACGTGGTGCTGGCCATCGGCCACAGCGCGCGCGACACCTTCGAGATGCTGTACCAGCGCGGCGTGTTCATCGAAGCCAAGCCCTTCTCGATCGGCTTCCGGGTCGAGCACCCGCAATCCATGATAGACGCCTGCCGCTTCGGCCCCAACGCCGGCCACCCCATCCTGGGCGCGGCCGACTACAAGCTGGTGCACCACGCCTCCAATGGCCGCGCCGTGTACAGCTTCTGCATGTGCCCGGGCGGCACCGTGGTGGCGGCCGCGTCCGAACCCGGCCGCGTGGTCACCAACGGCATGAGCCAGTACTCGCGCGCCGAGCGCAACGCCAACAGCGCCATCGTGGTCAGCATTTCGCCGGAAGACTATCCGGGCCACCCGCTGGCCGGCATCGAGTTCCAGCGCCGGCTGGAGGAAAAAGCCTTCGAGCTGGGCGGCTCCAACTACAGCGCGCCGGGCCAGCTGATGGGCGACTTCGTGGCGGGCCGCCCGTCCACCGAGTTCGGCGCCGTGGTGCCCTCGTACAAGCCGCAGGTGCAGCTGACCGACCTGGCCACCATCCTGCCGGAGTTCGCCGTGACGGCGCTGCGCGAAGCCTTCCCGGCCTTCGACAAGCAGGTCAAGGGCTACTTCAAGCACGACGCGGTGCTGACCGGCCTGGAAACCCGCACCTCCTCGCCGATCCGCATCAAGCGCCGCGACGACGACCTGCAGAGCATGAACACGCGCGGCCTGTTCCCGGCCGGCGAAGGCGCGGGCTACGCCGGCGGCATCCTGTCGGCCGGCGTGGACGGCATCAAGGTGGCCGAGGCGGTGGCGCTGTCGATGGCGGCCAAGGACTAAGTCCAGCCCGGACGGCGGCCGTCCGGGCTAGCGGCCAGCCTTCATGGCGTCCAGCGCCGCGCGCGCGCGTTGCGTGGTGTCGTCGAGCTCGCGCTGGCGTTGACGGGCATCGTCCTCGGTTTTACGCGCCATGCCGACCGTGTAGACCCGCGTCGCCTCGACCCAGGCGTCGTTGGCGGCGATCAGCCTCCTGGCACGCGCACTGGCGTCCGCCGCCACGGTTTCATACACCTTGTTCATGCCGGCGCGCGCCTGCTGCAGTTCGGTCACGCTCATCAGCTTGGCCAGGTCGGCCGGAATCGCCTTGCCGGGCGGCAACGACGCATCCAGATTCGCCACAAAGCGGTCATAGCACGCGCGCCAGGTCTTCATCGTGGCGGCGAGTTCTTTAATTTCGGGTTGCAGCACCGATTTTTCAGGGAACACCGGCTCGACGCAGCCGAACTTCTCATACTTGACGTCGGCGCCGTCATAAGTGCTGGCAAAGTAGGCAATTTCCGTCTTGCGCTTGCTGCGCAGCTGCATGGTTGCCAGCGATGCGGCGGCATCGGCATTGCCGCGCGCCTGAGCCTGCCGGAGCCAGTGCTCGGCCCGTTCCATATTCTCGGGTACGCCCTCGCCGAAGCCATACATTTCGCCCAGCATCAGCTGCGCGTCCGGCTGGCCGGCCGGCGCCAGCTTGCTGAAGATGCGGAATGCGCTGGCATAGTCCTGCCGGTCCCATGCGGCCACGCCATCCGCCAACTCATCGGCACGGACCGCTGCCGACAGCAGCAGCAACATCCATAGCGCTAGCTGTTTTTTCATCATGCCTCCTACTTGTGTAAAGTAAAAAAAACCCGCATCGCCTAAGCGATGCGGGTCCGGTATGACATGCTTTAAGTAAGCACGAGCTCTATCAGAACTTGTGGTTGAACTCGGCAGTCAGTTTCACGCTGCGTGGATCGGTGGTGCTGATCACGCGTTCGAAGGTATTGCGCAGGCCGTTGCCGTTGTTCCAGCGCTCTTCCACAGCCTGGGTGGTCTGTTCATTGAAGACGTTGAAGATGTCCATCTTCAGCGACAGGCCCTTGACCATGTTAGGACGGTAGACCAGGTTCAGGTCCAGACGCTTGTCCCATGGCAGATTGCCCATGGCGCCGCGCGGGGTCAGTACGTTGGTTGCAACGGTCAGACCGCCGCAGTAGTGTGGACCGTTGCTGTAGTTAGGCGTGGTGCCGTCGAACAGGAAGCGGCCAACGCAGCTGTGTGGACGGCCGGCAGCCAGCAGCAGATTGCCGCCCACGGTCCACTCTTGCGCAACTTCGTAGAAGCCGTATGCCTTCACTTGGTGACGGCGGTCATTGGCCAGCGGACCGTTGGCGCCGATCATCAGCTCCTTGTAGTCCCAGGTCTGGGTTGCAGCCACGTCGGTCTGGCCCACGTCGGACAGGGTCTGGCCTTCGGTGTTACCCGAGCTCTTCGACCAGGTGTAGTTCACCTTGCCGTACCAGCCGCCACGCAGTGGATGCTCCAGGAAGAAGTCCAGGGCGCGGTATTTACGCTCGGCTTTCGGGAAACCCAGATCGGCTGCGGACAGGTTGACCAGCGTCAGGTTCTTCGCGGTGCCGCCGTTGTTGGTCGAACCGCTGTAATCGACGTAGAAGGAATTGGCTTCGCCCGGGTTGAAGTTGGCGCAACCGAAACCGGACCAGTTCGAGGTATCGATCTTGTTCGCGGCAGCATACTTCTCAAACGGACGGCCATCGCAGAAGTCGTCGATGGTCGAACCCAGTTTGCGGAAGGTGCCCTTCACGCCGAAGTTCAGGTCAGGCGAGTACGCGCGCTCGAAGCCCAGCGTGATTTCGTCCTGGTAGGTTGGCTTCAGATCCACTGCGGACAGGGTCTTCGGCTCCTTGGCCTGGCCGTATTCGTTGTTGCTCGAAGCCGGGGCGGACAGTTGGGTCAGGCCGGTAGGGGCGCCGTTGGCGTCCACGCCGGTGTAGGCAAACGCCTGTGCGGTGAAGGTGGAACGGCCGGCGCCACGCACTGCCAGGTGGGTCGGAATCTGCAGGTGGTAACGGCCAGCGCTACCGAACACCTTCGTCGAAGCGTCGCCGTTCATGTCCCACACTGCGCTCAGGCGCGGTGCGATCTGGTTTTTCTGCTCGATGTACTTGACGTGGTCGCCGTTCTGGTTGTCGAAGCCTTCGCGGCGCACGCCTGCGGTGACCAGCAGGTTTTTGGTGATCTGCCAGCCGTCTTCGATGTACTGCGCGGTCTGGTTCGAATATGCATCGGTCACGTCGGTGAACAGGTTCTTGGTCACGTAGTAACCCAGCTTGCCCAAGGGGCTGGTGCTGGTACCCGGGCCTTTGGAGATGCCGCCGCCCAAGTCGAAGGAAGCCATCGGATCAGCTGCATTGCGCAGATAGGTCCAGGTGCCGCCGCCGATTGCCGATTCACCGGCGCTGTTCGAACTCAGCTTGTTCTTGTCCAGACCGAAGCGAATCTTGTGCGTGCCCAGACGGTATTCCAAGTCCAGACGCAGCGACTCGATCTTATCCTTTGCGCCGGTCGGCAGAATGTTGCCGGTGGAGCTGGTGATGGTCTGCTTGTTGACGTAGTTGATGCCTGGAGCCATGTTCTCCGGCGTGAACGAAGCAACGAACAGGTTAGGATCGTAGCCGTCGAACTCATTGATGTGCTTAGACTTCGACTTGCCGTACAGGGCTTGCACCGTGAAGTCGTCGGTAATGTTGCCGGTGTACTTCAGGATCTGGACGTCGGCGCCGTTGTCGGCGATGTTTTTCTCAACTTTCTTGGACGCGACCACACCGTCATGCGTGTTCTTTTTAGGGTCGTAGCCGGAGTTGGTGGTCTTGTTGGTCGGCGTATCGCCGATCAGCGACAGTTCCAGGCGATGGTTGTCGGTGATGTTCCAGTCGAACTTGCCGAAGTAGCGGTCAACCGTGCGCTTGGTGTTGTTCCAGCCGCCAGCCGGTGCGCCGCCAACGCGGATGCCGTTGATGGCGTCCGTGCCGTCGGTATTGGTGCGGGTGGTCTCGGCCGACAGGAACATGAACAGTTTGTCCTGGATCAGCGGGCCGCCTACGTAGGTGCCGTAGCGGGTCTGCGTGCGGCTGTTGTCATGCCGGAAGCGGTAGACGGTGCCATCGGTAGCGTTGGCTCCGGTCGAGAAATGGCCGGTGTTGGCGAAGTACAGATCGCTCTGTTCCGCACGCAGCTTGTTTGGCTCAATGCTGGCCATCGCGCCGAATTCCCAGTTGTTGGTACCGCTCTTGGTGGTGACGTTGACCACGCCGCCAACCGAACGCCCGAATTCAGCACCGAAACCGCCGGTCAGGATCTGCGCCTGGGCGATAGCGCCGAAAGGCAGCTCCGAGGCGCCCAGCTGGGTCAGCGGGTTGGTGACAGGGAAGCCGTTGATGTAGTACGCATTCTCCGAAGCGCCGCCGCCTGCGAAGCTGGCGCCGCCTGCGTAGCGTGGGTCGGCGCGTGTGGTGTTTGGCGCCAGCTGAATAATCGCGTCCACGTTTTGCGCGATCGGCAGTTTGGCCAGTTCACGCGAGGTGAACGTGGCGCCGTTGTTGGCGCTCGAAATGTCGATGCGGTTGCGGCGGCCCGTCACTTGCACGGCCTGCAGCGCTTCCGCGCCGAACACGGCTTCCGCACCCTGGCCAGCCAGCACCTCTACGGTGGCGGACGCGCCGGCAGTGGTCCCCTTCATCAGGGTGACGCTGTAGCGGCCGATAGGCAGTGCCGAGACGGAGAACGTGCCGCTGCCATCGACTGCGGTGGTTCGGGTTTGATTGGTGTCCAGATTTTTGAACACGACGGTATTCGCCGCGCCTGGGGCAACCTTGCCGTAGATGTTACCGGAGGCGTTCGACTGCGCCATGGCCGCCGGCGTAACGATAGCCGACATAGCAGAGGCAGCGAAGGCCAGCTGCAGCGCACGGACCAAAACTGTTTTCTTCAGCATATTTTTCCTAAGTGGTAAAAGCTAACGTAGTGCCTTGCTAAGGCGCCATTGGTTGCTTTGTTAATTATATGTTCCCGACTATTTGCAAAAGAGACGCTTCCAATCGCAGCGCAATTGGCCTTATTTAGACCAACTTCCGCTGCGATTAGATACAGATTCGACCATATGTAAAACTAGACTGTCAAACATGCAATCTTTCAGTTACTCCAAAAAACAACACAAGTTACATTTTACTCAACGTTGTGCAACCATATGGTGCAGCGCGGCACGTATTTAGTGCGTCAAATCCCCATTAAAGTGCCATTTTATGAGGGAAGATAGGTGAAAAATACATATCATCGGGCCGATTTACTGCTTGAAAAATAAGCAGCACTTGTAACCAGGGTAACTTTTGGTTGACGTGAACTGTGCTGGAAAGGTGGAATTTCGCGGTGGAAAGAGACGGCGATCTTGTAGCTAAAAATCACAAAAACCGTCCTAAAAGAAGGGAAATTGATATTAAAAAATTATTCAAAAACACCATGGCAAGAGCCGCGCGGGCCCCTGCCGGATTACTATGGCGGTTAAAGGAGCAAAATATTGCGCTGCGGCGCAGAGGCTGGTATTGATTTGAAAGGCGCGTTTTGGCGGCTATAGCCATCCGGCTTTGCGGAAGCGCCGGTACAAATACACGCAGGTGGCCACCATCACGGCCAGGGCGGCCGGGTAGCCGTAGGGGGAATCGAGCTCCGGCATGTGCTTGAAGTTCATGCCCCAGATGCCGGCAAAAGCCGTCATTACGGCGAAAATGGCGGCATAGGCGGCCAGCTTCTTGTTCACCTCGCCGTCGTCGATGGCCACCATGGACAGGTGCACCTGGATCGCGGTGCTGATGGTGTCCCGGATGGAGTCGAGGGTGGCGCTGATGCGCAGCAGGTGGTCGTGCACGTCGCGGAAGTATTCCTGGGAGTCCGCGCACACGGCCGGCACGCGGCCGCCGTGCAACTTGCCCACCGCGTCCAGCAGCGGCGCCACCGCGTGGCGCAGCGCCAGCGCCTTGCGCTTGAGCGCATACAGCCGCACGATGTTGGCGCGCTGCGCGCTTTGCACGAAGATGCGCTCCTCGATGTGCTCCAGCTCAGTCTCCATGGCGTCCGCGATGGGGAAGTAGCGGTCCACCACGGCGTCCATGATGGCGTACAGCACGAAGGCCGGGCCTTGCTTGAGCAATTGCGGTTCGCGCTCGGCGCGCGCGCGCACGCCCAGCAGGTCCTGGCTGCTGTTCTGCCGGTTCGACAGCACGTAGTTGGGGCCGACGAAGACGTCGACCTCGCCCACCACCAGCTCGTCCGGATTGTCCGGGCTGAGCTCCACCGTCTTGACCACCACGAACAGGGAATCGCCGTATTCCTCGATCTTGGGGCGCTGGTGGCCCCGGCTGGCGTCCTCCACGGCCAGTTCATGCAGGCCGAACTCCTCCTGCATGACGGCCAGCTCGGCCGCGTCGCCCTCGCGCAGCGCCACCCACACGAAGCAGTCGCCACGCGCCACGTAGTCGCTGATCGCGGGAACGGGCACGTCGGCCAGCTTACGTCCATCCTGGTAGGCAACACAATTGATCAGCATAGGGGCGGCTCCGGCGGCAAAGCCGGAAGCTTAGCACGGCCAATGCGGCCCCGCTAATCGTCCTTGGCGCCGTCTATGCCCAGTTCGGCGATCTTGCGCGTGATGGTGTTGCGGCCTATGCCCAGGCGCACCGCCGCGTCGTTCTTGCGGCCGTGCGTGTACTTCAGCGCCGTGCGTATCAGGGCCGACTCGAACTGCCGTCCCAGCACGTCCATCACCTCCTGCTGGCCGCTGGCCAGCATGCCGGCCGCCTGCAGCTCCAGCAGGCCCAGCCAGCTGTCGGCGCCAGCGGCGGCCAGCCCGCCGTGGCCAGCGCCGGACGATGCCGCGCCACCGCCCACTCCGCCCGCCGGCTCGGCCGGCAGCGCCAGCACCGTGCCGTGGTGCTGCATGGCGCCGTGCTCGTGCGCCGCGCCGGCCGGCGCGGCCAGGCTGGCCGGTGCGGCTGCGCTGCCGCCCGCCTGCTCCTGGGTCAGCTCCAGCGGCAAGTCCTTCACCTCCACGGTCTGTCCCGGCGCCATCACGGTGATCCAGTTGCACAGGTTCTCCAGCTGGCGCACATTGCCGGGCAGGTCCAGGCTGCACAGGAAGGCCAGCGCGCTGTCGCTCATGCGCTTGGCCTCCACGCCCAGCTGCTTGGCGCTCTGCACCAGGAAGTGCCGCACCAAAATGGGGATGTCCTCGCGGCGCTCCCTCAAACTGGGCAGGCGCAGGCGGATCACGTTCAGGCGGTGGTACAAGTCTTCGCGGAACAGGCCGTCGCGCACGCGCTGCTCCAGGTTCTGGTGCGTGGCGGTAATCACGCGCACATTGGCCTTCAGCGGCTGGTGCCCGCCCACGCGGTAGAAATGGCCGTCCGACAGCACGCGCAGCAAGCGGGTCTGCAAATCGAAGGGCATGTCGCCGATCTCGTCCAGGAACAGCGTGCCGTTCTCGGCCTGCTCGAAGCGGCCGCGCCGCGTGGTCTGGGCGCCGGTGAAGGCGCCGCGCTCGTGGCCGAACAGCTCGGACTCGAGCAGGTCTTTCGGGATGGCGGCGGTGTTGAGCGCGATAAAGGGCTGGGCCGCGCGCGGGCTGTGCTTGTGCAGCGCGCGCGCCACCAGCTCCTTGCCGGTGCCGGACTCGCCGGTGATGAGCACCGTCACGTTCGACTGCGACAGGCGGCCGATGGCGCGGAACACCTCCTGCATGGCCGGGGCCTGGCCCAGGATCTCGGGCGTCTCGGCCGGGCCGGACTCCACGCTGGTCTCGCGCAGGCTCTCGTCCAGCGCGCGGCGGATCAGCTCGACGGCCTTGTCGATGTCGAAAGGCTTGGCCAGGTATTCGAAGGCGCCGCCCTGGAAGGCCGCCACCGCCGAGTCCAGGTCGGAGAAGGCTGTGATGATAATGACCGGCAGGCCGGGATGGCGCGACTTGACCAGCTGCAGCAGGTCCAGGCCGGAGTCACCCGGCATGCGGATGTCGGACACCAGCACCTGCGGCGTCTCGTGCTCCAGCGCGGCGATGGCGTCGCGCGCGTTGGCAAAACTCTTGGTGGCCAGGCTTTCCCTGGCCAAGGCTTTTTCCAGTACCCAGCGGATCGATTCGTCGTCGTCAACTATCCAGATTGGCTTCATGTGTTCTCAGTATCCCGCGGATGGATCAACAATCAAGGGATCCGGCCCCAATATCGCGCCGCGCCCGCTTATGGCAGGGGCAGCAAGATCCTGAAGTCCGTATATCCAGGCCGGCTCTCGCACTCGATCACGCCCATGTGCTGCTGCACAAAGGTCTGCGCCAAGGTCAGTCCCAAACCGCTGCCGCCCTCCCGGCCCGACACCAGCGGGTAGAAAATGCGGTCGCGGATCTGGGGTGCGATACCCGGTCCATTGTCGATGATATGCAAATCTAATGCCAGGTTGTAGCGCACCTTGGCCAGGGTCACCTGGCGCGCCACCCGCGTCTTCAAAACCAGCTCGGCGTCGCCCTGCTCGATGCGCTGCGACAGCGCCTGGGCGGCGTTGTGCGCGATGTTGAGCACGGTCTGGATCAGCTGCTCCTTGTCGCCCCGGAACTCGGGGATGGAGGCGTCGTAGTCGCGCCGTATCGCCAGGCCGGACGGGAACTCGGCCAGGATCAGGCTGCGCACGCGTTCGCACACTTCATGGATATTGACGTCGCCCACGATGTGCGGACGGCGGTGCGGCGCCAGCAGGCGGTCCACCAGCGTCTGCAGGCGGTCGGCCTCCTTGATGATGACCTGGGTGTACTCGCGCAGCTCGGCCAGGTGCAGCGGCGGCAGCTCCATCTCCAGCAGCTGCGCCGCGCCGCGTATGCCGCCCAGCGGATTCTTGATCTCGTGCGCCAGGTTGCGTATCAGCTCCTTGTTGACCTGGCTCTGGTCCAGGATGCGCTCCTCGCGGTCCAGCTTGAGCTGCTGCACGTTCTCGCGCAGCTCGATCAGGACCGCGCCGGGCGGCTCGTCCAGCGCCGACACGATGCTGTGCACCTGCAGCGGCTCCTTGCCGGCGCGCTCGAGCGCCAGGTCCTGCCGCAGGTCGGAAAACTTGTGCGCGCGCGCCTGCGCGATGATGTTGACCAGTTCGTCGGGATTGCTGAACAGGCCGGCGAAGCGCTGGCCCGACAGCGCCTTGACCGAGCTTTCCAGCAGGTTCTCGGCGGCGGCGTTGACGTAGGTGATCAGGCCCTCGGCGTCCAGCAGGATCACGGCCGACGCCAGCAGCTCCAGCCCGGCCAGCGATTGCGGGCGCGCCAGGGCGGCCGCCGCGCGGGCGATATTGGTGACGATGCTCATATGCCTCCCCTTGGGGATGGTGCGGAAACGGCCCGCAGCGGGATCAGCGGATATTCTGGATCTCGCGCTTCAGCGCTTCCACGTTCTTTTCGGACCGGCTGATGCTGTCCTTCAGGCTGGCCACGCGCTCCTGGTATTTCGCATAATTGCGCTCGTCGCCGCGCCGCTCCGGCTCGCCGCCGTTGAACTCCTTGCGCAGCTCAGCCAGCTTGGCCAGTTCGCCGTTCAGCTCCTCCTGCAGGATCTGGCGGCGGTCGGCGTCGCGCGCCTTCTGCTCGCTGCTGTCCACGCGCGGGAAGTCACCAGGCGTGGCGGCCGGCGCCGGCGCACGCGGCTTGGCGGCGCCCTCGGCGCGGCGCGCAGGGGCCGGGATCGCGCCCGGGATATCCAGCGGCTTGCAGTTGGCGTGCTTGCGGCTGTCGGTCAGTTCCTTGTGGCCGCTGGCGTCCACGCACAGGAAAATCTGTCCCTGGGCCGAGGCTAATCCAGTAGCGAACAACAATGCGATAGGTGCAAAATTCCAGGTAGTCATGCCCCGACTATACAACATCCGGTAAAAAAAACGCGAGGAGAGCAGCTGCTGTCCTCGCGTCTGGTTGCAGGCCGGCCGGAGCCGGCGCTGCATCGCCTATTACAGCGAGTAGTACATGTCGAATTCGACCGGGTGGGTCGTCATGCGCATGCGGGTCACTTCGGTCATTTTCAGTTCGATGTAGGCATCGATCATCGAATCGGTGAACACGCCGCCGCGGGTCAGGAACTCGCGGTCCTTGTTCAGGTGATCCAGGGCTTCTTCCAGCGAAGCGCAGACGGTCGGGATCAGCGCGTCTTCTTCCGGTGGCAGATGGTACAGATCTTTCGATGCTGCTTCACCTGGATGGATCTTGTTCTGCACGCCGTCCAGGCCGGCCATCATCAGTGCTGCGAAGCACAGGTATGGGTTTGCCAGTGGATCCGGGAAGCGGGTTTCGATACGGCGGCCTTTAGGATTGGCCACGTGTGGAATACGGATCGAAGCCGAACGGTTGCGTGCCGAGTAAGCCAGTTTCACAGGCGCTTCGTAGCCTGGCACCAGGCGCTTGTACGAGTTGGTGCCTGGGTTGGTGATCGCGTTCAGCGCCTTGGCGTGCTTGATGATGCCGCCGATGTAGTACAGCGCGAAGTCGGACAGGCCTGCATAGCCGTCGCCGGCGAACAGGTTTTTGCCGTCTTTCCAGATCGACTGGTGCACGTGCATGCCGGAACCGTTGTCGCCAACGATAGGCTTAGGCATGAAGGTGGCGGTCTTGCCGTAGCTGTGGGCCACGTTCCAGACCACGTATTTCAGGTTCTGGGTCCAGTCGGCGCGCTCGACCAGGGTCGAGAACTTGGTGCCGATTTCGTTCTGGCCGGCGCCGGCCACTTCGTGGTGGTGCACTTCAACCGGGATGCCCAGCGATTCCAGGATCAGGCACATTTCCGAACGCATGTCCTGGAAGGAGTCCACTGGCGGCACTGGGAAGTAGCCGCCCTTGACGGTAGGACGGTGGCCGCTGTTGCCGCCTTCGATGTCCTTGTCGGTCGACCAGGAAGCTTCGTCGGAGTCGATCTGCACCTTGGCGCCCGACATGTCGATTTTCCATTTGACGGAATCGAAGATGAAGAACTCTGGCTCAGGACCGAAGTAGGCGGTGTCGCCCAGGCCCGACGACTTCAGGTAGGCTTCAGCGCGCTTGGCGATGGAGCGCGGGTCGCGGTCGTAGCCCTTGCCGTCCGACGGTTCGATCACGTCGCACTGCATGAACAGGGTGGTCTCTTCCATGAACGGATCAATGTTCGCGGTTGCTGGGTCAGGCAGCAGGATCATGTCGGATGCTTCGATGCCTTTCCAGCCGGCGATCGAGGAGCCATCGAAGGCGTGACCGGATTCGAACTTGTCGATATCGAAGTGCGATACAGGCACGGTGACGTGCTGTTCTTTGCCGCGGGTGTCAGCAAAGCGGAAATCAACGAATTTCACTTCGTTATCTTGTACCATTTTCAATACATCTGCGGCGGTCAGTGCCATGCGTCTCTCCTAGTGAAAAAGTGGGGCAGCCCACGCTGTTGCGTGCGGCTTGAAACTCGTCATTCCTTAAAGCAGGAAGCGTGCCAGAGGATTTTCCCTCTTGCACTACTTTTGCGCATAATCTTATGCGCACAATGTTGGTGCATATCCAAAATTATGCACCTCTACGGTGCGAAATTTTGGCATTTTGGAAAAATGCATCGGCATGGTGCAAAAAACTTCCATGGACGATCGGGCACTATAATAAACGCAATATTGACAGCAGAAGTGGGAAATGTGCCATGAGCAGTATTGCCGACATCCTCGAGCGGGCGCGCAGCCGCGACGCCGCCCTGCCCTACGCGGGCGCCGTTACGCCCGCCGAAGCGCACGCGCTGCTGGGCGCGGACAGCGCAGTGAAACTGATCGATGTGCGCACCAATGCCGAGCGCGACTGGGTGGGCCGGGTGGCCATCCCGGAGTCCCAGCATGGTGCAGTCCAATGGAGCACCTATCCGGGCGGCGTGCCGAATCCGCAATTCCTGGAGCAGCTGGGGGCGGTGGCGAAGAAGGACGACGTGCTGCTGTTCCTGTGCCGCTCCGGCGTGCGCTCGCGCCACGCCGCCAAGCTGGCGACCGAGCACGGCTACACGCAGTGCTACGACATCCTGGAAGGCTTTGAAGGGGACAAGGACGCCGAAGGCCACCGCAAGCAGGTGGGCGGCTGGTGCAAGGCCGGCCTGCCCTGGCTGGGCGCCTAGGCGGAACCGGCGGGTTACGGCGCTGCGCGCCTAACCCGCCTGCAGGCCCGCGACTTACAGGCTGTAATTCAGGCGCGCGTACACAAAGCGTCCCGAACGGCCGAACGGCGAGTAGTTCGAATACGGCGCGTTACCCGTCGTGTTGAGCGCGGCCGGGTAGGCGTCCGGATACTGGTCGAACAGGTTGTCCGCGCCCACCGCCAGCGACAGCTGCTTGGTGATGGCGTAGCGCCCTTCCAGGTCCACCAGCGTCTTGGCGCTCATCCAGAAGTCCAGCGCGGCGGTGGTGCCCGGCGCCAGGATCTTGCCGTAGCGGGTGGCGCGCGCCGTCACGCCGAAGGCGCCGTAGGACCAGGTGCTGCTGCCGATGAACTTGGTCTTGGGCGTGCCGTCGGTGAAGGTCAGCACGTTGACGCGGTCGAACAGCACCGGCGCCGGCGACAGCGCCGCCAGCTGGGCCGTGACCGGCACCTTGGTCACGTCGGTCTTGGTGTAGTTGCCCGCCACCGTGAAGTCCAGCTTGCCGTAGCCGTTGGTCTGCACCGGCCAGCTGGTGACGATGTCGATGCCCTTGGTGGTGGTGTCCACGCCGTTGATGAAGAAACGCCCGCCGCCCACGCCGATAAAGCCCTGCTTGGTCAGGAAGTCGCGCACATTGGTCGCCGTCAGGTTCTCGGACAGCACGATGCGGTCCTTGATCTTGATGTGGAAGGCGTCCGCCGTCACGTTCACCGCGCCCAGGCGCAGCACCGAGCCAACCGAGAAGTTGACCGACTTTTCCGCGTCCAGCGGCTTGGCGCCAAGCGCGATGGCGGCCGGGTGGCTAGGCTTGAAGGTGGTGATCTCGAACGGCACGCCGTTGATGAAGTTGGTCGAGGTCGAGGTGAAGAACTGCTGCTGCGGCGACGGCGCGCGGAAGCCGTTCTGCACCGAGCCGCGCAGCGCGAACTCCGGCACGAAGTCGTAGCGGCCCGCCAGCTTGCCCGACACGCTGTTGCCGAAGTCGGAGAAGTGTTCGCCGCGGATGGCCACCGAGCCGAGGAACTGCTTGGTCAGGTTGGCTTCCAGGTCCACGTAGGCGCTGTAGGCCTTGCGGCTGTTGTCCGATTCGTCGGCCGGACGGAAGCCGGGGAAGACCTGCGCGCCCGGAGGCGCAGGCGTGCCGTTGGCCAGCACCTGGCCGCCGTATCGCCACGAATCGGCTTCGCCGGCAAACAGCTTGTAGCCTTCGCGCCGCACCTCGGCGCCCACCGCCAGATTCACCGGCGTGGCCAGGCCCGCGTCGAACTGGCGCACGCCGGACAGGTTCAGCGTCAGCTGGTCGTACCAGAAGCCGCCCGCGTCGAACACGGTTTTGCTGGACGGGCCGATGGAGCGGTTCAGCGTGTTCTCGATGGTGTACTGCATCTTGTTCTTGCCGTAGCCGATGGACGCGTCCATATCCCACACGCCGGCCTGCCAGGTCACGCCGCCGGTGGCGCTGTAGTCGTCCACGTCCGGCGCGATGATGGGCAGGAAGCCGTCCGGGTAGATGGAGATGATGTTCTGGTCCTGCAGCGCGCGGCGGAAGAAGCCGGCCGACTTGGCTTCGCGTTTCTGGTAGCTGGTCCAGCCATACAGCTTGGCGCCGCCTTCCAGCGCGTAGCCTGCGTTGGCGAAGATGGTGGACTGCTTCATTTCAGGCTCGCCGTACCAGGCGTTGAAGCGGTTGATGGTTTTCTCGCGCGGGTCGAAGGCGCCGTTCACCAGCGGGTATTGCTGGCGCACGTCGTAGCCGCTGCGCTCGGTGTGCTCCTGGTCCTTGTATTCGGCGGCGACGGTCAGGTAGCCGCTGTCGCCCAGCTCGAAGCCTTTCCAGCCGCTGACGGTGGCGGTGCCGCCGTCGTTGCGCTTGCGCGAGGTCTCGGTGCCCCACGTGGCGCCGGTGGGCAGCGCGCCGGCGATGAAGTCGTAGTCGGTGCGGCGCTGGCCGTAGCTGGCGGTGAATTCGCCGCCGGTCTTGTCGGTGCGCAGGCGCAGGTTGACCACGCCGGCGATCGCGTCCGAGCCGTATTGGGCGGAGGCGCCGTCGCGCAGCACTTCAATATTCTTGAGCATGGCCACCGGGATGGTGTTCATGTCCACCGAGGAGGAGCCGCGTCCGATGGTGCCGTTCAGGTTCACCAGCGAGGACGTGTGGCGGCGCTTGGAGTTCACCAGCACCAGCGTCTGGTCCGGGGCCAGGCCGCGCAGCGTGGCGGGACGCACGGTGTCGGTGCCGTCGGCCAGGCCGGGGCGAGGGAAGTTCAGCGACGGCAGCGCCACCGACAGCGCCTGGGCGATTTCGGCCACGCCGGTGTTCTTGATGGTGTCGGCGCTGATGATGTCGACCGGCGAGGCGGTGTCGAGCGCGGTGCGGTTCGCCACGCGGGTGCCGGTGACGACCACGGTGGCCGAGTTGTCTGCTGCCGGGGAGGAGGATGCTGGTGCGGATTGCGCGGCGGCGTGGCCGGAGGCGAACAGCGAAGCGATGGCGACTGCGAGTACTTGATTTCTCTGCATTGCAACTCCTAAGGTGGTTGAATTTTTTTTGCTTTACTTAGTATCGCCTTGCCAAAAAAGTAAAGTCAAAACAAATGCAAGCACTGTGTCGCGCCGCTGTAACAATTAAGTAATATTACGTACCGATCATGCAGGCAGTACGTCCTCCGCGTGCGCCCCCAGGATGCGCTGCCGCACCAGGTTGATATGGCTGCGCAGGCCGTACAGGTCGTCGGCGAAGGACAGCGGTATCGAGATCTGGTTCACCTTTTCCTCGATCTCGTTCAGGCGCTCGAGCTGCTCGGCGTGGACCTTGGCGCGCTGGTCCGGCGGCGCGGCGGCCAGCGCCTGCTCCACCGTGCGCAGCTGGCCATACCAGCGGAACACGCGCGAGCGGATGCGCCACACGTACAGCGGCGGCACCACTTTGGACAGCGGCAGTATCAGCGCGCCCAGCGCCACCACCACCACCCACATGCGGTCAAAGAAATTGGCCAGCCAGAAGCTCATGTAGCGCTGCAGGAAAGGCGGGCCGTCCTTGTAGAACTTGGCCGCCTCGTGCGCCACCGGGATCTCGCTGTACTTGGGCGACGGGAACTGACCCTGCTGCTGGAACCAGCCGGCGCCGCTGTGGATGGTGCTGGCCGCCTGCACCAGCAGGTCCACCAGCGCGGGATGCAGGTCCTCGCGCGCCACCAGCGTGGCGGTGGGGGCGATCAGGTGGTAGTCCTTGGCCGGCAGGTCGCGGCCCAGGTCCACGATCCCGCGCGGCAGCACCACGTGGGTCAGGAAAGGCAGGCGGCGCGTGTAGGCCTCGGCCTGGGTGAAGTCGAACAGCTTGATGCCGGGCGTGATCAGCAGCATCTGGATCAGCGGCGCGTCCGGCGCGGAGCTGAACACCAGGCCGTCGATGCGTTTTTCCAGCAGCTCCACGGTGGCGGGCGTGTTGGCCAGCGAGCTCACTTTCAGCTCGGACGGCTCCAGGCCGTTGGCCTCGAGCACCTGCTTGAACAGGCGCGGCGCGCCGCTGCCCTCGGGGCCGAAGTTGATGCGCAAGCCTTTCAGCTGCGTCAGGTCCTTGACCTTGACGTCCTCGCGCAGGAACAGCCAGAGCGGCTCGGTGAACAGGCTGCCCAGCGAGATCAGGCCTTTGCGCTCGGCCTCGTCCTGGCTGGTGGTGCCGCTTTGCAGGAAGGCGATGTCGGCCTCGCCGCCGGCCAGGCGCTGCAGGTTTTCGTAGGAGCCGGTGGACGGCTTGAGCACCACCTTGATGCCGTGCTTGCCCAGCAGGTCGGCGTATTTTTTGCCGAAGGCCTCGTAGGCGCCGTTTTCCTGGCCGGTGGAGAGCGTCACCACGCGCGGCGGCGCGGGGTCCACCAGCACGTAGGCCAGCACGCAGGCGGCGGCGATGGCGAGGATGGTGGGACCGGCGGTGACGATCAGGTCCCGCACCGAAAAGCGCGAGAACTTGAGGATCTTGGTCATGTGGTGGCGCATGGGTTTCATGGGGCTACACCATGCCAACAAATGAGCAAACATGCAAGGGGCGCGCGCGGCCTGGGCCGGCGCGCCCTGGCATCAGCCGCCGCAGGCGCGCAGCGGCGGCGTGGCGCCGCCCACGGCAGGCGCCAGGGTGGGCTTGGCGCCCGCCGCGCCGGTGTTCAGCGAAGCCGCCACCACGCCGGCCTTGGGCACGGCATTGGGTTCGATCAGCGGCATCAGGCTGGGCGCCAGCACCACCAGCAGCTGCACCGGCAGCGCGCTGGTGAAGTCGTAGTTCTTCGATTCCGGCCCGTGCACATAGGCCGTCATGCTGCCGAAGAAGCGCTCGCCGATATTGAACACAAAGGTGGCCGAGCGGTTCACGAAGCGCGACTCGATCAGCCGTCCGCCGCCGCCGTACACGTCGAAGCGCTGGTCGCCGGTGCCGGTCTTGCCGCCCACCGGAATAATGCTGCCGTCGCTTTTCACGAACGCGGCCTTGACGCGCTTGGCCGTGCCGTCCGACACCACTTCGCGGATCGCGTCCGCCGCCGCGCGCGCCACTTCCGGCGACAGGATCTGTTCGTTGCTGGTGGGCTTGCCGCGCTTGAGCAGCGTTTCATACGGCGTGCCCGACGCGAAGTGCAGCGAGGTGATGCGCTGGCTGCTCTGGCGCACGCCGCCGTTGATGATAATGCCCATCATCTCGGCCAGCGCGGAAGGCCGGTCGGCCGAGGCGCCCAGCGTGGTGGCGTAGGAAGGCACCAGCGACTCGAAGGGGTAGCCCATCTTCTTCCATTGGCGGTGGATGGCCATGAAGCTTTCCATCTCCACCAGGCCGGCGATGCGCTTGTCCTGAGCGTGCTTGCGGTGGGTCTTGAACAGCCACTGGTAGACCTCCTGCCGTTCCTTCTCGCTGGCCGCCACGGCCTGCGCCATGGTGGCGCCTTCGTTGTTGCGCAAATAGGCCACCAGCCACAGCTCCAGCGGATGCACATTGGCCAGGTAGCCGCGGTCCGCCAGCGACCACTTGTCCATCGCGTACTGCTCGTACATCTTGGCGGCGCGGTCGTCCTGGATCTCGTTCTGCGACGGCAGGTTGTCGTTCAGGAAGGTGCTGAACTGCTCCACTGTGGCGTTCGGGAACAGGGTGCGGTGGATATTGGCCAGGCGCACCGGCGTGGGACGGATGCTGGCCACCAGTATCTTGTCCAGCTCCGCCTTCGGCTTGCCGCGGTACTTGGAATAGAAGCGGTACAGGAATTCCTTGCCTTCCTTGTCGGCGAAGCGCGCCAGGTAGTCGGCGCGGCGCGGGTCGTCGGCGTCGGCCAGCAGCGAGGCGGAGGACCCGGGCGCCTGGAACATGTAGTACTTCACCACGTCGCGCATCAGGCGCACGAACACCAGGTTGGTGGAGCGGCGCAGCGCTTCGCGCACGGTCAGGATGCGGCTGTCGTCCTCTTTCGAGAAGTTGCCGAAGGTGTGCACGCCGCCGCCGGTGAAGAAGCCTTCGCCCGGATTGCCGGAGTATTTGCGCTCCATGGCGTCGGCCAGCATGTCGGTCAGGCCGCGCTTGTCCGACGGATGTTCCAGCAGATAGGCCACGGCCCACTGGCTCAGGCGGTCCTGCGGCGCCAGCACCTGCTTGCGCAGCTCGTCCGGGCCCATGTCCTTGTAGCGCTTGTGCAGCTGGTCCACGATGTCCAGGTAGGTCACCAGCGTGCGCAGCTTGGCGGTGGAGCCCAGGTCCAGCTTGGCGCCTTCGTTGATGTCCAGCGGCTGGTCGAAATTGTCGGTCTGCAGGCGCAGGAAGTTGGCGCCCTCGCCTTTTTCCAGCAAGGTGAAGCTGTACACCACATTGGCCGGGTCGCCGTTGCCCAGCATGCCTTTGCCGGTCAGGCCCGCCGCCTTGGCCATTTCGGGGTCGCGCAGGTCGCGCAGCACCTGCGTGACCTTGCGCTGCGCTTGCGCGTCCAGCGTGCTGACCACGTTCAGGTCCAGCCGGTCCAGGTTGTACATGCGGTTGTCGCCCAGCAGA
Source organism: Pseudoduganella sp. GW821-FHT05F09 (assembly GCF_059419605.1). Taxonomy (NCBI): domain Bacteria; kingdom Pseudomonadati; phylum Pseudomonadota; class Betaproteobacteria; order Burkholderiales; family Oxalobacteraceae; genus Pseudoduganella; species Pseudoduganella sp. GW821-FHT05F09. The sequence goes on from NZ_JBWKSD010000002.1 coordinate 581,549, forward strand.
TTGGCCAGGTGGTTGCGCACCGAGTTGGAGGCTTTGCGCTCGACGAAGGACATGTCCGGCGCCGCCGCCAGGCCGTTGCCGGCGGCCGGATGCAGGCGCTCTTTCAGCGCCGCGTCGCGCAGCTCGGGGGTGATGATGCCGGCCTGCGCCAGCACGCGCAGATGGCTGTTGGCCAGCGTTTCCAGGTCGGCGTCGCCGGCGCCCAGGTAGTAGCTGGGGCGGCGCTGCGCGATCAGCAGGCTGAGGGCCTCCTTGAAGGCCAGCGCGCTGCCCGGCTGGTCCATCTTGCCGCCCAGCAGGCGGTTGACCTCCTTGAAGTCGCGCCCATACCAGACCCACATGCCGTCGCCGATGCCGTTCACTTCGCCGTAGCCCGGCTTGGCCGACAGCGGCACCGTGTTCAGGTAGTCCACCACGATCTGGCGCCGCACGCCGCTGGTGTCCGGACCGTACTGGTAGGCGCGCAAGGTGGCCGAGATCATCTGCTGCAGCTTGTCCTTCATCGAGCCGGTGCGGCCTTCCGGCGAGTGGCGGTATTTCTCAATCTGCGTGGCCAGCGTGCTGCCGCCGGCGGCGCGGTGGCCGCCCGCCACGGCGCTGACCGATTTCTCCAGCACCGCCTTGCTCAGGCGGTCCCACTCCACGGCCGGATTGCGCTTCGGATAGGTGTTGTCCAGCAGCTCGCGGTTCTCGATGAACAGCAGGCTTTGCACCAGCGCGGTCGGCGTCTCCTTGAATCCGGGATAGATGCGCTCGGGATAGCTGGCGGTGAACAGCGGCTCGGCGCGGCAGTCCACGATGTTCAGGCCGGTGCGGGTTTTCTCGCGGTAGGTGGCGAAGATGCCCATGTCGGCCAGCTCCACCATCTTGGGCGAGAAGCGCGCCTGCGCCGCCACTTCGTAGTCGCGCGCTTTCAGCTTGCCCAGGTAGTCAGGCAGGTTGGCGTAGCCCAGGCGCTCGTCGTAAGGGCTGTCGTGCGGGTAGCGGATGGCTTTGCTCGGGCCGGGTTCGACCTTGTAGCTGATCTTGCCCGCCAGTTCGGAGAAGAACTTGGCCTGCATGGACGAGGTGCGCATTTCCTGCAGCATCCACCAGATGGCCAGCGACAGCAGCACCAGCAGCAACAGGATGAAGGCGTTGCGCGAGCGCTTGCTCTTGGGCTTGCCGGGCTCGGACGCTTCCGGTTCGGCCGCCTGCGCATGCAGCAGCACGGCGGTTTGCGGTGGCGGCACCACGCGCAGACGGTTGCGGCGGATGCCGAATACCGCTGCGCCTGCACGCAATTTACGCACTGCGCGCGCAACAATAAGGGGCCTGCGGAAACGTCGATTGCTTGGGTTGCTTGACATGATATTACTTAAACCGGTGCTGTATCAGTGGTACTGCTCTTGCTATCCATTGCACCACATCGGACCCGCACGCACAGGCCGCTACGCCGATTATTTGATCTGCACCCAGTCTTTTTCGCAAAAAAACAACGCATACGGCTGAGCCGTCATCGGACGTCCTACAGCCGCGCGTACTCCACCTTCAGGCTGTCGAGCTCCGCGCACATATGCGCATAGGCCGCAGCCGCCTGGCCCGGCTCGCCTTTCACGCCCAGCTCGATATGGCGGCGCGTGTTGGCGTCGCCCACGCTGGGCAGGCTGAACACCTTGATGCGCGGGTACTGCGCTTCCAGCGCCACCATCAGCGGCGTCAGCGCCGACTCGGCCGCCTCGTACACCAGCACGCCGTGCTCGGCGCGCGGCTCGCGGTTGAACAGGTCGGCGTAATGGGTGTCGAGCACCCATTCAATCATGGGCCAGGCCATGACCGGAAAGCCGGGCACGAAGTAGTGCGTGCCCAGCGCAAAGCCGGCCACGTTGTTGTAGGGGTTGGGAATCAGCGCGGCGCCTTCGGCGAACTCCGCCATCTTCAGGCGGTGCAGGTTTTCCGCCGACTCCAGGTCCACCGCCTGGCCCGCCTCGCGGCCCATCTGCAGGATGCGCTGCTGGATGTTGTGTTTGCCCTGTTCATGCAGCACCAGCGGCAGGCCCAGCGCGTCGGCCGCGGCCTGGCGCGTGTGGTCGTCCGGCGTGGCGCCTATGCCGCCGCAGGAGAACACGATGTCGCCGCTGGCGAAGCTGCGCTTGAGCGCGGCCGTGATGCGCACCGGATCGTCGCCCAGGTACTCGGCCCAGCCCAGCTGCAAGCCGCGCGCGGCCAGCAGCTGCACCACTTTGGGGAAGTGCTGGTCGACGCGTTTGCCCGACAGGATCTCGTCGCCGATGATGATAAGTCCGATAGCCATAGCCCTGCCCTATTCTGTTGGTGTGCGTGCGCGCTGCTGCTGCAGCGCCTCCAGACAATAATACTCAAACCACAGGCCGGTGAAGATAAAAATCAGCACGTACAGCCAGATCGAGGCGGCCGCCAGGAAGGGGAAGAACACCACGGCGATGGTGGCGCCGCCCACCCACACCATGCCCGGAATGGCGCCGGCCACGCCGGACACCACGCCGATCGCCATCAGCGGCCAGCGGTGCGCGCGGCGCAGTTCGGCGCGTTCGTCCTCGCTGGCGTAGTCGGCCAGCGCGTCGTAGCTCATCACGCGCTGCGTCAGCCAGCCCCACAGCAGCACCTGCACCAGCAGCGCGGCCGGCGGGAACAGATACAGCGGCAGCGCCAGGAACCACACGAGCACGAAGATGGCGAAGCCGCCCAGCGCGGCGGCCACGCTGCCGGCGATGCTGCCGCCGCGCTTTTTCTCCAGCTGCGGATAGTGGCGCCCGCCCACGTGGCGCACCACGAAGGGCATGGCGGCCACGCCGATAAAGATCAGCGCCGTCAGTATCATCAGCGGCAGCAGCGTGAGCATGGCGATCAGCGGCGGCACCACGGTCTTGAGCACGCCCAGCCCGATCGCGTTGAGCCAGCTGCCGCTGGCGTCGAACAGTTCGTGCTCGACAAAGGCCGCATGCAGATAGTCCACCATGGGCTGCAGGCAGAAGTACAGCAGCACGGCCCACAGCGCCACCGACAGCAGGAAGGGCACGATGCTCAGCATCAGCATCTTGCCGTGCAGCTGGGACAGCAGCGCGCGCCCGTAGGCGTTCAGTACCGCCTTCATTGTTCAACCTTCATTCAGTTGGCTCCTTGCCGAAGTTGTGCACCATGCGCTTGAGGCCCAGCCACTGCTGCTGCCAGAAGCCGCGCCCGTACTCGCGGCCCGGCGCCACGCTGCCGTCCGGCGCGGTGCGCGGCAGCTGGTCGCGGATGCCGGTCTGCACGAACTCGGGCGTGAAATTGGCGGTGCGGAACAGCATGTCCCAGACCGGGAACAGCACCGCGAAATTGCAGCCGCCCAGCGTGCCCTTGCCTTTCGACTCGTGGCCCACGCCGATGGCGTGGTGCATGCGGTGGAAGCGCGGCGACACCAGCAGGCGCTCACCGATGGCGCCGAAATGGATGCGCACATTGGCGTGCTGCAGGCTTTGCACCATGCGCGACAGCGACACCAGCAGCACGTACTGCGCCGGCGGCACGCCCACGCCGATGGCCACCAGGGCCATGACGATGTCGCGCAGCAGGTCGTCCAGCACATGGTTGCGGTCGTCGCTCCACAGGTTCATATTCATCTGGCTGTGGTGCAGGCTGTGCAGGCCCCACCACCAGTTGAACTGGTGCGAGGCGCGGTGGTACCAGTAATCGACGAAGTCCAGCAGCAGCAGATACAGCACGAAGCTGCCCAGCGGCCCCATGCCGGGGAACAGGCTCTCCAGGTTGAAGGGATGCACGTCCTCCAGCCGCAGCAGGGCGTTCAGGTGGTCCAGCAGCGGGTCCAGCGTGAAGAAGATCACCACCGTGAACAGGCCCAGGCGGTGCAGCGCGGTGTAGATGAAGTCGTTCCAGCGCGCGCGCGGGTCGGTGAATTTGTGCACCGGGATCAGCGCCTCCATGGGCCGCAGCACCAGGAACAGCAGCACCATCTCGGCCAGGCCGATCAGCAGCCATTCCGTGCCCTCAAAGGCTTCCTCGGTGATGTCGCCCAGGCCGGCATAGAACAGGAAGGGCTGGATCACGGTTTCGAACAACCAGCCCTGGGCCATGCCCAGCCAGTCGCTTAGCAGTTGCATCATGGTTTTACAGTACGCTTGAATTGGGAGACATAGTCAGGGTGCTCGCGCAGCGTGGCGAAGCAAAAGCCCTTTTGTTTCAGTCCGGCGATCAACGGCTCCAGGTTGGCCGGCGCCCACGGGTCCTTGCGCGACCAGATGCCCATGTGGGCCATGAAGATGTCGCCGCCGCGCAGTTCGCCCAGGGATTTCTGCAGCAGGGCCGCGTTCGGCCAGGCCGCGCTGGACAGCTCGTCGCCCGAGAAGCCGGCCTTGGCCCAGCCCACGTGCGCGTAGCCGCAGGCCTGCGCGGCCGCCAGGCTGCGCGGCGACACCTTGCCGCCGGGCGCGCGCCAGATGGGGTCGAGATGGCTGCCGGTGAGCTGCCGGAAGCGGCTGTCGACGCGCTTGATCTCCTCGCAGTACTGGGCCGGGCTCCAGCTTTGCGCCTTGCCGGCGCCGGCGCCGAACTGCGGCTTGACCTGCAGCTTGCCGTCCGCGCCGTCCTTGAGCCAGTAGACGTGGTCGAAGGTGTGCGAGCCGAAGGCATGGCCTTCGGCCACGCGCGCCTTCCAGAACGGCGCCCAGGACGGGTCCAGCGAATAGTCGCCGCGCACCGTCTTCTCGTTGGCGAGGAAGAAGGTGGCCTTGATCTGGTGCCGGTTCAGTGTCTGCGCGATCAGCTCGGCCTGGGACTGGCTGCCGGTGTCGAAAGTGAGGTAAATGGTGCCCTGGCACGCGGCCGCCGCGCTGGCGGCCGTGGGCGCGATCAGGTAGACGATGAGGGCGGCAGCGCCGCCCGGTAGCAGCAGGCCGCTCATGGCAGGATCAGACGCGCGGCGAGGAATTGGCGAAGAACACGCCATGCGGCGAGCGGCCGACCGGGATCAGCTTGACCACCTTGCGGGTCGCCAGGTCCACCACGGCCACTTTCTTAATCCAGCGCAGCGTGACCCACATGGTTTTCTTGTCGTCGGTGATCTCCATGCAGTCCGGGCCGCCCGGCACATTGATGGTGCCCACGTTTTCCAGCGTCTTCTGGTCGATGATGTTGATGGTGTTCGACACGCGGTTGGACACATAGGTCAGGCGGCCGTCGCCCAGCGCGCGGAAGTTGTGCGTGCCGTTGCCGGCCTTGATCTTCTTGACCGTCTTCTGGGTGCGCCAGTCGATCACTTCCACGTAGTCGCTGCCCATGATGCCAACCAGCAAATGCTTGTCGTCCGGCGTCATCGAAATGCCGGCCGGCAGCTTGCCTACCGGCAGCGTCCACTTGATCTGCTGGGTTTTCAGGTCGATGCAGCTAACCTGGTCGCTGCCCTGCTGGGTGATGAAGGCCATGGTGCTGGCCGCGTCGAACGCGATATGGCTGGGCAGCTTGGCCAGCGGCAGGCGCTTGGACAGCGTGAAATTCTTGCCGTCGAACTTGTAGATGTCGATGCGGTCCAAACGCAGCGAGGTCACCACGAACCACTTCTGGTCCGGCGAGAAGCCGATCTGGTAAGGGTCGAGGATGTCCTTGATGGTGCGCTGGGCCTGGCCGGTCTTGGGATCAAGAAACACCAGCTCATTGCCCACCGAGCTGGCCACGATCAGGGACTTGTTGTCCGGCGTGGCCATCAGGTGGTGCGGCTCCTTGCCGACGGGGAAGGTGGACAGGGTCTTGTAGCTGGCCTGGTCCAGCAGCTGGACGGTGGCGTCGCGCGAATTGAGCACGACTACCACGTTCGCTTGCGCCGAACTGAAGGCGGAAACCAGGCAGACACTGGAAAATACGATGCGGCGGAGACTGCGGAACATGACGTGAATCGCTTCTGAATAGCAAAACCCTATTCTAAGTGCAAACCGCCTCAAGTGAGGCGCAAATGGCGACAATAATGGTGGGGAATAGCGCCGAAGCGCGGCACCGACTACAATAAATGACTAAGCTAACCAAGAAAAGGAACATTATGTCCACTATCACCACCCCATCCGGCCTGCAGTACGACGACGTCACCGTAGGCGAAGGCGCCGAAGCCAAAGCAGGCCAGAACGTTACCGTTCACTACACCGGCTGGCTGCGCAACGACGACGGCAGCAAGGGTTCGAAGTTCGATTCCAGCAAGGACCGCAACGACCCGTTCGAATTCGCCCTGGGCGCCGGCATGGTCATCCGCGGCTGGGACGAAGGCGTGCAAGGCATGAAAATCGGCGGCACCCGCGTGCTGACCATCCCGGCCGACCTGGGCTACGGCTCGCGCGGCGCCGGCGGCGTGATCCCGCCGAACGCCACCCTGATCTTTGAAGTGGAACTGCTGGGCGTTTAAGCCCCGGGCTTTATCAGCGCAGCCAGGCGTTCTGCATGGCGTCCCGCTCGGCCGCCGCGTCCAGCGTGGCGCCGTTGCTGCGCTGTTCCACCACGGCCTGCACCGCCGCCGGCAGTTCGGCGCGGGCAGGCTTGTCCGCCGCCGCCGGATACTGCACCAGCACCGGCAGCCGCCATCCCCCCGCTCCCTTGCACGCCAGCCCCGCCAGTCCCTGCGCGCCCGCGCCGCCATTGGCCGTAAAGCTGCGGCAATATCCGCCGTCCACCGCCACATAGCTGCCCACGATGCGCACCGTGCCGCCGTACACGCCGCCCGCGCCGGACGGCGCCTGGTCCAGCGCCAGCGCCAGCCTGCCCTGCGCCAGCAGCGTTCCGTCGCGCCAGGCAACGCTGGGCGGCGCCTGCGGGTCCGGCTGCCAGTCGGCCAGGCCGAACTTGCCCAGCCCTACCCCCAGCGCCAGCACCGCCGCCAGCGCGCCCCATTCCAGCCACGACCAGCGCCAGCCCTTGCGCGCCTTGCGCGCGGCCTGCTGGGTGGCGGCGCGGGTGGCGCGCACAGCCGCCAGCTGCACCACGGTGGCGCCCCGGCGCGGCGCGGCCAGGCGCTGCCGGGCCGTCTGGAAACGGGCCAGGCGCTGCGCCAGCACGGCGTCGCGCAGCGCGGCCGCCTCCACGGCGCGCCGGGTTGCCTGGTCCAGTTCGCCGTCGGCGTATGCCATCAGGATGTCGTCCGAAAAGCTCATGATACGGTTCCTCGCTAGTTCCGATCATACCCCCACAGGCGCGGCAGGGGTAGCTGGCGTGACGCAAAATCGACGCAGGCCAACGCCCGTATGGCTTACTTTGGAAAATTCTGTCAGCAGATTCTTACTCCAGGCAATAATTATGTGCTAATCTGCGCGCTCTATTAACCAAGGAGGTAGTAATGAAAAAAGGCGAACTGATTGCAGAATTTGCTAAGCGTACCGAAATGTCGGGCGCAGCGGCCAACGACGCAGTGAACACTCTGATTGCCATCGTTACCGAGCGTCTGAAAAAGGGCGACACGGTCGGCATCACCGGCTTCGGCACCTTCTCCGTCGCCAAGCGTGCAGCACGCAAAGGCCGCAATCCTGCAACCGGCGAAGCGATCAAGATCGCCGCGTCCAAAACTCCGAAATTCTCCGCTGGCGCGACCCTGAAAGCGGCAGTGAACCCAGCCAAGAAGAAATAATCATTTCGGTGATTGGGTTGCCGGCCGGGCTTTAAGCCCGGCCATTTTTTTATGCGCAGCCGTCCATCAGCGCCAGCAGCACCAGTTTTTCGAACTCCGGCGCGAAGCGGCGGATGATGTTGTCCGGGTCTTTCACCAGCGCGTCGTCGGTCACGATGCCGAACTGCACCCCGCCGTTGTAGGACAAAATCGAGACGCCCACCCCGATATCGCCCGACTGCGGCACCCAGAACATGATCTGGTCCAGGCGGCTGCCGGCCAGGTAGAGCGGGCTTTGGGGCCCCGGCACATTGCTCATGACGGCGGTGGCCTTGCGCGCGAAGAAGTTCTGGATTTCGTTCTGCACCTGCTTGGGCGAGGCGCCCAGCACGCCCAGCACCGACATGGCCACCAGCGCCGTGTAGCTGCCCTTGAGCTCCGTCATGCGGCGCCGCACCTCCATCAGCCGCGCCACCGGATCGGCCACGCCCACCGGCAGCACCAGCGGCACCAGGCCGAAGGCGTTGCCCAGGCGCTGCTGGCGGCTGGCCTTGCGCAGGTTGACCGGCACCATCACGCGCACCTCGCAATCGTCCGCCACCTCGTCGCCGCAGTCCTTCAGGTAGGCGCGGATGGCGCCGGCCACGCTGGCCATCAGCACGTCGTTCACCGAGCAGCCGTAGGCCTTGCTGACCGCCTTGATCTCGTCCAGCGGCAGCGGCTCGCTCCAGGACACATGCTTCTTGCCGTTCGGCTTGCCCTTCAGGCGGGTGGCGCTGTCGTCGGCCATGGTGGTGAGCTTGACCGCGTCCGTGGTGAGCTGGGCGGCGGTCTGGCCGACGGCGGCCACGCGCCCGGCCACTTTGTCCAGGTCGGCCCACATGCTCATGGACTTGAGCAGCACCGACGAGGACAGGTCTATGGTCTTCACGCCGGCGGCGGTGATGGGGTTGAGGATCTGCTCCCAGGGATTGGCTTCGGCCTCGGCCACGGCGGCGGCGGCCGGCCTGGCGGGCTGCTCGTCCGGGTGCTGGCCGAACATGGACATGAACACGCCCACCAGCGCAATGCCGTCGGCGATGCAGTGGTGGATGCGCACGATCAGCGCCTGGCGCACCTTGCCGTCCTCGCCGATGCAGTTGTCCACCAGGTGCATCTGCCACAGCGGGCGCGCCGGGTCCAGCGGCTGCTGCGACAGCAGGCCCACCATGCGCTGCAGCGCCGCCTTGTTGCAGGCGCCGCCCTGGTCGTCCAGGCGGGTGTGGACCACGTGGTCGTCCAGGTCCACCTCGTCCTCCTCCCACCAGGAGCCGGCCAGGTCCGTCACCACGCGGCTGCGGAAGCGGCGGTAGGCCAGGAAGCGCGACTGCAGGGCCTCTTTCAGCCCGTCAACGCCGATAGCCTCGGCCATCATGGCCACGCCGACTATCATCATCTGGTTGCCTTCCGAGTCCATGCGCAGCCAGGCCGTATCCACGGTGGACATTTTTCTGCGGCCAAGCGCCGACAAGGCTTGTGACAGCATATTTGAGTTTCTCCTCTATAGTTTCAGGCCGAACGCGCCAGCACAGCATAAGTTTTGTATTATGTGGCTTCGGCACGGACGTGCGCAAAGTTACTTTAGTGATATTACTCTAGGAGAGTTTATGAGTCTGCAAGAACAATTCGATCAGGCGATGGCCGATTCCAAAAACCTTCCGGAGCGTCCGGACAATATGACCCTGCTGAAGATCTATGCGCTGTTCAAGCAAGGCTCGGCCGGCGACGTGGAAGGTTCGCGTCCAGGCTTCACCGACATGGTGGGCCGCGCCAAATACGACGCCTGGGCCAACCTGAAAGGCACCGCCCAGGACGAGGCCAAACAGCAGTACATCGACCTGATCGAAGAACTGAAGGCCGCATAAAACAAAAGCCCGCAGCAGCGGGCTTTCTTACAACCGGCGGCGCATCAGGCCGCGCCGAAAATCTTGGCCATCTTCTCGGCCGCCTTGCTCTGGATGACAGGCGCGAAGGCGCCGAACAAAAAGCCCAGCTTGATGAACATCTCGGCCTTGTGCTTGGTCAGCGTGAGCGTGCCGTTCACGCCGCTGCGCTCGAAGCGCAGCACGTCGCCGTCCCACTCGTATGCCAGGTCGAACTCCTCGGCCAGCTTCTCAGCGACCTTCTGCGCCGCGTCGCGGGCTTTTTTTGGCGTCAGGCTGTGTTCCTGAACGATATTGATGTCTGCCACGAATATTCTCTCCTTGATCTGGGGCGGGCGCCATTTTACAGCAGGCGGAACGCCAGTATGGCCACGACCGTCGGCGGCAGGGCGCCGAGCAGCAGGCCCAGCGGGCTGACGCAGCCGTCGCCGAAGTAGCGCTTGAGCAGCGCCATGCCGGCCGGATTGGGCGCGTTGGCGATCACCGTCAGGCCGCCGCCGGTCACGGCGCCAGTCACCAGCGCGTACTTGAAGTCATCGCTCAGGCCTTCCACCAGCGAGCCCAGGTAGGTCAGCGCGGCGTTGTCGGTGACGGCCGTCAGCGCGGTGGCGCCGTAGTAGACCGCGCTGCTGCTCATGCTCATCAACGCGCCCTGCAGCCACCACTGCTGCTGTCCGCCCAGCACCACCAGCCCGGCCAGGAAGAAGGCCACCATCAGGCCCTCGCGCAGCATCAGCCTGTCCTGGTGCCGCTCGTAGGCGTGCGCCACGCCGAGGAAGAACAGGAACAGGCCCATGAACACCGCGCTGTGGTGCGAAAACACCACCACGCCAGCCAGGAACAGCAGGTGCACCAGCACCAGCGCCGCCGGCACCGGCGCCTCCTTGACTTCGCCCGGACCGATGCCGTCGCTGGGGTCGTCCAGCCGGCGCAGCTCGCGCGCAAACAGCAGCGCGGCGGCCACCGCATTGAAAAACACGGCGGCGGCCGCCTTCCAGCCGATGTGGCTGAGCATGAACGCCGTGTCCCAGTTCCATTTGGCCGCCACCATCAGCACCGGCGGCGCGGCGAAGGGCGTGAGCGTGCCGCCTATCGAGACGTTGACGAACAGGACGCCCAGCGTGGCGTACTGCAGGCGCGGCGAAATGCCGGCGGCGAAAATGCGGCGCGCCAGTATCAGCGCGCCCAGCGTCATGGCGGCCGGCTCGGTGATGAAGGAGCCCAGCAGCGGCACCACGGCCAGGATCACGATATACGGCCCCATGCTGCCCGGCAGCGGCAGCGCGCGCGCCAGCAGGCCCACGCCGGCGGCCGTGGTCTGCAGGATAGGCCGGGTGGCGGCGATCACCATGATGACGAACACGAATAGCGGCTCGGTGAAGTTGCGCCCGTCCAGATAGGCGATGGCGCCGTCCCGTCCCTGCAGCGCGAACATGCACAGCACCAGCACCAGCGCCCAGAAGCCGAACACCACCTCCACCTCGCCCAGCAAATGCCACAGTCCGGCGTGCGCCGGGCGGGCGTGCGCCAGCCGCTCGAACAGCTTGGTGGAAAAAGTATGCGCAATGGCGACCGCGAACAGGGCCGCGCCAATGATGTCGATAGTGCCGGGTGCCACGCTGTCTCCTGTATGCCTGTGCTAGCGGCATTGTACGACAGCGCCGTTTGCGCAAACGCAAATGGCCGCAGCCCGCGCCGGGCCACACTCTGTAATCGGCGCGCATCCGGCCGCCGCTCTTTCGAACTGGAGAAGATTATGGAATCCGACGTCATAGAAACTGTGCTGACCCAGCCCAACCGCCTGCCGGTCGGCTATGTGCCGACCCCGTCCGCGCCGTACCGCGTGCACCGCAAGGCCGCGCAGGCCACCTTGCAGCCGGGGCGGCCTTGCCGCAACACCAACGGCCAGGCCGCGCCGGCCTTCCCGGCCGGTTCGCGCGTGCTGATCTGGAAGCAGGACCCGTCGGTGACCGAAATGGGCACGCGCAAGACCTTCCTGCCCGGCGTGATCCTGGAAGGCCCGCGCGACGCCCGCATCGCCAGCGGCGCGCCGGGCATCCCCTCGGTCAGCCCCAACACATTCGGCGACTTCATCATGCAGCCCAACACCGACCAGTTCGACGCCGTGCACACCTTCGCCGTGGTGCGCCAGACGCTGACCATGTACCAGCGCGCGCTGGCCACCGGCGGCGCCGCCGCGCCGCTGCCCTGGCAGTGGAACAGCGCCAGCAACACCAATCCGCTGCAGGTCTTCCCGCACGGCCTGCCGGACGTGATGAACGCCTACTACAGCCGCGACGAGCGCGCCCTGAAGTTCGGCGACTTCGTGCCCAGCGGCGCGAGCGAGCGCATGTACACCTGCCGCTCCTTCGACATCGTGGCGCACGAAACCGGACACGCGGTGCTGGACGGCCTGAAGCCGCGCTGGCTGCTGAGCAACAACCCGCCACAGACCGGCGGCCTGCACGAATCCTTCGGCGACCTGACCGCCATCTTCCTGACCCTGTCCCAGCTCGACCAGACCGAGGCCGTCATCGCCCAGACCAAGGCCGACCTGCACGACAAGACCTTCCTGGCCGACATGGCCGAACAGTTCGGCCTGGCGCTCGGCCGGCCCAACGGCCTGCGCAACGCGGACAACGACCTCAAGCTGTCCGAGGCCGGCAACGAGGTGCACGCCATTTCGCAGGTGTTCACCGGCGCCATCTACGACATCCTGGCCGACATGTTCGCGCACGAGCGCCACCCCGGCCTGGAGGACGACGCCGCCCTGCTGCACCGGGTGGGCGAATACCTGTGCGGCCTCGTGCTGCGCTCGCTGATGGCCGCGCCCGACCACAAGGCCACCTACGCCCACGTGGTGAACCAGATGCTGCGCATCGTGGCCGAGGACGGCAAGCCGGCCGAGTACGCCGGCTTCATCCGCGACCGCTTCAGCGTGCGCGAAGTGGTGATCGCGCCCGCCCATGCGCTCGAGGAGGAAGGGGCCGGCGCGCAGCAGGCCAACGGCGAAACGGCCGAACTGGCGCCCGCCGTGGAAGACCTGCCCGGCGCGCCGCAGGACAGGCGCGCCTGCTGCGGCACCATGAACAACGCCCAGTACTTCGAGCTGGAAGACGCGCTGGACCAGGAGCGCGCCGAGCTGGCGCGCTGGTGCCAAGGCTACGCCGCGCGCAACGGCGCGTGAAAAAGCGGCCGCTTGCGCGCCCCATTCGCCGCCCCATCCGCATTTGCTTATGCGCATAGTATCTAAGCTAAAACCGGCGGCGAATTGTGGCGGCGCGCAAATTACCTTAAAATACAGTGCTTTGCCGTGCGACCAACATAGATAGGACTGTCATGACCCACGTAGTTACCGAATCTTGCATCAGCTGCCGTTACACCGACTGCGTCGATGTTTGCCCGGTAGATTGCTTCCGCGAAGGCCCGAACTTCCTGATTATCGATCCGGACGAGTGCATCGACTGCGCGGTCTGCGTGGCGGAATGCCCGGTAAACGCGATTTTCGCCGAGGAAGACGTGCCGGCCGACCAGGTGAAATTCATCAAGATCAACGCCGAGCTCACGCACTGGCCGTCCATCACCAAGACCAAGGCGGCCCTGCCGGAAGCGGAACAATTCAAGGACGTCCAGGACAAGTTGCACCTGCTGAAGCGCTGATCCATCTGGTGAAATGGGGCCGCGCGCCGCGTGCCCCCAGCACCACACCTCGGACACTTCCTACAGAAAAGCAGCGGAAACGCTGCTTTTTTTGCTTTTTCTCCCGTATTATCTTTATATCCAGTGCCGTTATGCTGCACCGGCGTGCCTTGCCTATGGTCATCGCAAAGTGCTTTACGTCATGGTCAAATATCCTATAATGGGTTCATGATTCCACCCACCGGGGCGCCCAAGTCCCCGATTATTACCCAGGAATATTTATGCTTTACCAACTGCACGAAATGCAACGCACATTCCTGACGCCGCTGATGCAATGGGCGGACGCGTCTTCCAAACTGTTCAGCAACCCCGTCTCTCCCCTGGCGCATACGCCGTTTTCGCAGAGGATCGCAGCAGGTTACGAGCTGATGTACCGTTTGGGCAAAGAATACGAAAAACCGCCGTTCGGCATTGATAGCGTTACCGTCAACGGCAAAGAGACCCGCATCGTCGAGCACGTCGTGGTCAACAAACCGTTCTGCCGCCTGATCCATTTCAAAAAAGACCTGAGCGACAAGGAAATCCGCGCGCTCAAGCAGCCCACCGTGCTGCTGGTGGCGCCGCTGTCCGGCCACCACTCCACGCTGCTGCGCGACACCGTGTCCGCGCTGCTGCAGGAGCAGGACGTCTACATCACCGACTGGACCGACGCCCGCATGGTGCCGCTGTCGGCCGGACCGTTCCACCTGGACGACTATATTTTCTATGTCCAGGACTTTATCCGCCACCTGGGCCCGGACCTGCATGTGATTTCGGTCTGCCAGCCCACCGTGCCGGTGCTGGCCGCCATCGCGCTGATGGCCACCGCCAAGGACCCGAAACTGCCGAAGACCATGACCATGATGGGCGGCCCGATCGACCCGCGCAAATCGCCGACGGCCGTGAACAACCTGGCCACCGAGAAAAAGTTCTCATGGTTTGAAAACACCGTGATCTACTCGGTGCCGCCGAACTACCCCGGCTTCGGCCGCAAGGTCTATCCGGGCTTCCTGCAGCACGCCGGCTTCATCGCCATGAATCCGGGCCGCCACGCGCAGAGCCACCGCGAGTTCTATATGCACCTGGTGACGGGCGACGACGAGCCGGCGGAAAGCCACCGCAAGTTCTACGACGAATACAACGCCGTGCTGGACATGCCGGCCGAGTACTACCTGGACACCATCAAGACCGTGTTCCAGGACTTCTCGCTGCCGCAAGGCACGTGGAAAGTGGGCGGCCAGCTGGTGCGTCCGCAGGACATCACCAATGTGGCGCTGTTCACCGTGGAAGGCGAGCTGGACGACATCTCCGGCGCCGGCCAGACGCAGGCCGCGCACGAGCTGTGCGCCAACATCCCGGCCGACATGCAGCAGGACTTCGTCACGCCGGGCGCCGGCCACTACGGCATCTTCTCCGGCCGCCGCTGGCGCGAGATCGTCTGCCCCAAGATCAGCGAATTCATCCGCAAACACGGATAACAGCAAATCCCCGGCCCGCCCGGGGATTTTTTTGGCCTGCGCTCACGGCATCGGCAGCAGCGCCACCTCGTCGCCCATGCGGCGCCAATACTCGCGCTCGACGTTCCCCAGGTCAAACTCCCTGGCCGCCTCGTTGAAAGCCTTCTGCAGCTTCAGCCCCTCCGCATTGCGCTTAAAGCACACATGCACCGAGCGCTCCCTGAACAGCTGCTCGGAAAACACGACGCGCTCGCGCTCGGCCTTGCTGAACGGCCCCCTGGCCAGCAAATGGCGCAGCACCCGCTTCTCGATCACGATGGCGGGGTAGCGCCCGGTCAGCAGCTTGCGCAGATTGGTCTCGTCGTTCACGCCCTCCTCCGCCCGCAACTGCCCGGCGCGCGCCATGCCGTCAAACTGCTCGCCATTCGAATAACCCGCCACGGTGCCGATGCGCATCCCCTGCAAGTCCGCCAGCGCGGCGGCCTGCACCGGCGCGTCCTTCAGGTAAGCCAGCACATTCCGGGTGCTGCCGATGGAACTGGAAAAATGGCACAGCTTCTCGCGCTCGGGCGTGCGCCACACGGCCAGGAAACCGGCATAGCCCGGATGGTGCAGACCGATTTCCACGGTGCGCTTCCAGGGGAAGTAGTCGATCCGCGCCGTATAGCCGGCGCGCGCCAGCACCGCGTCCACAAAAGAGGCGGACAAACCCTGGCCGGGCAAGGCATTGGTGACAAAGGGCGCCCAGTCCTCGGCGGCGAAACGCAGCGGCGCCGGCGGTGCCGCCGGGGCAGGCGGACAAAACGCCAGCGCGGAAGCCAGCAGGACGGCCGCCAGCAAGCCGGCGCCCGGCCGCAACCGCTGCCCCCGCCTCATCGCTTCCCCCCCGCATGGTTCCCTATTCCGCATCCGGCTATGCTCCCACAAAATGTTACCGCTAGCAAACTGTTATTCCTAATTCGCAATTTTCCCCGCGCGCTGGAAGGTTTTTCCAGCCTGCCGCCCGCAGATATCGGATAATGGCATATTAACCGCCACCGATTTAGCCGTGCCAGACGCCGCGCCCCTCCCCCTCGCCGACCGCATTGAAAACGCCCTGCCGCAAACGCAGTGCACCAAGTGCGGCTATAACGGCTGCCGCCCCTACGCCGAAGCGATCGCCGCCGGCAATGCGGGCATCAACCAGTGCCCGCCGGGCGGCGCCGAAGGCATAGCGCGCCTGTCGGCCGTCACCGGCTACCCCGTCATCCCGCTCAACCCGGTCAACGGCCTGGAACGGCCGCGCGCGGTGGCCTATATCGACGAGGCGCTGTGCATAGGCTGCACGCTGTGCATCCAGGCCTGCCCGGTGGACGCCATCGTGGGCGCGGCCAAGCAGATGCATACCATCGTGCCGGAGCTGTGCACCGGCTGCGACCTGTGCGTGAACCCCTGCCCGGTGGACTGTATCGTCATGTTCCCGGTCACGGAGAGCACGGGCTGGCAGGCCTGGCCACAGGCCGAGGCCGACGCGGCGCGCGAACGGCACGACTTCCGCGCCATGCGTTTGCGCCGCGAAAGCGAAGAGAACGACGCGCGGCTGGCGGCCAAGGCCGTGGAAAAGATGAAGGCGGTGGAAGCGCTGGATCCGGGCACGGCGGCTGGCGAAGCGGAGAAGGAACGCAAGCGCGCCATTATCGCCGCGGCGATGGAGCGCGCGCGGCTGAAAGCCGAAGCGGCAAAGAAGGAAAAACCGGAATGAACGCCACTAATGAACGCCACTAAGCGCCACGAAATCTTCAGCCGCCTGCGCGCGGCCAATCCCTCCCCGAAAACCGAGCTGGAATATACGACGCCGTTCGAGCTGCTGATTGCCGTGCTGCTGTCGGCGCAAGCGACCGACGTGGGCGTGAACAAGGCCACGCGGCGCTTGTATCCGGTGGCGAACACGCCGCAGGCCATGCTGGACCTGGGGCTGGACGAGCTGACCGACTACATCAAGACCATAGGCCTGTACAAGACCAAGGCCAAGAACGTGCTGGCCACCTGCCGGATACTGGTGGATCAGCACGGCGGCGAAGTGCCGCGCACGCGCGAGGAACTGGTGCAGTTGCCGGGCGTGGGCCGCAAGACCGCCAACGTGGTGCTCAACACGGCCTTCGGCGAGATCGCCATGGCGGTGGACACGCACATCTTCCGCGTGTCCAACCGCACCGGCATCGCGCCGGGCAAGAACGTGGACATCGTGGAGGAAAAGCTGATGAAGTTCGTGCCGAAAGAATTCCTGCTGGACGCCCACCACTGGCTGATACTGCACGGCCGCTACACCTGCATGGCGCGCAAGCCGCAGTGCTGGAACTGCATCATCGCCGACCTGTGCGAGTACAAGGCCAAGACCCCGGTCCCGGCCGGGGTGTGAGCACTTACAGCAGGACCATATTGTCGCGGTGTATCAGCTCGTGGCCTTCGAGGTAGCCCAGCACGGACTCGATCTCGGCCGAGGGCTTGCGCTTGATCTTGCGCGCCTCCGCGCTGCTGTAGTTCGACAGCCCGCGCGCGATGGCGCTGCCGTCTTCGGCCACGCAGGTAATCACCGCGCCGCGCCCAAACTCGCCCTTCACGTCGATCACGCCGATCGGCAGCAGCGACTTGCCTTCCTTGCTCAGCTTCTGCACCGCGCCCGCGTCCAGCACCACCTGGCCTGCCGTGTGCAGATGATCGGCCATCCACTGCTTGCGCGCCGTCAGGTGCCCGGTCTGCGCCGACAGCTCGGTGCCGATGGCTTCGCCCCCGGCCAGCCGCGTCAGCACATTCTCCTCGCGCCCGAACGCGATCACGGTGTGCGCGCCCGACTTGGCGGCGCGCTTGGCCGCCAGGATCTTGGTCAGCATGCCGCCGCGCCCCAGGCTGGAACCGGCGCCGCCCGCCATCGCCTCCAGCGCCAGGTCGCCCGCGCGGCCCTGCGCGATCAGATAGGCCGACGGGTCCTTGCGCGGGTCCGCGCTGAACAGGCCGCGCTGGTCGGTCAGGATGATCAGCGCGTCGGCCTCGATCAGGTTGGCCACCAGCGCGCCCAGCGTATCGTTGTCGCCGAACTTGATCTCGTCGGTGACCACGGTGTCGTTCTCGTTGATGATGGGGACGATGCCCAGGCGCAGCAAGGTGGTCAGCGTGGAGCGCGCGTTCAGGTAGCGCTCGCGGTCGGCCAGGTCGGCGTGCGTCAGCAGCACTTGCGCCGTGCCCAGCTGGTGGGCGCGGAAGCTGGTTTCGTAGATCTGCGCCAGGCCCATCTGGCCCACGGCGGCGCAGGCCTGCAGTTCGTGGATGTCGGTGGGGCGGGCTTCAAAGCCCAGGCGCAGCATGCCCTCGGCGATGGCGCCCGAGCTGACCAGCACCACCTCCTTGCCCAGCGCGCGCAAGGCGGCGATCTGGGCGGCCCAGCGCGCGATGGCGGCGTGGTCCAGGCCGCGCCCGTCGTTGGTGACCAGCGAGGAGCCGACCTTGATGATGATGCGGGTGGATTTCTGTATGACGGAATTCATGATGCGGCGGTTCTCATTTCAATCAACTCGATAGTCCCGGCGCGCGCTGCGCTGCCAAGTCGTGCCTTGCTTGATTTTCGAAGGGCGGGTTGCCCTGCCTTGCCGCAGACAGTGCCAGCCCATGGTGGCGGGCCGGCACTGTTGATGGGAATGCAAATCAGCGAATAGCTGATTATGCCGTTGTTGCAGAGTTATTGCGAGTTACTGAATCTCAGTTGCAACTCAATCAAGGATTTCACTCCATGATCTTGAAGCGCGGATCGTCCGGATCGATCGAGGAAATGCCGCGCGCCTCTTCCGTCATCTGGGTTTCCTCGGCACGCTGTTCGCTGTGCTTCACTTTCTCCAGGTGCATATAGATGGCGTTGACCAGTTCCTGCGTGCCCTCGTGGCTCAGCGCGGAGATCTCGAACACCGGTCCCTTGAAACCGAACTTCTTGACGAAATCCTTCACGCGCTTGACGCGCTCGGCTTCCGGTATCACGTCCAGCTTGTTGAGCACCAGCCAGCGCGGCTTGTCCACCAGCGCCTCGTCGTACTTCTTCAGTTCCTTGACCAGGGCCTTGGCTTCCTTGACCGGATCGGCGGCGTCCTCGAACGGGGCCAGATCCACAATGTGCAGCAGCAGGCCGGTACGCTGCAGGTGGCGCAGGAACTGGTGGCCCAGGCCGGCGCCTTCGGCGGCGCCTTCGATCAGGCCGGGAATGTCGGCGATGACGAAGGATTTTTCATGCGACACGCGCACCACGCCCAGGTTAGGGTGCAGCGTCGTGAACGGGTAATCGGCGATCTTCGGCTTGGCGTTGGACACGGCCGTGATGAAGGTGGACTTGCCGGCGTTCGGCATGCCCAGCAGGCCGACGTCGGCCAGCACTTTCAATTCCAGGCGCAGCTCGCGGCGCATCCCTTCCTTGCCTTCGGTCTTCTGGCGCGGCGCACGGTTCGTCGACGTTTTGAAGTGGATATTGCCCCAGCCGCCCTCGCCGCCCAGCGCCAGCAATTCAGTCTGGCCGTGCTCGGTCATGTCGGCGATGATGTCGCCGTTGACTTCGTCGATGATCAGGGTGCCCACCGGCATGCGCAGGTAGATATCATCCGCGCCCTTGCCGTAGCAATCCGAGCCGCGTCCCGATTCGCCGTCCTTGGCGCGGTGCATTTTCGAATAGCGGTAGTCGACCAGGGTGTTGACGTTACGGTCCGCGATGGCCCAGATGGAGCCGCCTTTGCCGCCGTCGCCGCCGTCAGGACCGCCGAAGGGGCGGAACTTCTCACGGCAGAAAGAGGCGCAACCGTTACCGCCACTGCCGGCGATGACTTCAATTCGTGCTTCGTCGATAAACTTCATAATGTGCCGCCATAAAACTAAAAAGGCTCTACCGTTGGCAGAGCCTTTCGATTGAAGGCTTGCGCCTTACTTTGCGTTAGTAGCGCGAATTACGCTGCTACTACGGTCACGAACTGGTGCGAGTCCGGGCCTTTGACAACAAACTTCACCTTGCCGTCCACCAGGGCGAACAGGGTGTGGTCTTTGCCGGTGCCTACGCCTTCGCCAGCGCGCACTGGAGTGCCGCGTTGACGAATGATGATGCCGCCAGCATTGATCGATTGACCGCCGTACACTTTAACGCCCAGGCGTTTTGATTCCGAGTCGCGGCCGTTGCGGGTTGTGCCGCCGCCTTTTTTGTGTGCCATTTATTAGCTCCTAAATTAGCTGTAGTTAAAGACGACGATTAGCCGTTGATCGAAACGATCTGGATTTCGGTGTAGTTCTGGCGATGGCCTTGATGCTTCTGGTAATGCTTACGACGACGCATTTTGAAGATCTTGACCTTGTCGTGACGACCTTGGGAAACTACTTTCACCTGAACCGTAGCACCTGCGACCAGGGGCGTGCCAAACTTGATGGCTTCGCCCTCGCCAACCGCGAGTACTTGATCGATGGTGAGTTCGGAACCAATGTCAGCAGGTATCTGTTCTACTTTGAGTTTTTCGCCAGCGACAACTTTATACTGTTTGCCACCGGTTTTTATGACCGCGTACATGATTTGAAACCTCATCAAATGTTAAAAGAATCCTCCGCTGCGTACCGCAGAACAACAGTGTGGAACGGGGAGAACCTGCGATTATACACAAACTGAAAATTTGCGTCAAAGAGTATTCCAAATTCCTGGCGAGCATGGTATGTCGGCAATATTGCCGTCCGGCGCAGGCGCCCGGGTTGCCAAGCCGACATCCCCTATGGCAATCGCCACCACAGCCGGGGCATGACGTATAATCGCGGCACTTCACTCACCCTTGCAGGTTTGCCTTGTCTGCCGCTACCCAACACGCCAACTCCAACACCATCACCCAGACCATCGCCGCCGATATGGACGCGGTGAATCTGGTGATCCGCCAGCGCCTGCACTCGGAAGTGCCGCTGGTTAACCAGATTGCGGAATATATCATCAGCGCCGGCGGCAAGCGCATCCGTCCCGTGCTCGTGCTGCTGGTGGCCAACGCCTACTCCTATCAAGGCGCGGCCCACCACGAGCTGGCCGCCGTGGTCGAATTCATCCACACCGCCACCCTGCTGCATGACGACGTGGTGGACGAATCGTCGCTGCGCCGCGGGCGCGCCACCGCCAACGCCCTGTTCGGCAACGCCGCCTCGGTGCTGGTGGGCGACTTCCTGTACTCGCGCGCCTTCCAGATGATGGTATCGCTCAACAGCATGCGCGTGATGCAGATCCTGTCGGACGCCACCAACGTGATCGCCGAAGGCGAAGTGCTGCAGCTGCTCAATATGCACGACCCGGACGTGAGCGAGGAGCGCTACCTGCAAGTGATACGCTCCAAGACCGCCAAGCTGTTCGAAGCGGCGGCCGAGCTGGGCGCGCTGATCTCCGGCGCCAATGACGAGCAGATCGCCGCCGCCGGCGAATACGGCCGCTCGCTGGGCACCGCCTTCCAGCTGATCGACGACGTGCTCGACTACGCCGGCGACGCCGCCGAAATCGGCAAGAACGTGGGCGACGACCTGCGCGAAGGCAAGCCCACCCTGCCGCTGATCTGGCTGATGAGCCACGGCACCGAAGCGCAGCGCCAGCTGGTGCGTTCCTGCATCGAGAACGGCGACGAGCAGCACTTCGACACCATCCTGGCCGCCATCACCGGCAGCGGTGCGCTGGACTACACCCGCCGCGCCGCCGAAGTGGCCGCCGAGCGCGCCGCCGACGCCGTCTCCGGCCTGCCCGCCAGCGTCTACAAGGACGCCCTGCTGCAGCTGGCCCGCTTCGCCGTCGACCGCACCCACTAAGCGCCAGGCTTGCCGTAAAAACAAAAGGGGTCAGGGTTAGTTTTCCCGCATGGGAAAACCAACCCTGACCCCTTTGTGGTTTTGGGCTACAGGATGTCGTGGACCAGTGCGGGCGGACGGCACAGGCGCACGCCCTTGGGGGTGACGACGAAGGGGCGGTTGATGAGGCTGGGATGCGCCATCATCGCGTCCAGCAGAGCGGCGTCGTCCAGGCTGGCGTCGGCCAGCCCGAGTTGCTCGTACAGCTCGCCCTTGTCGCGCATGGCGCCGCGCACCGTCAGGCCGGCCTGCAAAATCAGCTCTTGCAGGCGCGCGCGCGTGGGCGGCGCGCTCAGGTAGTCGATGATCTCGGGTTCGACGCCGCTTTCGCGTATCAGCGCCAGCGCGCCGCGCGAGTTGCTGCAGGCATTGTTGTGGTAGATGGTGATGGCCATGGCCGCCTCCTGTGGTTCGTTGAGGCGGCCATGCTAGGCGATACGGGACGGCCGCGCAAGCACCCGTCCCGCCGCCGGCTCAGAAGCGCACGAAATTGCTGTCGTCCGGCTCGGTCTCCGTGACCAGGGTGCGCGTGCTGGGCGTGGCCCGGCCGCGCACCGGCGCGGCGGCGGCGCGGCGCGGCGGCGGCCGCCGCTCGCTGCCTTCCACCCGGAAGAAGGCCACCGCCTGCTGCAGCTGCTCGGCCTGGCCGCTCATCTCCTCGGCGGTGGCGGCCAGCTCTTCGGAACTGGAGGCGTTCTGCTGGGTGGTCTGGCTGAGCTGGCCTATCGCGGAGTTGATCTGCGCCACGCCGCTCGATTGCTCCTCGGACGCGGCCGTGATCTCCTGCACCAGGTCGGAGGTTTTCTTGATGCTCGGCACCATCTCGTCGAGCAGCTTGCCGGCTTTTTGCGCCAGCTCCACGCTGCTGCCGGCCACTTCGCTGATCTCCTGCGCCGCCACCTGCGAGCGCTCGGCCAGCTTGCGCACCTCGGCCGCCACCACCGCGAAGCCCTTGCCGTGCTCGCCCGCGCGCGCCGCTTCGATGGCCGCGTTCAGCGCCAGCAGATTGGTCTGGTAGGCGATGTCGTCGATAATGCTGATTTTCTTGGCGATCTGCGTCATCGCTTCCACCGTGGATTTCACGGCCGAGCCGCCCTCGGCGGCCTGGGCCGAGGCCTGGCCGGCCATGCTGTCGGTCACCTTGGCGTTCTCGGTGTTCTGCGCGATGGAAGCCGTCATCTCTTCCACCGAGGCGCTGGTTTCCTCCACGCCCGCCGCCTGCTCGCTGGCGGCCTGCGACAGCGACTGCGCCGTGGCGGAGATTTCTTCGGAGGCGCTGGCCAGCGCCTGGGCGCCGCTGCTCACCTCGGTCAGCACCGAGGACAGCTTGTCTATCATGGTTTTCATGGCGAACAGCAGGCTGGCCTTGTCGCCGGGACGCAGGTCGACCTGCACCATCAGATCGCCGCGCGCCACTTCGTTGACGATGCGCGCCGCATAGGCCGGCTCGCCGCCGATCTGCTGCAGCAGCTTGTCCACCATCTGCTTCATCGAATACAGCAGGCTGCTGGTGTCGCCCGGCCGCAACTGCACGTCGACCGCGAAATTGCCTTGCGCCACTTCGTGCACGATGCCGGCAGCGTAGGCCGGCTCGCCGCCCAGCTGGCGCAGCACGCCGCGCAGTATCATCCAGCCTATGCCCACCAGCAGCAGCAGCGCCAGCGCGGCGGCGCAGTACATCAACATGAGCGCGCGGCTGGATGACTCTTCGGCCTTGGCCACGGCGGCGGTGCCGTATTGCTCGTTGAGTTCGACCACTTTGCCCAGCGTGGCTTCGGCCGCGTTGAACAGCGGACGCTGCGCGGTCAGTTCCTGGTGCATGGCGGCGAACGCGTCCTTGCGCTTCTCGGCGCTGCCTGCGCGGCCCACCTCGAGCGCCAGCTGGTCGTAGCGCGTATCGGCCGCCTTCCACGCGTCCCACTCCTTGACGAACTGCTTCCAGATCACCGCCTCCTCGGTTTCCTGCGGCAGCGCGTCGTAGATTTTCCAGGCCTTGTCCACGCGCGCGGCGAACTCCTGCTTGCGCTTGAGCAGCCGGTCCACTTCGGCGAACTCGTCGGGATAGGCCGCCACCGCGTCGATGGCGCGGCTGGCCGAGCGCAGCGCCGTCATGCCCTGGTTGATGGTTTGCAGGCTGAGCACGGAGGGCAGCTTGTTGCGGCCCACGTCGTCCAGCATCACGCGGTCGTGCTGCATGCCGCGTATGCCGATGGCCATCACGATTAGCAGGGCCAGCAGGCTCACGCCCACCAGGGTGATCAGCTTGGCGCGCACCGTCATGTTGTTGAGCATAAATCCTCCTTAGGCGGGCACGGCGGCAACCTGCGCCATCGCTTCCAGTTCGGATACGGACAGCACCTGGTCGGTGTTGAGCAGGATTACGAACTTGCCGTTGACCTTGCCCATGCCGGCGATGAATTCGGCGCGGATGCGGGCGCCGAACTGCGGCGCCTTTTCAATGTCGGCCGGCGGGATGTCGATCACGGCGTTGACCGCATCCACCATCACGCCCACCACCTGCTGCTCGCCGTCCGCGTCGATCTCGACGATGACGATGGCGGTGCGCTTGCCGATCTGCGTGGCGGGCCGGCCAAAGCGCGCCGCCAGGTCCATCACCGGCACCACCGCGCCGCGCAGGTTGATCACGCCGCGCACGCACTCGGGCATCAGCGGCACCGTGGTCAGGCCTTCATATTCGATGATTTCCTTGATGGCCAGGATGCCGATGGCAAACACTTCGCCGCCCAGCATAAAGGTGAGGAACTGGGCCGACTCCTGTACTGCGGCCGGCGGCGTGCCCCGGCCTGCTTGCACCATTGCTGTCATGATGGTCTCCTTGTTGGATGGGGTTCAGGCGGCCAGCTGCGGCGTGTCGGCAGCACCGCCGCCGCCGCCGCGCCCGACGATGGCCGGCACGTCCAGGATCAGCGCCACCTCGCCGCTGCCCAGGATGGTCGAGCCGCTGATGCAGCGCAGCTGGCTGAACATGCGCCCCAGCGGCTTGATGACGGTCTGGAATTCGCCGTGCAGCGCGTCCACCACCAGGCCGATGCGCTGGCCCTGGTGCTTGACCACCACGATGCTCTCGCGCCGCGGCGGCGGCGTGCTGACGCCGAACAGCGAACGCAGCCGGATGAAGGGCAGCACCTGGCCGCGCAGATTGGTGTAGTCGTGCCCGGGCTCGGCGGCGAACTCGATGCATTCGTCTATCATGTCCAGCGGCACCACGAAGGTGGCCGTGCCCAGGCCGACCAGGAAGCCGTCGATAATGGCCAGCGTCAGCGGCAGGCGCACGGTGACCGTGGTGCCCAGGCCCGGCGCGCTGTCGACCATGACGGTGCCGCGCAGCGCGGTGATGTTGCGCTTGACCACGTCCATGCCCACGCCGCGCCCGGACAGATTGGTGATGGCGGCCGCCGTGGAAAAGCCCGGCTCGAAGATCAGGCCGTAGATTTCCTGGTCGCTCAGCTTGCGGTCCGGCTCGATTAGCCCGCGCTCGATGGCCTTGGCCAGGATGCGCTCGCGGTCCAGGCCGCCGCCGTCGTCGCTCACTTCGATGACGATGCTGCCCGAGTCGTGGAAGGCGTTCAGGCGCACGGTGCCGCGCAGCGGCTTGCCGCGCTCGGCGCGCAGCTCGGCCGGTTCGATGCCGTGGTCGATGGCGTTGCGCACCAGGTGCGTCAGCGGGTCGCCGATTTTCTCCACCACGGTCTTGTCCAGTTCGGTGTCCTCGCCGCTCACGGCCAGGCCGATGTCCTTGCCGATTTCGCGCGCCACGTCGTGCACCACGCGCTGGAAGCGGTTGAAGGTGGCGCCGATTTTCACCATGCGCAGCTGCAGCGCCGAATCGCGCACCTGCTCCACCAGGTCGCTCAGCATGGAGGTGCATTCGAGCAGCTCGCTGTTGCGCACCTGGCGCGCGATCAGGTTGGCCGAGGCGCCTACGATGATGAGCTCGCCCACCAGGTTGATCAGCAGGTCCAGCTTGTCGGCGTCGACGCGGATGGAGCGGCTCTCGGTGGGCTTGGGATCGGCGCCCTGCTTCTGCTTGCTCAGCGCGGCCTCCACCATGGCCGGCTCGGCCGTGCCCTGCCCCACCAGGATGGCGCCCAGCGGGGGCGCGGCGGCCGGCGAATGGCCGGCGGCGGCCTGCACCTGCAGCGCCGCGTCCAGCTCGCGCTGCGTGATGCAGCCGCAGCGCACCAGGATGTCGCCCAGCAGCGCCTTCTGCTCGGGCAGCTCGCGGATCAGGCGCACATACTCCTCGACCCGGCTGCGCGGCGGCAGGATGTGCAGCGTGCAGGAGTCCTGCACGAATTCGAACACGCCTTCGATGGCGGCCTTGTCGGCCTCGGTTTCCAGCGCGATTTCAAAACCCAGGTAGCAGGTCTCGGGGTCCATCTGCTCGGCGGCGGGAATGGCGTCGGCGAGCGTGACGATGCCGACGATGCGGCCGATCTGGCCCAGGTAGCGGATAAAGGACAGCGGGTCCATGCCGTCGCGCAGCACGTCGGGACCGAAGCGCAGCGACAAATGCCAGGCGTCGCTGGAACCGCCCGGTTCGCCCATGCGCTCCACGCCGGGATGGTCTTCCGCCACCAGCGCGCCGCCTTCGCCGTGGCCGCCGTGTCCGCCATCATGGTGGCCGCCGTCGGCCGGCTGGCCCATCTGCACGCGCAGCTGGGCGATCAGCGGCTTGCCCTCGGCCAGCATGGCGGCGTCGGCCTCGGTCTGGCCGGCCGCCAGCGCCGTGATCATGCCCGACAGGTGGTCGCAACAGGACAGCAGCAGCACGATCAGCTCGTCGCTCAGCGCCAGCTTGCCGTCGCGCACGTCGTCCAGCAGGCTTTCCACCACGTGGGTGAATTCCACGATATGGTCCAGGCTGAACAGCCCGGCCGAGCCTTTGATCGTATGGGCCGCGCGGAAGATGGCGTGCACCGCCTCGTCGCCCCCGCCCTCGCCGGAGTGACCCGCGTTGAGCAAGGCATTCTCCATGTCCTCCAGCAATTCCCGGCTTTCCAGGATGAAGGTTTGTAGCGCCAGGTCCAAGTCCATCGTCTTGCCTCCAGAGCGGGTACGGCGGTGCGGGGGGAGTGCCCAGTGATGCGCTGAGTGATCTACTTAATGATCCTTGCGCGGGGCCATCAGCAGGGCGTCGCCGAACCAGGCGCCCAGGTCCAGCAGTTCAAACACGTCCAGCACGGCCGGGCTGTGGCCGCTGAGGCGCAGCTCGCGCTTGTCGGCGCGCGCGGTCTGCTTGGCCAGCATCAGCACCTGCAGGCCGGCGCTGTCGACTTCGGTCACGCCGGCCAGGTCGACCTCCAGGCTGGTGCTGCGCTGCAGCTCGCCCAGCAGCAAGGTCTTCAGGTCCGCCGCGCGGTAGATATTCAGTTCGCCGTCGATGGCGATGCGGGCCGCGCTCACGGCAGCACCAGCTTCTGCACCGCCCCCAGCAGCACTTCCGGCTTGAAGGGCTTGACCACCCAAGCCTTGGCGCCGGCCGCCTGGCCTTCGCGCTTTTTCGCCTCCTGCGACTCGGTGGTCAGCATGATGACGGGAGTGAACTTGTAATTGGGCAGCTGCTTGATTTCCTTGACGAAGGTAATCCCGTCCATATTGGGCATGTTGACGTCGCACACCACCAGGTTGACCTTCTGTCCGGTCAGCTTGGACAGCGCATCCATGCCGTCGCGCGCTTCGATCACGTCGTAGCCCGCGCTTTTCAGCGCAATGCCGACCACCTGCCGCAGCGAGGCCGAATCGTCGATGACCATGATGGTTTTTGCCATAGTGCTTCCCTAGAAAAATGTCACTTCGTCGGACGGCGCCGCGATCACTTTCTGATCGCCCCGGTGCACAGCGTGCTCCTCGGCCATTGCATAGGTTTTCTCCAGCTCGCCCAGCAGCGCGTTGGCCTGCGGTGCCTCCAGTGTAGCCCCATGCTGATATTGGCGGCGGTTCTCGTCAAGCAAACTGGGCAAAAGCCCGATATTGTGGCTCACATGCCCCAGAACCTGGCTCACCCGGTCCTGGAATTGCAGCTGCACCAGAGCCTCGCCCACTTCACCTTTGATAGTGACACTCTCCTGCTTGAGCAGTTCGGACGACTGCGCCATGGCGTCGGTGAGGTTGCGGAACTCGCGCAGAACGGCGTCGATGGTGCCTTCTGAGGACTGCATGGCCTGGTCCTCGGCCGCGCTCGATTCATTGGCGGCCTTGCAGGCGGACACGATGGCCACGCTGATCTTGCCCACCCGGTCGCTGATGCTGCGCCCGGTTTCGGCCGAGCGGTTGGACAGGTTGCGCACCTCCTGCGCCACTACGGCGAAGCCGCGTCCGGCCGGGCCGGCGCGCGCCGCCTCGATGGCCGCGTTCAACGCCAGCAGATTGGTCTGGGCGGCGATGCTGGCTACGCCCTCGGCCATGTCGCGCAGTTCGCGCGTGAACTGTTCCAGCTCGCGGATGCGGGTCAGCATGGCGTGCTTGGAGGCCAGCGCGGATTTCATGGTGGCCACCACCTCGCCCAGCTGGCGTTCGCTTTGTGTGAAGACCTGGCTCAGCGAGGCGCCGTCCTGGCTGTCGGCGGCGGCGCTGGACAGGCGCAGGGTTTCGTCCAGCTTGTCCACGATGGTGGAGAAGCGGCTGGCCAGTTCGGACACCGCGTCCTCCATCTGGCTGCGCGAGGATTCGATATGGCGGCACCATACCGGCGTGACTTCTTCGGCGAACTGCTGGCGGCCGTCCAGGTAGTCATGCACTTCGGCGCGCGGATCGGACTTGCCGCCGCTGAGCTGCAGCCAGGCGTAGGCGCCGGCGGCGAGGAAGGCCAGCGCCCCCAGGATGCCGTACCAGCCAGCATGGGGCCAGAACAGCGCCATCAAGGCGCCGGCGAGAGCGAAGGCGGCCGGATAGTTGCGGCCGCCGGTATTGTCCAGAAGTGAGTTCAATGGGCGTCTTCTCAGGGTGGGAGAACTTCAAACCATGTCATGCACACTGCCGAATCATTCTATCAAAAAGATATTTGCGATTTGCAATATCGATGCGCTTGTACCAAAAAACCACGCTTGCACGAAAAAAGTGCAGTGTTGCCATGGCGATCCAGCATAGTTGCCATTTCCGTCATTTTCTGCTGTAATTTAGGCCTGCACCGTCGGGGTGTGGCTCAGCCTGGTAGAGCGCTGCGTTCGGGACGCAGAGGCCGGAGGTTCGAATCCTCTCACCCCGACCAAGAATCCGCTAGACAATCAACCACTTGCATGGATTTTATTTTTCGCCGGATTCTCTATTCCAGCCTCAGAAACTAAAGGAGTTGGGCTTCGAAGGTTGTACGACCGGGTTGCAGCATCGCCAGGTATGGCGAGCGGGTCAAACTGACAGGGTCATGCGCAGGACGAACACCGCAACAATCGAAGCTCGCGTGGTCGTCCGTCAACTTGCTCGTTTAAGCATTGTGCGAACTGCACAATCTGCGTGCACTTCTTTTTTTGAGAGACTAGCGGTCGCGGACACGCCCCACTCACCTTTGCGCTGTAAGGATTGCCGCATCAATTCATTCGTTTCGAGTGTTGTAGCGACTTCGAACCATTGAGTTTGGCTAGGTTCGATGGTGACGTATCTTCGAACCACGTTGGTGCTATCAATTACCCTAATACCCCGAAAGTGCAGCGAGTCGCCTTTGCAATCACGAGCGTTCGCGGCAGCTGTTTGTGGGTACAGGTACAAATCAAATTTTTCAGTCTCCCATCCGAACGCTTTAGTGTCCGGATTTGCCAGCAGAATGCTTATGCGAACGTTGGCGGTGTCGCCTACTATCGAGTACCCGATATCCAGCACATCAAGTCGTGGCGCCGTCGATCCCTTAGCAGTTTTGATTACCTGCGTGGGTAGTATCGTAGCGTGCAGTATGACCCAGTGGCCGAAGAGCATCGATATTCCAGTAGTGGCCATTATTACTGTCGCCATCAACTTCTTCCGTCGCCAGAGCAACCTAAGTCTTAACCCGCTGACTACGAAAATCAGGGGGCATACCAGCGCAGCGACCAAGCCAGTAAAAATAGCTAAGTAGAACATCGCGCCAAAAAACTTGGCTCCGATGGCTCCCCCTGGGGGCTCCCATTTACCTGCGATCGTGGCAAGAACCACAAAGCCAAAGACCAACGAAAACAATAGCCAAGCCTGCGCACCGAATGCATAACTTAGGACGAAGGGCACCAGCCGGCGTGAGCGGGGTGCGCGTTTAGCGAGCATCGTTCGCAGCACCACAGAGAGCACGACAACAACCAAGACACCGGGCAAGGCCTGAACAGCAACCTTTAATAAGGAAATCTCCTTGCTCAATGTATCGGTAACTTTTTCGGCAAGGTCATCGGAGAACCAAATCCAATCGTAGATCTGAGTTCCCGCCACTTGACCAAGCAGCGAAAGCAGGAAAAGCCCAATGGACAGGTATGTCATGGGCAGGACGAACCTCACTCGTGCCGCATGACGGTCCGCAAGCAGGTCAGAAATTCGTCGACGCGGAGAGGTAATGACACGTATGCCGGTGCGAAAGTAGCGGGATAGGAAATGCAGCAATCCCTCCACACTGGATTCGAGTGCCTCAGCAACCCGAATGCGCGGTTTTTTTGTCGAATCAGTCATTCGCCGCCCCAATGTTTAGACAATCTGCTTTATATAGACCAGCCCTGAGTGATGCGAGACAGAATAGCAGCTTGTCAAAGTGAAAAGTAGGCGCCCAGCTGCTGCGCGTCGAACAGACGCCTTTCACACAGATCCAGGGCTACTATTTTGCCCGGCCGCTGCCGGTGCATAGCGTGCTGGAAGATGCCCGCGCACTGCATGCCGACGGATTATCCGGGACAACACCGTAGCCATACGGCGGCCGCGGCTTCTGCTGCTTGGCTGCAAGCGCAGCCTGATAGGCGAGATAGGCGCTAAGCACCGCATCGTCCTGCCCTGGCGCCTCCTCCGCCTGCTTGCTCACCGGCACATTCATCCGACCTCCTAAACCATACCGTTATGATTTTTAGATCAATATAGCCGAGTATTTACCGCTGGGCAATAGAGTCATCCTTCGGTTTGCTCGGCTGCCTGGACCAGGCAGCGGGACAGCTTGTCGAAGTGCATCAGCGCGGCCTGGGTCAGCTCGATCTGCTTGCGCCGCGTGTCCTCGGTGTCGGACAGCATGATCCAGCCTTTTTCACGCATGGAGGTCAAGCGGCTATGCAGCGTGGCAGGAGATCCGAGTTCTTTCTTGCCCATCATGTCGCGCACGGAAAGGCGCTGCTGCTCCTGTCCCGCGCGGGCGATGATGCCCAGGATGCGCTCCTCCAGCGGGTCGAGCGACGGCAAGGACGGCAGCCCGCGCAGCGCTTCGGCCAATTGCAGGAAGCGCAAGTAAATGTCGGCGGGCCGTTTCGGGGTAGTCATGCTATAAATTCTAGCACGGTGCAGGCAGCAGCGTCAGCAAGCCTTTGGCCGCGTAGACCACCAGCAGCGTGCCGGCGAGGTCGCCGATGAACATGACGGCAAAGCCGCTGAGCAGGTGCTCGCCGCCTTGCAGCGCAAACCAGGCGTGGTGCAGCAGCGGACTGGCCAGCGAACAGCCGGCCGCGCACCATAGCAAACGCCCGGGAGTCAGGTTGGTCAGCGAGGCGCGCAAGCCCAGCTTGCGCTGCGCGATCAGGTACACGAGATAGGGACCGGCGGCCCCGGCGATTGCGCCGGCGGTGGAGCGCAGCGGGTCGCCCGGAAAATAGTAGCAATAGCAGGCGAGCCAGCCGGCGATCAGCAAACCGACGGCGCCAGCCTGTCCGAACAGCAGCGTGCACAGCAAACGCGTGCCTGCCGGCAGGTAAATCCATCCTATGCCCTGCAGGAATTCGGCCTTCATGAAAAACGCTTCATTCAACAGCATCATCAAGCCGTGCAAGGCGACGGTGCCCGCCACCAGATACAAGTTCATGCGGAAGGGCGGGATAGTCTGGTTCATGGCGGCATTTGAAGGTGTTGCCCCAAGGTATCACATTCCTGGCATCATTGCCATTTTCCTCACTTTTTACTGGCCAGGCCATCATGATTGCCCCAACGCAATCCGTTGCGCTACACTAGTCGGCTTTGAAAATCGACAAATAACCATCATGCGTCCCTTCCTGCGTAGCGCCAGTCTGCTGACCACCCTCGTTCTCGTCCTGGCCGGCTGCGGCGGCGGGGCCGGCGGCGAGGCGGCGCCAGCTGCGCAGCAGCGCCTGCGCCAGTCGGCAGCCGCCCAGCCCGGCGCCGCCCCGATTATCTTCAACGGCCCGCGCGCCAATTACAGCATCAGCAAAACCGGCGACGGCTACCTGGTCACCGACAACAGCGGCAGCGAAGCGCCGCGCACGGTGGCCGCCACCGCCCGCCTGCGCTTTACCGACACCTCGCTCACCTTCGATCTGGACGGCATTCCAGGCCAGGCCTACCGC
This sequence comes from Pseudoduganella sp. GW821-FHT05F09, assembly GCF_059419605.1. Taxonomy (NCBI): domain Bacteria; kingdom Pseudomonadati; phylum Pseudomonadota; class Betaproteobacteria; order Burkholderiales; family Oxalobacteraceae; genus Pseudoduganella; species Pseudoduganella sp. GW821-FHT05F09. Next base: position 613,524 of record NZ_JBWKSD010000002.1, read on the forward strand.
CTGTACCGCGCCGCCTTCGCGCGCACACCCGACGTGGCCGGCCTGGGCTACTGGATGGGCGTGCTCGACACGGGCTATGGCCTGGTCAACGTGGCCGAAGGCTTTGTCGGCTCGACCGAATTCCAGAACCTGTACGCCGGCGCCGCTACCAATAGCGCCATCGTCACCCAGTTCTACCGGAACGTGCTGAACCGCGAAGGCGATGCGGCGGGCCAGGCCTACTGGGTCTGGATACTCGACACCAAGGCCGCCTCCGTGGCCGCCGTGCTGGCCAGTTTCAGCGACAGCCCGGAAAACATCAGCGCCACCGCCGCTGCCGTGCCAAACGGCATCGCCTACCTGGAACCTGGCATCGTCTACGACGGCGTGCCGGTCAGCTTCCCGGTACGCGCGGCCTACCACCAGCGTACCTTCGCCGGCGGCACGGACTACCTGACCATCACCGGCACCTGCAACGGCTACGCGTCCTTCAGCAACGCGGTGCCGGGCGCCGGCAGCTTCGAGGGCGCCAGCGCGCTGCTGGCGCAAACCAGCGTCAGCGTGGGCCTGACGGACTGCTACCCGGCCAGCCTGGGCTGGAACACGGTCGACTATTTCGACGGCAGCGACGCGCTGCTCGGCCACGCCGAACCCGGCAGCGAATACGACGTCAGCACCGGCGCTCAGCGCAGCCTGCCGGCGGCGGCCAGGATCGGCGACCAGGGCGTCTACGCCACCCAGGCCAGCTACACCGACAGCAGCAAGAAGGGCAGCCCCGGCAAGCGCGTGCTGAGTTACGCGCTCGAAGCGGACGGCAACTCGCGCACCACCGCGATCCTGAAGCTGACGGCCGTGCACAGCGGTGCGGCCGGCAACACCTCCCTGACCCGCGTCGCCACCTACCGCATCGGCAGCAACGGTACCTTGGCGCAGCTGGCCGTGGACGAGACTTATTCCAGCGGCGTCCAGTTGATCTACACGCAATCCCCCGCCAGCGCCCAGCCCGCAGCGCTGACCGTGACCGACATCCTGCCCGGCAGCGGCGCCGCCGCCCAGAGCGGCCAGACGCTGACCGTCAACTACACCGGCTGGCTGTACGATCCGGCCGCGCCCGGCTTCAAGGGCGCGCAATTCGACTCATCAAGCGGACGCGGTCCCTTCAGCTTCACGCTGGGCCAGGGCGCCGTCATCCAGGGCTGGGACCAGGGCATGCAGGGCATGCGGGTGGGCGGCAAGCGCACCCTGCTCATCCCCAGCAGCATGGGCTACGGCACCAGCGGCGCGGGCGCGTCGATTCCGGGCAACGCCGCCCTGGTGTTCGAGGTGGAGATGGTTAGCCTGAGGTAACGCGGTTCACCAGCGGCTCGCCGCGCTCGAACGCGGTGAGGCTGGCGATGGTGGTCTGCATGATCTGGCCGATGGCTTCCTCCGTGAAGAAAGCCTGGTGGCCGGTGACGATCACATTGGGAAAGGACACCAGCCGCTGGATCACGTCGTCACAGATAATGGCCGAGGACAGGTCCTGGAAAAACAGGCTGGCCTCCTGCTCATAGACGTCGATCGCCAGGCCGCCCAGCTGGCCGGTCTTGAGCGCCTCGGTGGCGGCCACGGTGTCGACCAGGCCGCCCCGGCTGGTGTTGATCAGGATGCTGCCGCGCTTGGCGCGCGCCAGCGCGGCGGCATTGACGATGTGGCGGGTATCCTCGGTCAGCGGGCAGTGCAGCGACACCACGTCGCTGCAGGCCAGCAATTCATCAACCGTAACATAGCGCCCGCCCAGCGCCTCGAAGGCCGCCGACGGATAGCGGTCGTAGCCCACCACGGTGCAGCCGAAACCCAGCATGATGCGCGCGAAGATGGCGCCGATCTTGCCGGTGCCGATCACGCCCACCGTCTTGCCGTGCAGGTCGAAGCCCATCAGGCCGTCCAGGTCGAAATTGCCTTCGCGCGTGCGCACGCTGGCGCGGGCGATCTTGCGGTTGACCGCCAGCAGCAGGCCGACGGCAAATTCGGCCACCGAATACGGCGAGTAGTCCGCCACGCGCACCACGGCGATGCCGTGGCGCCCGGCGGCGGCAATGTCGATCTGGTTGTAGCCGGTGGAACGGGTGGCCACCAGCCGCGTGCCCTGCGCGGCCAGCAGCGCCAGCACTTCGGCGTCCACCGTGTCGTTGACGAATACGCACACGGCGGCACAGCCGGCGGCCAGCGGCGCGCTCGCCGCCGTCAGGCGCTCATCCAGAAAAAGCAGCTCGTGGCCCGCCTGCGCGTTGGCGCGCGCCAGCATGGTTTTGTCGTACCGGCGCGCACTGAATACGGCCGCCTTCACTAAATCAGGCCGTGGCGGAAATAGGAACGGGGACTGGAGACAGGCAGGTCGGCCACGGCCAGCGTCGGGGCTAGGCCTTGCTGATCAGCAACACGGATCTTGCCTTCGGGACCCAGCACGCGCGCGATCACGCCCTGGTTCACGCCTATGCTGTTCAGGAAATCCTCCGCCGCAGGCGTGCCGATATCGCGCTGGACCTCCAGCGCCTGCCGCACCACGTACTCCAGGGAATGCCAGCCGGAAGTCTCGGACGTGGCCTGGGATTTTTCGCGTCGGTCGTGCTCTGGAGTCATGGTCAGCCTCGCTCAGCAATGGGGGGAAGGGGTACTTACATATTACTGCATTCGCTGCGGTGCAGCACGGCGATTTTCAGAACAAATTGCCTTGCGATGTGGTGAGGCCGGCAAAGCTGTCGCTCAAGGGCAGCAGGATGGCGTCGGCGATAGGCTGCAGCTGCTTGCTCAGGTAGTGCTCATAGTCGATGCCGGATTTCACCACTTCCAGCGGCTCGGCGCCGCTGGTGGTCATCAAGTAGCTGATCCAGCCGCCGTTCTGGTAGCGCTGCGGCCGCTGCAAGGACTTGTTGTAGTCGTCCGCCAGGCGCGCCGCGCGCACCTGCGGCGGCACATTCACCTGATACTCGTCCAGCCGGTGCCGCAGCCGCTTGCGGTACACCAGCAGTTCGTCGAACTCGCCGGAGACGGTCTTGCGCGCATACTCGCGCACATAGTCCTGGTAGGGCTGGTTGCGGAAGATGCGGTTGAACAGGCCTTTCTGGAATTCGTGCGCCAGCGGCGTCCAGTCGCTGCGCGCCACTTCCAGGCCGCGATAGATCACCTCCTCCTCGCCCCTGCCGTTCACGCTCAGGCCCGCGTAGCGCTTCTTGCTGCCGGTGTCGGTGCCGCGTATGGTGGGCATGAAGAACTTGCGGTAGTGGGTGTCGAATTCAATTTCCAGCTGGCTCTCCAGGCCCAGCTCGCGCTTGAGCTTTTCCTTCCACCACGCGTTGATATGCTCCACCAGCCCCTGGCCGATGGCGATGGCTTCGCCGTCCGCGTATTCCTTTTTCAGCCAGATGAAAATGGAGTCCGTGTCGCCGTAGATCACGTCGTAGCCGGCCTGCTCCACCAGCCCGCGCGTGAGCTTCATCATTTCGTGCCCGCGCAGCGTGACCGAGGACACCAGCTTGGGATTGAAGAAGCGGCAGTCGGGCGAGCCGAGCACGCCGCAGAAGGAGTTCATCAGCAGCTTGAGCGCCTGCGACAACGCTTCGTTCTTCTGCCGCTTGGCTTCGTCGCGCCCGGCCGACAAGGCGTTGACGATGGCGGGCAGGCAGTGCTTATCGCGCGAGAACACGGCGCCGCGAAAGCCCGGTATGCCTTGCTGCGGATCGGCCGCCGCGCCTTCGATCAGGCCCACCGGGTCGACCATGAAGGTGCGGATGATGGAGGGGTACAGGCTTTTGTAGTCCAGCACCACAACCGAGTCGTACAGACCGGGCTTGGAGTCCATGACGAAGCCGCCCGGCGACGGCCCCACTTCGATGTCGCCCACGCTGGGCGCCACGTAGCCTTCGCGGTGCATGCGCGGCAGGTAGTGGTGGCCGAAGGCGGCGATGGAGCCGCCGAAATGGTCGGCCTGCAGCCCGGTCACGTGCGAGCGCTCGAGGATGAAGGCCATCAGCCGCGCCTTGTCGAAGATGCGCGTCACCAGCTCGCAGTCCTTCAGGTTGTACAGCGCCAGCGCGGGCTTGTCTTCGTGGAAGCGGCGATCGATCTCGGCCATCTTGTCGTAGGCGTCGCCGATGTCCTTGCCCTCGCCCAGCATGGTTTGCGCCACGTTCTCCAGGCTGAAGGACGGGAAGGTCCAGGATGCCGCGCGCAGCGCCTCGATGCCGTCCAGCGCCACGCGTCCGGCCAGCGAGGCGAACACGTATTCCTGCTTGGCGTGGTGCTTGCGCCAGTCGATCTGCCGGCCCTCGCGGCCCAGCAGCAGCGGCACCTTGTGCTTGTCGGCGTTCTTTTGCAGCACGCGCAGGTCGAACTGCACCAGGCTCCAGCCCACGATCACGTCCGGGTCGTACTGCTGGAACCAGGCGTTCAGCTTTTCAATCAGCTGGCGCGGCGTGGCGCAGTATTCCAGCGCAAAGTCCACTTCCGCCGCTGTCGCGGGCGCGTCGCCCAGCATGTACACCTGGCGCTGGCCGCAGCCTTCCAGCGCGATGGAATACAGGTCTTCGTAGGCGCTGGTCTCAATGTCGAGCGACACCATCTTGAGTGCGGGCCGGTACTCGGGCGCGGGCTTGAGCTTGCAGCCGGTGATGGTGTGGCCGCGCTGCTCGCCGCCTTCGATCTGCACGGTGGCGGTGATGAAGCGCTCCATCAGGTAGCGCTCGGGCGGGCGGATGTCGGCTTCGTAGAGCTTGATGCCGTGCTCGCGCAGGGTGCGCTCCAGCGCCGTCAGCTGCTTGTAGTGGCTGGTGTAGATGCCCACCACCGGCTGCTGGCCAAAGGTCTTCAGCGGCAGCTCGCGCACATCGGCGCGCTGCTGGCCGGACAGGCCCAGCTGCGCCTCGATGGCCGCGCGCTGGCCCGCCTCGGCGAAGGCGACGGATGTCTGGGCCTCCAGCCGCACCTTGCGCGGCCCGTCGTCCGTGGCCAGCCAGAATTCGATCTCGGTGCCGTCGCGGGTGTCGCGCCAATGGCGGGTCAGGATGAAGCCTTGCTGGGAAGTCGGAGCCACGGGTGCGGTGTTTGTATGCGATGCCCGGATTATACTGTATATAAACCCAGCCTGGCGGCGTAACGGCGCGCTTCTTCCTCCAGCTGGGCATCGCTCGCATCGCGCGCGTCGTACACCACGAAGGGCGGCTGCCATTGCAGGCCGCAGCGGTGCGCCACCGCCTCCAGGGGACGCAGCAGCTCGGCCATGGTGGCGCCGTTGCGCCCTTCCGCGCTGTAGGCCTGGGCGGGCGCGCCCACCGTCACCGCCACCGTCAGTTTGCGGCCGCGCAGCCGGCTGCCTTCGGCCTCGGGTTCGAGATAGAACATGCGCGTGAGCACCGCGTCCAGCCAGTCTTTCAGCAGCGAGGGCACCGAATACCATTGCAGCGGGAATTGCAGCACCAGGTCGCCGCCGTCGAGCAGGCGGCGCGCCTCGCCTGCGGCGTCGATGCGGCCGTCCGGGTAGGCCGCGTGCAGGTCGTGCACGGCCACGCCGGGCAGCGCGCGCGCCGCCTCCAGCAGGGCTTTGTTGGCGCGCGAAGCGGCCAGGTCGGGATGGGCGGACAGTATCAGTATGGATTGCATGGCAGGCTCCGTTTGGCTTGGGTGGGTGATGTAGCCATTCTGCCGCCGCGCGCTTCATCAATCCAATGGATAATTCATATGCCATATAATCCATTTCATGAATCTACGTTCACTCGACCTCAATCTGCTCGTCATCCTCGACGCCCTGCTCGACGAGGCCCATGTGACGCGCGCGGCCAACCGGCTGGCGCTGTCGCAGCCGGCCACGTCCAGCGCGCTGGAACGCTGCCGCCACCAGTTCCAGGACCGCCTGCTGGAGCGCGGCAGCGGCGGCCGCATGCAGCTCACGCCGCGCGCCCAGGCATTGCGGGCGCCGCTCAAGGAAGCGCTGGCGGCGGTTGGCGCCGTGGTCGAGCACCGCCCGCCCAGCTTGCGCGAACTGCGCCAGACGGTGCGCATCTTCATGGCGGACTTCCCGGGCGGCGTGGTCGAAGCGGGGCTGTACGCCAGCCTGCAAGACAGCGCGCCCGGCATCCAGCCTGTGCTGCTGCCGTGGCGCAGCGAGGGCGAGGCGCTCAAGGCGCTGGAGGCGGGCGATGCGGATATCGTGGTGGCGGTGCTGGGCCAGGCCAGCGCCGCGCAGGCCGCGCTGCGCAGCGAGCCGCTGCTGGAGGAACGCTATCTGGCCGCCATGCGCAAAGGCCATCCGGCCGCGCGGCGCTTCGAGCTGGAGCGCTGGCTGGCCTATCCGCACCTGGTGGTGTCCAGCCGTGGCCAGACGCGCACCGCGCTGGACCGGACGCTGGAGGCGATGGGCAGGGAGCGCCGCGTCGGCATGGTGCTGCCGGGGTTCGCCCAGGCGCCGGCGCTGCTGGCGCACTCGGACATGATCGCGCTGCTGCCCAGCCGCTGCCTGATGCCGCCGCATGGGCGCGGACTGGCCGTGTTCGAGCCGCCGCTGCCGGTGGAGGGGTTCACGCTGTCGATGGCCTGGCACGCGCGGCGCGAGCAGGACCCGGCCACGCGCCATGTGATGGCGCAGCTGCGCGCGCTGGTGAAATCCCTGTAGGCCTGCGCCAACGTACATTACAATGTTGGCAATACAACTCCGGATTGCCGCCCATGACACGCCATGCTCTCTGCCTCGCCTCGCTCCTGCTGCTGCACGGCGCCGCCAACGCCGCCGTCACCTTTCAGGTGCATGCGGACACGGTCAACACGCCCAGCCCCAACAGCCAGAACGTGCCGCCGTCCAGCAGCAGCGATATGCAGGTGGTGCTGGGCGACAGCTACCTGAGCGTGCAGACCGCGCAGCAAATCCAGATCTACGACTTCGCCAAGCGCCGCCGCATCGAGATCGACCGCGCCGCCAAGACCTACACCGACTATTCGCTTTACGACACGGTGGGCTTCCGCGAAATGGAACTGCGCAACCGCGCCTTCATTGCGAAGGCGCTCGCTTCCGTCAAGCAGGACATGCCGCAAGTGACGCCGGTCGACGAGCAGCACGTGCTGTCGATCATGCCTGCTCCTGCTGCCCCTGCAGCGGCAGCCACTGCTGCAGCCGCCGAAGCTGAGGCGCCGCCCGCGCTGGAGCGCACCCAGGCCGACGGCGCCGCGCGCTACGGCATCGCCGGCACTGAACTGCTGCGCGCCTCGCTGCAGGGCACGGCCATCGGCGCCGCCGACGCCACGCGCTTCGCGCAGTTCCTGCGCTACCACTTCGGCGGCCATCCGCTGGTGCTGCGCGAGCTGGAGCAGCGGGCCAGCATTCCGGCCACGCTGGATTTCCATCAGCGCAGCTTCACGGGCGTCTCCGAACGCAAGCTGGCCATCAGCGCCGTGGCGCCCGCGCCCGCGCTGGCGGCAGGCTACGACCTGAGCGCCTACAGCAAGCGCGCCGCCGTCCAGCCCGCGCTGGACCAGCTGCTCGACCAGGCCGCCGCCGCCGGCGCCTTCGGCATGCAGGCCAGGCTGAACAAGCTGGCCAGCGAACGCCAGCAAGCCTTCACCGACAAGCGCGGCGTGGAGGCGATGCTGATCACCAGCGAGCAGACCTTCGTCAGCGGAAAATATCCCGGCCCCGCTACGCCGGAGCAGATCGCCGTGATCCGCAACGATCCCGACCAGGCCCGCCTGGCGGCCGCCATCCAGGCCCGCAACAAGGCCGACCTGCCGGCCGCCATCGCCACACTGCGCGAACTGCGCGCCAAGACCAGCCGTCCCTATCTGCTCAAGGTGTTCGAGGCCAACCACCATGTGGCGCTGGGCGACATGAAGACGGCCACCGCGCTGTTCATCGAGGCGCTGCAGGCCAATCCCTACATGGCCAGCGTGTACAAGGACCTGGGCGACACGCTGCTGCGCAGCTTCGACGCGGCGCACGGCTGGCGTTGCTGGGACATAGGACGCCAGCTGGCGCCCGGTTTCCAGAACTTCCGCGCGGTGGACCAGTACGAGGCCACGCTGGCCAAAAACCATCCCGAGTATTTCTAGCCCAGGCAGCCGGGCAGCGCCAGCCAGAAGGTGCTGCCCAGGCCGGGCGTGCTGACCACGCCCAGTTCTCCGCCCATCTTCTCAATCAGGTGGCGCGTCATCACCAGCCCCAGTCCCGTACCTTCCTGCGTGCCGCCCTCCTGCCCCAGCCGGTTGAAAGGCTGGAACATGGCCGCCAGCTGCGCTTCGCCCAGGCCGTAGCCGGTGTCCTGCACGGATATGCGCACGCGCTCCGCGTCCATCCCGGCGCAGTGCACGGTAACGCTGCCGTGGTCGCGGTTGTACTTGATGGCGTTGGAGAGCAGATTGATCAGCACCTGCTTGAGGCGCACGCGGTCGGCCGTGACGCTGGCCTGCTCCGGCACCGCCATGCGCAGCTCAACCCCGCGCAGGCGCGCCAGCGGCTCCACCAGCGTGCGGCACTCCTGCAGCACCAGCGCCAGCGGCACCTGTTCGGGCTCCAGCGTCAGCGCGCCCGACTCCACCTTGGCCAGGTCCAGGATATCGTTGATGAGCCGCAGCAGGTGGCGCGAGGCTTGCAGGATATTCCCGGCGAACTGCTTCTTCTGCGCCGCCGACGAAGGCAAATTCTCGGACGAGAGGATTTGCGAAAAGCCCAGGATGGCGTTGAGCGGCGTGCGCAGCTCGTGGCTCATATTGGACAAAAAGGCGGACTTGGCCTGGTTGGCGCGGTCGGCCTGCAGGCGCGCCGCCTGCAGCTCCTCGTTGATGCGCACCAGTTGCACCGCGTGCTCGCGCAGGCGCAGCTCCAGGCTGGCGTTCATGATGCGCAGCTTGCGCGTCTCCAGCGCGCGCGCCAGCACCGGCAAAATGGCCGACACGCGGAAAGGCTTGAGCACATAATCCAGCGCGCCGACCTGCATGGCTTGCACCGCCGAGCCTATGCTGCCCTCGCCGGTCATGATGACGCAGGCCAGGTCGGGATCGATGGCGCGCGCCGCCTGCACCAGCGCAATGCCGTCCAGGCCGGGCATCATCAGGTCCGCCAGCAGCAGCTGGAAGCGCTGGCCGCCGCCATCGGCCGCGCCCTCTGCGTCCTCTGCGCTGTCCGCCGCCTGCATCAGCCGCAGCGCGGCCTCGCCCGAGCTGCAGCCCACGGTTTCATAGCCGTACTGGCTCAGCGTGTCGCACAGGGCGCGCATCTGCGCCAGCTCGTCGTCCGCGATCAGGATGCGGATGCGTTCCTCCGCCGGCAGTTGCGCCATCTCAGGCCTCCTCACCGCAGCAGGCCGCCAGCGCTTCGCGCAATTCGCTGAGCTTGGGCGGCTTGCCCAGCACGCGGTCCACATGCACCGGCAGGTCGCCCTCGGCCACGATGCGCTGGCCCCAGCCGGTCAGCAGTATCACCGGCGTAGTGGGCGACATTTCCTTGATCGCCTCGGCCACCCTGCGCCCATCCACGTAGGGCATGCCCAGGTCCGTGATAACCAGCGCGTATGGCTCGCCGCGCGCCTGCGACGCGCGGAAGGAATCGATGCCGTTCTGGCCGCCATCGGCCGCCGTCACCGCATGGCCGTCGCGCTCGAGGATGTCGCGCAGCGACTTGAGCACCAGCGGGTCGTCGTCCACCGCCAGGATGCGCACGCTCTGCCGCAGCGGCGCGGCCTGCCGTGGCGGCGCGGCCGTGGCCGCGGCGGCCGGCAAGGGGAAGCCCAGCCGTACCAGCGTGCCTTCGCCCGGCGCGGTGACGATGTCGATCTGCGCGCCGTGCCGCTCCACCATGCCGTACACCATGGCCAGCCCCAGGCCGGTGCCGCGCTCGCCCTTGGTGGTGAAGAAGGGCTCCAGGCAGCGCCGCCGCGTGTCCTCGTCCATGCCCACGCCGCTGTCGCCCACTTCGATGCAGACGCGGCGCGCGCTGTCCAGCCGCGTGCGCAGGGTCAGCTGCCCGCCGTCCGGCATGGCGTCCACCGCGTTGAACACCAGGTTGGTCAGCGCCTCGCGGATTTCGCCCTCCACGCCCATGATGGACGGCAGTCCCGGCGCGGCCTCCAGCGCCAGCCGTATGGTGATGCCGCGCTGCTGCGGCATGTCGTTCCAGCGCGCGCGCGTCAAATCCGCCACCTGCTGCAGCAGCGCGCCGGCGTCCAGCGGCGCCAGGCTGGCCTGCGGTTCGCGCAGGCGGTAGAACTCGCGCATGCGCGCCACCGTGGCCGCCACGTCGTCGATGGCGCGCTTGATCACCTGCAGGCTGGAACGCGCGCGCTCGCTCAGCCCGGCCTCGGTTTCCAGCAGGGACTCGGTGTACAGCACCACCGGCGAAATGGCGTTGTTGATGTCGTGCGCAATGCCGCTGGCCATCTGGCCCAGCGCGCGCAGGCGCTCCTGCTGCAGCGAGGCTTGCTGCGTCTGGCGCATTTCGTCGTAGGCCGCTTGCAGCGCGGCGTACAACTCGCTTTGCTTGGAGGCCAGGGCCACGTGCTCGCTGAGCTGGCGCAGGAATTCGCATTCGCCGCTGGAGAAACTGTGCGGCGCGCGCCGCGCCGCCACCAGCACGCCGAACACGTGGCTTTCCACCAGCAGCGGCGCCAGCACCAGCGCGCGCAGGCCGCCGCCGGCCAGGCGCTGCGGGAAAGGAAAGTCGACTGCGGCGATGTCGCTCTCGTACACCAGCGCGCCGCGCACGCAGCGCGACAGGCCGTTTTCATCGATGTCGATATAGCCGCGCTCCGCCACCGGCATGGCCATGGCCAGCGCCGCCCCTTGCAGGCCGACGCAGCTCACCAGCAGCCGCCCGCTGCCGTGGTCCACCAGGCAGATACAGCCGAAATCGATCGGCAGCTGGTCCTCCAGCGAGCGCACCACCACCTGGAAGATGCTGCGCAAGTCCTGCCGCTCGCCGATGGAGCGGGTGATCTGGTGCAGCAGGTTGAGGCGCTGCAGCTGCGCCGTGGTGCGCGCCTCGGCCTGCTGGCGCACGCCCATCTCGGCCTGCAGCGCGCCGTTCAGGCCGGCCAGCTCGTCGCGCGAGACGGTGGTTTGCTGCAGGCGTTCGGTCATGCCGTCGAAGGCGCGCGCCAGGTCGCCGATCTCGTCGCGCGTGCTCACGTCCAGCCTGAAGTCCAGCGCACCGGCGCCCACCCGCGCCGTGCCTTCGCGCAGCCGGTCCAGCGGGCGCGCCACGCTGCGGTAGCCCAGCCACGTGGTGCCGGCCACCGCCAGCAGCCCCAGCGCGCCGAACACCGCCACCATCACGCTGGCACGGCGCTGCGCGTCCAGCAGCTCTTGCCGGCTCAAGTCGGACAGGCGCAGCACGTCCGAGATCATGGTCTGCATCTTGTTGGCGATCTGCCCGGCCAGGCGCGACTCGAATTCGTCCGCCACGGCGCGCTGCGGCGTGCCTTGCGGCGGCTTGTCCGGCTGCGCGGCCAGGGTGGCGAACAGGCGCTCCAGGCTGGCGTGGGTGTGCTGCAAGCCGGCCAGCAGCGCGGCTTCCTCGCGCGTATCGAAGGCGCCGGCCTGCGCCATCAACTTGGCCAGCGAGCCGCTGCGCAGCTGCCACTGCGCCTCCGAGCGCTCCTCGTGCCGCAGCACGAATTCCAGCGTGAGGTAGCGCAGCGCGGTCACCGCGTTGAGCATCTGGTCGGCCGTTTCGTTCTTGTCGAGCTCCTGCTGCACCCGCTGCGAGGCGCCCAGCAGCACCGCGACAATCAAGGCCACGATGGCCGCCGAGAACCAGCCCATCAGCTGAAAACGCGTCGCCAGTTTCACGGTGTCTCCTTCACGGTATCTCCCTTCAGTGGATAACCGTCACGGCCGCAGGCGCCACGGCCTTCAGCGGCTGGTAATCCAGCGCGCCGAGGAAGTTGGGCACCTTGCCGGCGGGCGCCAGCTGGTTCGCCATCGCCCAGCGGGCCTGGTCTTCCAGTCCCACCAGCAGCGCCTGGTCCAGTCCGACGGCAAAGCGGTAAGTCGGCCACAGCTCGCGCCATTTGTCGCTGCCGCTTTGCAGCACCGCGCCGGTCATGGCCTGCGCCGCCTGCGGCTGCTCGGCGCAATAGCGGTTGCCGTCGATCAGGGCGCGCAGCAGCTTCTTGATGGTGTCCTGGTGGCCGCGCACATAGTCGCGCCCGCCGGCGATGTTGTAGGGGATCTCGTACAGGTCGTCGGCATCGAACTTCACGCCGTTGCGGCCCAGCTGCTTGAGCAGCGCGTCCAGATAGGGCTCCCAGCCGGACACCGCATCCACGTCCCCGCGCAGCAGCGCGCCGGCAAACTCCTCCGGCTTGAGGTGGACCATGGCCACGTCGGCGGCCGCCAGATGCTGGCGGTTGAGGAAGGCGTTCAGCACGAAATGGCTGGAGGTGCCCGGCGTGACGGCGATGCGCTTGCCCTTCAGGCTGGCCGGTTCGCTCACCCCGTGGTCCCTGCGGCCGACGATGCCGTGGTCGCGCTCGGCGCGGAAATAGGTCGCCACCACCGTCACCGGCAGCTGCTCCAGCACCGCGAACATAATGGGAATGTCGGCCACCGTGGCCAGGTGGGCGCGGCCCTGCAAGGCCGCCTGCAGCGCCGCCTTGCCGCTGGTGTGCGGCTGGATCTGCGCGGCGATGCCCTGGCGCGCGAAATAGCCCTGCTGCTGCGCCGCCAGCACGGGGCACATGGCCACATAGCTGGAGTTGGTGGCCAGGATCAGCGGCTCCAGCGGCCCGGCGGCGCCACGGCTGTGCCACCACCAGGCCGCCGCGCCCAGCCCGGCCAGCAGGGCCAGGGCCGCCGCTGCGCGCCGCGCCGTCTGTTTGGTCATGTTGTATCTCCGTGGAAACGAAGCTAACCGGACCAGCTTACACAATTGCGGCACCGATGTAACAATTTGAAGCTTGCCCTTTAGCTAAGGGAGCGCCCGGCTAGCATGGCGCTAGCCGCCTGTGCCCGCTGCTGATACATGCTTATACAAAGCAGGCACGGCACATACGCTAGAATGCCCGCTCAACTTTGCCCTTTCCCCTAAGAAACGATGCGAACTTTTGCTCTTTCCGCGCTCGGCGCGGCACTGTGCGCTGCGCTGGCGATCCCGGCCGCAGCCCAGACCCCAGGTCAGACTCCGACCCCTATTACGCTGGACCAGGCCATGTCCCACCCGGACTGGCTGGGCACGCCGGTGGAAACCGCCTGGTGGAGCTGGGACGGCAAGCAGGTCTACTACAAACAGAAGCGCGCCGGTTCGCCGCTGCGCGACACCTTCGAGGCCGCCGCCCACGCCGGCCTTGCGCCGCGCAAGGTGGCCGACAGCGAACTGGCCAAGCTCGACAGCGCCAGCGTGCACTACAGCCGCGACCATAGCCGCGCCCTGCTGCTGCGCAACGGCGACCTGTTCGAGCGCGACCTGAAATCGGGCGCGCTGACGCAGATCAGCAAAGGCGCCGCGCCGGCGCCGCAGGCGGCGCGCTACTCGGCCGACGGCCGCAGCGTGCAGTTCCGCGTCGGCCACGACTGGTTCAGCTGGAACCGCGCCGAGCGCCTGCTGTCGCCAGTGGCGCTGCCGCGCACCGCGAAGGACCCGGCCGCCGCGCCCGACGGCACGGCGCTGGAAGCGTCCATGCGCGACATGCAGCTGCGCCTGATCGCCACGCTGAAGCGCCAGAAGGACGACAAGGACGCGCTGCGCGAACGCGGCGACGCCGAGCGCGCAGCCGACGCCACGCGCGGCCCGCAGCCCATCTACCTGGGCGACAAGGTCGTGATCGACGCCAGCTCGCTGTCGCCGGACGGGCGCTACCTGGTGCTCGCCACCTCGCTCAAGGGCGACAAGGGCCGCATCGGCAAGATGCCGCGCTACGTGACCGAGTCCGGCTACGAGGAAGCGGACGACGAGCGCACCCGCGTGGGCCGCGACATGCCGAAAACGCAGACCCTGAAGCTGGTGGACCTGCAAACCCGCGCCGTGCAGGACATCAAGCTCGACGCCCTGCCCGGCATCGCCACCGACCCGCTGGCGGCCATGCGCGAAGCGCAGAAGCTGCCCGCGCTGAAGGGCAACCGTCCGGTGCGCCTGGACGACGAAAGCGACGGCGGCATCTCCTGGACCGACAACGGCGCCAAGGTGGCCGTGATGCTGCGCGCGGTCGACAATAAGGACCGCTGGATCGCCGCCATCGACCTGCCCGCCGCCGCGCTGAAGCCGCTGCACCGCATCAGCGACACGGCCTGGGTGAACGGCAGCTACAACGAATTCGGCTGGCTGCCGGACAACGCCACGCTGTGGTTCCTGTCCGAGGAAAGCGGCTACTCGCACCTGTACACCCTGGGCGCGGACGGCAAGCAGCGCGCGCTCACGCAAGGCAGCTGGGAAGCCACGCGCGTGACCTGGTCCGCCAATGGCGGCACCGCCTTCGTGCTGTGCAACCGCAAGACGCCGGGCGAATACGAAGTGTGCGCCGTCAACGCCAAGGACGCGTCGGTGCGCGAAGTGACCGCGCTGGAGGGCGGCGTGGAACAGTACGCCGTGTCGCCGGACGAGCGCAAGCTGCTGGTGCACTACTCGTCGGCCTATGTGCCGGCGCAGATCGCCACCGTGGCCGTTGCGGCCGGCGGCGCCACCGTCAAGCTGACCGACACCCGCACGCCGGACTACAAGGCGCGCAACTGGGTGCAGCCGCAGCTGGTGGCGGTGCCGTCCGCGCACGGCGCCGGGCCGATCTGGTCCAAGCTGTACCGTCCGGCCACGCTGGAAGCGGGCAAGAAATACCCCATCGTCATGTTCGTGCACGGCGCCGGCTATCTGCAAAACACCACCAAGCGCTTCCCGGTCTACTTCCGCGAGCAGATGTTCCACAACCTGCTGGTTGAAAAAGGCTACATCGTGCTGGACATGGACTACCGCGCCTCGAAAGGTTATGGCCGCGACTGGCGCACGGCGATCTACCGCCAGATGGGCCATCCGGAACTGGACGACTATGTGGACGGCCTGAACTGGATGGTGGCGCAGCACCAGGGCGACGCGGCCAATGTGGGCGTCTACGGCGGCAGCTACGGCGGCTTCATGACCTTTATGGCGCTGCTGCGCGAGCCGGGCAAATTCAAGTCCGGCGCGGCGCTGCGCCCGGTCACCGACTGGACCACCTACAACCACGAGTACACCGCCAACATCTTGAACACGCCGGAGCTGGACCCGGAAGCGTACAAGAAATCGTCGCCGATCGAATACGCCGATAAGCTGCAAGGCAATCTGCTGATCGCGCACGGCATGGTGGACGACAACGTGTTCTACCAGGACTCGGTGCGCATGGCGCAGCGCTTCATCGAGCTGAAGAAGGACAACTGGGAACTGGCCAGCTACCCGCTCGAGCGCCACGCCTATACGCAGCCGGAAAGCTGGTACGACCAGTACCGCCGCATCTACCAGCTGTTTGAACGCACGCTGAAGAAGTAAGAAGCCAGGCCGGGACAATGCTCCCGGCTTTTTTTATTCAAACACCTGCCTGAGCGACTGCGCCTCCAGCAGCGCATCGCTCCAGGCCGCGAGTTGCTCAGTACTGGCCTCGGCCAGCTTCTTCCGCGCGGTTTGCGGCAGCGGGCCAAACCGCCGCGTGAGCTGCCGCTCCAGCAACGCGGCCGCCCCTTCCTTGCGGCCTTGCTCCAGACCTTGCTCCAGCCCCTTCTGCCAACCTTTGTCCATGCATGACTGTTGCAACGGCGTGATCCATTCCACTTTGCGCTCCTTTTCCAGCTGGAGAATAGCCTGCCAATCTGTGTGCGCAGTCCGCCGGATTGATATACATTGCTGGTTCTCTGATTTCCAAGGACGCCCAATGATCACCTGCCACCTGCGCTACATCATCAATGCAGACAAGCTTGCGGAATTTGAACACTACGCCCGGTTGTGGATACCGCTGGTCGAAAAGCTCGGCGGCACCCACCACGGCTACCTGATGCCCAGCGAAGGCGCCAGCGACGTCGCGCTGGCCTCGTTCTCGTTCGAATCGCTGGCCGCCTACGAGCAGTACCGCATCGCCGCCGCCAGCGATGCGGAATGCATCGCCGCGGTCGACTACTACAAGCAGACCAAGTGCTTCCTCAGCTACGAGCGCTCGTTCTTCCGGCCGGTGTTCCGCTAAACTCTCAGCGCGCCACGCTGCTCGGCAGTTCGGCGAAGTCCTCGGTCTTTTCGAGTATCTGCCAGGCCGCCAGCAAAGCCGGCGGCGGCACGATCAGTTTGCGCGCCACCAGGTCCAGCCAGCCGCCGGCGCTGGTGATGCGCGCGGCCAGCTTGCCGTCGCCGCGATAGATGTCGCTGCGCAGCAGCCAGCGGCTGCCGTCCTCCGACATGCCCGCCAGGCCCAGCGTCACGGTGATGGATTCCAGCAGCATCACTTCCTTGAAGTAGGCGATATCGTCCTTCATCACCACCGGGCCGATGTTCTGGCGCTTGAATTCGCCCATGCTGAAGCCGTTCTCCGACAGGAACAGCATGCGCACGTCGCCCGCCTTGTCCAGGAAGGCCGTGTTGCGCATATGGCTGTTGAAATCCATATCGCCCCAGCCCGCCATCATCTTCTTTTCAAACATCGCAGCTCCTTGATGCACCCGCTCAGGCCAGGAAGTCGGCCAGCGTCAATGCCACGATTTTAGTCGCTTTGCGCAGATCGTCCAGGGCCAGGCGCTCGTCGGCCTTCTTGGCGTTGGATTCGGGCACGGTGCGCGGGCCGGCGCCATACAGCACGGCCGGGATGCCCTGCTCGCCGTACAGGCGCGCGTCGGCGTACAGCGGGGTGCCGACTGCGGGGATGTCTTCGCCCAGGATGGCCCTGGCGTTCTTCTGGATGTTGGCCACGATCTGCTCGGAGCCCGGCTGCGGGCGCAGCGCGTGCGACAGCAGCAGGCGCTTGATCTCGATGCGGATGCCGGGCTCGCCGCGCACCGCCTCCTCGATCAGGGCGCGCACCTGCGCCTCCACCGCCACCGGGTCTTCTTCCGGAATCATGCGGCGGTCCATCTTCATCACCACTTTGCCGGGCACCACGTTGGTGTTGGTGCCGCCGTCGATGCGGCCCACCAGCATGGTCGGGCTGTCGATGCCGGCCACTTTGGATTTCACTTTCTTCAGCTCCGCCACCTGCGTGTAGAGCGCATTCAGGATTCTGGTGGCGGCCTGCAGCGCGTCGTGGCCGGTTTCCGGCATGGCGCCGTGGCCGGACTTGCCGTGCACCGTGATCTCGAACTGCAAGCAGGCGTTGTGCGCGGTGACGATGCTGTAGCTGAAGCCGGCCGCAATGACAAAATCCGGCCTGGTGAGCTTCTGCTCCAGCAGCCAGCCCGGTCCCAGCAGGCCGCCGAATTCCTCGTCGTAGGTGAAGTGCAGTTCCAGCTGTCCCTTGAGCGGCACACCCAGCGCTTCCAGCGCGCGCGCAGCGAAGATGTAGGTGGCGAAGTCGCACTTGGAGACGGCGGCGGCGCGGCCGTAGATATAGCCGTCTTCCACCACGCCGCCGTAGGGCGGATAGGTCCAGCCTTCGCCGGGCGGCACCACGTCGCCGTGCGCGTTCAGCGCCACGGTGGGGCCGCCTTCGGCATAGGGACGCCGCACGATCAGGTTGGTGATGCTCTCCATGCCGTAGTCATGCACCTGCTGCGCCGGCACGGCGTGCTTCTCGGCGTGCCAGCCGTAGGCCTGCACCGCCTCGGCGATCATGTCCGCATGCGGCGCGTTGTTGCCGGGCGGGGTGTCGGTGGGCACGCGCAGCACTTGCTGCAGGAAGGCGACTTCTTCGTCGAAGTGGGCGTCGATCCACTGGATCAGTTGTTCTTGCTTGCTCATGGTCTTCCTCTTGGACGTGGGCTTACTTCGCGCCGGACTCGAACCAGGCTGCCACTTGGGCGCGTTCGTCGTCGGTCATATTGGTCAGGTTCGCCAGCGGCATGGCTTTCAGCTGCACCGCCTGCTTGTAGATCTTTTCGGCATTCTGGCGCACTTCCGCCTCGTTCTCCAGCATGACGCCGGCCGGCGCGGCGGCGAAGCCGGGCTGCGTGGGCGCCGCCGCGTGGCAGGACACGCAGCGCTGCGCCAGGATGGCCTGCACTTTGCCGAACTGCGTAACAGCAGCCGGCGCGGCGGCCGCCGACGCCGCGCGGGCCGCCGGCGGCGGCGGCGCTATCGCCACCGCCACCGCGATCAGGATCGCCACGCCGATAGCCGGATAGCGCCACTCGACCCGGCCCTTGTGGCGCAGGTTGAAGAAGTGGCGGATGAACACGCCCGCCGCCATGATGGCCGCCAGCACCAGCCAGGCGCGGTCGTGGCGGTAGGTCATGGCGTAGTGGTTGCTGATCATGATGAACAGCACCGGCAAGGTGAAGTAGTTGTTATGCACGCTGCGCTGCTTGGCGCGCTGGCCGTGCACCGGGTCCGGCAGGCCGCCCGCCGCCATGGCCGCCACCATCTTGCGCTGGCCGGGGATAATCAGCATCAGCACATTGGCCACCATGATGGTGCCTATCATCGCGCCCACGTGGATGTAGGCGGCGCGGCCGCTGAGGAAATGCGTCAACACCCAGGCCGCCGCCACCAGCAGCGCAAACACCACCACGCCGAACCAGAGGTCATGCTTGCCCAGCGGGGAGCGGCACAGCAGGTCGTACACCGTCCAGCCCACCGCCAGCGAAGCGATGCCCAGGCCCACGGCCTGCAGGCTGCTCAGGTCCGCGACGGATTTATCCACCATCATGGCCTGCGCGTTGAAATAGTAGGCGATGGTCAGCAGCGCGAAGCCGGACAGCCAGGTGGTGTAAGCTTCCCATTTGAACCAGTGCAGCTCCCTGGGCAGTTCGGCCGGCGCCACCAGATATTTCTGCGGGTTGTAGAATCCGCCGCCGTGCACCGCCCACAATTCGCCCGACACGCCCTTTTTCGCCAGCTCGGAGGCCGGCGCAGGCGGACGGATGGAGTTGTCCAGCCAGACAAAGTAAAACGACGCGCCTATCCAGGCGATACCGGTAATGATGTGCAGCCAGCGCACGATCAGGTTCAGCCACTCGAGGCCGTAAGGGATCAGATAGGCAAAAACTTCCATGGATTCCTCAAGAATAAAGTAGCGGCAATTTACAGAAGATAAACGGTTTTCGTCCCTGCATCATGAAATATATCGTATATTTCTCATATCCGATCTGATATAAAGCCAGCCTATGTCCAGCCTGCCCAAAAATCTCGATCTGCACCTGATCCGCATCCTCTACCTGCTGCTGGTGGAGAAGAATGTTTCGCGCGTTGCGCTCAAATTGAATCAGCCGCAGCCATCGATCTCCGCCTCCCTGCGCAAGCTGCGCGAACTGACCGGCGACCCATTGCTGGTGCGCGGCGCGCGCGGCATGGTGCCCACCCAGCACGGCGAGAGCCTGCTCAAGCCGGCCAAGCGCATCCTCGATGAAACGGAAAACCTGTTCATCAAGAAGACGCCCTTCGTGCCGCAGGAGGAAGCGCGCACCTTCCACATCGCCGCGCCGGACTATCTGGACACGCAGTTCCTGCCCAATGTGGTGTCGCTGCTGCGGCGCGGCTCGCCGCTCAGCCGCATCGTGATCCACGGCCTGGGGCCGGGCGTGGACTACGTGCGCCTGCTGTCGGACGGCGACCTGGACCTGGTGATCGCCAACTGGGACGAGCCGCCCGAGCACCTGCACATGTCCAAGCTGTTCGAAGACCCCATCATCTGCGCCATGCACGCGGCCGCGCCCTACGCCAAGCGCACCGCCAGCGACGCCATGACGGCCGAGGATTATTTGTCGCTGCCGCACGTGGCGCCGTCGCAGCTGCTGCCCGGCTACCACGGCGTGATCGACTCCTTCCTCGAGCGCCAGAACATGCGCCGCAACGTGGTGGTGGAGTCGGCCTACTTCGGCCTGATCCCCTATATGCTGACGCAGACCGACCTGGTGCTGACCACCGGGCGCCAGTTCATCCGCTTCCACGAAAAAACGCTGCCGCTGAAAACCTACACGGTGCCGATCAAGTTCCCGCCGATGCGCTTCTACCAGCTGTGGCACGAGCGCGTGCACGGCGCGCCCGAACACAAATGGCTGCGCGACCAGGTCAGCGAGGCGGCGAAAGGGCTGCTGAAGTGATAAGGGTCATAGGCTCCGGCATATAGCCCGCCTGTCCCGGCAGTTATATGATCGAAGCTCCAAGGATGGATACCACGATGACTACACTCTCCGAACTCAATAGCTGCGACGTTTCCACTTTCGCCGAGCGCCTGCACGGCATCTACGAGCACTCGCCCTGGATACCTCAGCGCGCAGCGGCGGGCCGCCCCTACGCCAGCGTGGCGGCGCTCAAGCAGGCCTTGCAGGCGGAGGTGGCCAGGGCCAGCAACGACGAGCAGCTGGGTCTGATCCGCGCCCACCCGGAACTGGCGGGCAAGGCTGCCATCGCCGGCGAGCTGACGGCCGAATCGACCAATGAACAGGCGCGCTCCGGCCTGAACCTGTGCAGCGCCGAGGAATTCGCCACGCTGCACAAGCTGAACGCGGACTACAACGCCAAGTTCGGCTTCCCCTTCATCCTGGCCGTCAAAGGCCCCACCGGCAACGGCCTCACGCGCCAGCAGATCATCGCCACCTTCACGCGCCGTTCGCGCAACCAGGCGGCGGACGAGCAGCAGGAATGCCTGCGCCAGATCCACCGCATCGCCGAAATGCGCATCAACGACCTGCTGGGCGTGAAGATGGACTTCGGCCCCGCCATCATGCAATGGTCGGAAGACCTGGCGCAGTGGAGCGACGACGAGGACGGCCTGACCTGCGCCTACATGACGGACGCGCACCGCCAATCCGCCGCCCAGCTGGCGGCGTGGATGCGCGAAGCGGGCATGGAAGTGCATATCGACGACGTGGGCAACGTCGTGGGCCGCTACCTGAGCGGCGCCGCCAACGCCAAGACGCTGATGACAGGCTCGCATTACGACACCGTGCGCAACGGCGGCAAGTACGACGGCCGCCTCGGCATCCTGCTGCCGCTGGCCATCGTCAGGCAGCTGCACGCCGCCGGTGAAAAGCTGCCCTACGATTTCGAAATCGTCGGCTTCGCGGAAGAGGAAGGCGTGCGCTTCCGCTCCACTTTCCTGGGCAGTAACGCCATCACCGGCCGCTTCGACATGGGCCTGCTGGAGCAGCTGGACGCGGACGGCGTGAGCATGCGCACGGCGCTGGAGGGTGCGGGCCACAAGGCGCAGGCCATTCCGGCGATCGCGCGCGATCCGTCGAAACTGCTGGCCTTCGTGGAAGTCCATATCGAGCAAGGGCCGGTGCTGCTGCAGCGCGGCCTGCCGCTGGGCGTGGTCACCGCCATCGCGGGCAGCTCGCGCTACCTGGTGGAACTGCGCGGCCTGGCCAGCCACGCCGGCACCACGCCCATGACCATGCGCAAGGACGCCGCTGCTGCTGCGGCGGAAATCGTGCTGCTGGTCGAGCAACGCTGCGGCACGGCCGAGGCGCTGGTGGGCACGGTGGGCCAGCTGCAGGTGCCGAATGGATCGGTCAACGTGATTCCGGGCGCCTGCAAGCTGTCGCTCGACATCCGCGCGGCGGACGACGCGGTGCGCAAGGCGGCCGTGCAGGACGTCCTGGACGGCATCGCGGCGATCTGCGAGCGGCGTCAGGTTGAGTTCAAGCTGGAGAAAGTGGTGGAAGCCAGCGCGGCGCCCTGCGCGCCGTGGCTGATGGACCAGCTGGGCGCGGCGGTCGAGCGCACCGGCCTGCCGCGTTTCGACCTGCTGTCCGGCGCCGGACACGACGCCATGGCCATGGCCGCCGTCACCGACGTGGCCATGCTGTTCACCCGCTGCGGCAACGGCGGCATCAGCCACAACCCGCTGGAAACCATGACCGCCGACGACGCCGAAATCGCCGCCCAGGCGCTGCTGGACTTCCTGCGCAGTTTCGAGCCGAAGGCGCGCTGAGATTGGCGGGTTACGCCTTCGGCTAACCCGCCCTACGCACACGCCAGTCTCGTAGGGCGGGTTAGCGCAACGCGCGTAACCCGCCACGCACGCACTGCGCCGCCGCCGGAGGACATTATCTGTACGTGACGCTGTTCGCTTCGCCGAGCCACTCCAGGTGGGCGTAGTTGTTCAGGTAGTTCAAGCTGGTCTTGCCCGGACGGTGCTGCAGCTTGGTCAGCGAGCAGTTGGCGATGGACCAGTTCAGTTCCAGGGTCTTGTGGTCGGGCAGCGCCAGCAGGTGCTGGCAGATGGCCGAGATCGTGCCGCCTGACGTAAATACCACCGTGGTCTCGGACTCCGCGCCCTGCTCCGTCAGGCGCTCCAGCGCGCCCACGCAGCGCGCCTGGAAGGCTTTCCACGTCTCCGTGTAGTCGGCGTCATGCTCTCCCCCCATCCAGCGCAGCATGGCCGCCACGAAGATATGCTCGAAAGCGTGCTTCGGGTCGGGCTGGCGCGCCGCGTAGGCTTTGAATTCTTCAGGCGACGAGAACTCCGGGCAGTGCTTCACCAGCACCTCCACATGGTTGAACTCCGCAAAACCCGGATCGGTAAGCCATTCCGTGTCGGCCAGCAGCGGCTTTGGCAGCTCGGACAAACAGGTATCGGCCGTCTGCCGGTGGCGCACCATGCCGCCGCAAACCACGCGCTGGAAAATCTGCCGGCTGTTGGCGAACCATTGTCCCAGCAGGCGCGACTGCTCAAAGCCGAGCGGCGACAGCTGGTCGTAATTGGCGGATCCGAACGAGGCTTGGCCGTGCCGAACCAGATAAATTTGTCCCATCCCGCGTGCTCCGTGTAACAAAAGAATGAAACACAGCTTAGCCTGCGGTGTAGAATTCATCAAATGAATAGTTTTAATGCTCCTCAATAAGACTCATGCATATATCCAAAGTCGACCTGAACTTGTTCGTCGTGTTCGACGCCATCTACACGGAAGGCAGCCTGACACGCGCCAGCCTGAAGATGAATCTGACGCAGCCCGCCATCAGCCATGCGCTGGCCCGCCTGCGCACCCTGCTCAACGACGCGCTGTTCGAACGCCAGGGCCACGTGATGGTGCCCACGCCGCTGGCGCGCAGCATCATCGAGCCGGTGCGGCAGGCGCTGCGCGGCTTTGAAGTGACGCTGAACGGCGCCGAGCGCTTCGATCCGGCCACCAGCGAACGCACCTTCACGCTCGCCATGCGCGACGTGGTGGAGCCGACCATTTTACCGCCGCTGATGGCGCGCATCGCGCAGGCGGCGCCGTCGGTGGGCGTGAACGCGCTGCGCGTGGCGCGCGGCGACCTGGAAGGCGAGCTGGCGGCGGGCAGCATCGACGCGGCCATCGATTTGCTGCTGCCGCTGTCCAAGGACATCCGCCAGATGCGGCTGCCGTCCGATCAGACCGTAGTGCTGGTGCGCGCAGGGCATCCGCAAGTGCAGCATGCGCTGGACCTGGAGATGTATTTGCGGCAGGAGCACATCCAGGTCAGCTCGCGGCGCAGCGGGCCTAGCCTGGAGGACGTGGAACTGAGCCGGCGCGGCCTGCAGCGCCGCATCCGCATGCGCTGCCAGCACTACTACACCGCCTGCACCGTGGTAAGCCAGACCGATTTGCTGCTGACCATGCCGGAGCGCTACGGGCAGGTGCTGAACCAGCAGTTCGGCCACCAGTTGCTGGCGCTGCCGCTGGAGCTGGCGCATATCGACAACCAGCTGTACTGGCACGCCAACGTCGACAGCGACCCCGCCAACCGCTGGCTGCGCGAGCAGATAGCCGAGGTGCTCAATACTCTGCCTTGACGCATGGCGGGTTAGGTGCAAGGCACCGTAACCCGCCATGCGCCGCCAACGCTCAATGCCAAGCCGCGTCCAGCGCCAGGTGCATGCCAAGCAATAGCAGCGCAAACAGGAAGCAGCGCCGGAACAGCTCAGGCGCCATGCGGCTGCGCAGGCGCTGCCCCAGCAGCATGCCGGCCACCGCCGGCAGCTGCGCCACAAACGACATCCCCGCCGCCGCCGGCTGCCATGCGCCGCGCGCCGCCAGCGACACCGCCAGCGCCAGGGTGGACACGGTGAACGCCAGGCCCATCGCCTGCACCAGCTCATCCTTCTCCAGTTCCAGCGCCTGCAAATACGGCACGGCCGGTATCACGAACACGCCGGTGGCCGCCGTGATGGCGCCGGTCAGCGCCCCGATAGCCGGCGACATCATGCCTTCGCTGCCGCGCAAACGCCAGCGCAGCGACAGCAGCCCCATGGCCGCATACGCCACCAGCGCCACGCCCAGCGCGCCGCTGGCCATCTTCGCATTGACGGCCAGCGCCCCGCCCACCAGCGTTCCCGCGCCGGTGCCGATGCAGATACCCGCCATCATGGGCCACAAGCGCTGCCACAGCGGATACACCGGCGAGCCCGACAGCAGCTGCCAGACATTCGTCAAAAGCGAAGGCACGATCAGCAGCGCCGCAGCCTCCACCGGCGACATGACCAGGCTAAGCATGGCCACCGCCACGGTCGGCAGCCCCATGCCGGTTACGCCTTTAACCATTCCTGCAAGCAGGAACACCACGGTGATGTAGATGATATTTTCCATGGCCCCCAGTCTGGCACGGCGCCACGGCGGCGAAAATGTGGAATATACTCAGCCTGCCTACGGCCAATCCGAAGGCTAACCCGGAAACCACCATGCGATTCGATCTCACCGACCTGCGCCTGTTCCTGCACGTAGCCGAAAGCGGCAGCATCACCTCCGGCGCCGAGCAATCGCACTTGGCGCTGGCGTCGGCCAGCGCGCGCATACGCGGCATGGAGGAAGCGCTGGGCGTGCCGCTGCTGGAGCGCGGCAGGCGCGGGGTGGAAACCACGGAAGCGGGCCGCACGCTGCTGCACCACGCGCGCATGATCACCCAGCAAATGGAAAAGATGCGCGCCGACCTGGGCGAGTACGCATCCGGCCTGAAAGGCCATGTGCGGGTGATGTGCAACACCTCCGCGCTGGCCGAGTTCCTGCCGGACGCGCTGGCAGGTTTTATGGCTGCGCATCCGCAAGTGAACATCGACCTGGAAGAAAGGCTGAGCTACGACATTGTGCAGGCCATCAAGGACGGCCTGGCCGACATCGGCGTGATCGCGGACTCGGTGGACAGCACCGGCCTGGAAACCCATCCCTTCCGCGACGACAGGCTGGTGCTGGCGATGTCGCCCCGCCATCCGCTGGCCGCGCAGCTGAAACGCAAGCGCAGCATGGCCTTCACGGACGCACTGGGCTACGATTTCATCGGCTTGGCGGGCGACAGCGCGCTGCACAAATACATCGCCGGCCACGCCGCGCGGCTGGGCAAGCGCCTGACCTACCGTGTGCGCCTGCGCAGCCTGGACGCGGTCTGCCGCATGGCCGCCAGCGGCGCCGGGCTGGCGGTGCTGCCCGAATCAGCCGTGCTGCGCTCGCGCGACGCGATGGACATTCGCCACGTCCACCTCACCGACCCGTGGGCCGTGCGCAAGCTGCTGATCTGCGTGCGCCACTACGCCGACCTGCCCGGCTACGCCCGGGAACTGGTGGACGCGCTACGCCCCGCCTCCGGCGCTCAAACCGACAAGGTGCGCTGAGCCGCCTGGCTGATCGCTTGCGTAATCGGGTGGCTGATGCGGCGCTCGGTGGTGATGGCGTAGACGCGCTCGCGCAGCGTGGGAATGCTGCCCACCACACCCACACCGTACTGCTGGCACACGCGTCCCGCAATGGCGGCCGGCACAAAGAACAGGCCTGCGCCGGACTGGCCGAAGGCCTTGATCATGGCGCTGTCATCAAACTCGCCCACCACGTGCGGATGGGCGACATGCTCCTGCAGCCATTGCATCAGCTTGGGGCGCACGGCGAAGTCCTCGCCCGGCAGCAGCAGCGGCGCGTGGTTCAGGCAATCCGGGAAGGCGCCGCGCAGGCTCGCGGCCAGCGCCGGGGCGGCCAGCACCTGCAGCTGGCTTTCGCCCAGCAGATGGCTGTAACCGCGCACATGCAGGTGGCTGGGCATGGCACGGTCGGCGATGATGAGGTCCAGCTTGTGCACGGCCAGGTCGGCCAGCAGGGCTTCCATGCGTCCCTCGCGGCAGATCAGCCGGGTTGGAGACGGCAGAGACAGCGCGGGCGCCACCAGCTCGCAGGCGATAGCCTTGGAGACCGAATCGGAAACGCCGACACGGAAGGTGGCGGTGGCCGCGCCGGCCTGGTCGCGCACCACTTCCAGCAGCTCGTCGCCTGAACGGAAAATCTCCTCCGCGTGGTGCAGCATGCGCTGCCCGGTGTCCGTCAGCTCCAGCCTTCGTCCCACGCGGCGGAACAGCTCTACGCCCAGCGTGTCGGCGAACTCGCTCAGCTGGCCGGAAATGGACTGCGGCGTCAGGTGCAGCTGCTCCGCCGCCTTGGCGATGCTGCCGGTGCGCGCCACCATCCAGAAATAGCGCAAATGCTTGAAGTTGAGCGTGGTCATGGCGGCCTATAATCCATTTTTTCCGATGTGTCGACCAAGTATATTCGAATTGTTCGATGTCAGTTCCATGCTTACCATGGTCTTTCTACAAGGAGGTGGATATGAACGGCCTGGAGCAGTTTGCGACGGCGCCCATGTGGGCTGGCTTCGTCGTCTTCGTGCTGGCGATGCTGGCGCTCGATCTGTATGTCTTCGGCGGCGACAAGGCGCACAAGGTCACCGTGCGCGAAGCGGGCACGTGGTCGCTGATCTGGTTTTCGCTCGCGCTGCTGTTCAACGCCGGCCTGTGGTGGTATCTGCAGGGCGCCGTGGGACCGGAAATCGCCGAGCGCAAGGCGCTGGAATTCCTCTCGGGCTACCTGATCGAAAAGGCGCTCTCGGTCGACAACATCTTCATCTTCCTGCTGATCTTCTCGTCCTTCCACGTGAAGCCCGAGTACCAGCGCCGCGTACTGATCTACGGCGTGCTGGGCGCCATCGTGATGCGCGCCGTGATGATCATGGCGGGCGCCTGGGTGGTGAGTGAATTCAGCTGGATGCTGTACGTGTTCGGCGCCTTCCTGGCCATCACCGGTATCCGCATGATGGTGGCGGCGGACCACGAGCCGGACCTGCAGAAGAATCCCGTGCTGCGCCTTGCGCGCCGCCACCTGCGCGTGTCGGAGGGCGACCATGGCGAGAAGTTCTTCGTCTTCAAGGACGGCCTGCGCTATGTGACGCCGCTGTTCCTGGTGCTGATCCTGATCGAGGCGACCGACCTGGTGTTCGCGGTGGATTCGATCCCGGCCATTTTCGCCATCACCTCGGACCCGTTCATCGTGTTCACGTCGAACATGTTCGCGATCCTGGGCTTGCGGGCGCTGTACTTCCTGCTGGCCGATATCGCGGGGCGCTTCCATCTGCTGAAGTACGGCCTGGCGCTGGTGCTGATCTTTATCGGCGCGAAGATGCTGATCACGCCGTGGTTCCACATGCCGGTGCATATCTCGCTGGCCGTGGTGGCCACGCTGATCGCGGGCAGCGTGCTGGCCAGCCTGTATGCCACCCGCAAGAGCAACAACTAACCCACAAAGAAGGAGCAGCACAATGCGACATTACCTCCCCAACAGCGCCAGCGCGGCTGGCCGCATCCTGGGCCTGGCCATGGTGGTGGACGGCCACATGGCGCCGTCCGAATTGCGCGCGCTGGAACGTTCGCGCCTGCTGGAGCACATCGATATCGATATGGACAGCTTCCACGACCTGGTGCAGGAACTGTGCTACGACCTGCTGGCCTGCAACGTGAAGAACGACTACGTGGAGCTCGATCCCGGCACCACGGACCTGCTGCTGGCGGACATCACGGATTCGGCGCTGCGCCGCGAACTGCTGCGCGCCATGTGGAATATCGCCGACGCCGACGGCGTGCTGGCCGACGGCGAGGCCAAGCTGCTGGCGCGCGCCTGCGTGATATGGGCCGCCGAGGCGCGCTTTATCACGCAGCCGGACAGCTAGGCGCGTCGCCACCGGCCTGCGCCCGGACGGCTTGCGAGATGCCGGCGGCGATGCGGGCGACGGCGCGGCGGTGTCCTGCCACCAGCGCGTCGTAGCCCGCCGCCACCGGCTCGCTGGCGTAGGTGCGGCAGGTCAGCACCTTGCCGCTGCCAGCGCCGCCTCCGATCCTGTGCACGCTCCACACCGCGTCCACCAGCGCGTACTGGCCGGGCGCCGATTCGAAGCGCTGCACATTGGTGCTGATGCGGTACACCGTGGCCTGCTCCGGCGTCGGCGTGCGGAACACGTCGATGGCGCCCAGTTCGGCCGTCACGCCCAGCGACAGCGCCTGCCCGATCTCCGAGGCCAGCGGCGCGGCCCAGCGTTCCTGCTCCAGCAGTTCCACCCTGCCCGCGCCGCTCGTCACCACGAGCTGGTTGCGGCTCACTTGCTGCGGCACGGAGACCGCCTGCAGCTCGATGTACAGCGGCGTCTTCGCCTGCGCGCCGCCGGCATCGGCAGGGGGCGCGGCGGAAGACGGGGCGCCCGCAGTCAGGCTGTAGAAGCGCTCCGCCGGCGCCGAACCGGCGCAACCTGCCAGCAGCGCAGTAGCGGCGAATGCGGCGACGGCAGCGACGGCAGCGGCGGCAGCGGCGGCATCACGGAAATACTGCGTCATTTCTTGTCTCCTTGCTTGCCCCGTATCAGCGATTCGGGATGGCGTTCCAGATAGTCGGACAGCGTGTTCAGCGATTGCAGCGTCTGCGTCAGCTGCTGCAGCGCTTCGCGCAGGTCCGACTGCACCGGCGAATCCTTTTGCAGCAGCTGCTCCGCCGTGCCGAAGGTCTGCTGCGCCGCGCCCAGCGTGTTCTTCATCTCCGGCACCACCTGCGTGTCGAGCTGCTTGAACAGCGCGTTGGCGTTCTTCAGCGTGGCGTTCAGGTTGTTGCCGATGTCGGCGAACGGCACCTGGTCCAGCTTGCGCGCGATGCTGGAAATCTGGGTCTGCAATTCCTCCAGGCTGTTCGGTATCGTCGGCAGCTCCATTGGATACTGGTCCACGTCCAGCTTGACCTGCGCCGAGTTGGGGAAGAAGTCGAGCGCGATATACAGCTGCCCGGTCAGCAGATTCCCGGTGCGCAGCTGCGCCCGCAAGCCGCGGCTCACCATGCGCTCCAGCACCTCCGAACCGGCCTTGCCCTCCGGG
This sequence comes from Pseudoduganella sp. GW821-FHT05F09, assembly GCF_059419605.1. Lineage (NCBI taxonomy): Bacteria > Pseudomonadati > Pseudomonadota > Betaproteobacteria > Burkholderiales > Oxalobacteraceae > Pseudoduganella > Pseudoduganella sp. GW821-FHT05F09. Next base: position 642,683 of record NZ_JBWKSD010000002.1, read on the forward strand.
TCCGCCGCCAGCGCCTGCTGGAAGCGCTTGCCCAGCCGCGCCGGATACAAGTCCACCGTCACCGGCATGCGGAAGCTCTTCTTCTTCGCATCGTATTCCACCCCCACCGAGCGCACCTCGCCCAGCACGATGCCACGGAAGTCCACCGTGGCGCCGGGCGACAAGCCGCGCAGCGACTGGTCGAAATAGAACACGCTCGGTATCGGCTGCCCGTCCGGCTCGCGCATGGCGCTGGCCTGGTCGTCCGCCAGCAGGAACTCGGAACCGCTGGGCGCCACCGCTGCGGGCTTCTGGCCGCTCAGCGATTCGAAAGCGATGCCGCCCACCAGCAGCGCCGCCAGCGACTGCGTATTGAGCTTGAAGCCCGACGAGTCCAGGCGCAGGTCCACACCGCTGGCATGCCACCAGCGCGTGTTGCGGCCCACGTGCTGGTCATACGGCGCGTTCACGAACACCCGCATCGACACGCCCGTGCCCTTGGGCTCGAGCGCAAAGTCGATCACCTGCCCCACCTGGATGCGGCGGTAGAACACCGGCGAGCCGATATCGATCGAACCGAGGGTGTCCGCATGCAGCGTAAACTGGCTGCCCTTCTGGTCCACCGTGACCGGCGGCGCGCGTTCCAGGCCCGTGAATTTTTCCGCGCCCAGCGCACCCTTGCCCGCATCCACGCCGATGTAGGCGCCGGACAGCAGCGTGCCCAGGCCGGAAACCCCGCTGGCGCCCACGCGCGGCCGCACCACCCAGAAGCGCGTGTCGGCCGCCGTAAAGCGCCTGGCGTCCTTGATCAAATCGATCGTCACCAGCACCCTGGACAAGTCCGGGTGCAGCGCAATGGTGCGCACAATGCCGATGTCCACATCCTTGTACTTCACTTTGGTCTTGCCGGCCTCCAGGCCGTCGGCGCTGCGGAAGCTCACTTCCACCGTCGGCCCCTGGTCCAGCACCGACTTGGCCACCAGGCCCAAGCCGATCAGCGCGGCCAGCAGCGGCACCAGCCACACCAGCGAAGGCAGCCAGCGGCTGGCCTTCTCCACTTGCGGTTCGGGCAGGACGTGATGTTCGCCTTCGTGTTCAGGCATTCTTCTCTCCAGATTTCTTGTGATCCACCGCGTCCCATATCAAACGCGGATCGAACTGCATGGACGCCAGCATGGTCAGCACCACCACTGCGCAGAAGGCCAGCGCCCCCGGCCCGGCGGTAATCACGGCCAGCGAACTGAAACGCACCAGCCCCACCGTCAGCGTGATGACGAAAATATCGAGCATGGACCAGCGGCCCACGAATTCCACCAGGCGGTACAGCACCGTGCGCTGGCGCGGCCGCCAGCGCGAGCCGCGCTGCGCGGTGTAGGCCAGCAGCGCCAGCGCAGCCAGCTTGGCCACCGGCACCACGATGCTGGCGATGAAGATGATGGCCGCCAGCGCGGGCGAGCCGCTGTTCCAGAAGTAGACCACGCCGCTGATGATGGTGTCGTCCTCCTTGCCGAACAGCGAGTGCGTGTACATCACCGGCAGCAGGTTGGCGGGGATGTAGAGTATGGCCGCGCCCAGCAGCAGCGCCCAGGTGCGGCTGATGCTGTCCGGCAGGCGGCGGTGCAAGGTGCTGCCGCAACGCGCGCAGTGCTGCCGTCCGTGGTTCTTGCCACCTGCGCCGCTGTCGGCCGCCACCAGGCCGCAGGCGTGGCAGACCAGCGGCGGGCGCGGGCCTTCCAGCGCCTTGTAGCGCATGGGCCGCGCCGGCGGCGGCCGGCCCTGCGCCGCCAGGCCATCGCCCAGCAGCCACAGCGCGCGCGGATCGAAGGACACCACCACCGTCAGCAGCAGCGTCAGCGCGCCGAAGGCGAACAGGCCGGGCTGGGCCACCACCTTCGCCAGGCTGGTCATCTTGATGAGCGTGATCAGGATGCCTATCATCAGCACCTCGGTCATGCCCCACTGGCGCGCCTTGCGCACCGCCCGCAGCAGGCGGTGGAAGCCCGGCGGCTGGTAGCCGGCGCGCAGCGACAGCGTGACGTACAGCAGCGCGCCCAGCTCAATCGCGGGGAACACAAAGGTGAACAGCAGCACGCTCACCGCCACGGCCTGCATCTGCTCCTGCCACAGCACGCGGATGGCGCCCAGCAGCGTGGCGCTGACGGTGTAGCCGTTCACGTCCAGTTCAACAATGGGGAAGAACTGCGCGATCAGGAAAACGATGATGGCGCCCAGGGTGATGGCGGCAATCCGGTCCAGCCGGGGCGGCGCGCCGCGGTACAGCACCGAGCCGCAGCGCACGCAGCGCGCCTTCTCGCGCGGCGCCAGCGGGCGGCGGCGGTAGAGCACACCGCAATCATGGCAGCTGATCAGATCATTTCGTTGCACGGATATCTATACATGTGGGCCAGCCTGCATCATAGTCGAATTCAGGCGTGAAAAGCCGCCAGCGTCGCCTGCCCGATGAAAGCCTGCAGCGCGTCCTGCGGCAGCGGCCTGCTGTACAGATAGCCCTGGAACAGATGGCAGCCGCCCTCGCGTATCAGCTCCAGCTGCGCCTCCGTCTCCACGCCTTCAGCCATCACTTCGATGCGCAGCGCCTTGCCCAGCCCCGCAATGGTGTGCACGATGGCCTTGCCGTGGCGGCCGCTGTCCGCATCCCACACAAAGGAACGGTCGATCTTGAGCTGTTCCAGCGGCAGCCGGTGCAGATAGGACAGCGAGGAATAGCCGGTGCCGAAATCGTCCAGCGAAAAGCCCACGCCTTCGGACCGCAGCAGCTCCATGCGCGCTATCGTCGCTTCCACGTCCTTCAGCAGCAGGCTCTCGGTCAGTTCCAGCTTGAGCCGGTCGGCGCGGGCGCCGGTCTCGGCCAGCGCCGCCAGCACCTGCTCCACGAAGTCGGGCCGGTGGAACTGCTGCGCGCTCACGTTGACCGCCATGCGCAGCTGCGCCGTGCGCGGGTCGTCCGCCCAGCGTGCCAGCTGCGTGCAGGCGGTGCGCAGCACCCAGCCGCCAAGCGGGATGATGATGCCGGTTTCCTCGGTCAGCGCAATGAACTCGCCCGGCGGCACCATGCCGCGCTGCGGATGGCGCCAGCGCAGCAGCGCCTCGGCGCCCGTCATCTGGCGGCGCAGGTCGCACTGCGGCTGGTAGTGCAGCTCGAACTGGCCCTCGCCCAGCGCCTGCCGCAGGTCCGCCTCCAGCGCCGCGCGCGCCGCCACGCGCTGCTCCATGCCGGCCTCGAACCAGGTGCTGGTGTTGCGGCCCGCCGCCTTGGACTGGTACATGGCCAGGTCGGCCCGCTTCAGCACCTCCTCGACGCTGCCGCTGGTGCTGTCGATGATGGTCACGCCCACGCTGGGCGTGCTGTAATGCAGGACGCCGTCGATATCGAAGGGCAGGTCGAAGGCGTGCAGCACCTTGTCCGCCACCTCGCGCGCATGCAGCGCCGCCGCTTCGCCGCCCTCGCCCACCTCCTCCAGCAGCACCACGAACTCGTCGCCGCCGAAGCGCGCCACCGTGTCGCTGGAACGCACCGCCCGCGTCAGGCGCTGGCCCACCTGCTGCAGCAGCAGGTCGCCCTTGTCATGCCCGCGCGCGTCGTTGACGGATTTGAAGTTGTCGAGGTCGATGAACAGTACCGCGCCGCAGTGCAGGGTGCGGCGGAAGCGTTCCAGCGCGCGGCCGATGCGGTCCATCAGCAGTTGGCGGTTGGGCAGGCCGGTCAGGCGGTCGTAGAAAGCCAGCTGGTGGAACTCGGCCTCCTGCGCCTTGCGCGTGCTGATGTCGAGGAAGTAGATCGCCAGGCCCTCGTCCGAAGGATAGGCCCGCACTTCGGTCCACAGGTCCAGCGGCTCGTAGTATTCCTCGAACAGCACCGAGGCGCGCGTGGCGATGGCGCGGTGGTAAGCCTGGTAATACGGCCCGCCCACCGCTTCCGGGAATTTCTCCCAGATGTTCATGCCGATAACTTCCTCCCGCGTGCAGTGCAGCAGGCGTTCGGCCTCGCGGTTGATGAAGGTGAGGCGCCAGTCCCGGTCCAGCATCAGGAAGGCGTCGGAGATATTATCGAGAGTGCATGCGAGGAGCGCGCCCAGCCGCTGGGCATCTGCTTCGGAACACGGCGGGCGCGAATCGCTCATTGCATGGCTCTTGCCCTCTCCAGCATGGCGTGCAGCAGCACGTTGCAGCCGGCTTCGAGGTGCTCAGGTTTCGCATCCTCGATTTCGTTATGGCTGATGCCGTCCTTGCACGGAACGAAGATCATGCCGGCCGGCGCCACGCGCGCGGCATAGATGGCGTCATGCCCAGCGCCGGAGACCACGTCCATGGTCGAGTAGCCCAGGCTGGCCGTCGCGCTGCGCACCGCCTCCACGCAGTCCGGATGGAAGGGACACGGCGGATAATAGGAAACGCGCTCGATCTTGATGCCGAGCCCGGACTCCTGGCGGGTTTTTTCGATAAAGGCCAACATTTCCTCGTGCATGGTGTTGAGCAGCTCATCATTCACATTGCGCAAATCTATACTGAATTTTACCTCGCCCGGGATGACGTTGCGGCTATTTGGGAAAACCTGCATCATGCCCACCGTACCCCGGCCATAAGGAGGGTAGCGGTTTGCTATCGAGACGACTTCCTGGATGATGCGGGTGGACACCTGCATCGCATCCTTACGCAGATGCATGGGCGTCGGTCCGGCGTGCGCCTCCATGCCGGTGACGGTGCAGTCGTACCACGACAAGCCCATCACAGCGGGCACCACGCCGATCACCTTGCCCTCGTCCTCCAGCACCGGGCCTTGCTCGATGTGGGTCTCGAAATACGCGCCGATGGGGTGCTGGCCCGGCACCTGCTCGCCCTTGTAGCCGATGCGCTCCAGCTCCTCGGCCACCGTCTTGCCGTCCACGTCCTTGGCGGCATACGCATGCTCCAGCGTGAAGGCGCCGCAGAACACGCCGGAACCCATCATCACCGGCACGAAACGCGAGCCCTCCTCGTTGGTCCAGAAGGCCACCTCGATGGGCGCCTCGGTCTGCACGCCGTGGTCGTTCAGCGTGCGCACCACCTCTATGCCCGCCAGCACGCCGTAATTGCCGTCGAACTTGCCGCCGGTGGGCTGGGTGTCGATATGGCTGCCGGTCATGATGGGCGGCAGCGCGTTGTTGCGGCCATCGCGGCGCATGAACACATTGCCGATCTGGTCGATGGTGATGCTCATGCCAGCGTCCTTGGCCCAGCCCACCACCAGGTCGCGGCCCTGCTTGTCCAGGTCCGTCAAGGTCAGGCGCTTGACGCCGCCCTTTTCCGTCGCGCCTATCTTGGCCAGTTCCATCAGCGAGGCCCACAGGCGGTCGCCGTTTACACGCAATTCATTCATGCTGTTCCCCTTATGCTGCGCTGACTGGTTTGAATGCAGGACGGTCGATATGGCGGCCCGCGCCTTCAACCGCGCGCAGCTCGCCCTGGTGCCAGACGATCTTGCCGGCCGCCAGCGTGGTGGTGGGTATGCCCTTCACCGTGCGCCCTTCGAATACATTGAATCCGCCCTTGTTGTGCTGGGTCTTGGCCGAAATCGTGCGCGTGCCCTGCGGGTCCCACACCACAACATCCGCGTCCGAACCCACGGCGAGCAGCCCCTTGCGCGGGTAGATGTTGAAGATCTGCGCCGCATTGGCCGACGTCACCTTGACGAACTCGGACGGCGTGAGCCGCCCGGTGTTCACGCCCGCATCCCAGATCACGGCCATGCGGTCTTCCACGCCGCCGCAGCCGTTCGGAATCTTGCTGAAGTCATTCTTCCCTGCCGCCTTCTGCTCGGCGCAGAAAGTGCAGTGGTCGGTGGCGGTGGTGTGCAGGTTCCCGCCTTGCAGGCCATGCCACAGCGCGGCCTGGTGCTGCTTGCTGCGGAAGGGTGGGCTCATCACGTGCGCGGCGGCGAACTCGAAGTCCTCGCTCTGGTACACGCTGTCGTCGATGATCAAGTGGCCGGCCAGCGCCTCGCCGTACACGCGCTGCCCGTTGGCGCGCGCCCGCGTGATCGCCTCCAGCGACTCCTGGCAGGACACGTGCACGATATAGACCGGCGTGTGCAGCACGTCCGCAATCGCAATGGCGCGGTTGGCCGCTTCGGCTTCCACCGCCGGCGGACGCGAAAGCGGATGCGAGCTTGGCCCCGTCAGCCCCTGCCGTATCAGGTCCTGCTGCAGCTGGTAGACCAGCTCCCCGTTCTCCGCGTGCACGGTGGGAATGGCGCCCAGTTCCAGGCAGCGGCGGAAGCTTTTCACCAGCGTTTCATCGTCCGCCATGATGGCGTTCTTGTAGGCCATGAAGTGCTTGAAGCTGTTCACGCCGTGGTCGCGCACCAGCGTACCCATGTCGCGGTGCACGCTCTCGTCCCACCAGGTGATGGCCACGTGGAAGGTGTAGTCGCCGGCCGCCTTCTGCGCCCAGCCGCGCCACTGGTGGTAAGCCTCCATCAGCGATTGCTGCGGACTGGGAATCACGAAGTCGATAATGGTGGTGGTGCCGCCGGCCAGGCCCGCCGCCGTGCCGGTGAAGAAATCGTCCGCCGTCACGGTGCCCATGAAGGGCAGGTTCATATGCGTGTGCGGATCTATCCCGCCCGGCATCACGTACTGGCCGCTGGCGTCGATCACCGTGGCGGATGCGGGCGCTTCCAGGTTCTCGCCAACGGCGACGATCTTGTCGCCGAAGCACAGCACATCGGCCTTGAATGCCCGGTCGGCATTGACCACGGTGCCGCCGCGAATAATGATGCTCATATTGCGCTTCTCCAAAACGGGGTTGTGTGACTACGGTTGCGCGGCCGGCCGCAGCGCAGCGGGCGCGCGGCCTTTCATCATGACGCCGTAGACCAGCGCCGAGATGGCAATGCCGACAAACCAGGCATAGGTGTAAATCGTCTTGAACACATCGGCCACACCGGGGAAGGAAGCCGGGAAGGCGGCGTTCAGGAAGCCGGGGATATTCGGCGCCACGCCCACGATGAAGGCGGCGATGGCCGCGATGTTCCAGCCGCTGCCATAGGAATACTGGCCGTCTTCGCGGTAGAGCTGCTCCACGTTGAGCTCCGTCTTGCGGATGAAGTAGTAGTCGATGATGAGGATGCCCGCGATGGGACCGAGCAGCGCCGAGTAGCCTATCAGCCAGGTGAAGATATAGCCCTGGGTGGACTCCAGCAGCTTCCACGGCATCATGACGATGGCGATGGAGGCGGTCAGGTAGCCGCCGGCGCGGTAGCTGATGCGCTTGGGCGCCAGGGCGGAAAAGTCATACGCGGGCCCCACCAGGTTGGCGGCCAGGTTCACGCTGACGGTGTCGATCAGCAGTATCACCAGCGCCACCAGCACGGCCACGCCTGTCATGCGGCTGGCCAGGTCCACCGGGTCCCAGATCGCCTTGCCGTACAGGACCACCGTGGCCGAAGTGACGATGACCGCCAGCGCAGCCAGCAGGCCCATAGGCACGGGCAGGCCCACGCTCTGGCCCAGCAATTGGTCGCGCTGGGTCTTGGCGAAGCGGGTGAAGTCGGGGATGTTCAGCGCCAGCGTGGCCCAGAAGCCCACCATGGCAGTCAGCGAGGGCCAGAAGGTGGCCCAGAACTGGCCGGCCTTCTTGCCGCCTTCGACGAACTGCGAAGGCTGGTCCAGCAGCGGGCCGAAGCCGCCCGCCTTTTGGTGGACCCAGCCGAGCAGCACGAAGCAGATCAGTATTTTCAGCGGCGCGGTGTAGGTTTCCAGTTTGCGGATGGCGTCCATGCCGTGCACGATGTACCAGAACTGGATGGCCCAGAAGGCCAGGAAGCACAGCAGCTGCATGCCGTTGATGCCCAGGCCGGCGATCTTGGCGCCGCCGATCTCGCCGCCCAGCAGCACGCCGATCAGCGTGTAGATCATCTGGCCGCCGAACCAGGTCTGGATGCCGTACCAGCCGCAGGCGACGATGGCGCGCATCAGCGCCGGCAGCCGGGCGCCGGAGGTGCCGAAGGAGGCGCGCGCCAGCACGGCGTAGGGGATGCCGTATTTGGTGCCCGCGTGGCCGATGGCCAGCATGGGCAGCAGGACGATGGCGTTGGCGAGGAATACCGTGAAGACGGCCTGGTAGGCGGACATGCCGCCTTCGATCAGGCTGGCCGACAGGGTGTAGGCCGGGATGCACATCACCATGCCGACCCACAGGGCGGCAAAGTGGTACCAGCGCCAGGTGCGCTGCGCGGCGCTGGTGGGCGCCAGGTCTTCGTTCCAGAGTTGGGTGCTGCCGGATAAATCATTGCTCACTGCATCTCTCCCGGGAAGTTGCGGCTGGTTGGCGGGTTACGAGCTTCGCTCTAACCCGCCCTTGCTTGCACGTCCATACTACGCGGCTTTGACCTCGCGGCGCGGATTGCGCGGATCCTGCGTCCAGTTCATATAGGGCTTACCGGTCTCCTGCGGCACCATGGTAATGCAGCCCTGCACGGGACAGGTGATTTCGCACAGGTTGCAGCCCACGCATTCCTCCTTGATCACCTCGTAGGTCCGCACGCCCGCCGCGTCGATCAGCTGCGCAATGGACTGGTGCGAGGTGTCCTCGCAAGCCACGTAGCAGCGGCCGCATTTGATGCAGTCGTCCTGGTTGATCTGCGCAATCACCTGGTAGTTCATGTCCAGGTATTTCCAGTCCGTGGTGTTCGGCACCGCCTTGCCCATGAACTCGCCGATGTTCTTGTAGCCCTTCTCGTCCATCCAGCGCGACAGCCCGTCCTTCATCTCCTCCACGATGCGGAAGCCGTGCAGCATGGCCGCCGTGCACACCTGCACGCAGCCCGCGCCCAGCGCGATGAACTCGGCCGCGTCCTGCCAGTTGCCGATGCCGCCTATGCCCGAAATCGGCAAGCCCCTGGTCTGCGGATCGCGCGCGATCTCGGCCACCATGTTCAGCGCGATAGGCTTGACCGCCGAGCCGCAGTAGCCGCCATGCGTGCTGGCGTTGCCGACAGCCGGAAACGCCACCATGCGGTCCAGGTCCAGGTGGGTGATGGAGTTGATGGTGTTGATCAGCGATACCGCGTCCGCCCCGCCGTTGTGCGCGGCGCGCGCCGGCGCACGCACGTCGGTGATGTTGGGCGTGAGCTTCACGATCACCGGCAGCTTGGTGTGCGTCTTGCACCAGCGCGTCACCATCTCCACGTACTCCGGCACCTGGCCCACGGCCGCGCCCATGCCGCGCTCCGGCATGCCGTGCGGGCAGCCGAAGTTCAGCTCGATGCCGTCCGCGCCGGTGGCTTCCACCAGCGGCAGGATGTCGGCCCACAGCTTCTCTTCGCACGGCAGCATCAGCGACACCACGATGGCGCGGTCCGGCCAGGCCTTCTTCACTTCCGTGATCTCGCGCAGGTTGATTTCGAGCGAGCGGTCGGTAATCAGCTCGATATTGTTAAAGCCCAGCACTTCGCGGTTCTTGCCGTAGTGCGCCGAATAGCGCGACGACACGTTGACCGCCGCCGGGTCCTCGCCCAGGGTCTTCCACACCACGCCGCCCCACCCTGCCTCGAATGCGCGCACCACGTTGTAAGCCTTGTCGGTCGGCGGCGCGGAGGCCAGCCAGAACGGGTTGGGCGACTTGATGCCGCAGAAATTTACGCTCAGATCGGCCATTATGCAGCCTCCACTTTCAGAAGTATGTCTTGATGTATCGCTTGCGCCGCCAGCTTCCCGTGCTGCACCGCCTGCACCGTCAGGTCCTGCCCCGGCGCCACGCAGTCGCCGCCGGCATACACGCCGGGCACCACGGTGCGGTAGAACTCGTCCACGTGGATCTTGTCGCCGTCGCGCGTGATGGTGGACGCCATCGCGTCCGCCAGGCTGGCGCCATCCAGGCTCTGGCCGATGGCCTTGAACACCGCGTCGGCCGGCAGCTCGAAGGTGATGCCCGTGCCTTTCAATTTGCCGTTGTCCAGCACCGTGTTCTCGAAACGCATGCCGCACACCCTGCCGTCGCCGTCCAGCAGCACGCGCTGCGGCGCGGCCCAGGTACGCATGCGCACCTGGTTGGCCTTGGCGATCTCCTGCTCGTGGTGGGTGGCGCTCATGTCGTCGAAGCCGCGGCGGTACACCAGCGTCACTTCCTCCGCGCCCAGGCGCTGGATCTGCACCGCCATATCGATGGCGGTATTGCCGGCGCCGATGACGATGGCACGGCGCGGGACCGGCAGCTTGCTCAGGTCATCCGCCTGGCGCAGCTCGGCGATGTAGTCCACGGCGGCCAGCAGGCCGGGCGCTTCCTCGCCGGTCAGGCCCAGCGCACGGCTGGCGCCCAGGCCCAGGCCCAGGAACACCGCGTCGTATTGCGCATGCAGGTCTTTCAGCTGCACGTTGCCGCCCAGCGTCTGGCCGTGGCGCACTTCGATGCCGCCTATGCCGAGCAGGAACTCCACTTCCTTCTGCGCGTAGTCGTTGGTCAGCTTGTACTTGGCGATGCCGTATTCATTCAGGCCGCCGGATTTCTCCTGCGCCTCGTAGATCACCACGTCGTTGCCCAGCATGGCCAGGCGGTGCGCGCAGGACAGGCCGGCGGGGCCGGCGCCCACCACGGCGATGGTCTTGCCGGTGGACGGCGCGCGCTGGAAGGGATGGTCCTTCAGCGTCATGTTGTCGAGCGCGTAGCGCTGCAGCAGGCCGATTTTCACCGGCTGGCCCTCCGCGTCGTGGTTGCGCACGCAGGCGTCCTCGCACAGGATCTCGGTGGGACAGACGCGCGAGCAGCTGCCGCCCAGGATGTTCTGCTTGAGGATGCCGACCGCCGCGCCGTTCACGTTGTGGTCGTGGATGTTGCGGATGAAGCTGGCTACGTCGATCTCGGATGGGCAGATGCGGGTGCACGGCGCGTCGTAGCAGTACAGGCAGCGTGCGCTCTCTATCGCGGCCTGGCGCGCGTTCAGCGGCGGCGCCAGGTCGGTGAAGTGTTCGCCCAACTCGGCGTTCGTGGCTTTTGGCTGCGGTAAGTGTGTGAGTGTGGCGATCATGTTTTTAATCCCAAGGAAAATTCTGGGGTCGGACCCATCGGGTCTGACCCCGGCAGTCAAAATCACTTCATCTGCGGAAATGCAAATTCCGCGCCAGCGCTGGCGGTGTTCGGCCAGCGCTGCATCACGGCCTTGTGGCGCGTGTAGAAACGCACGCCTTCCGGACCGTAGGCATGATGGTCGCCGAACAGGCTGCGCTTCCATCCGCCGAAACTGTTGAAGGCCATCGGCACCGGCAGCGGCACATTCACGCCCACCATGCCCACCTGGATCTGGCGCACGAATTCGCGCGCCACGCCGCCGTCGCGCGTGAAGATGGCCACGCCGTTGCCGTACTCGTTGCTGTTGATGAGTTCCACCGCGTGCACCACGTCCGGACAGCGCATCACGCACAGCACGGGGCCGAAAATTTCTTCCTTATAGATGGTCATATCCGGCGTCACATGGTCGAACAAAGTGCCGCCGACAAAGAAGCCTTTCTCGCGTCCCGGCACTTTGAAATCGCGGCCGTCGACCACCAGCGTGGCGCCCTGCTCCACGCCTTCGCCAATCAGGCGCTCGATGCGCTGCTTGGCTGCGCTGGTGACCACAGGCCCCATTTCGGCGCCTGCCTCCATGCCGTCGCGTACTTTCAGTGCGGCGGTGCGCTGTTTCAGTGCACCTATCAATTTGTCGCCCGCGTCGCCGACGGCGACCACCACCGAGATCGCCATGCAGCGCTCGCCGGCCGAGCCGTAGGCCGCGCCCATCAGCGCATCCACGGCCATGTCCATGTCCGCGTCCGGCATCACCACCATGTGGTTCTTGGCCCCGCCCAAGGCCTGCACGCGCTTGCCGTTTGCGCTGCCGCGCGCGTAGATGTATTCGGCGATGGGCGTGGAGCCGACGAAGCTCACCGCCTGCACCACGGGATGGTCCAGCAGCGCGTCGACCGTCACCTTGTCGCCCTGGATCACGTTGAACACGCCGTCCGGCAGGCCCGCATCCTTCAGCAGCTTGGCGTGCAGCAGCGAGGGCGAAGGATCGCGCTCGGAAGGCTTGAGCACAAAGGTGTTGCCGCAGGCGATGGCGACCGGGAACATCCACATTGGCACCATCACCGGGAAGTTGAACGGCGTGATGCCGGCCACCACGCCCAGCGGCTGGCGCATGGACCAGGCGTCGATGCCGCGCGAGATCTGGTCGGTGAATTCGCCTTTCAGCATTTGCGGTATGCCCACCGCGAACTCCACCATCTCGATGCCGCGCGCCACTTCGCCTTGCGCGTCGCTGAAGGTCTTGCCGTGCTCGCGGGTGAGCATGGCGGCGAATTCGTCGGTGTGCTGCTGGCACAGCTGCAAATACTTGAACAGCACGCGCGCGCGCGTCAGCGGCGGTGTGGCGGACCAGGACGGGAAGGCCGCGGCGGCGGCCTGCACGGCCGCATCCACTTCCTCCGCCGTGCCCAGCGCCACGCGCGCCACCGGCTCGCCCAGCGCGGGGTTGTACACGTCGCCGTAACGGCCGCTGTGCGTATCGACCTTGCCGCCGTTGATGAAGTGGGTGATGGTGTCCAACTGCGTATCTGAATTGCTCATGCTGCTTTGCTCCTGTCAGGCCAACAGCGAGTCGGCCGTAATGTAGGGATAGCCCAGGCCATGCGCCACCGCTTCATAGGTGACATGGCCCTGGCATACGTTCAATCCGTTCTTCAAATGCGGGTTCGCCTGCAGCGCTTTCTTCCAGCCCTTGTCGGCCAGCGCCACGGCGTGCGCGATGGTGGCGTTGTTGAGCGCGAAGGTGGACGTGCGCGCCACCGCGCCCGGCATGTTCGCCACGCAGTAATGCACCACGCCGTCCACGATGAAGGTGGGCTGCTCGTGCGTGGTGGCGTGCGAGGTTTCGAAGCAGCCGCCCTGGTCGATGGCCACGTCCACCACCACCGCGCCCTTCTTCATGCGCGAGATCATGTCCTTGGTCACCAGCTTGGGGGCGGCCGCGCCGGGCACCAGCACGCCGCCTATCACCAGGTCCGCGTCCAACACCGCTTCTTCGATGGTGTGCGCGTTGGAGTACATGGTGGAGACGCGGTTGCCGAACACCAGGTCGAGCTGGCGCAGGCGGTCCACGCTTTTGTCGAGGACCGTGACGCGCGCGCCCATGCCCACTGCGATCTGCAGCGCATTGGTGCCCACCACGCCGGCGCCGATAATGGCCACGTGGCCCGGCGCCACGCCCGGCACGCCGCCCAGCAGCAGGCCCATGCCGCCCTTGGATTTCTCCAGGTGCGCGGCGCCGGCCTGGACAGCCATGCGGCCCGCCACTTCGCTCATCGGCGCCAGCAGCGGCAAGCCGCCGTTCGGGCCGGTGATGGTTTCATAAGCCAGGCAGACCGCGCCGGATTTCACCAGCGCGCGGGTCTGCTCGGGGTCCGGCGCCAGATGCAGATAGGTGTACAGGATCTGGCCTTCGCGCAGCATGGCGCACTCCTGCGGCTGCGGTTCCTTCACTTTGACGATCATCTCCGCGCGGGCGAAGATTTCCGCAGCTGTATCGATGATGGAAGCGCCCGAGCCTTCGTACATCGAGTCGGTCAGACCGATGGCCGCGCCTGCGTTCTTCTGCACCAGAACCTGGTGACCGCGCAGGACCAGCTCTTTCACGCTGGCCGGGGTAAGGCCAACGCGCGATTCCTGATTTTTGATCTCTTTCGGTACGCCTACCAGCATGGCTGTCTCCTTGTTTTAGTCGAGATTCTTCAACACCTTCGCCAACTTTCCGAACAACTCGTCGATATGCTTTTTCTCGAATACCAGCGGCGGCGACAGCGCGATGATGTCGCCGGTGGTGCGTATCAGGATGCCGTCCGCGAAGGCCTTCTTGAAGGCGTTGAAGGCGCGCGCGCCCGGCTTGCCTTCGATGGGCGCCAGCTCGATGCCCGCGATCAGGCCTATGCTGCGGATGTCGATCACGTGCGGCAGGCCTTTGAGCGAATGCACCGCATCGGCCCAGTATTCCTGCAGGCCCTGGGCGTGCTCCAGGATGTTCTGCTCCTTGAACACTTCCAGCGTCGCCAGCGAGGCGGCGCAGGCCACCGGATGGCCCGAATAGGTATAGCCGTGGAACAGCTCAATGCCGGCCGGCGCTTCCATGAAGGCGTCGTGGATGAACTTCTTGGAGAACACCGCGCCCATTGGAATCACGCCGTTGGTCAGGCCTTTGGCGGTGGTCATCATGTCCGGCTCCACGCCGAAGTAGTCGGCCGCGAACGGCGTGGCGAGGCGGCCGAAGCCGGTGATCACTTCGTCGAAGATCAGCAGGATGCCGTGCTTGGTGCACAGCTCGCGCAGGCGCTTCAGATAGCCCTTGGGCGGGATCAGCACGCCGGTGGAGCCGGCCACCGGCTCCACGATCACGGCCGCGATGGTGGACGCGTCGTGCAGCGCGACGATGCGTTCCAGTTCGTCTGCCAGGTTGGCGCCGTGTTCGGGCTCGCCGCGCGTGTAGGCGTTCTTCTCCAGGTTGTGCGTGTGCGGCAGGTGGTCCACACCCGGCAGCATCACGCCGTAGGGCTTGCGGTTGCCGGCGATGCCGCCCACCGAGATGCCGCCGAAGCCCACGCCGTGGTAGCCGCGCTCGCGGCCGATCAGGCGGGTGCGGCTCGCCTCGCCGCGCGCCTTGTGGTAGGCCAGCGCGATCTTGAGCGCGGTGTCCACCGCTTCCGAACCGGAGTTGGTGTAGAACACATGGCCGAACTTGTGGTTGCTGTACTCCATCAGCTTTTCGGCCAGGTCGAAGGCGGCCGGGTGGCCCATCTGGAAGGTGGGCGCGAAGTCGAGCTGGCCTATCATTTCGCGCACCGCCGCCACGATCTTGGGCTGCGCATGGCCGCAGGGCACGCACCAGAGGCCCGCCGTGCCGTCCAGGATGGCGTTGCCGTCCACGTCCTTGTAGTACACGCCTTCCGCCGACACTAGCAGGCGCGGGTTGGCTTTGAAATCGCGGTTGTTCGTAAACGGCATCCAGAAGGACGACATGGATGCTGGGCGGGACTCGTTCATGCATTTCTCCTTAATTTTTTACAAACCGTAAAAATCTTTACCAGTTGGCAAAATCATGGTGCAATAATAGTCAGCGGCTTCACTATGGCACAGATACACAATCAGCAAAACCGGCCAACCGTACAGGTTACAAAAACAATACAGTTTTGATATAACTTTATTTGGAAACCAAGAATGGATGAGCTAACGGCAGCGCAGGAAGCTGGCTGCGCCCCCGGCGACGGCGGCGGCTGGCCCGTGCTAGCCATAGAGCGGGCGCGCAAAGGCAGCCTGGTGGACCAGATCGTCTCCGCCATTACGGCCATGGTAGCCCGCCGGGAGTTGCGCATCGGCACAAAAATGCCGTCGGTTAGACAATTCGCAAAGTGTAATGGCGTGTCCACCTTTACAGTTGTCGAGTCCTACGACCGCCTCGTCACGCTGGGCCTGCTGTCCTCGCGCCGCGGTTCGGGCTATTTCGTGGCCCGCCAGGACGTGCCCGCCACGCTGCTGCCGCAGCCCCTGCACCCTGCCCCGGTCCACATCGACGCGCTCACGCCCGAGCTGTATTCCGGCGTATCCGAAGCGCTGCCGGTGGGCGCGGGCTGGCTGCCGCCCGAGCTGTATGGCGAGGACACCATCCTCGACGCGGTGCGCCAGGCCATGCGCATTCCCGCCAACCGCCTGCGCGGCTACGGCCATCCGCTCGGCTTCCCCACCTTGCGCCAGCACATGGCGGCGGTGCTGAGCGACGAGCTGTATCCGGTGGAGCCGGAGCAGATCCTGCTCACGCACGGCGCCACCCACGCCTTCGACCTGGTGCTGCGCACGCTGACCAAGCCGGGCGACACCGTGCTGGTGGAGGATCCGGGCTACAGCAATCTGCTGTCGCTGATACGCCACCACGGCTGCGTCCCGGTCGGCATTCCGCGCGGCGCGAACGGGCTGGACATGGCGGTGCTGGCCGAGCAGGCCAGGCTCCACAGCCCCAAGCTCATGTTCGTCAACACGGTGCTGCAAAACCCGCTCGGCACCTCGCTCACGCACGCGCAGGCGCACCGCCTGCTGGCACTGGCCGAGCAGTTCGACTTCTGGCTGGTGGAGGACGACATCTACCGCGAGCTCACGCCGCGCGGCGAGGCTTCGCTGGCGGCCATGGACGGCTTGCGGCGCGTGATACGCGTGGGCAGCTTCTCCAAGACGCTGTCGCCGGTGCTGCGGGTGGGCTCCATCTCGGCCTCGGGCTCGCTGCTGCCCGAGCTGCTGCGCGTAAAGATGCTGGCCGGGCTGACCACCTCCGAGATCAACGAGCGCGCCGTGTTCCACGCGGTGACCGCGCGGCCCTACAAGCGCATGGTGGAAAAGCTGGTCAGCCAATTGGAGGAAAGCCGCGCGCGCAGCACCGAGAATCTGGCGGCGGCCGGACTGCGGCCGCTGGCCCAGGCGCGCGGCGGCATGTTCGTCAGCGCCGGCTGGGAGCAGGCGCCCACGCCCGAACTGAATGGCAAGACCATCGCCGACCTGGCGCTCAAGTCCGGCATCCTGCTGTCGCCGGGCGAGTTTTTCATGCTGCGCCCTTGCGCCAGCATCTGGTTCCGCTTCAACGCAGCCTACAGCGACAGCGCGCAGCTGCGCCAGTTCCTGCAATCCGTCCAACCCCGCTAGAAAGTACGCCATGCCAGAAGTGAAACTGAATATGGTTCCAGGCCTTGCAGCCACGCCCAAGGTGAAGCGGCGCGTCATCAACCGCGACAAGCTGGAATCGGACATCGCCGCCGTGGCGGTGCGCATGTTCGCCGAATGCGGCTACGAGGGCACGTCCATCGCCGCCATCGCCGAGGCGGCCGACATGTCCAAGCAGAACCTGATGTACTACTACCCCACCAAGCAGGCGCTCTACCAGCGCGTGCTGGACGACGTGCTGGACGACTGGCTGCAGCGCATGGAAAGCCTGGCCGACGAGGAGCACGAGCCGGGCGAGGTGCTGCGCGCCTACATCCAGGCCAAGCTGCGTTTCTCGCGCGAGCAGCCGTGGGCGTCCAGGGTGTATGCGATGGAAATCATCAGCGGCGCGCAGCTGTACGGCGAGCAGATCAAAAGCCGCGTGGTGCCGCTGCTGCGCAAGGATATCGACGTGTTTGAGAAGTGGATAGCGGCGGGACGCATCGCGCCGCTGAACGCCACCCATCTGATCTTCATGATCTGGGCGATGACGCAGTCCTACGCCGATTTCTCGGCGCAGATGGCGCTGGTGCTGGACAAGAAGCAGCTCGCCCGCAAGGATTACGACGACGGCGAGGCCACCATCGTGCGCATGGTGCTGGCGGCGATCAGCGCGCCCGGCTGAGCGCGCTGCGGCGGCGGCCCAGCAAGGCCATCACGCCCAGGCCAGCGGCGAACAGCGCGATGCTGGCCGGCTCCGGCGCGGCGGCCGAAGGACGGCCCGCCAGGCCGTTGTTGCCACTTGGCAGCGTGCCGCTAAAGCTCTGCAGGTGGATTTCGGCGCGCTGGTCCAGGCCGTTGACGTAGACGCCGCCTTCGATATTCTGGTTGTTGGTCAGATAGGCGCCGGTGGCCAGCAGCGAGCCGCCCCACTGGCTGTTGATGGTCAGATCGGTGGCGTTGTAGAAGTTCCACAGCAGCTGGCTGCCGTACTGCTGCGCCGAGCCGCCCAGGAAATTGGCGCCGAGGCTGGCGCTCTGGACGTCGGTGTTCAGGATGACGGTCTTGGCGCCGTTCAGGTTGAACCGGAATTCGCCCTTGGAGAACAGCACGGTATCGATGGCGGTCAGGTCGAACACCGCCAGGCCGTCGGCGTTGACCACCGCGTTGAAGATGGCCAGGTTGCCGTCGAAGGTCACGCTGCTGCCGGTGCTGCCCAGGGTTTTCAGGCTGGACGACAGGCCGCCCAGCACGCTGCCGAAGTTGGTGGAGGTCGATGCGGCCAGGTTAGCGGCCATGAGCGCGTCCGGCGTGGAGAGCTTGCCGCCGTTGAAATTATTGCCGCTGGTGGCGCCTTCCACATAGGCCGCGCCGTTCAGGTTGCTGTTGCTGGCGCCGCCCTTGATGACGCTGCTGCCCTGGTTGACGGTGGAGTTGCTCAAGCCGCCGGCGATCACCGCGCCCAGGCCGTTCACCTTGACGTTGCTGGCCGAACCGGCCACCGTCAGGCCGGCGTAGCTGGAGGCCGCAGTGTCGTTGACGTGCTGCACGTAGTCGCCGCCGGACAAGGCGCCGCCGACATAGGTGCGGCCGTCGGTATGCGAGCTCGACGTGGCGCTGCCCAGCACCACGGTATTAAACTGCTGCAGGATCTGCGTCGCGGACAGGGCCGTGGCGTGCGCAGCCGCCGGCAGCAGGCCGGAAGCGGCCAGGACGAAAGTGGTAAGCAGGGAGCGGAACGGCATTAATTTGACCTCTTTTGCAACTTTGATGGATTTGCATTAAAGTAACACTAGGTGTAATTTTAACACGATAATGTCGCTTGGAAATTTAAATTAACCGGTAGAAATATGGCAAGCTTGCCCAAGATCACACTGCAAACCGGGCGCCTGGTGCTGCGCCACATCGAGGAGGCCGACGCCGACGCCCTGTTCCGCATTTATTCGGACCCCGAGACCATGCGCTACTGGAGCAGCCCGCCCTGGCAGGAGCCGGCCCAGGCGCAGGCCCACGTGGCCATGACGCTGGCGGGCTATGCGGACGGTTCCATCTTCACCATGGGCCTGACCCTGCCTGCGACGGGCGAGCTGATAGGCGTGTGCCGTCTGCACCATTTCAACCGCCAGAACCGGCGCTGCGAAATGGGCTACATCCTGTCGCGCGCACACTGGGGCAAGGGCTATATGCGGGAGGCCATCGCGGCCACCATCAGCCACGGCTTCGAGGCCTTCGACCTGCACCGCATCGAAGCCGACGTGGACCCGCGCAACAGCGCCTCGGCCGCGTTGCTCAAGCGCCTGCATTTCGTGCATGAAGGCCACTTGCGCCAGCGCTGGATCGTGGATGGCGAAATCTGCGACACCGACTTCTTCGGCCTGCTGCGCGCGGACTGGGAAGCGCAGCGCCAGGGCGTGCACGGAACGTAGTCCGGCGCAGTTCGCACCCCCTGCGAGCAGCTTATCCCGCAGAAATGCCGATTCGTCGGAAAGCGGCTGCGCCGCCCGGCGCCGCTTGATACATTGTGACCATACCAACCACGGAGGTCACTATGAAAACCATCAACCGCACCATCGGCAGCGTGTTCCGCGAAGTAGGCCTGGCGGCCCGGCAGATTGGCCGCGCTTTCACGCGCGCCCTGTCGCGCATGTCCTGGCCCGCCCTGCTGGCAAGCTGCATAATGATGGCACTGCTGCTGACCATATTGCCGCTGGCGCTGACGCTGTTCGCCATCTTCCTGCTGCTGAAGATCGCCATCGCGCTGCTCGCCGGCTACAACGCCAGCAAGCACGTACACGAGAACAAAGAACAATAAACAAGAAAACACTGAGCAAGGACTACTGAAATGGCATTCAGCCGCACCAAAAAAGGCACCCGCAGCCTGTTCGCTTTTATCGGCGAAGTGGGAGACACCGCCCGCACGCTGTGGTGGAACTTCTTCGACTGGCTGGCCCAGGTTGAATGGCGCAAACTGGCCGTCATCGCCCTGGTGGCGCTGATGCTGAGCGCGCCGTTCCGGCTCGGCGAATCGGTGGCGATGCTCATCGTCTTTTCGGTCGGCCTGAAAGTGCTGGCGGGCGGCAAGCGCCGCGCCGAAGGCGAGGCCCGCGTGGCCGAGCAGCAGGCCGGCACGGAAACGCTGGAACGCCGCCTGGTGGAAGCGCAGATGGCCGCGCTGCAAGCGCAGGTCGAGCCGCACTTCCTGTTCAACACGCTTGCTTTGATCGGCCAGCTGATCGAAACCGATCCGCCGCAAGCGGCCAAGATCCACGCCCACCTGATCGACTACCTGCGCGCCACCCTGCCGCAGATGCGCGCCAAGGGCAACGGCACGCTGGGCCGCCAGATCGAGCTGTCGCGGGCCTACCTGGCCATCATGCAGGCCCGCATGCGAGAACGGCTGGCCGTGTCCATCGACGTCCCGCCCGACCTGCTGAGCGCGTCCTTCCCGCCGATGATGCTGCAGACGCTGATCGAGAACGCCATCAAGCACGGACTGGAGCCCAAGGTGGAAGGCGGCCGCATCGACATCCGCGCCAGCGCCAGCAGCACCGCCGCCGGCAATGTGCTGCAGATCGAAGTGCAGGACGACGGCGTGGGCTTCGACGTGCACGCCGGCGACGGCCTGGGCCTGACCAATATCCGCGAACGCCTGCGCCTGTTGTACGGCAGCCGCGCCCAGCTCATCATTGAAGCGCCGCTGGACGGCGGCGCCCGCGCCATCATCCGCATGCCCTTCGCCCCCGATATTTTTGCCGGAAGCAAGCTGTAATGAAGACCCCGACCGCCATCATCGCCGACGACGAAGAGCCGATGCGCCAGCTGCTGCGCGCCCGCCTGCACGAAGCCTGGCCGCAACTGCAGATCGTGGCCGAGGCCGCCAACGGCGTGGAAGCCATCGCGCTGACCGGGCTGCACCAGCCGGACATCGTGTTTCTCGACATCCGCATGCCCGGCCTGTCCGGCATCGAAGCGGCGCGCATGCTGTTCAATCGCTGCCACATCGTGTTCGTCACCGCCTACGACCAGTACGCCATCGAAGCCTTCGAGCAGGGCGCGTTGGACTACCTGCTCAAGCCGGCCGGCGGCGAGCGCTTGAAGACCACCTGCGAACGGCTGCAGGCGCGGCTGGGCAAATCGCCCGACAACATCGAGCGCCAGCTGACGCAGCTGCTGGCGCACACGGCGCAGCGCAAGCCGCAGGAATACCTGAAGTGGATACAGGCCCAGGTCGGCACCAGCCTGCGCATGATCAGCACGCGCGAAGTGCTGTTCTTCCGCGCCGACGAAAAATACACGCGGGTGCAGACGCTGGAAGGCGAAGTACTGATCCGCAAGACGCTGAAAGAACTGGAAGACGAGCTGGACCCGAAAGAGTTCTGGCGCATTCACCGTTCCACGCTGGTGCGGGTGGACGCCATCGCCGAAGTCAAGCGCGACCTGCGCGGCCGCCAGATGGTACGCGTGCGCAATTCGGACGAAGAACTCGAGGTCAGCCGGGGCAACACGCATTTGTTCCAGCAGATGTAGCAAACACGCACCCCGCCGCACTGCAACAACTTGCTCCGCCCGGGGTGCTGGTCTATATTATTTGGACTAGTCTCACACCACACAGGGGGAGCACATGTCCAGCATACCGAAGAACACCCGCGCCACCATTACGCCGTGTCTGCGCTACCGCGACGCGCCCGCCGCCATAGAATGGCTGTGCCGCACTTTAGGTTTCGAGCGGGCACTGGTTGTTCCAAACGAAGACGGCACCATCGCGCACGCGCAGCTTAGCTACGGCAACGGCATGGTGATGCTCAGCTCCATCTTCAACACCGAGTTCGGCGAGCTCATGGCGCAGCCGGCCGACACCGGCATGAAGGTCACCCAATGCTGCTACCTGGTGGTGAACGACGCCGACCTGGTGCACCAGCGCGCGGTCGATGCGGGCGCGCCCATCATCATGCCGCTCAAGGACGAGGACTACGGCGGGCGCGGCTTCACCTGCCGCGATCCGGAAGGCCAGTTGTGGAGCGTGGGCACTTACGACCCGTGGGCCGCTTCATGAGCGACGAACTGGCAATCCGCCGCGTGATCGCCGCGTGGATGGAAGCGAGCCGCGCGGGCGATGTGGACAAGGTGCTCTCGCTGATGACGCCGGACGCCGTGTTCCTGGTCGCGGGCCAGCCGCCTATGCGAGGGCGCGACGGCTTCGGCGCCAGCATGCGCGGGCTGCTGGCTACGCACCGCATCGAATCGGACAGCACGGTGGATGAAGTGGAAGTGTGCGGCGACATGGCCTGGTGCCGCACCACGCTGGAAGTGCGCGTGGTGCCGCTGGCCGAAGGCGGCAAGGCCATGCGCCGCGCGGGGCATACCTTGTCCATCTTCCGCAGGAACATCGAGGGCGCCTGGCAGCTTGCCCGCGATGCGAACATGCTGGCGCCGGTGGGGCAGACGGCGGACTAGTCCGCCAGCGCCGCGATCAAGCCGCTATCGGCCACCTGCACCGGCCGTATGCGTATCAAATGCCGGTACAACGGCGGCATGGACTGGCAGATCTGTTCCAGCGCCTGCTGCGGCAGCGAGGGGTGCACATACTGGAACTGCGCCGGATTCGACTCCGGCAGTTCGCCCTCCATGGTCGAACCATAGGCGCCCAGCTCCATGAAGCTGAGGGCGCCGTCATCCGGCCCGTTGGCAAACACAAACGTCCCGTCTTTCGGATGCCCCAGGTACTGGCGCACCTCCTCGCGCTGCGCCGCGCTGGCGCCGTCCATCAGCTTGTAGCGCAGCTGCGCATAGGCGCGCGTGCACTCCATGAACGCCGTGCGTATGCCCGACTTGTTGCGCCGCCCCGGCATGCACAGCAGCAGATTGCCGAAGGAGTCCAGCAGCGCCACGGCGTCGCCCTTCCCGCCCATGACCTTGTCGCGCGCCATGGCCTTCTTCAAGGCCGGCGCCAGGCTTGCGTCCGGCCGCTGCGGCGCGCAGCGCACCGACAGCGCCTCCGGATACACCTTCCTCAGCGCGCACAGGATGGCGTGCTTGGGCGACAGCGTGGCCGGGTCCTTCAGCTCCTCGCGCGGCGGATCGGCATTGAACAGCGCCATCGCGCCCTTGGCCGTGGCCTCGAACACCAGCGAGCACAAGGCCTGCGTCGGCTCGCTGATGGTCTTCCCTATAAAGAAGGACTTCGGGGCCATGCCGTGCGCGGCGCGCGCGTACTGCGAATCGCCCAGCACCGCCGGATAGCCGAAAGTGGAGCGGGCCTGCGCGCGCAAGCCTTCCGGCAGCGCGTCGAAGGAAGCGCTGCTGTCGTAATTGATGCCGGCGTTGGCGTCGGTGGCCGCCACCAGTACATTGAAGCCGCCGGCCAGGATGGCGCCGGTGCACATGCAGCACGGGTCGAGCGAGGTGACGATGGTGATGTCCTGCGGCTCGGGCAGCGGCGTGCCCTTGGCGCGTTCAGCGTGATACCAGTCGATCAGCTGGCGCTCGCCGTGCGCCGTCGGGTCGTACACCATGCCCTGGCGGATGACGTTGTTGTGCAGCGACTTGAGCACCTTGCCGGTTTGATCCAGCATGGCGCCGCCGACGCCGAACGTCCCCTGCGTCTTCGCCACGATGGCCTCGGCCGCCGCAACGGCGACCGCAGCCTGAACGTCGATAACCTTCTTCAAGATGTTTACTTCTTCTTCAGGTCCGCGCCGCCGAAAGCGTTCGGCAACTGGGCCGCTGCGGTGGTCTCGAAGACGTCGCCCTTCAGATTGCTCAGCACCACAGGCAGCTCGTTGCCGCCCAGCTCCAGGGTCACCTGGCGGCAGGCGCCGCACGGCGCGATGGGGCCCTCGGTCTCGCCGATCACGGCCAGCTTCTCGAAGTCGCCAGGCTTGTAGCCGTGCGCGATGGCGCTGAAGAAGGCGGTGCGCTCGGCGCAGTTGCACAGGCCGTAGGACGCGTTCTCCACGTTACAGCCGTGGAAAACCTTGCCGTCATTGGTCAGCAGCGCAGCGCCGACCTTGAAGTTCGAGTACGGCGTGTAGGCCTTCAAGCGCGCCTGCGCGGCTTCGGCGATCAGTTGTTCGTTGTTCATGATGGATTCTTTAAGGACGGATGGTGCGGTAGATGACCGGGTTGGCGGCGGGGGCGGCGTCGGCGATGGTGTAGGCGGCCTGGATTTGCGCCACGGCGGCTTGCGCGGCCGCTTCGGTGCGGGCGTGCACCCTGGCCAGCGGCTGGCCGGCTTGCACCGGCTGGCCCAGTTCTATCAGGTCCGTCAGGCCGACCGCGAAGTCGATCTTGTCGGTCGGCAGGCGGCGGCCGCCGCCCAGCGATACGACGGCCAGGCCGATTTCGCGGCACACGGTCTTCGATGCGTAGCCCGACGACAGCGCGGGCACGTCCACCACCACGGGCGCGTGCTCCAGGTGCTTGTCCATATTCGTCATCAGGTCGGACGGGCCGCCCAGCGCGCTCACCATGCGCGCGAAGCGTTCGGCGGCTTCGCCGGAGTCCAGCGCGTGCTGCAGCTTGGCGCGCGCTTCGGTTTCGGTGGCGGCCAGCTTGCCCAGCACCAGCATCTCGGCGCACAGCGCCATCGTCACTTCGTGCAGGCGCGCCGGACGGAACTTGCCGGTCAGGTAGTCGATGGCGCCGCGCACTTCCAGCGCATTGCCGGCCCATGGCGACAGCGATTCGTTCATGTCGGTCAGCAGCGCCGAGGTCAGGGTGCCGGCGCCGTTGCCGACGGTGACGATGCTCTCGGCCAGGTCCACCGATTTTTCGTAGCTCGGCATGAAGGCGCCGGAGCCCACTTTCACGTCCATGGCCAGCACGTCCAGCCCGGCCGACAGCTTCTTCGACAGGATGGAGCCGGTGATCATGGCCACAGATTCCACCGTCGCGGTCACGTCGCGGATGGAGTAGAAGCGCTTGTCGGACGGCGCCAGCGAGGCGGTCTGGCCGATGATGGCGACGCCCACTTCGCGCACCACCTGGCGGAATTTGTCGTTGTCCGGCACGGTGGAGTAGCCGGGGATGGAGTCGAACTTGTCCAGCGTGCCGCCGGTGTGGCCCAGGCCGCGGCCGGAGATCATGGGCACGAAGCCGCCGCAGGCCGCGATCATGGGTCCGAGCATCAGCGAGACCACGTCGCCCACGCCGCCGGTGGAGTGCTTGTCCATCACCGGGCCTGGCAGGTTCAGGGATTTCCATTCCAGCACCTGGCCGGAATCGCGCATGGCCAGGGTGAAGGCCACGCGTTCGTCCATGTTCATGTCATTGAAGAAGACGGCCATGGCCAGCGCGGCGATCTGCCCTTCGCTGACGCTGCCGTCGGTAATGCCGCGCACGAAGAACTGGATTTCTTCGGCAGTCAGGGCGCCTTTGTCGCGCTTTTTGCGGATGATCTCTTGAGTGAGGAACATGGCGTTTTTCTCTTCTTTGTAAGGTATTTGGGGCCGCTCGCTCCATCGCAGTTGCGATGAAGCGGCGGCCCCACAATTCACAGGCGGCTTATACGCCGTATGGAATCCAGATGTTTTTCACTTGCGAAGCATGCGCCAGGACTGCGCGGCCGCCCACCTGCGCGGTGCTGTACCAGTCGCGGCCTTTGGCGCCGCCGGTCCAGGTGCGCTTGAGCGACGCTGCCGACAGGCGCTCCACTTCGGCGCAGCCTTCGGCCGAACCGTCGTGGCGCCATACGGCGTCGATGTCCGAGTGCGATGCCAGCGTGCGCGCCAGTTCGTCGGCCGAACCGGTGACGATGTTGACCACGCCGCCCGGCAGGTCCGAGGTATCGAACACCTGGTACAGATCGGTGGCCGACAGCGGATGCGCTTCGGAAGGCACGACCACCACGCGGTTGCCCACTGCGATCGCAGGCGCCACCAGCGAGATGAAGCCCAGCAGCGGCGATTCGTTCGGGGCCACGATGCCGATCACGCCGATGGCTTCGTTCAGCGCCACGGTGATGCCGTGCATAGGCGGCTGGTGCGCCAGGCCGTCGTACTTGTCGGCCCACGCCGCCCAGTAGAACAGGCGCTCGATGGCCGCTTGCACTTCCTTCTCGGGGTTCTTGGCGCCGGTCATCGCGCCGATGCGGGCGGCGAATTCCTCGCCGCGCGCGGCCAGGTTCTCAGCGATGTAGAACAGCACTTGCGCGCGATTGTGCGCGGTGGCCTTGGTCCAGCCGGTGGCCTTGTGCGCGGCTTCCACGGCGTTGCGGATGTCCTTGCGGTTGCCTTCGCCCACTTCGCCGATGAACTTGCCGTCGGCGCCGTGGATGGCGCGGCTGTAGGCGCCGTCAGGGCGGGCCTGCTTGCCGCCGATGTACAGCTTGGCGGTGCGGTCGATGGCGAAGGCGTCGGTGGTCGCCGGCGCTGCCTTGGCTTTCGCAGGCGCCGCCAGCACGGGGGCTGCCGGGCGCGCGTCTTCCGATACGGGCACCAGGTATTCGTACATGCCTTCGCGGCCGCCTTCACGGCCGTAGCCGGATTCGCGGTAGCCGCCGAAGCCGCAAGCGGCGTCGAACTGGTTGGCGGTGTTGATCCATACTACGCCGGCCTTGATCTGCGGCGCCACATCCAGCGCCAGCGAGATGTTCTCGGTCCATACGCAGGAGGCCAGGCCGTACACGGTGTTGTTGGCCAGCTGTACCGCTTCAGGCGGGGTGCGGAAGCTCATCGCCACCAGCACGGGGCCGAAGATTTCGGCCTGCGCCACGGCGGCGGAGGTCGATGCGCCGGTGATCAGCGTAGGCGGGAACCACGAGCCGTCGGCCGGGATCTGGCAGCCGGCAGGCTGGTACACGGTGCAGCCTTCGCTGCGGGCCGATTCCACCAGGCCGGCGATGCGCTGCTGCTGCACCGGATCGACCAGGGCGCCGATGTCCATGGACTTGTCCAGGGGGGAACCGAGGCGCAGGTTGTCCATGCGCGCGCGCAGCTTGTTCAGGAAGCGCTCTTCCACCGATTCCTGCACCAGCAGGCGCGAACCGGCGCAGCAGACCTGGCCCTGGTTGAACCAGATGGAATCGACCAGGCCTTCGACTGCGGCGTCCAGGTCGGCGTCTTCGAAGACGATGAATGGCGACTTGCCGCCCAGTTCCAGCGACAGCTTCTTGCCGCTGCCTGCGGTGGCCTGGCGGATCAAACGGCCCACTTCGGTGGAGCCGGTGAAGGCCAGCTTGTCGATGCCTGCGTGGTTGACGATGGCTTCGCCCACGCGGCCGTCGCCGGTGACGATGTTGACCACGCCGGCCGGCACGCCGGCTTGTACGCAGATGTCTGCGAACAGCATGGCGGTCAGCGAGGTGAATTCGGCCGGCTTGAAGACGACGGTGTTACCGGCGGCCAGCGCAGGAGCGATTTTCCACGCCAGCATCAGCAGCGGGAAGTTCCATGGCACGATCTGGCCGACCACGCCCACCGGGCGGTGGTTGGCGAATTCTTCATCCTGCAGCTGTGCCCAGCCTGCGTGGTAGTAGAAGTGGCGCGCCACCAGCGGCAGGTCGGCGTCGCGGGTTTCGCGGATGGTCTTGCCGTTGTCCAGCGTTTCCAGCACGGCGAACAGGCGCGCGTGCTTTTGCATCAGGCGCGCGATGGCGTACAGGATCTTGGCGCGGCCATGGCCGCCCAGACCTTGCCAGCCCGGCTGCGCGCGGCGCGCGGCGGCCACGGCGCGGTCGACGTCGTCGCCGGTCGCCTGCGTCAGCTTGGCCAGCTCTTTGCCGTCGGCCGGATTGTTCGATGCGAAGGTTTCACCGGCGTCGCTCCAGGCGTTGTCGATGAACAGGCCGAACTGGCGGCCTTTCTGGTCCAGCCACGCTTGCGCTTCTTTCTGGCTTTCTGGTGCCGGGCCGTATTCCATGGTATTGAGGATCTCGTTGATAGTTGGCATAGCGGTGTCTTCTCGATGTTCTTACGGTTGCGCGTGACGGTGGGCAGCGGAGTAGTTGCCGGTGACGTAGTGCTCGAGCTGGCGCTCGATGTCGGTCAGCAGGCTCGATGCGCCGATGCGGAACAGGTGCGGTTCCAGCCAGTCGTTGCCCAGTTCTTCCTTCATCACGGTCATGTACTGCAGGGCGCCCTTCGCGGTGCCCACGCCGCCCGCAGGCTTGTAGCCGATCTTGAAGCCGGTCTGCTCGTAGAACTCGCGGATCGCGCGCACCATCACCAGCGACACGGGAATGGTGGCGTTCACGCCTTCCTTGCCGGTGGAGGTCTTGATGAAGTCCGCGCCCGCCATCATGCAGACCCACGAAGCCTTGGCCACGTTTTCCAGCGTCACCAGGTCGCCGGTGGCCAGGATGGCTTTCACGTGCGCTTCGCCGCAGGCTTTGCGGTAAGCCAGCATTTCGTCGTACAGCGCCTGCCAGTTGCCGGTCAGGACGTGCTGGCGGGTGATGACGATGTCGATCTCGGTGGCGCCCGCAGCCACGCTCAGTTCAATCTCGCGCACCTTGGTTTCCATGCTGGTCAGGCCCGCAGGGAAGCCGGTCGATACGGCGGCGATAGGCAGGCGGCCTTGCAGCACCTGGACCGCCGGCTTGATCATCTCGTGGTACACGCACACGGCGCCGGTGGTCACGTTCAGGTCTTGCAGGCCCAGCGCTTCCAACAGGTCCGAACGCAGCGGACGCATGGCCTTCATGCACAGGCGCTCGACGCGGCCCGGGGTGTCGTCGCCGGACAGCGTGGTCAGGTCGATCAGGCCGATGGCCTTGACCAGCCAGGCGGCCTGGTACTCTTTCTTCACCGAGCGGCGGTTCGCCAGCGAGGCGGCGCGGCGGTCGGCCGCTGCCTTGTTCACGTGGATATGGTTCAGCCAGCTCAGGTCGAGGGCCATTGCCTCGGTGCGCTTGAAGTCGTGCGGGATGGTCATAGGAGGTTGGTTCCGTTGGAAAGTGGTTTCACGCCCAGGTGGTGGGCCAGCGTCTGGCCAATGTCGGAGAAGGTCTCCGAAATGCCGAGCGGGCGCCCTTGCACGCCTGGACCGAAGAAGATCATCGGGATATGTTCGCGGGTGTGGTCCGAGCCGGGCGAAGTCGGATCGCAGCCGTGGTCGGCGGTGATCACGCACAGGTCGCCGTCCTTCATCCTGGCGAAGAACTCGGGCAGGCGGGCGTCCATTTCATGCAGCGCGTTCGCGTAGCCGGCCACGTCGCGGCGGTGGCCGAAGGACTGGTCGAAGTCGACGAAGTTGACGAAGGTGAGCGACTTGTCGCCCGCCTCGTCCTGCACTTTCAGCAGCGCGTCGAACAGCGCCATATTGTCCGGGCCCTTCACCACGCGGCTCACGCCTTGCGCGGCGTAGATGTCGCTGATCTTGCCGAGGGCAATCACTTCGCCGCCCTCGTTCTTCACGTGGTCGAGCAGCGTGGGTGCGTGCGGCGGAATGGCGTAGTCGTGGCGGTTGGAGGTGCGCTTGTAGTTGCCGTTGGCGCCCACGAATGGACGCGCGATGATGCGGCCGATGTTGTACGGCTTGACCAGCTCATAGGCCTTCTCGCACATGTCGTACAGGCGCTCCAGGCCGAAGTGCTCTTCGTGGCAGGCGATCTGCAGCACGGAGTCGGCCGAGGTATAGAGGATAGGCTTGCCGCTCGCAACGCTCTCGTCGCCCAGCTCATTGATGATGGTGGTGCCGGAGGCGTGGCAGTTGCCCAGGAAGCCGGGCACGCCGGTCAGTTCCTGCAGCTTGTCGGTCAGCTCTTTCGGGAAGGACGGCACGGTCTTGGGGAAGTAGCCCCAGTCGAACAGCACCGGCACGCCGGCGATTTCCCAGTGGCCGCTCTGCGTGTCCTTGCCGGTCGATTGTTCGCGCGCCGCGCCGTAGGCTGCGGTGAAGCCGCTGCGCAAAGGGAAGCCTTCGGCCCATAGTCCGCTGGCTTCGTGGGCGGCGGCAGCCAGGCCCAGTTTTTCCATGTTCGGCAGCGACATCGGCTTGCCTTCCTTGGCAGCCCATGCGGCGATGTGGCCGAAAGTGTTGGTGGCGCTATCGCCGTATTTGTCGGCGTCGGGCGTTGCGCCCAGGCCGAAGGAGTCCAGCAGGAGGATGAATGCGCGTGACATGATAGGCTCGCTCAAAAGGTCAGTTTATGCCGAATAAAGCACAGGGGCGGTCGAGCCGCCCCTTTTCTTATTACGCCTTAGGCGTTTTTGCCACGTTTTCCACGAAGGCCAGGATCAGCTTGATCAGGCTTTCGGCGCCGATGGCGGCGTACTTCAGGGTCTGCTCGTGCGACAGCGGGAACGGCGACAGGCCTTCGGCCAGGTTGGTGATGACGGACACGCCCACCACCTTCAGGCCGCAGTGGCGCGCAGGCACCACTTCCGGCACCACTGACATGCCCACCACGTCCGCGCCCAGCGTTTTGAAGGCGCGGATTTCAGCCGGGGTTTCGAAGTTCGGGCCGGCGTAGGCGATGTAGACGCCGTCGTGCAGGGTGATGGACAGGTCCGCCGCGGTGCTCTTCAGCAGATTGCGCAGGTCGGCGTCGTAGGCGTTGGCCATGCTGAAGAAGCGCGGGCCGAAGCGTTCGTCGTTCGGGCCTATCATCGGGGTGCCCGGCAGGAAGTTGATGTGGTCGGTCAGCGCCACCAGCGAGCCGGCGTCCACTTCAGGACGCAGCGAGCCGGCCGCGTTGGTCACGAACAGGAAGTCCACGCCCAGCAGCTTCAGGGTGCGCACGGCGGAGGTCATCACGCCCAGGCCGTAGCCTTCGTAGAAATGGCCGCGGCCTTTCAGGCACACCATCTGCACGCCGTTCAGGGTGCCCAGCACCATGGCGCCGGCGTGGCCGTGCACGGTGGAAATGGGGAAGCCCGGCAGCTCGTCGAAACCGATAGTCACCGCATCCGTCATTTGCTCCGCCAGTACGCCCAGGCCGGAACCCAGGATCATGGCCAGGCGTGGCTGGAAGTTCGCGGGCATGCGCGAACGGACGATGGCGGCGGCCTGGAATGGAGAATTGTTAGACATGGTTATCCTCGTTTTAAGTGTTTTATCTGTGAGTTTTGGGCTGCTGCGCGGGGAATGTGACTTACGACTATACAGGCGACACTATGCCTCAGCCCTATATGTATGGCAAATACCATTTTTCTTGGTCATTTATATGAAACTCGTATAAATTAGAGGGCTACGCCTCTTTTTTCAGCATTTGACATGGGTTTGACACCATGCAAACATATGTTTACGATGAAGGACAAATGTTTACAAGGCCACCGCCCGTGACGGACACATCCAAAAAAGAGCAGCTCTACGAGCTGATCCGCGCCAACCCCTTCGTCTCCCAGCAAGACCTGGCCGTCGAGCTGCGCCTGTCGCGCTCGGCGGTGGCCGGCCACATCGCCAGCCTGATACGCGAACGCCGCCTGCTCGGCCGCGCCTACGTGCTGCCGGATAAACGCCCTGTACTCTGTATAGGCGCTGCCAACCTGGACCGCAAGCTGCGCACGCTGGAAACGCTGCAAATGGGCACCTCCAACCCGGCCTACGCCGAGGAAGTGCACGGCGGCGTGGCGCGCAACATCGCCGAGAACCTGGCCCGCCTCGGCCTGCCGTCCGCCCTGCTCACGGCCGTGGGCGACGACACGGCCGGCCACTCGCTGCTGCAGCAGGCCGAAACGGCCGGCATCGACACGCGCGGCACGCTGCGCCTGAACAATACCTACAGCGGCACCTACACCGCCGTGCTGGACGAGCGCGGCGAAATGGTGCTGGCCCTGGCCGACATGGCCCTGTACGACCAGATGACGCCGGACTTCCTGGCCAGCCGCACGCCGCAGCGCGGCGGCGCCGCCATGGTGGTGGCCGACCTGAACCTGCCGCAAGACAGCGTGGCCACGCTGCTGCAGGACGCGCGGCGCGACGCCGTGCCGCTCATTATCGTGGCCGTATCCCAGCCCAAGATGGCGCGCCTGCCACAGGAGCTGCACGGCCTGCGCCTGCTGGTGCTCAACCGCGGCGAGCTGGAAACCCGCGTGGGCCGCGCCCTGCCGGACGAAGCCGCGCTGGCGCAAGCCTGCCGCGACGTGCAGGCGCAAGGCGCGCAGGACCTCATCATTACCTGCGGCGGCGAAGGCGTGTATCACACCAATGCGCTCACTGGTTCGCACACTGGCGCGGATAGCCTGAGCTGGCTGCCCGCCCCGCAAGTGGACGTGGTGGACGTGACCGGCGCCGGCGACGCCTTCGCCGCAGGCGTGTGCTGGTCCATCTACCAGGGCAACGGCGACCTCACGCTGGCCTGCCGCCGTGGCCTGAAAGTGGCCGCCATGACGCTGGAAAGCCCGGACACCGTCTCCCCCCTGCTGGCCGCCGACATCCTCGACGAGATCAACGAATTCCACTTTTAGGAAACCACCATGCACCAATTCCTCTCCTACTCGGCCGAAGTGGCCAACGCGCGCGCAGCGGGCAAACCCGTCGTGGCGCTGGAATCGACCATCATCTCGCACGGCATGCCTTACCCGCAGAACGTGCAGACCGCGCAAGAAGTTGAACAGATCATCCGCGACGCGGGCGCCGTGCCGGCCACCATCGCCATCATCGGCGGCAAGATCTGCATCGGCCTTTCGCCCGAGCAGCTGGAATTGCTGGGCAACTCGCCGGACGCCATGAAGGTGAGCCGCCGCGACCTGCCCTACGTGCTCGCAACCGGCAAGCTGGGCGCCACCACCGTGGCTGCCACCATGATCTGCGCCGAGCTGGCGGGCATCCACGTCTTCGTCACCGGCGGCATCGGCGGCGTGCACCGGGGCGCGGAAACCAGCTTCGACATCTCGGCCGACCTGCAGGAGCTGGCGCAGACCTCGGTGGCCGT
This sequence comes from Pseudoduganella sp. GW821-FHT05F09, assembly GCF_059419605.1. NCBI lineage: Bacteria > Pseudomonadati > Pseudomonadota > Betaproteobacteria > Burkholderiales > Oxalobacteraceae > Pseudoduganella > Pseudoduganella sp. GW821-FHT05F09. Next base: position 675,180 of record NZ_JBWKSD010000002.1, read on the forward strand.
GGTGTGCGCGGGCGTGAAATCCATCCTCGACATCGGCCTCACGCTGGAATACCTGGAAACGCACGGCGTGCCGGTGGTGAGCGTGGGCCAGCCCGGCTTCCCGGCCTTCTTCACCCGCGAGAGCGGCTTCAACGCCGACTTCCAGCTCGACACCCCGGCCGAACAGGCCTCCTTCATCAACACCAAGTGGAAGCTGGGCCTGAAGGGCGGCGTGGTGGTGAGCGCGCCGGTGCCGCAAGACCAGGCCATGCCGAAGGCGGAGATCGACGCCATCACCGCGCAGGCGCTGGGCGAAGCGGCGGCCGGCGGCGTCACCGGCAAGAAGGTCACGCCCTTCCTGCTGGCGCGCATCAAGCAGCTGACCGAAGGCCGCAGCCTGGCCACCAATATCGCCCTGGTAAAGAACAACGCCCGCGTCGGCGCCGAACTGGCGCGCGCACTGCTGGAGCACCCCGTCGTATAACGAAGGCCTGCCATGTCCATCGATCTGAAACAACTAAAGTACTTTCTCGCCGTCGCAGAAGAAAAGAGTTTCAGCCGCGCTGCGGAACGGCTGCACATATCGCAGCCGCCGCTGAGCCAGCAGATCATGAAGCTGGAAAGTGAACTGGGCGTGCGCCTGTTCGCGCGCACCACGCGCACCTTCGAGCTGACGGTGGCGGGCAAGGCGCTGATGTCGGAAGCGTCCGAGCTGCTGGCCAAGATGCGCATGACCATAGACACCATCCGCCAGATCGACCGTGGCGAAGTGGGCCGGCTGCGCGTGGGCATCGTCGGCTCGGCGATGTGGGGACCGATCCCCTCGCTGCTGGAGGAATTCCAGAGCAAGTTCCCGCGCGTGACGTGGACCATCCATGAATTCGGGCCGACGGTGCAGTACGACGCGCTGCGCGCCAAGCAGATCGACGTGGGTTTCTGGCGCGAGCCGAAACTGAACGAGGACGACCTGCGCAACGACAACCTGCGCCAGGAGCTGTGCTTCCGCGAGAACGTGTGCGTGGCGCTGAACGAACACCACCCGCTGGCCAAGCAGGACGCGATCGAGCTGACCGACATCGCCAACGAGCCCATGCTGACACTGGCGCTCGACAAGTCGGCCTTCCCGCGCTACCTGATCCAGTGCTGCGTGAAGGCGGGCTTCCAGCCCACCATATTCCAGGAGGCGTCCGAGCCGCAGACGCTGCTGGCCATGGTGGGCGCGGGGCTGGGCGTGGCGCTGCTGCCCGAGACCACCAGCCGCATCGGCTGGCCGGGCGTGGTGTTCGTGCCAATCCGCACCAACCCGCCGTCGGCCAACCTGTACATCACCTACACCACGCTGGACGACGCGCCGGTGGTGCGGGCCTTCCTCAACATCCTCAAGCCCGCCGCCTGATTCCACCTCGCCAAGCAAGCTGAGCCGCATTCGGGGTCTGACCCCGAATGCGGCTCAGGCCGCTTGGTGCCGGCGCGCAGCCGGCTACTGCGTCGCCCCGCCCTGCTCGCGCAGGTCGCCGCTGGTCGCGAGCGCAGTGCGCACTGCAATGCGCATACCCTCAACCATATTCGCCAGCGACATGCTGGCCGCGCCCGGATGCGCGGCAGCCTGCTGCGGCAAATATGGAATATGAATGAAGCCGGCGCGCATCGGCCGCTTGCTGGCGGCGGCCAAATGCATCAGCCCATAAAACACATGGTTGCAAACGAAGGTGCCCGCCGTCTGCGAAACCGACGCCGGCAGCTCCGCAGCGCGCAGCGCGTGCACGATGGCCTTGATCGGCAGCGTGGAAAAATACGCCGCAGGCCCGCCCGGCACTATCGCCTCGTCCACCAGTTGCTGCTGCCGGTTGTCCCTGATCGGCGCGTCGTCCACATTGATGGCCACGCGCTCCACCGACAAGTCGCAGCGCCCGCCCGCCTGCCCCACCGCGATCACCACGGCCGGATGGAGTTCGGCCACGGCCTGCGCCATCGCCTCGTTGGCTTCGCCGAATACGCAGGGCAGCTGGCGCGCCACCACCCGGAAGCCTTCCTCGCTCCAGCCGTCCAGCGCACGCACGGTTTCCCAGGCGGGGTTGATGGTCTCTTGGTTAAACGGCTCGAAGCCGGTCAGCAGTATGGTTTTCATCTCAGTAGTTCATCAGGAAGTACAGCAGCAGTATATTCGCCCCCAGCAGCGGCAGCGCGGTGGGGATCTGGGCCTTGATGACGGCGTGCTTGTCGTGCAGGTCCAGCAGCGCGGCGGGCACCATGTTGAAGTTGGCGGCCATGGGCGTCATCAGCGTGCCGCAATAGCCGCTGAACATGCCGATGGCGGCCATGACCGCCGGATTGGCGCCGTACACATTCACCAGCACGGGTATGCCGACGCCGCCCGCCATCACGGGAAAAGCGGCGAAGCCGTTGCCCATGACGATGGTGAACAGCGCCATGCCGCCGCAGTACACCGCCACCGCCGCCAGCTTGTAGTCCATATTGATGTAGGAGGTGCTGACGTGGGCCACGGCCTTGCCCACGCCCGCCTCCGTGAACAGCAGCCCAAGCACGGCCAGCATGTGCGGCAGCACGATGGCCCAGCCCATGGCGTCGACCAGGCGCCGCTGCTCGCGCGCTGCCTGCAGCGGCGTGGCGCGCAGCATGGCGCAGGCAACCGCCACCGCGATCACCGAGGCGCAGCCCAGCGCGGCCAGCGTGAGGTGCTTCTGCTCGAACAGGAACAGGCCGCCCAGCTTGACGTCCTTGAGCAGCGTGGCGCAGGCCATGGTGACGCCGGGGATGATGAGCGCGGGTACGAACAGCTTGTTGCCCAGGCGCTGGGCGCTGCTGCGGCGCTCGGCTTCGGGCAGGTGCTTGGCCGCTCCCATGCGCACGCCGCCGAAACCGGCCAGCAGCGCCATGGTGATCATGATGGCGCCCGCCGTGGCTTCCGGCAGCGCTTCGCCGGCCAGGTAGATGGCCGCGTACAGCGCCCAGAACAGCGCCGTCGTGTGGCGGCGCGGGTTGCTGCGGTCGGCCAGCGTGAGCAGCGCAATCAGCGCCAGCACGGCGCCCAGCAGCAGGTAGAAGTAATCCAGCTTGAAGATCATGGCTGGCCTCCGGGCTGCGCGGACGACTGTGCGGACGACTGCGCTGCGGCGGCAAGCAGTTCGCGTTCGATCTCGCGGTCCAGGCGGCGCAGGCGCCAGGCGTGGATGATGTAGGCCGTCACGGCGGTGGGAATGCCCCACATGGCCACGTGCAGCGGGTCCACCTCGATGCCTTCCGCGCGCAGGATGGTCTGCATCAGCACGATGGCGCCGAAAGCCACGAAGATGTCCTCGCCGAAGAACAGGCCCACGTTGTCGGTGGCGGCGGCCATGGCGCGCACGCGCTGGCGCAGGCGTTCGCTCAGGCCCGGGTGGCGCAGCTCGGCCGCCGCTTCGGCCATCGGCGCCACCAGCGGCCGCACCATGTTCGGATGCCCGCCCAGGCTGGCCAGCCCGCCGGCCGCCGACAGTTCGCGCACCGTCAGGTAGACTATCAGTATGCGCCCTGCGGTCGCCGCCTTCACGCGCGCGATGGCGGCTTGCGCGTGCTCGCGCAAGCCGTAGCGCTCCAGCAGGCCGATGGCGGCCAGCGGCAGCAGGTAGATCAGCGGCAGGTTGCGGGTCTTGACGAAGGCGCGGCCCAGCGACGCCAGCAAGACCTCCACCGGCATCATGGCCGCGAAGCCCGTTGTGAAGCACGCCGCAGCCACCACCAGCACCGGATGCGCGCGCAGCAGAAAGCCCGCCACGATCACCGCCACGCCCAGCAAGGGCCATAAACTCACCGCTGTCTGCATCCGCCGCTCCTGAAAGTAAAAAAGCCCGCACATCTTACGATGCGCGGGCTTCGCTGACGAAGAACTAATTAGAAGTTCGCTTTGAACTGCACGCCGTACGTGCGCGGTTCGTTGACGATGCCGGTCAGGTTGTTGAAGTCGATCGCGGCGATGACTTGCTCGCGGCCGGTGATGTTGCGGCCGTAAGCGGCGACTTCGTACTTGCCGTCAGCCCATTTGTAGCCGGCGCGCAGGCCGCCTTCCAGCATGGATTTGGCTTTGTATTCCTTCGCTTCGTACAGGAACATATTGTACTTGTCGCGGTAGGCCCAGTCGGTGTAGGCGTAGAACTCGCCGTTGGCCACAGGGGTGCTATAGCGCAGCGTGAAGTTGCCGACCCACTTAGGTGCGCGTGGCAGTGGATTGCCGTTGATCAGGGCAACGGTGCTGCCGCCGATGGTCTTGGTCGGGTTGGTCACGCTGCAGCCGTTGCCGCATGGCGCCACGAACAGGCCTGCATCCTTGATCTCGGTGTCGTTGTAGCTGCCGCCGATGGTGGCGCGCCATTCTTCCGAAATGATGGCTTGCATGTCCAGCTCGAAGCCCTGGCCTTCAGCCTTGTCCGCATTGACCAGGCGGTTCTGGTTGACGGCGCCCGAACCTGCGGTCAGCTGCAGGTCTTTCACGCGGTACTTGAAGACCGAAGCCGACAGGCGTGCGCGCTTGTTCAGGAAGTCCTGCTTGATGCCGGCTTCCACCGACAGGTTCTTCTCCGAATCGCCCACCGAGATGGTGTCGCCGAACAGCACGCGGCCCTGGATGGAAGGCGCGCGGTAGCCGGTCGCAATGCGGCCGTACACGTTGGTGTTCTTGTCGATCTCGTAGTTGGTGCTCAGGTCCCAGCTGATGTTGGTGTCTTGCGGGTTGGCGCGCAGCGGGCCGACGTTCTTGCCGCCGAACGGGGTCAGCGTGCGGGCTGCCACGAAGTCTTTCTTGTCGTCGGTGTAGCGCACGCCGGCGCGCACTTTCCAGACGTCGCTCAGCGCATAGTTGACGGAGCCGAAGGCCGCCCACGAGCGCGAGTTCTGGGTCTGCTGCGCGTAGCCGTTGACTACGCCGCCGCCCAGGGTGTCGAAGTTGAAGCTGTCGACAACGATGTCTTCCTTGAAGTAGTACACGCCGCCGATCCATTGCAGGCGGTCCTTGGTGTTGGACTCGATGCGGAACTCTTGCGAGATCTGCTTGTGGTCCGGCAGGCCGTCGGCGGTTTCGGAGGTGAACGGGATGAAGGCGGGAGCCGGGCCGGAGGTGGCGCCGGAACCGTAGCCGCCGTCCACGTCGGCGCGGCTGTAGAACTTGGCCTTCTCGTAGCCGGTGATGGAGTGCAGCGTCACCGTCGGCAGGTCGTAGCGCATGGTCAGGCTGGAGCCGGTGACTTTCAGCTTCTGGGTGTTGAAGCCGTCGGTCGGGTAGCGGCCGTAGTCGAAGCCGTCAACGATGTCGTTGGTGCCCTTCTTGATGATGCCGGCGCGGAACAGGGTGGCGCTGCCGTCCATGTCGCGGTGGTGCACATTGAACAGGGCGCTGAAGTCCTTGTTAGGCTTGAACAGCACCTGCACGCGGGCCGCGTTGTCCTTGTAGCCTTCGAAGTCCTGGGTGCCGGTGATGCGCGGGTTGTGCACGCGGTCGTCGCGCGACTGCGATTGCAGCGAGACGCGGGCGCTGATCATGTCGTTGACCGGCAGGTTGAAGGCGCCTTCGGCATTGAACACGCCGTCCTTGCCGAAGCCGGCAGACACATAGCCTTCCTGCTTGTTCGACGGCTTGACCGAGTCGAACTTGATCACGCCGGCCGGCGAGTTGCGGCCGAACAGGGTGCCTTGCGGGCCGCGCAGCACTTCAATCTGTTCCACGTCGAAGACCGGGAAGCCTTTCAGCATCGGCGATTCCTGCACCACGCCGTCGTACACCAGGCCCACGGGCTGGGAGGCGTTCAGGTCGAAGTCGGTGTTGCCCAGGCCGCGGATGTAGAAGCGCGGGAAGGAACGGCCGAAGTCCGATTCCACGTTCAGCGACGGGGTGCGGCCGGACATGAAGCGGATGTCGTCGCCGCCGGCGGTCAGCACGTCCAGCTTTTCGCCCTTCATGGTGGAGATGGCCATAGGCACATCCTTGATGTTTTCCGAGCGGCGCGCTGCCGTCACGATTACCGTCTCCAGCTGGCCGGCTTGCGCCTTGGCGTCGGCTTGGGCGGCTTCCTGGGCCATCGCGCCTTGCAGCGGGAAGGCGCCGGCGATCGCCAGGGCGATCAGCGTGCGGGACGCGTACTTACTTTTTGTCATCATGAACCAGCTCCTAGCAGGGATTGCTTTACAAAAAACCAATAAAATCGTTACAAGGGCGAATCCTAGCATGAAACCTTTTAACTGGAAATTACGACACAATAGATTCCATTTATATGATCCACATATAAATAAACAATAAAAAACGTATTTGCCATACATATACCGGCTCATGCATAGTAAGTGGCTATCCAACCGTCATGCGGACCACTTATATAGAGCGCTGCGGCTAGAGTGCCGCACAGGGTGGCAAGGCGGTGGCGGCGAGGTGGTGGCGGCGTGCCGAATTGGCAAGAACAATCGGCAACAGCATGAAAAAGCAACAACGTAAAATAAATTTTGGGCTTTACACAATGTTGCACCAGCACGACAAGGCGGCGACACAATATGACCAAGTTTCACGTTTTCGGTGCGATGCAAGAGAAACAATAAAACGGGGCATTGCCTCTAAAAAACAGCCCAAGTTACATGTTCTGGCCGCAAAAAATATACAATATCGAACTTCCAGGAGCCTACTCATGAAAATCAAACAACTCAGTCTGACGATCGCCGCCATGTGCGTGGCAGCTGGCGCCTGCGCCGCTGACCCGAAACTGGCCATCGTCTACGACGCGGGCGGCAAGTTCGACAAGTCGTTCAACCAGTCCGCTTCCGAGGGCGCCGCGCGCTTCAAGAAGGAAACCAACATCAGCTTCCTCGAAGCGCAAGCCAGCAGCGACACGCAAGCCGAGCAGGTGCTGCGCGGCCTGGCCCGCAAGAATATGGACCTGATCGCCTCCATCGGCTTCGCGCAGACGCAAGCGGTGCAGAAGGTCGCCAAGGAATTCCCGAAAGTGCGCTTCGTGCTGATCGACGGCGTGGCGCAAGGCGCCAACGTGAACTCGATCACCTTCAAGGAAGAAGAAGGCTCCTACCTGGTGGGCGTGGCCGGCGTGATGGCCTCGAAGAGCAAGAAGCTGGGCTTCATCGGCGGCATCGACATTCCGCTGATCCGCACCTTTGCCTGCGGCTACGCGCAAGGCGCGAAAGCGACCGACAAGAAAGCGGAAGTATTCCAGAACATGGTGGGCACCACCTCGGCCGCGTGGAACGATCCGGCCAAGGGCGGCGAACTGGCGCGCTCGCAGTTTGAACGCGGCGTGGACGTGGTGTTCGCGGTGGCCGGCGGCTCCGGCATGGGCACGCTGCAGACGGCCAAGGAAAAAGGCAAGCTGTCGATCGGCGTCGATTCCAACCAGAACAGCCTGTACCCCGGCAGCGTGCTGACCTCCATGGTCAAGCGCATCGACAATGCCGTGTATGATTCCTTCATGCAGATGAAGAACGGCACCTGGAAAGCCGGCGTGGCGGCCAAGGGCCTGAAAGAAGGCGGCGTGGATTGGGCGCTCGACGAGCACAACCGCAAGCTGATCACCCCGGAAATCGAAAAGAAGGTCCTGGGCGTGCGCAAGGACATTATCGACGGCAAAGTAAAAGTGATCGACTACCGTACTGGCAACAGCTGCCCGGTCTAATCACGTGATTCAAAAAGAGAACGCGCCGGCGGGTTTTCCCGTCCGGCGCGTTTTTCAGTCATAGCAACCATCATCCAGTGATCCTATGCACCCAGCAGTAGAATTTCGCGGCATCTCCAAGCACTTCGGAGCGGTCAAGGCGAACACGGACGTCAGCTTCAGCATCGCCAAGGGCGCCATCCATGGCCTGGTGGGCGAGAACGGCGCCGGCAAATCGACCCTGATGAGCATCCTGTACGGATATTACCGCGCCGACGGCGGGGAGATCCTGCTCGACGGCCAGGCCCGCAACATCCACAGCAGCCACGAGGCCATCAATCTCGGCATCGGCATGGTGCACCAGCACTTCATGCTGGTCGAGAACATGACCGTGCTCGACAACGTCATGCTGGGCGCGGAAGGCGGCTTCAAGCTGGCCAACAAGCGCGCGGCCGTGGAGGCGCAGCTGCGCGAGATCTGCACGCGCTACCGCCTGGACGTAGATCCGCTGGCCACCATCCACGACCTGTCCGTGGGCGCGCAGCAGCGCGTGGAGATCCTCAAGCAGATCTACCGCAGCGCCAACATCCTGATCCTGGACGAGCCGACCGCCGTGCTGACCGCGCAGGAGACCGAGTCGCTGTTCGACATCCTGCGCCTGTTCAAGGAACAGGGCAAGACCATCATCCTGATCACGCACAAGCTGCAGGAAATCCTCGACATCACCGACACCGTGACCGTGATGCGCGGCGGCCGCGTGGTGGGCGCGGTGGAAACCGCGCAGACCTCGAAAGAGGCGCTGGCCAATATGATGGTGGGCCGCCCGATCGAAAACAACCTGCCGCGCGGCGCCTACAATCCCGGCGCGCCGGTGCTGGAGGTGCGCGACCTGCAGCTGACCGACGACCAGGGCGTGGTCCTGCTGAACAAGCTCAATTTCACGCTGCGCGCGGGCGAGATCGTCGCCATCGCGGGCGTGTCCGGCAACGGCCAGAGCGAGCTGATGGAAATCCTGTCCGGCATGCGCTTGCCCACCTCGGGCCAGGTGGACTTCGAGGGCAAGCCCCTGCCCTACGCGGGCCGCTCGGACGCCGACGGCCTGCCGCTGGAGTTCCGCCGCCTGGGCATAGGCCATGTGCCGGAAGACCGCCTGCGCGACGGCGTGGTGAAGAACTTCTCCGTCATGCACAACACCTTCTTCGGCTACCAGGACCGCGTGAAAAACGGCTGGGGCCTGATCGACTTCAAGGGCGTGGCCGAGCGCTGCGCCGGCCTGCTGAAGGCCTTCGACGTGCGGCCGGCCAATCCGGACCTGCGCATCGGCCTGCTCTCCGGCGGCAACCAGCAGAAAGTGGTGATCGCGCGCGAAGTGCTGGCCAAGCCCAAGCTGATGCTGGTGGGCCAGCCCACGCGCGGCGTGGACATCGGCACCATCGAATCCATCCACACCCAGCTGCTCGCCCTGCGCGACGCGGGCGTGGCCATCCTGCTGGTTTCCGTGGAGCTGGAGGAAGTGCGCGCGCTGGCGGACCGCATCCTGGTCATGTGCGGCGGCAGCATCACCGGCGAACTGAAAATCGACGAATTCGACACCACCCGCATCGGCTTGCTGATGGGCGGGATGCATAAATCATGAACACTAACGATATGCCACGCTGGGCGACAGCCTTTGTCCTGCCCGTACTGAACCTGCTCTCGGCGCTGCTGGTGGCGGCCCTGGTGATCCACCTGCTCGGTGAAGATCCGCTGGACTCCCTGCGCATCCTGATCAACAGCGCCATCGTCAACCCGGAAGGCCTGAGCTACACGCTGTTCTACGCCTCCACCTTCATCTTCACCGGCCTGTCGGTGTCGATCGCCATGCAGGCCGGCCTGTTCAACATCGGCTCCGAAGGCCAGATGTATATCGGCGGTCTGGGGCTGACCATCGCCATGCTGACGCTGGACGCCTCGCTGCCGTGGTGGCTGCTGATCCCCTGCGGCATCGTCGGCGCGGCCGTCTTCGGCGCGCTGTGGGGCTTCCTGCCCGGCTATCTGCAGGCCAAGCGCGGCAGCCACATCGTGGTGACCACGATTATGTTCAACTTCATCGCCGCCTCGCTGATGAACTTCTTCATCGTCAAATACATGATACCGGCGGGCGAGCAGAACACCGCCAGCCGCGTGTTCTCGGCCGCCGCCGAAATGCCGCGCCTGAACACCTGGTTCCCGGTGCTGGGCGACACGCCGCTCAACGTGAGCTTCCTGCTGGCCATCGTGGCGCTGGCCATCTACGGCCTGGTGGTCACGCGTTCCGCCTGGGGCTACAAGCTGCGCGCCACCGGCTTGAACAAGCACGCCGCCCACTACGCCGGCATCCGCATCAGCAAGATGATCATCGTCGTGATGCTGATTTCGGGTGCGCTGGCTGGCCTGGGCTCGGTCAACTCCATCATGGGCTCGACCCACTACCTGTCGCTCAACTTCGTCGGCGGCGCCGGCTTCGTCGGCATCGCGATTGCGCTGATGGGCCGCCAGCATCCGGTCGGCATCTTCCTGTCGGCGGTGCTGTTCGGCGCGCTGATCCAGGGCGGCTTCGACCTGTCGCTGGAAAAACCGAACATCCCGACCGAAACCTTTATCTTCATCCAGGGCCTGATCATTCTGTTCTGCGGCGCCATGGAGAACTTCTACGCACCAGCCATCATGAAGCTGATCAAGGCCAAGGGGTAATGACATGACTTTTGAAGACCTGCATATCGGCAGCATCCTGGTATCGACCGTGCGCAACGCGCCGGTGCTGATTTTCGCGGCCATGGCCGGCCTGTTCGCGGAACGCTCCGGCGTGATCGACATCGGCCTGGAAGGCAAGATCCTGGCCTCGGCCTTCGTCTCGGCGGCAGTGGCCTTCGCCACCCAGAACCCGTGGTACGGCGTGGCCGCCGGCGTGGCCGTGTCGGTGGCGCTGGCCACGCTGCAAGGCTACGTCAGCATCACGCAGAAGGGCAACCAGCTGGTGGCCGGCATCGCCATCAACATCGCCATGAGCGGGCTGACCTTCGTGGTGGCCCAGTTCTTCTTCCAGCAGGGCGGCCGCACGCCGGACCTGGGCCAGGCGCGCCTGTTCGACGTGGTGCTGCCGGGCAGCGCCGCCATCGTGGACGTGCCCTTCCTGGGCTGGCTGTACACCAAGCTGATCGGCGGCCATTCGGTGCTGGTCTACCTGGCCTTCGCGCTGGTGCCGCTGGTGCACTGGGTGCTGTACCACACCCGCTTCGGCCTGCGCCTGCGCGCCTGCGGCGAAAATCCGCACGCGGCCGACGCGGCCGGCGTGTCGGTGGAGTGGACGCGCTACAAGGCCATGCTGATCGCCGGCGTGCTGTGCTCGTTCTCGGGCGCGTATCTGGCCATCGTGCAGAGCGGCTTCTTCCTGCGCGACATGTCGGCCGGCGCCGGCTACCTGGCGCTGACCGCCATGGTGTTCGGCAACTGGCGTCCGCTGTACACCTTCTTCGGCTGCCTGATGTTCGGCTTCTTCGGCGCGGTGCAGATCCAGATCGAAGGCGTGGACCTGCCGCTGGTGGGCCGCATTCCCGGCTCGCTGATCCAGATGGTGCCGTATGTCGTCACCGTGATCGTGCTGGCCGGCCTGATGGCCAAATCGGTGGCGCCCAAAGCCATCGGCGTACCGTTCGTCAAGTCGCGCTAGCGCGCACGCAAGGGCGGGTTACGGAGTTGCGCTCATGACCTTCGGCGTTTACCTCTCCTCCTTGGCTTTCGCCTTGCTGTCCGCCTACCTCTGGCGGCGCCAGCGGGTGCTGCGGCGCGAGGCCTTTATCCGCAGCTATGTGCTGCCAAAAGGCCTGTTCGAAAAGCTGATGAAGAAGCATCCGCAGCTCACCATCAAGGATTGCCAGCTGGTCGCGCACGGCTTGCGGCAGTTCTTCCTGGCGCACCTGAAAAGCGGCCGCCAGTATGTGTCGATGCCGTCGCAAGTGGCCGACGACCTGTGGCATGAGCTGATCCTGTACACCAAGAATTACCAGCAGTTCTGCCAGCAGGCCTTCGGCCGCTTCCTGCACCACACGCCGGCCATCGTGCTGAGCAAGGGCCAGCGCGGCAACGACGGCATCCGCCGCTGCTGGCGCTATGTGTGCATGGAAGAGAACATCAATCCGAACGCGCCCACCCGTTTGCCGCTGCTGTTCGCGCTGGACGGCAAGTTCAGCATCAACGAGGGCTTCCTGTATGTGCCCGACTGCCATGGCGTGCGCCGCAGCGATGACGGCAGCGGCGTCTATTGCGGCGCGGACCTCGGCAGCGGGCACTCGCTCAGCGACGGCGGCAGCGGCTGCAGCAGCGATTCCGGCTCCTGCGGCAGCGGAGGCAGCGACAGCGGGGGCGGCGGTGATGGCGGCGGCGACAGTGGCTGCGGCGGGGGCGGCTGCGGCGGGGGTGGCGATTGACGGCGCTGGCCGTATAATGCCGCCCATGGAAAAAATCAAAACCCATCTGCTGGCCCGCATCTGCTGGCTCACCTTCGGCGGCGTCATGGCCGCCACGCGCCTGCTCGACGGCGTGCAGCACAATTCCACCGGCATGACGGTCACCGGCATAGGCTGGCTGCTGCTGGGCATACTGTGGTTCCTCAGCCCGCTCATCATCGGCAAGAAGAAAAGCGAGATGGCGCAGCAGCAGCGCGAGGCGGCGATAGGCTCGGACAGCCTGCGCAACAAGCTGCTGTTCGCCGCCGCAGGCTGCGTGGCCGTGGGCATGGTGCTGCGCTACGGCTTCGGAAATTAACCAGGTTCAAGCTGGCGCGCCCGCCGCGCCAGCGCTTCTATACTGGCGCCTACCCTTTCAAGGAGCGCGCCATGGAATTCCATCGAGGCAGACTTTTTGACCACGTGCATCTGCGCGTGGCCGACGTAGACGCGAGCAAGCGTTTCTACCGGGCGGCGTTCGGCGCGCTCGGTCTGGCGGACAAACTGGTTGAAGGCGAAGGCAACTTCTATCTCGACGATTTGTATGTCGACAAGGCCGACGGTCCCGTCTCCCACGTCCACCTGGCCTTTATCGCCAAGGACCGCGCCACCGTGCAGGCCTTCCACCAGGCGGTGCTGGCCGCAGGCGGGCGCGACAACGGCCCGCCGGGGGAGCGCGACTACCATCCCGGCTACTACGCCGCCTTTGCCTTCGACCCGGACGGCAACAACATCGAAGCCGTCTTCCACGGCCCGTTCACGCGCTCGGCCGAATCGGTGGTGTTCACGCCCACGCAATAGCGCTTACACTCAATGACGGCGTGGGCGAAGTGAGCGGCGCCTGGGTGACCGGCTGCCCGCCCGCCACGCAAGCGGGCCTGCTGGTCTACCTCATGGTCGCCGACGCCGAAGCCACGCTGCAGCTGGTGGCCGCCAGCGGCGGCGGCGTCGACATGCCCGTCACCACCTTCGGCCCCACCACGGTCGCCAAATTCATCGACCCGGCCGGCAACATCATGGGCCTGTACCAGGAGCCCACCCTGGCAGATGCAGCTGCGCGTATTGCAGCAGCATGATGGTCTTGGCGTCGCAGATTTCGCCGCTCGCGATCATTTGAACCGCGCGCTCGAGCGGCAGTTCCAGCACTTCGATGTCTTCGCCTTCGGCCGCCAGGCCACCACCTCCGCCCGGGCGCGAGGCGGGGTCGTATTCGGCGACGAAGAAGTGCAGCCGCTCGGTGACGGAGCCGGGGCTCATGAAGGCCGAGAACACCTTGTGCACTTCCGCCACGCGGTAGCCGGTTTCTTCCTCCACCTCGGCCTTGATGCGCTCCTCGGGGCTGGCCTGGTCCAGCAGCCCGGCCGGCGCTTCGATCAGGAAGCCGTCGTGCCCTTCGTGCCCATAGGCCGGAAAGCGGAACTGCCGCACCAGGATCACGCTGCGCTGCGCGCGGTGGTACAGCAGGATGACGGCGCCGTGGCCCCGGTCATAGGTCTCGCGCGACATGGTCTGCCAGCTGCCGTCGCCACGGCGGTAGTCGAAGGTGGTTTTGCGCAGCAGATACCAGTCGTCCGACAGGGTTTCCACGGCGCGTATCCTGACGCGGTCTTCCGGCATGCTGCACTCCTGGTTCAATGATGGGGTTTCCATGATAGTATGCAAATTCATGCAATATCAAGAAAATTCGTGCAATGCTGACACGCCAACGCAAAGAGCTGCTGCTCAAGATCCTGCGCGAGGACGGCCAGATCGTGGCCAAAACGCTGAGTGAAAAACTGGGCCTGTCCGAGGACACCATACGGCGCGACCTGCGCGAGCTGGCCAAGGAAGGCCTGCTCGAGCGCGTGCACGGCGGCGCCCTGCCCGCCTCGCCGGCCATGGGCAACTTCGCCCAGCGCCAGCAGATTTCGGCCGACTGCAAACCCGCCATCGGCCGCGCCGCCGCCGCCATGGTGCGTCCCGGCCAGGTGGTGTTCATCGACGGCGGCACCACCGCGCTGCAGGTGGCGCGCCACTTGCCGCACGACCTGCGCGCCGTGGTGGTGACGCACAGCCCCAGCATCGCGGTGGAGCTGGCCGAGCATCCCACGGTGGAAGTGATCATGCTGGGCGGCCGCCTGTTCAAGCATTCCATCGTCGGCGTGGGCGCGGCCACCATGGAGGCCATCTCCCAGATCCGCGCCGACATCTTCTTCATGGGCGTGTGCAGCGTGCATCCGGAAGCGGGCGTGACCACCGGCGACTACGAGGAAGGCTGCGTCAAGCGCGCCATCAGCGCCGCCTCGCAGCGCACCATCGTGCTGGCCTCGCCGGAGAAGCTGGACACGGCCGCGCCCTTCCACACCGTGCCGCTGGCGCAGGTGAGCGGCATCATCGTCAACGCGGGCGTGGACGAGGCCCTGCTGGCGCCTTACCGCAACATGGGAATCGCTATCACATTAGCAACTTAAATCCTTAACAATGTAAAATAGGCCATTCTTCCGCCACCCATATGGAGCCAGACATGAGCCACGCTGCGACCGCCTTCCGCCAACTGCACCAGGGGCCGCAGCTGCTGCGCCTGGCCAACGCCTGGGACGCCGGCAGCGCCCGCCTGATCGAGAGCCTGGGCGCGTCCGCCGTGGCCACCACCAGCGCCGGCCTGGCCTGGTCGCTGGGCTATGCCGACGGCCACAACATGCCGGCCAGCGCCGCCATCGCCGCCACCCAGAACATCGTGCGCGGGCTGCGCGTGCCGCTCACGGTGGACATGGAAAACGGCTATTCGGACAACCCGGCCGCCGTCGCCGCCTACATCATGCTGCTGTCGGACAGCGGCGTGGCCGGCATCAATATCGAAGACGGCGGCGATGCGCCCGAGCTGCTGACGCGCAAAGTGGAGGCCATCAAGAATGCCGCTGTCAAAGACGGCGTGGACATCTTCGTCAACGTGCGCACCGACGTCTACCTGCGCGGCCTGGCGCCGGAAGGCAAGCGCGTGCAGGAAGTGCTGGCGCGCGCGCAGTCCTACCGTTCGGCCGGCGCGGACGGCCTGTTCGTGCCCGGCATCTGCCTGCCGGAGGAAATCCGCCAGGTGGCCGCCGGCGCGGGCCTGCCGCTGAACGTGATGGACTGGCCGGGCGTGCCGCCGGCGGCGGAACTGGCGGCGCTGGGCGTGCGGCGTTTCAGCGCCGGCTCCGGCATCGCGCAGGCGCTGTGGGGCGCCGCGCGCGAAATGGCGCAAGGCTTCCTCGACAGCGGCAACACCGGCCCGCTGGCGCAGAAGGCCATGAGCTATGCCGATATCCAGAATCTGTTCCTGAACCGGCCCGCGAAGTAGGCCAAGGGGAAGAGGAGGAACTGCGGCGTTAGCAACGCGCGCGTGCGCGGTGCTTGCTGGCGGCCAGCCGCGCTGGCACACTGGCTGCATGGCCAGTTCCTCCCCTCCCCGCAGACGTTTTCTTCAAGGTACGCTGAGCAGCTGCCTGCTGCCGATGCTCGCCGACGCCCATGCGGGCAAGGCGGTGCAGGTGGTGACGTATCCGCGCCATCTGGACACGGTGAACGAGCGCTACGACTACGACTGGCTGGTGCTGCGCACCGCGCTGGAGAAGTCCGCGCACGCCTTCGGGCCGTTCGAACTGCGGCAGCTGGACGAGGCCATGTCGCCGCAGCGTGTCAAGCAGGAGCTGGCCCTGCCGCAAGGCCGCATCAATGTGCTGGCGCGCGCCTCCACGCCTGAGATGGAGCACGACCTGCTGCCGGTCCGCATCCCCATCGATAAAGGCCTGCTGGGCTTCCGCGTGTTCTTTGTGCGCAGCGCCGATCTGCCCCGCTTCGCGGCCGTGCGCAGCGTGCAGGACTTGCGCGCCCTGAACGCGGGCCTGGGCAAGGACTGGGCCGATGTGTCCATCCTGCGCGCGGCCGGCATCCCGGTGGTGGAAGGATCGTTCGAGAGCCTGATCCCCATGCTGATGGCGGGCCGCTTCGATTTCTATTCGCGCGGCGTGGACGAAGCGCCGCTGGAATTGCGCCAGTACCAGCAGCGCTTTCCGCAATTGGCGCTGGAACCCACGCTGATGCTGCGCTATCCGCTGCCGCGCTACATCTTCCTGCGGCGCGATGCCGAGGGCGAGCGGCTGGCCAGGCGCATCAAGGCCGGACTGGAGACGATGGTGCAGGACGGCACGCTGAACGCGCTGTTCCGCCAGCACAAAGGCCCCGTGATAGAGCGCTGCAAGCTGGACAAGCGCCGCCTGCTGACCATACGCAATCCCGGCATCTCGCCCACCGCCCCGCTGAACCGGCCGGAACTCTGGTACCGGCCGCTGGAGGGGAAGTAGGCGACCGGCTTACTTGGCTGCCGGCTCCGGCCAGATGGCCTGCAGCAGCGACGCCAGGTGGTAGCCGCCTTTAACCAGCTGCTCCTTGGCGATGGCCGACGACGGCACCGGGTAGTTGTCCGGCACGTTCAGCTGCCATACGGTGTAGACCGTGCCGTTGCGGCTGGTCTGCTTGCCGGCCGGGCCCACCGTCACGTCGGCGTGGGCGGCCTTGGCCACCACCAGCGCGTCGTTGGCCCACTGGTAGGGCCAGCTGGCAGGGTCGCCCGTGTTGCCCGCCACGACGGGCTTGCCGGCGATGGCGATCTGCGCAAACTGCTCCGGCGTGCGCGCGCTCACGCGGCGCATGGCATAGTCCACCACGGTGGTGTCCCAGTAGGAGTGGAAGGGCTTGGTCTTCGGACCTGGCTTGGCATCGGCAGCGGCGGCCGGCTTGGCGGCCTCGCCCTCTTTCGGCGGCGCCGCCGGAATCAGCGCGGTGCCGCTGGCGTTGATCTTCTCGTCGTCCAGCAGCATATTGTTGCCGCCCTGCGGATTGAAGACGTTCACGCCGTCGATCTGCTCCTGCTTGAGCGGCACCACGAACACGCCTTCCTTGCTGATGAAGGCCGAGCCCACGTGCAGCGGCTGGTGCACATCGCCGGCCAGGTGGGTCAGCAGCAGCAGGGCCTGGCGCTTGGTGAACTTGTGCGGGTTGACGGCCGCGCCGTCCTTGCCCTGCAATACCCAGATCGCCTGGCGCAGCGACTGCACGATGTCATGCTCCTCGGTGCCCACGCCGTGGTCGTGGTACTCGTCCAGCTGGAAGGGCACGTCGGTGTAGTGGTATTCGCTGTGCTTGGGATTGGCGGCCGTGTAGTCGGTCATCTCCGTGGTTTGCGGGCCGCAGTAGGTGCCCTTCACGCAGTCCATCCAGCTGGCGACCTTCTCCAGGCTCTCGCCCGGCAGCAGCAGCGCGCGCACCTGCTTCTCGGCGTAGCTGCCCTTGATCAGCTGGTCGGCGATGGAGCCGACGATGCGGTGGCCGTCATTGCCCCAGGCCAGCGCGTTGGTCGATACAAAGGCGGCGCCCAGCGCCAGCACACATGCGAGCTTCTTCATCATTCTTCTTTTCCTTTACTTGGTTTCGGATAGTTCTTGTTCACGTCCAGCGCCGCCGCGTAAGGCGAGTCCCACAGCTGCTGGTGCAATGCGGCCACGCGCTGCGCCATCTTCTCGTTGCGCAGCACCACCTCCAGGTTGCGCGACAGGTCGAAATAGCCGCCCGCCCAGTTGCTGGTGCCCACCCAGGCCAGCTTGCCGTCTATGCTCATGGTCTTGCTGTGGATGACGCGCGCGAACGGAATGAAGCCGTCCGAAGCCTTGGGCAGGGTCACCACGCGGATCTCCACATTGGGCAGCAGCGCCAGGCTTTTCAGGTAGGCGATGGCGGGCGCTTCGGTGTTCCAGTTGGAGACCATCAGCTTGATCTTCACGCCGCGCTGCGCGGCGGCGCGCAGCGCGTTGTCCACCACCGGATAGTAGGGGCGCGTGCCTTTCGGCCCGTAGCTGAGGGGCGCGTAGTCCAGCAGCTGCACCCGCACTTCGCTTTGCGCTTCTTCCAGCAGGGCCGGCAGGCCGCGCTCGGAGTCGGCCACGCCGGGCGGGTTGTAGGCATAGGGGCTGGCCATCAGGAAGGCGTCCGGCGCGTAGTTGGCGCTGGCCGAGGCGGTGCCGATTTCAGTGGCGCGCAGGCCGCGCGCCAGGCGCGCCTGGGCGTTCCAGTCCTGGTCGAAAATGGCCTGGATCTGCTTGACCACTTTGCCGTCGCTGATGCGCAGACCGGTTTCGTGGATATGGGTGAAGGAGCGCCAGTCGAAGTTCTGGCTGCCCACGTAGGCGGCGGCGTGGTCCACCACCAGGTACTTGGCGTGGATGATGCCGTTGCCGGTGAGCTGGTTGAAATCGAGTATGCGCAGTTCCAGGTTGGGGATGGCTTTCAGGCGCTCGATGGTGGGCGCTTCGGACAGGCCCACGCCCTTCTTGTCGAGCAGGAAGCGGATCTTCACTCCGCGCTTGCCCGCCGCTTCCAGGCGCTCGAACACTTTCTCGAAGGCGCTGCCTTCGCGCACCACGGCGTAGAACTGGCCGATGGCGATGTCGTGTTTCGCGTTGTCGAACAGCTCGCTCCACACGGTGGCGGGATCACGCAGGTCCGGATTGGCGAGCGCGGTTTCCACCGGCGTGGTCAGCACCAGCTCGTAGCCGGGGATGCTGAAGTCGGCGTGGGCGCTGCCGACGCCTGCCGCCAGCATTGCGGTGAGTAAGAGTTTGCGCATGGTGTGGCTCCTGGTTTACTTGATACGCTGGATGCGGCCCGCATGCTGCTCGGAACCGGCGGGCTTGCCGTCGCGGTCGCGCTGGGCCAGGTAGGCGGCCAGGGCGTCGATGTCGCGGATCGGTGTCGGTGCGCGGCTGGTGCCGCGCGCAAAGGTCGGGAAGTAGTCGCCGCCTTCGGAAAGGAAGTGGTTGGTCACCACGCGGTAGCTGGCGCCGTCCTCGATCCGCACGCCGTGCAGCAGCACGCTGCCCGGCACCAGGCGCTGGCCTTCCGGCTGCTTGGCGTCCCACTGGTAGGTGAAGCCGTCCGACACCTGCAGCAGGCCGCGCGTGACGCTGCGCCCTTGCAGCCACTGCTCTTCCAGCAGCGCACGGATCTGCGCGCCGGTCAGGTTCATCACGTCCAGCGTATTACCGAAAGGCAGAACGGCGTGCAAGTGCGCCAGCGTGGCGTTGTTGCCCTGGCTGGTGAGCAGGTCCTGGCGCAAGCCGCCGCGGTTCATGAAGGCGATCTGCGCGCCGAAAGGCTTGCCGGCGGCCAGCATGGAGTCCGCCACCAGGTCGCCGATGGCCGACTCGCTGCTGTCGTCGCCGCTGGCGCGGGCCACCTTGGCCACGGCCAGGCGCGCCACCGGCTTGCCCAGCACCTCGTCGCTGCGCCGGCGCACGCTGTCCATATAGGCCACCATGGCCGGATCGGCCGGATACTGGTCCTGCTTCATCACCACGTTGCGGGCGCTGGTTTCCAGCACGGTGTTATTGGCCGTGTCCACGCTCAGGCGGATGCGCGACATCACGTGGCCCGCCGTTTCGGCCTGCGTCACCAGGCGGCCGTCCACGCGGCACAGATAGCCTTTGTGCGAGTGGCCGCTGATGACCACCTTGATAGCCGGGTCGAGGCGCTTGACCACGTCCACGATCTCGCCCTTCAGATTGGGGCAGTCCGGCTGGTCCAGCGCGTCGGTGGTGCGGCCGCCCTGGTGGATCAGGGCCACGAACACGTTCACGCCCTGGGCGCGCAGTTCGGGCAGCGCGCGGTTGATGGCTTGCGCCTCGTCGCCGAACTGCAGGCCGGCGATGCCGGAGGCCAGCACCACCTGGGCGGTGTCCTTCAGCACGGCGCCGATAAAGGCCACCTTCACGCCGTGCGCTTCCTGCACGCTGTAGGCCGGCAGGAAGGGTTTGTTGGTGACCATGTCCACCACGTTGGCGGCCAGGTACTGGAATTTGGCGCCGGGGTAGACCGGCTCGAATTTGCAGGCCTTGTCCGGGCGCGGCGAGGCGCAGCCGCCCTTCTGCTGGCGCAGCAGCTCGGCGCGGCCGGCGTCGAATTCGTGGTTGCCCACCGAGGTCGCCTGCAGGCCCAGCAGGTTGAGCGCGCCCAGCGTGGTTTCGTCGGCCCACATCGAGGAGATGGCCGGGCTGGCGCCGATCAGGTCGCCCGCCCCCACCAGCAGCAGCTCGCGGTCTTCCTCGCGCCAGGCTTGCAGCGCGGCGGCGATGGTGTCGATGCCGCCGGCCAGCTCGCTGCGCTCGAAGCCCCAGGAATTGGTGTAGCTGAATTTGCTCGGCATGATATTGCCGTGGAAGTCGTTCAGCGTGGCGATGTTGATGTCCACCACGGTGGCGGGACGCTGGCTGGCGCAGCCGGCAAGCAGGGCCGCCAGGGCCAGCGCCAGGGCGGAGGATTTAAATGGATGGTTCATTGCAGGGACGAGGCCGGTAATCGGATATTGTACCGCCCGCAGCGGCCCGCAGGCAGGCGCCGGGGCTGGCGAAACGTTACGTTACAGATCAAAAAGCGGAATAAAAAAACGGCTGGTGTTGCCACCAGCCGTTTGTGTTCAGACTACGTCAGTAGCGAGCTTAGAACTCGTACTTCACGGTAGCCTGGATCGCCCACTGGGACTCGCCTTTTTCCTGACGGGTCACCAGTTCTTCGGTGGTGCGGACGTTGTAGATGTAACGGCCTTGGGCGTCGATACCTACGTAGTCGACAAAGCTGCGCACCTGGCCGCCGGCGGACTGGAAGGCCACTTCATTGATACGGCCCCACTTCTTGTTGATCATGTTGCCAACGTTCAGGAAGTCCAGCGAGAAGATGCCTTTGTGGCGTGGCCAGAAACCTGGCACTTCTTGCGTGACTTTCATGTCGATGCTGTTGGTCCATGGCGAGAAGTCGGTGTTGCGGCCAACCACACCGCCCTTGTATTTCGACAGGGCGCCGTTGGCGTCGACCACTTTCCAGAATGCTTCCTCGGTGGCAGCGCGGGCAGCCGGGGTGGCGCCGAAGAAGGCCACTTCACCCGAACCTGGTGCTTTCGGGATGTACATCAGGTCGTTGCCAGCCAGGCCGTCGCCGTTCAAGTCGTTGTTGATGGTCCAGCTGAACGGTTTGCCGGTGCGGCCTTCGTAGAACAGACCGAAGCCGGTCTTGTAGCTGCCGAAGAACGCTTTCTGCCAGCTCACGTTGGCCGAGATGCGGTCCTTGACCAGGTAGTTCGAGTTGGAAGCGACGTTCTCGTTCGGATCGAACGATGCACGGCCGCCCCAGTTCGAGCTGGAGGTCGAGGAGGTCAGCGGCGACACTTCGGTGGCGTCGGTGTAGGTGTACGCTACGCCCCAGCCCAGGCCGGCGCGCATAGGCGCTTTCACCGACAGGGTCAGCAGGTTGCCGGCGCCGCCCGAAGTACGGGTGGCTTGCAGCACCTGGCCGAAGGACGCGTTGCTCTGCGCCTTGTTGCGGGTGTCCGGGCAAGCTGCACCGCCCACTGCGCCGCCGGTGGCGGTGTAGCAGGTCGGCAGGTAGCCGGAGTTGGTCCAGAACAGAGGACGGCCGTCGCTACCGGTCTTGGTCGGTGCGCCCAGGTTCAGCTCTTTGTAATAGATGCCGTCCTTGGTCTTGGTGCGCAGGTATTCCGCGCCGAAGACCAGGCCCATGAATGGCAGCTCATGTTCGAACGCCAGGTTGCCCTTCCAGACCGATGGCTGCGCCATGTCGCTGCTGATGGTGTCGACCTTCATTGCAGGAATGGTGCTGACCACGTTGGTCGGCTGCTTGGTCGGATCGGCGCTGAAGAAGCCACCGGTGGTCGGGCAAGTGCCGGCCGCGAACGTGCAGGTGATGTTGCGGATAACCATGCCGGTGTTCTGGAACGGGTTGCCCAGCCAGACCGACAGGGCCGCGCCCTGGAACAGGCCCGCGCCGCCGCGCAGCTGCGTTGGACGCTCGCTGTCGAACTTGTAGTTGAAGCCGACGCGCGGCTGGTACAGGTTCTGGCCGTCGATGGTGCGGGTGTTGTCGATGCCGAAACCGCCGGTCTGGCGGCCGCTGACCAGCGGGCCGGTGGCCAGTGCTGCGGTCGGGTTGGCGACCGGCACGTCGCCGATGCGGGAGCCGTCCACGCGCAGGCCGGCCGTAACGGTCAGCTGGCGGTTGACGGTCCAGGTGTCCTGCAGGAACAGGCCGATGTTTTTCAGCTCAAAGCGGGCGATCGCGTCGTCCAGCGTTTTGCCCGGGATGGCGGCTTGCAGCGTGTACGACGAAGGACGGCCCTTGCTGAAGTTCTCCAGCACGGCGGCAGCGTGTGCGGCCGACGTGGCGGTGGCGCAGTTGATGGCGCCGAAGGAGTACGTGAACGTCGTGCTGCTGTTGATACAGGCGAAGGTGTAGTTGCCGTTGACGTTCTGCAGGAAGGCGTTGTAGATCTCGTTCTTGCTGTAGTCGGTGCCGAACTTCAGGTCGTGCTCGCCCAGCTGCCAGTTGGCGCCTGCGTAGAAGTCCTGGGTCTTGGTGTTGAGCACGTTCATCTGACGGCTCAGCTCGGTGCCGAAGTTGGCGAAGCGGTTGCCGGTCGACAGGCCAGCCGGCGAACCCTCAGGCAGCGCGCCCGAGAACTGCAGGCCGATGGCTGGCAGGTAGGCGTTGTTCTTCGGCACGGAGTCGTACTTGCGGGTGGACGCGTTCACTTCGGTCGAGAAGGTCGGGGTCCATTCCGCGGTCCAGCGGCCGACCAGGGTGGTCAGCGACTTCTCTTGCGCGTACCAGTAGGAGCTCAGCGACACGCCGGTAGCCGAGAAGCCTGGGAAGATAGGCTCGGACTGTTCGGTTTTGGTGTAGCGCAGCATGGCGCGCTGGTCGTCGGTGATGTTCCAGTCCAGCTTCAGCAGCTTGTCTTCGGACTTGAACTTGGTGCCGGTCGGCACCTCCGAGGTGCCGATGTCCATGCCGTAGTTGTTCTTGGCGATGGTGGCGGCGCTGTCGAGCACCGACTTGGAGATCGCCACGGTGGTCAGGCCGCTGCCGACCACGCCGAAGGCTGGCGAGTTGCGGCTGCTTTCAGATTTTTCGTAGTTCGCGAACAGGAACAGTTTGTCCTGGATCAGCGGGCCGCCCAGGGTGATGCCCTTGGTCGTGTCTTTCGACGGCGGCGCGTCGAAGTAGGAATCGGTGGCGCTGTTGTAGCGGTCGCCAGCCATCTTGTTGTTGCGGAACACGTAGTAGACGCTGCCCTTGACCGTGTTGGTACCGGACTTGGTCACCGCGTTGATGTTGGCGCCGGTGTAGCCCTTCTGGGTTACGTCGTAGTTGGCTACGTTGACCTGCACCGACTGGATTGCTTCGACCGAGATCGGCTGCTTGCCGGTGGCGGTGCCGCTGGCTTCCAGGCCGAAGGTGTCATTCACGGCCACGCCGTCAATGGTCATCGAGTTGTAGCGCGAGTTCTGGCCGGCCACGGAGATTTCGCCGCGTTCCTTGTCGGTCTGCGACAGGCGCGGGTCGACACGGGCGTAGTCCTGCAGGCTGCGCGAGATCGAAGCCTGGGTTGCCAGTTCGGTCGCGCTGATGCTGGTGCCGGCGCCCATATTGGTGCGGTTGAAGGTTTCCGAACGGCGGCCGGTAATGGCCACGGTCTGGATAGACGCGCCCAGCACTGCGTCCACGGCGGCCGTTTCAGCCACTTCCACGAACACGTTTTCACGTTTTTCGCTGACGCCGTTTTTGGTGATGGTGATCGTGTAAGGACCGCCGGCGCGCAGGCCGCGGGCTACATAACGGCCATCCGCGTCGGTCACCACGCTGCTGACCGAACCCGATTCCGTGTGAACGATGGTCACGGCTGCGCCAGCGGCTGGCTTGCCGTCGTTGGACGAAATGCGGCCGGAAATGGCCGACGTGGTGTTCTGAGCGAACGACGGTGCCGCCGCGAGCGCGATAGACAGACTGAGCGCGATCTGCGTCAATCGTAGCCGTTTGTGCTTGATCATTGTATAACCCCAAAAAAGACTAATATTATTGAAGTGCTGACGGCCATCCGGTAGGCCGGCCGGGCACCCTCTTTACTGTGCTGCAAACCGGGACCGGCGCCGCGCTGGCAAAGCGCCGGGAAAAATTCTTCTGTAGCGTAACGAATGAGTCTACTTTGGCAATGTTTCAGGAGCGTGACATCGCCCACTGCAGGTATGACAAAAAACAATTGCAACATGGCACTTTTGCAATGCTGATCTCACTATGCATGAAGCAAAAATGCATGACAAATTCGTTTTTCTTCGTGGATTCAGATCCAAAAACTATAAATCCGACGATTTAAGTCGGATGGCTGAACTCGGAGTAAGGGATTAGGCGAAATTATAAAGTTGGCTGAAATTAATTCATGGACTAAATAACAAAAGGACGCAGAAAAGCGTCCGAAGTGTGGCGCTGCAACCACAATGTTTCAGGAAAAATATTGCAAAAATACCACCCGGCACGCTAGGCGCGCCCGGGTTTGCCGTATGTTACCGCCTGATTACAAGTGTTTTACAACCGTTAATTCCCAGCCTTGTGCAGCGAAGACGCAACATCGGCCTCGAATTTGGCGAACTTGCCGTCCAATGCCTTCAGCAGGCGCTGCTTGTCCGGGGCGGACAGGAAGCTGTAGCGGATGCTGTCATATGACAGTTTTTTGACTTCGGCGTAGCTGGTCTTGTAGCGGCTGGCGAACAGCACGTACTCGTTGGCCAGATTGTTACGCGATACACCCGCGTCGTCGGTGGAGATGACAAAGGGCACGCCGTACTTGCGGTACAGGGTGACGGGGTGGGCGTCGCCCTTGATGCCCAGGATGAAGTCGTTGCTGGTCAAATTCACTTCCACCGCGATGCCGCGCTCGCGCATGGCTTGCATGGTGGCCAGCGCGTTGGACTCGTGGGCGATGTCCATGCCGTGGCCGATGCGGCTGGCGCCGGCCACGTTGATGGCGTCCGCGATATGCGACTGCAGCCCTTCCGGCGGCACCATGCCGAGCGCCAGCTCGCCCGCGTGCAGCGCCAGCTTCACGTCCGGGTATTTGGCTTTCAGGAACTTGAACATCTGCATGTGCAGCTTGTAGTCGCGCATGGAGACGTAGGTGCTCTCCTGGCCCACGATATTCACGCCCACCACTTTCGGATTTTCGCGCGCCAGCTTGAAGGCCGACACCATGGACGAGAACACCTGCGACGGGGACAGGAAGCGCAGCACGAAAGGCTGGTAGCGCATGGTGAACTGCGCGTCGTCTATGCCGGCGGTGGAGGTGTCGACGTTTTTCTTGTAGGCGTCCAGCCAGCCGTTCCAGCCGGCGTCCTTGTCCAGCACCGGCAGCAGCGCTTCCAGCCGGGCGTTCAGGGCGGCGGCGTCCTGGCCAGCGGCCAGCACGGCCTTGTCGAAATCGGCGTTGGCGGTGAACGGCGCCAGCTCGAACACGGTCTCGATATAGCTCAGGTTTTCATTGATGGCGCGCTGCTTGAGCGTGCGCAGGCCGTCGGCGGTGTTGGTCGAGGCGACGGCGTTGAAGTAGCCGAAGGTGTCGAAGAAGGTGCGGTCGGGCGGGGTTTGCTGGCCGCTGTGGTTGTAGAAGTCCTTGGTGCCCCAGCGCTGCAGCAGTTCGGCCAGCATGGTGTTGTCCAGCATGACGGCTTCGCCCGTGATGCAGGTGCGCGTGGCCGGCGTGGCTGCGCGCTCCAGCTTCAGCTGACCGGCGTCGGTTTCGATCTGATAGCTGTTCTTGTGGACGCAATAGCCCTGCTTGTCCACCCATTGCAGGAACTGCTCGGCGTAGATGGCGCCGGAATAATGGTGATGCAGGTCGCCGCCCTTGGGCATCATGGTGAAGAATAAAGTCAGCTCGGCCGATTTCGGCTGGGCGCCCGAAACCAGGGACGCGAAGTGGCGGCTGGTGGCCTGCTCGTTGGCCGCCGGCGCCGCCTTCTGCGCGTGCGCATTGCAAGCGGCAGCCACGGCCAGCGCCATCATCAGTTTCGGGAAAGTGTGCTTCATCGAGTGCCCTTGGTTGGTTATGCGCGGCGGTGAACCTCCCGGCCGGCGGAATAGGTGGCGGCTATGGTGCGGTCGTCGCCCAGCAGGGCCAGCGCGAACAGCAGCTCTTCCAGGCTTTCGGTGTGGCCCGTGCGGCGCGCCAGCAGCGGCGTCGCTTTCGGGTCCAGCACCACGAAGTCCGCCTCCGCGCCCTGCGCGAAACTGCCTATCGTGCCTTCCAGCTGCATGCTGCGCGCCGCGCCCAGCGTGGCCAGGTAGAACATGCGCAGCGCCGGCAGATAACTGCCCTTCAAGCGCGCTACTTTATAGGCTTCGTTCATGGTTTGCAACATGGAGAAGGAAGTGCCCGCCCCCACGTCCGTCGCCAGCGACAGCAGCATGCCCGCCTGGTCGGCGCGCTCGAAGTCGAACAGGCCGCTGCCCAGGAACAGGTTGGAGGTCGGGCAGACGGCGGCGGCGGCCTGGGTCTCGGCCATGCGGCGGCGGTCGCCCTCGTCCAGCCAGATGCAGTGGCCGTACATGGCGCGCGGACGCAGCATGCCGTAGCCGTCGTACACGTCCAGGTAGCTGCGCGCCTGCGGGAACAGCTCGCGCACCCATTTCACCTCGTCCTCGTTCTCGGACACGTGGGTCTGGATGTAAGTGTCCGGATAGGCGCGCGCCAGCTCGCCGGCCACGCCCAGCTGCGCCTCCGTGGAGGTGGGCGCGAAACGCGGCGTGATGGCGTATTGCGCGCGGCCCCGGTTGTGCCAGCGCTTGATCAGGTCCTCGCTCTCGCGGCCGCCGGTTTCCGCGCAGTCCTGCAGGAAGGTGGGGCAATGGCGGTCCATCAGCACCTTGCCGGCCACCATGCGAAGGTTGCGCTTCTCGCTCGCTTCAAAAAAGGCGTCCACCGATTGCGGATGCACGGTGCAGTACACCATGGCCGTGGTGGTGCCCACGCGCAGCAGCTCGTCGAGGAAGAACTCCGCCGTGGCGGCGGCGTGCGCCGGGTCTTCGAACTGGCGCTCGGTAGGGAAGGTGTAGGTGTTCAGCCAGGGCAGCAGGCCGGGCGCCGGCGAGGCGATCATGTCGGTCTGCGGGTAGTGCACGTGGGTGTCGATGAAGCCCGGCGTGATCACCTTGCCGCGATAGTCGTGCACCTGCGTGCCGGGCGGCAGCGTGGCGTGCAGCGCGGCGTAATCGCCCGTAGCCTGCACCTTGCCGTCCGCGACGACCAGCAGGCCGTCCTCGTGCCAGTGGTGGGCTTCGGGCGTGAAGGCCGGATCGGCGTGGAAATGCAGCAAGCCTGCTCGGTAGGCTTGCACCTGGGTCGTTTGCATAGGGAGCTTTCTAAACTTTGTATTGCGTGGAACCGGCTGCGCGCAGCAGGGTCGCGGTCTGGCTGAGTGGTTTCGGCATGCGTTCGGCGTCCTGCTGCTCCCACACGCCCAGCAGCTGGGCGCACACGGAGGCGGCGATGACGGCGGGCGCCTTGTTGGTGATGCCTGCAATGCCGATCGGGCACACCATGGCGTCTATGCGGGCCTGGTCTATGCCTTTGGCCTGCAGGCGGTGTTCGAACTGCATGCGCTTGGTCTTGGAGCCGATCAGGCCGAACCAGTACACGTCCTGGCGCTGCAGGATGGTTTCGGCCAGGCGCTGGTCGAGCGCGTGGTTGTGGGTCAGCACCAGGTAGCTGCTGTTGGGCGGCGCTTCGGCCACGCAGGCTTCGGGCAACTCGCTCGCTTCCACCGTGACGTTGGCGGGGATATCGGCAGGGAACATGTCCTCGCGCTCGTCCACCCAGGTGACGGTGCACGGCAGCGCGGCCAGCGCGCGCACGATGGCGGCGCCGACGTGGCCTGCGCCGAACAGGGTGAGGTGGGCGCGCGGCGCCAGGATGGGATCGACCATCCAGCGGCGGCCGGCGGCGTCCTGCATCAGGTGGGCGCCACGGTCGCGCGCGAACTCGAGACCGGAACCGGACATGGGCTGGCCATGCATGTCGAACAGGGCAACGGCGGCGGGGCCGTCGACGGCGGTCAGGCGCCAGCAGTCCTCGCGGCGGCGCTCGCGCAGGGCCGCCAGCACTGCGCCCAGGCGCGTGTCGACACGCTCGAACAGCAGGTAGACCACGCCGCCGCAGCACTGCCCCAGGCTGGGGCCGAGCGCAAAGCGTTCGTAGCGCACCGCCTGCCCCGCCAGCATTTCGCGCGCAATATCGATGGCGCGCATTTCCAGGTGGCCGCCGCCTATGGTGTCGAATTCGCGGTCCGCCGTCACCAGCATCTTGGTGCCGGCCTCGCGCGGGCCGGAGCCTTCCACGCGCGCCACGGTCACCAGCACCGACGGCGCCGAGGGATCTGTCAGCCAGTCGCTCATATCAATTCATTTCCGCTTCAACAGCGGCAATGGCCTTGAGGATTTCTTCGGACGTGGCCGGCGCGTTCAGCGGCGGATTGACCTTGTGGCCGCCCACCGAGGAAATCGCGTCGCGGATGGCGAAGAACACCGAGAACGGCAGCAGCAGCGGCGGCTCGCCCACCGCCTTGGAGCGGTGGATGCTGTCCTCCACGTTGCGGTTCTCGAACAGGCGCACGCGGAAGTCCTCCGGGCAGTCGGACACGCCGGGAATCTTGTACGTGGACGGCGCATGCGTCATCAGCTTGCCGCCCTCGTTCCACCACAGCTGCTCGGTGGTGAGCCAGCCCATGCCCTGGATGAAAGCACCCTCCACTTGGCCGATATCGATGGCCGGATTCAGCGACTGGCCCGCGTCGTACAGCGCGTCGGCGCGCAGCAGCTTCCATTCGCCGGTCAGCGTGTCCACCACCACCTCGGATACGGCGGCGCCGTATGCGTAATAGGAGAAGGGGTGGCCGTTCATGGTCTTCGGGTCCCAATGCAGATGCGGCGTGGCGTAGAAGCCGTCCGACCACAGCTGCACGCGCGCCAGGTAGGCCTTCTGCACCAGTTCCGGGAAGGGCACGGCGTGGCCGTTGACGTGGATCTTGTTATCGAAGAACAGCACCTCCGCCGCATCGCCGCCGTACAGCTTGACCGCGTAGGCAGCCAGCCGCTCGCGGATCTGACGCGCTGCGTCCTGCGCGGCCTTGCCGTTCAGATCCGCACCGGTGGAGGCGGCGGTGGCCGAAGTGTTGGCGACCTTGCTGGTGTCGGTGGCGGTGATGCGCACGTGCTCCATGTCCAGGCCCAGCTCATGCGCCACCACTTGCAGCACCTTGGTGTTGATGCCCTGCCCCATCTCCGTGCCGCCGTGGTTGACCAGCACCGAGCCGTCCACGTAGACATGCACCAGCGCGCCCGCCTGGTTCAGATGCGTGACGTTGAAGGCGATGCCGAATTTGAGCGGCGTGAGCGCCAGCCCCTTCTTCAGCAGCGGACTGGCGGCGTTGTACGCGTTCACGGCTTCGCGGCGCGCGCGGTATTCGCTGCTCTGCTCCAGCTCCGCCGTCAGCTCGGCGATCACATTGTCCACGATGACCTGGCCGTAAGGCGTGACGTTGCGCTCGTCCTTGCCGTAGAAATTCAGGCGCCGGATATCGTAGGCGTCCCGCCCCAGGTCGCGCGCGATCTCGTCGATGATGTACTCGATGGCGATGGCGCCCTGCGGGCCGCCGAAGCCCCGGAAAGCGGTATTGGATTGCGTGTTGGTCTTGCCGCAGGCGGCGCGGATGTCCACGTCGCTCAGGTAATAGGTATTGTCGAAGTGGCAGACCGCGCGCGTGGCGACGGGACCGGACAGGTCGGCCGAATAGCCCGCGCGCGACACCATATCCACCTTGGCGGCGATGATCTTGCCGTCGTCGCCGTACCCCACTTCGTACTCATAGTAGAAGCAGTGGCGCTTGCCGGTGACGAGCATGTCGTCGTCGCGGTCGGCGCGCAGCTTGACCGGGCGGCCGGACTTCTTCGCCGCGATGGCGGCTGCCGCGCACCACAGCGCGGATTGCGACTCCTTGCCGCCGAAGCCGCCGCCCATGCGGCGGCACTCGACCTGCACGTTATGCGAATGCACGCCGAGCGCATGCGCCACCACGTGCTGCATCTCGCTCGGATGCTGCGTGGAGCACAGTACCTGCATGCCGTTCTGCTCTTTCGGAATGGCGTAGGCGATCTGGCCTTCCAGGTAGAACTGCTCCTGGCCGCCGACGTACAGCGTGCCTTTCACCGTGCGCGGCGCGTGCTCGAACGCGGCCTGATAATCGCCGCGCTGCAAGCGCATGGGCGGCAGCACATAGGACTGCGCCGCCTTCGCGGCCTGCGGCGTCAGGATGGCGGGCAGTTCTTCATATGTGACGCTGGCGCGGCGCGCGGCGCGGCGGGCGTTGTCGTGCGTGTCCGCCACCACGATGAAAATGGGCTGGCCCACGTATTCCACCTTGCCTGCCGACAGAATGGGATCGTCATGGATGATGGGGCCGCAGTCATTGGTGCCGGGAATGTCCTGCGCGGTGTACACGGCCACCACGCCGGGCGCGGCGCGCACGGCGTCCAGGTCCATGGCGGTGATGTTGGCGTGCGGCTTGGACGACAGGCCGAGCGCCGCATGCAGCGTGCCGCGCAGCTCCGGGATGTCGTCCGTGTAGGTGGCCTGGCCGAGCACGTGCAGCGCGGCCGATTCATGCGGCTTGCCCAGGCCGACGGCGGTCCACGCCATGGCTTTGATATCGCTTGCGCCGGGATGGTTCATGATTTTCCTTTCAGGCGCAGTGTTGAGCACGGCATGCGAAAGCGTTGACGGCGTTGGCCGCAAGCGGCGCGTCCAGCCGGGTTTCGAACCAGAAGCGGCGCAGCAGATTCTGCGCCGTCTTCATGCGGTAGGCGCTGGAGGCGCGCATATCGCTCAGCGGCTGGTAGTCCTGCGCCAGGGCGTCCATGGCCAGGGCGAGATTCGCTTCGCTCCAAGGCTTGCCGTTCAAGGCGGCTTCCGCCAGCGCGGCGCGCTTGGGGGTGGCGGCCATGCCGCCGAAAGCGATGCGGGCCTCGCGCACCACGCCGCCGTCGAGCGCAAAGGCAAAGGCGGCGCACACGGCGGAGATATCCTGGTCAAAGCGCTTGGCCAGCTTGTAGGTGCGGAACTGCACATCCGCGCGCGGCAGCGGCACGCGCACGGCTTGCACGAATTCGTCGGCGCGCAGATCCTTCTTCTGGTAGCCGAGATAGAACGCTTCCAGCGGCAGCGTGCGCGTGCCAGCAGGTCCGCGCAGCACCACCTCGCTGCCCAGCGCTATCATCCACGGCATGGAATCGCCGATGGGCGAGCCGTTGGCGACATTGCCGCCCAGCGTGCCCGCGTTACGGATCGGCAGCGAGGCGAAGCGCTGCCACATTTCGCCCAGCTGTTCGGGGTAGTGCCGGCACAAGGCCGCGTAGGCGTCGTTCAGCGAGACGCCGGCGCCAATTTCCAGCATGCCGCCGTCCACGTTCACGGTTTTCAGCGCATCCACGTGGCCCAGATAAATGATGTCGTTCAGCTCGCGCATCTGCTTGGTCACCCACAGGCCCACGTCGGTGGAGCCGGCCAGTATCAGTGCGGACGGGCGGCTGGCGCGCAGCGCGCTCAGTTCATCCAGCGTGCGCGGGGCGTGGAAGTGGCGTTCGCCTACGCTGTAGGTGGCCAGCTTGTCGCGCTTGAGGGCTTCCAGCTGCTGCGCCAATGCGGCGCGGTCGAATTCCACCTTGGGCAGTTCGGTCATGCGCTGGGCGGCATCGATAATCGGGCGGTAGCCGGTGCAGCGGCACAGGTTGCCGGACAGGGCGTCGTCCACTTCCTTGCGGGCGCAGGGCTGGGCGTCGTTTTTCAGGTACATGCCCCACAGCGACATGGCGAAGCCGGGCGTGCAGAAACCGCATTGGGAGCCGTGGCATTCCACCAGCGCCTGCTGCACCGGGTGCAGCGCGCCGTCCGGCTGCTGTAGGTCTTCCACGGTGAACAGGGCTTTGCCGTCCAGCGTGGGCGTGAACTGGATGCAGGAGTTGACCGCCTTCAATTCGACCTGGCCGTCCACCAGCGAGCCGACCACCACGGTGCAGGCGCCGCAGTCGCCCTCGGCGCAGCCTTCCTTGGTGCCCGTGCAATGCAGATCCTCGCGCAAATGCTGCAGCACGGTCTGCGTCGGCGAGGCCGTGCTCACTTCGTGCACGGCGCCCCGGTAGTAAAAACGAATCGGTTCTGACATTGTAGCCTCGGCGTTATCCCAGATTACAAGATTAGCAGTTCACGGGCCTCGTTACTTATATTATTCCGATGATGTCGGATATTCGTCAAACTGAATAAGGATGGGTCGCGTGCCAGTGCTCGGCGATATCGATGCGGCGCGTGATCCACACTTTGTCGTGGCTCTGCACGTAGTCCAGGAAACGCGCCAGCGCGGCGGCGCGGCCGGGGCGGCCCACCAGGCGGCAATGCAGGCCGATGGACAGCATCTTCGGCTGGTTCAGGCCGTTCGGATCGCCCTCGGCGTACAGGGTGTCGAAGGCATCCTTCAGATAGTCGAAGAACTGGGTGCCGGAGTTGAAGCCCTGCATGGCGGCGAAGCGCATGTCGTTGGTGTCCAGCGTGTAGGGCACGATCAGTTGCTGGCTCACCACGTCCAGGCCCGCCGCGTCCCTGTGCGCCACCGGCAGCCAGAACGGCAGGTCGTCGCCGTAATGGTCGGCGTCGTAGCGGAAGCCGCCGTGCTCCAGCACCAGCTTGTGGGTGTTGGGTGAATCGCGGCCCGTGTACCAGCCCTGCGGCGCGCTGCCGGTCAACTCCTTGATGATCTCGACCGCCTCCTTCATGTGGGCGCGCTCGGTGGCCTCGTCCACGTTCTGGTAGGAAATCCAGCGCAGGCCGTGGCAGGCGATCTCGTGCTTCAGTTCCAGGAAGGCCGCCACCGCCTCCGGATTGCGCTTGAGCGCCATGGAGACGCCGAATATGGTCAGCGGCAGCTTGCGGTCCTCGAACATGCGCAGCAGCCGCCACAAGCCGGCGCGCGAGCCGTACTCGTAGATGGTCTCCATGCTAAGGTGGCGCATCGGAAACGCGGCAGCGCCTATGATCTCGGACAGGAAGGTTTCGGAAGCGGGGTCGCCGTGCAGCACGTTGTTCTCGCCCCCCTCTTCGTAGTTGAGGACGAACTGCAGCGCCACGCGGGCGCCGCCCGGCCATTGCGCATGGGGTGGCGTGCGGCCGTAGCCGGTCATATCGCGGGGGTAGTTGTCGTAAGTGCTCATCCGCCAATAATATATGGCATTGCCGACATCAGTATAAGATTTATACGATATCGTGATTCACTCAACGGATATAGGATGCATTATGGGAAAACTCAGTACGCACGTGCTCGACACATCGGCCGGCAAGCCGGGCGCGGGGGTGAAAGTGGCGCTGTTCGAGGTCAAGCCTGAAGGCAAGGTCTTGCTGAAGATGGACATCACCAACGCCGACGGCCGCTGCGCCGGCCCGCTGCTGGAAGGCGACACCATGAAAGCCGGCCAGTACGAGCTGGTGTTCAACGCGGGCGACTACTTCGCCGCCCAAGGCGTGGACCTGCCGTCGCCGCGTTTTATCGACCTCGTCACGCTGGCCTTCGGCATTGCCGATCCGGCGCAGAACTACCATGTGCCGCTGGTGGTGTCGCCGTGGTCCTACTCCACCTACCGGGGCAGCTGATGCAGCGCCGGGACTTCCTGGGCGCAGCCGCCCTCGCCCCCTTTATCAGCCTGGACGCGTTCGCCGCCGACGCGGCCGTGCCCGCCTTCGCGGCGCTGGAAAAAGACCTGGGCGGGCGCCTGGGCGTGGCCGCCATCAACCTGGCCAACGGCAAGCAGACCGGCCACCGCGCCGGCGAACGCTTTCCGCTGTGCAGCACCTTCAAGGCCATGCTGGCCGCCGCCATTTTGCAGCGCAGCGCCGGCGAGCCCTCGCTGCTGCAGCGGCGCATCCACTACACCGAAAAAGACCTGGTGCCGCATGCGCCCGTCACTGAAAAAAACATCGCCAAGGGCATGACGGTGGAAGAGCTGTGCGCCGCCACGGTGCAATACAGCGACAACCCCGCCGCCAATCTGCTGATGAAAGTGCTGGGCGGTCCGGAAGCGGTGACGGCCTTTGCGCGCAGCGTCGGCGACACCGAATTCCGCCTGGACCGCTGGGAGACCGAGCTCAACAGCGCCATCCCCGGCGATCCGCGCGACACCACCACGCCGCAAGCCATGATGCGCAGCCTGCAAGCGCTGGTGGCGGGCGAGGCCCTGCCCGCGCCGCAGCGCCAGCAGCTCAAGGACTGGCTGGTGGGCAACACCACCGGCGGCAAGATGATACGCGCCGGCACGCCGGCCGGCTGGACCGTGGGAGACAAGACCGGCGGCGGCGCCTACGGCGCGCGCAACGACATCGCCGTGATCTGGCCGCCCGGTAAAGCGCCCATCGTCATCGCCATCTACACCGCGCATGCACAAGAGGACGCCAAGTACCGCGAAGACATCATCGCCGGCGCCACCCGCGCCGCCATCGCGCTGGTGGCCGAAGCATAAGCCGGTGCGCTCGTCATAAGCGCAGGAACGTAGGGCGGGTTAGGCGCACCGCGCCGTAACCCGCCGAGCGCCGCCACTACCTGCCGTATTCCTGTATCAGCCGCGCCAGCAGATAAACGCGCGGCGCGATGCTGTCCACCTCCGCGTATTCCTCCGGCGTATGGATGGCGCCGCCGACGATGCCCAGCCCGTCTATGGTCGGCACGCCGGCGGCATAGGTCAGGCTGGAATCAGCCGCGCCGCCGGAGCTTTCCAGCGTCAGCTTGCGCCCCAGCTCCGCGTAGACGGCCTGCGCCTTCGCGGCGACGGCGTCCGTGACCGGGCTTTTCGGCATGGGCGGGAAGCCCCGGCGCAATTTGGCGCTGACCTTGGTGTCCGGTATCAAATGGTTGGCCGAGATGCGCGCCAGGTCCTGCTCGACGCGGTCGAATTCTTCCGGCACGGCCACGCGCACGTCCGCCTGCACCGCCGCGTGGTCCGGGATCACATTGCTGCGCTCGCCCGATTTGATGACGGTGAAATTGACCGTGGTCTGCTTGCTCGCGTCCGCCAGTTTGGACAGCTGCAGCATCTGGTGCGCCGCCTCCATGGCCGCGTTGCGGCCCGAGTCCGGCGCCACGCCCGCGTGGGCCGCCTTGCCGCTCACCTCCAGCTCGATTTCGCCGCTGCCCTTGCGCATCACCACCAGGCCGTCGGCGGGACGGCCCGGCTCCAGGTTCAGCGCCACGTCGTGCTCCCTGGCCAGCTTCTCCATCAGCGTGCGCGTGCCGTGCGAGCCGGTTTCCTCGTTGGTGTTGAGCAGCACGGTGATCTTGCCGTAGCCGGTGTGCCCGGACTGCTTGAGCACTTTCAGCGCCGCCAGCGCCACCACGATGCCGCCCTTGTCGTCCATGATGCCGGGGCCGTAGGCGCGCGCGCCGTCGATGCGGAAGGGGCGCGCGGCGGCGGCGCCGTCCGGGAACACCGTGTCCATATGCGCCACCAGCAGGATGCGGCCCTTGCCGGTGCCGGTCAGCGTGGCCTGGATGTTGCGGCTTTGCGCAGGCGCGGCCGGGAAGGTTTCCACCTTGAAGCCCAGCCGCGCCAGTTCCTCCTGCGCGATAGCGCCGACGCGGTCCAGCCCGGCCCCGTTGAAGGTGCCCGAGTCGATATTGACCAGCCGCTCCAGCAGCTTCAAGGCCTCCGGCCTGGATTGCTCGGCCTTGGCCAGCAGCGCCTGGTCCGCTTTGCCTGCTTCGGCCGCCAGAGCTCCTCCCACCGCGAGCGCGGCCAATGCCATCACAGCCCCCTTCAACACTCCAGCTCGTTTGCCCATCTTTGCTCCCAGAAAAAGTTGGTGGAAATGTTCCTACCCTTGCGGATGCTGCTTGCGGCCGGGCCAGGTCGAGCATATTATTAAACGAAATAAAACATCAAATAATGCACCAAATAATGTCATCTTAGGTATATATGGCACTTACAAATTCCATCTTCGCTTCCACCACGGTCAGCATTACCGAGCTGCGCCGCAATCCCGGCGCCGTCATTGAGGAGGCCGGAGGTATGCCGGTTGCGATACTGAACCACAATCGCCCTGCCGCCTACCTGGTTCCTGCAGAAGCGTTCGAAGCCATGCTGGAAAAACTGGAAGATCTCGACCTTGCCGAATTAGTCCGCCAGCGAAGAGGGGGCAAGACTGTGAAAGTCTCCCTCGATGACTTATAGCCTGGAATTCAACGAAGACGCGCTTAAGGAATGGCAGAAACTGGATCATTCAGTTCGGGCGCAGTTCAAGAAACAACTGGCTCGCCGCCTCATCGAGCCGCACGTGCCTTCGGCCAGGCTGCACGGGCCGGATATGCACAATGTGTACAAGATCAAACTGCGAGACCTCGGATACCGCCTGGTCTACGAAGTCATAGACCAGACGATTACAGTGCTGGTATTGAGCGTTGCCAAACGCGACAAGAGCCAGGCATATGAGCGGGCAGCGCGGAGGCGAACCTGATCCTCGTTATTGCGCGGTGAACCGCGCCAGTTGGCCGCTGTCGCCGCTCAGGATGAGTGTTTTGCCTTCGACTTGCCAGGTGCGGGTGGCGTCCAGCGCTTGCAGGTAGGCGTACTCCTGCTTGCCGCTGGCGTCGTCCATGCAGGCGCGGCGGGTGGAGGCCAGCGGGCCCATCTTCAGGGACTTGCCGCTCCACTGGTAGGCGCCGGTGAAGTTGTTGCAGCCGCCGCTGCCCGATACCATGCCTTTCGCCGCGTCGAAGTTCAGCGACTGCTTGCCGCCCGGCTGGCCGCCCAGCTCGGCGAGCTGCCACGAGGTGCCGGTCAACGAAGCAACCGGCCCTGCGGCCCCGCCGCCTCCGCTGGTGCTGCAGCCGGCGGCCAGCGCCAGGATGCCGCCAGCGGCGGCGGCCATCATCGATTTGCCCAAAGTCTTCATAGCGCGCTCCTTTCAGATGTGTTGCATACGAAACACTTAGATACCATGGAATGGGAAATACTGTCGTATAGTTAGCCTTAGCAGTTCCGCCACTCAACTTTACAGGAATACGACATGAAGAAAATTATTGCTGTTATCGCTGCTTTCGGTTTCGCCGCTTCCGCGTTTGCCGCGCCCGCTTCGGCATCGGCGTCCGCATCGGCGGCCGCGTCGGCGCCGAAGAATTCGCAGCAGTCCAAAATGGCGACCTGCAATGCCGACGCTGCCGGCAAAAAAGGCGATGAGCGCAAGGCCTTCATGAAGGAGTGCCTGAGCGCCAAGCCGGCCGCTCCGGTCACGCAGCAGGACAAAATGAAAACCTGTAACGCCGACGCCACCGGCAAGAAAGGCGATGAACGCAAAGCCTTCATGAAGGAATGCCTGAGCGCCAAGAAGTAAGCGCCTATGACGCCAGCATACTCCCCCTGTTTTTTGCTGCTGCTCGCCATCCCCATCCTGTTGCTGGGGGAATGGCTGTTGAAGCGGATACCACTGCTGGCGCGCATTAATATTCCTGTCCCCGTCGCAGGCGGGCTGCTGTTCAGCGCGGCCTGCCTGTGCATCAATTTATCCGGACTGGCCACGGTCAGTTTCGGCACCAAGGTCAGCGCCGGATGGTGGACCTGGCTGGTGACACCCGATATCGAATGGCTGGCGCGTCCGGCCAAAAACCTCAATTTGCCGCTGCTGATCGCCTTCTTCACTTGCGTGGGACTGGGCGCGCCGCTGCGCATGCTGCTGGGCGGCGGACGCATGCTGGTGGTGCTGCTGCTGGCGACCACGGTGCTGGCGGCGGTGCAGAACGCGGCGGGCGTGGCGGTGGCCGTGGCGCTGGGCGCGCCTGCCCTGCTGGGCGTGGCTTGCGGCTCGCTCACGCTGGTGGGCGGGCACGGCACGGCGCTGGGATTCGCGTCGCGCTTCGAGCAGGCCGGGCTGGCGTCGGCCGCCGCCATCGGCGCTTCCGCTGCCACCTTCGGACTGGTTGCCGGGGCGCTGCTGTCCGGGCCGCTGGGCGCGTGGCTGCTGCGCACGGTCTCGCCGATTCCGGCGCGGGACACGGCGGCCGGCGCCGTGCGTCAGGACGGCGCAAGCGGCAAGCCCGCCACGGCGGCGCCAGCGGTGGCGAATTTTTTGGCGGACTTGCGCGCACTGGCGGCGCTGGGACGCGGCGCGCTGCTGCATCTGCTGTTGGTGGCGGCCTGCGTGAAAGCCGGCGCCTGGGTGAGCTTCGGCCTGGACCGCGCCGGCGCCGCCCTGCCCGCCTATATGGGCGCGCTGCTGGTGGGCTTTGCGGTGCGCGCCATCCATGACGCGCTGGGCAGCGGCTGGCTGCGCGGCGAGACCATCGCGCGCATCGCGGCGGTGCTGCTGCCGCTGTTCCTGGCCGTGACGCTGGCCTCGCTGAACCTGGCCGACCTGGCCACGGTGGCCGGCCCCATGCTCGCCATCCTGGCCGTCAATATCGCCCTCACGCTGCTGTTCTGCGCCGCCGTGGTGTGGCCGCTGCTGGGGCGCAATCACGAAGCGGGCGTGGCCACGGCGGGCCTGGCCGGCTACGGCATCGGCTCCACCGCCACCGCGGTGGCGGCGATGGACGCCATTACGCGCCAGCGCGGCCCGGCGCCGCGCGCCACCACCATCGTGCCGCCGACCGGCGGCTTCCTGATCGACCTGACCAACGCGCCGGTGATCAGCGCCTTCCTGCGCATGCTGGGCTGATTACTTCAGCAGCCCCTGGTACCAGCTCTTCTTGCTCTTCTCCACGATCACGGCCTGGTAGGCGCCGATGTCCAGCGCGCCCACCGCCGGACGCTGCATGCCGCCGGCCGGGTGCTTGTACTGCATGATGGGCCGCAGCGCCACGCCGGACGGCAGCATGGGCGGCTCCGCGCCCGCGTTGATGATTTTTGCGTTCTCGGTCGGCACCAGCACGTAGTTGGCGCGGTCGACGAAATCCACCTCCAGCGCCGCATAGTTGTGCTTGTCCACCGCGCTGCCCTGGTTGGTGATGATGCCCTTGCCGGCGAAGATGTTGTTCTGGATGTGGGCGCGCGCCTTCACGCGTTCGTGCACGCGCACAAACACGCCGTTGCGCTTGTCGTCGTTGAGGAAGGTATTGTTCATCACGTACAGCATGTCGTTCGCGCCGCTGCCCTCGTTGCCGTAGGCGAGCAAGGTGTTGTTGTCGTTGTCGGCCGGCTGCTCGATGATGTTGCCCATCACATAGGCCGCGCCCGCGTTGGGCAGGTCGATCTCGAAGCTGGGCCGGCCGGCGGCGGTGGAGCCTTTTTCACCCGGCGCCAGGCTGGAAAAGCGGTTGTAGATGATGGTGTTGATGCGCGCACGCGACTTCAGGTTGTGGCCGATGTTGGCGTCGTGCGAGAAGTTAAATCGGAAGGTCAGGCTGGCCACATCGCCCACGTAGACATTGTGGGTCTGGCCGCTGCCGTCGCCGTTGTGGCCGAACTCGCTGTTTTCAATCACGATGCGGCTGGTGGGCGAGGCCCCGGTCAGCACGCCGTTCTCGTTGTCGTGCAGGAAGCTGTTCTTGAGCGTGAAGTTGCTGCCTTCGATGCGCAGCGCGGCGCCGTTCTTGTCGGCCACCTTGGTGTTGAAGATCTCCACGTTCTCCACCGTCACGTCGTTGCCCGCGATAATCCAGGCCCCCTTGCCTTCCGCGCCGCGCCCCTGCGCGTCGATGCGGACCCGCCCGCGCATGCCGCGAATGGTGAGGAAATTGGGCGCGATGCGGCACAGCTCGCCCGGATACGCCCCCGCTTCGATCTCCACCGTGTCGCCGCTGCGGGCGGCGGCAAAGGCCAGGCAGGGCCGCGCATACGCCATGCCGGGGCCCACCGTCAGGGTAGCGGCCTGGGCGGCCGGCGCGCAGCACAGCGCAGCGGCGAGAGCCAGGACAGACGGGGCCAGGGAACGCGCGCATGGTCGATTCATACCGAAGCTCCTTTCGTGGTGGGATAGGCAATTGTAACCTTGCGGCTTGCACCCCGGCTGGGCTTGACTTAAAATCCACAACTCTGAAGCAGCATTGTGCTGCTTCCCGCTCTGGGCCGGTCACGCCTGACCAGTTACACCCCATCATGCCTGTTTCTTCACGGTGACCCTTGGATACCGTTCCCATATGGGCGCAATTTCTTGCGCTTGCTTTCCTGATACTATGCTCGGCGTTCTTCGCCATGGCCGAAACCGCCCTGATGGCGGCCAACCGCTACCGTTTGCGCCACCAGGCCAAGCGCGGCAGCCGGCGCGCCGTGGCCACCCTGTGGCTGCTGGACCGCACTGACAAGCTGCTGTCGCTGGTGCTGATCGCCAATACGCTGATCAACGCCACCGCCATCGCCCTGGTCACGGCCATCGTCATCCACACCTTCGGCTACGACGAATGGCTGATCGTGGCCTCCACCGCCTGCATGACGTTTTTGCTGGTGGTGTTCGCCGAGATTTCGCCGAAAATGATAGGCGCCACCTATCCCGAGCAGATCGCCCTGCCCACGGCCACCATCTTGCGGCCCATGATGGCGGCGGCCAAGCCGGTGATCTGGTTCACCAACCTGTTCGTGGGCGTGGTGCTCAGACTGTTCCGCATCAAGATGGGCACGCCGCTGCGCGACACCCGCCTGTCGCCCGAGGAGCTGCGCTCACTGGTGCTGGAAGGCGGCAACTTCATTCCGCAAAAGCATAAGAGCATCCTGCTCAACCTGTTCGACCTGGAAGCCATTTCGGTGGAGGACGTGATGACGCCGCGCGCCCAGATCGAGGCGCTGAACCTGGCCGCGCCGGTGGACGAGATCAAGCAGCAGCTGACCACCTGCTACCACAACAAGCTGCCGGTCTACGAAGGCGAGATCAACCAGATCATCGGCATCCTGCATGTGCGCAAGGCGATGGCGCTGCTGACCCAGGACGAGGAACTGAGCGCCGAACACTTCCGCGCGCTGCTGTCCGAGCCCTATTTCATTCCGCAGGACACCGGCGTGTTCGCCCAGCTGCAGTACTTCCAGGAGAACAAGGAACGCCTGGGCATCATCGTCGACGAGTACGGCGAAGTGCAGGGCCTGGTGACGCTGGACGATATCATCGAGGAAATGATCGGTGAATTTACGACATCAACGCCGGGCGCCGCACGCGCCGACAGCTTCAACTGGACCGCGTCCGGCGACTGCCTACTGGAGGGCACCACGGCCTTGCGTGACATCAATAAGCGTCTGGGATTAAACTTCCCGCTGGACGGGCCGAAAACATTGAATGGCGTGCTGCTCGAATATTTGCAGGAAATTCCGGAGGCGGCCATCAGCGTGCGGCTCGGCGGCTGCGTGGTGGAAGTGGTGCAAGTGCAGAACCAGGCCATCAAAGTCGTGAAATTGATACGGGCGGGCTAGGAAGGTGGCCCGCTAGCCGCGCACGGTACGCATCCCGCTTTACAAAAGTGATGCCCACGGGCATCATCCGGTGGATGGCCCCAGAGCCAGCCTCCTTATGTAGTCTTTCCTGACAGCGCGCTTCTATGGCAGCAGTTCAACCCAATACAGCGTCCAGCGCCCCCATGGCGGGACTGGCGCGGGCCTTGATGCAAGCCGGCCGGCTTACGCCCGCGCAGGCGGATGCGCTGCAAAAGAAGGCGCAGGCCGACAAGCTGCCGTTTATCGACACCTTGTTGGCCAGCAACACCATCCAGGCCCGCGAGCTGGCCTACTTCTGTTCGGAAACTTTCGCCTATCCGCTGATGGACCTGGCCGCGTTCAGCATCGACGCGCTGCCGCCCAAGATCATCGACGCCAAGCTGATGCAGACGCAGCGCGTGGTGGCGCTGGCCAAGCGCGGCAACAAGATGTCGGTGGCGATTTCGGACCCGACCAATATCCAGGCGCTGGACCAGATCAAGTTCCAGACCGAGTCCTCGGTGGAACCGGTGATCGTGGCGCACGACGCCCTGCTGGCCATGCTGGCCAGCCTGAACCGCAGCGCCGAGCAAAGCCTGACCGAGCTGGCCGGCGACGAGCAGGACATCCAGTTCGCCGAGGAGAACGAAGCCCCGTCGGCCGCCGCCGAGCAGGCCGCCAACGAGGTGGAAGACGCGCCCATCGTGCGCTTCCTCAACAAGATGCTGATGGACGCGGTGGGCATGGGCGCCTCGGACTTGCATTTTGAACCCTTCGAAAAGTTCTACCGCATCCGCTTCCGCGTGGACGGCGTGCTGCTCGAGCACGCGCAGCCGCCGGTGTCGATCAAGGACAAGCTGGTGTCGCGCATCAAGGTGCTGGCCAAGCTGGACATCTCGGAAAAGCGCGTGCCGCAGGACGGCCGCATGCGCCTGATCGTCTCGCCCACCAAGACCATCGACTTGCGCGTGTCCACGCTGCCCACGCTGTTCGGCGAAAAAACCGTGATGCGTATCCTGGACGCGACCCAGGCCCAGATGGGCATCGACTCGCTGGGCTACGACCCGGACCAGAAGGAAATCCTGCTGGAAGCCATCCAGCGCCCCTACGGCATGGTGCTGGTGACCGGGCCGACCGGCTCGGGCAAGACGGTGTCGCTGTACACCTGTTTGAACATCCTGAACAAGCCCGGCATCAACATCTCCACCGCCGAGGACCCGGCCGAGATCAACCTGCCGGGCGTGAACCAGGTGAACGTGAACGACCGCGCCGGACTGACTTTCCCGGTGGCGCTGAAATCCTTCCTGCGGCAGGATCCGGACATCATCATGGTGGGCGAGATCCGCGACCTGGAAACGGCCGACATCGCCATCAAGGCGGCGCAGACCGGCCACATGGTGTTTTCCACGCTGCACACCAACGACGCGCCGTCCACGCTGACGCGGCTGATGAATATGGGCGTGGCGCCGTTCAACATCGCCTCCTCGGTGGTGCTGATCACGGCGCAGCGCCTGGCGCGCCGCCTGTGCACCTGCAAGCAGCCGGTGGAGATCTCCAACGAGCTGCTGCTGAAGGCGGGCTACAAGCCGGAGGAGCTGGACGGCAGCTGGAAACCCTACGGCCCGGTGGGCTGCGAGCGCTGCAACGGCGGCGGCTACAAGGGCCGGGTCGGCATCTACCAGATCATGCCGATCACCCCGGCGATCGAGAGCATCATCCTGGCGCACGGCAACTCGATGCAGATTGCGGCCCAGTCGGAAAGCGAAGGCGTGAAGTCCTTGCGCCAGTCCGGCCTGGTCAAAGTGAAAAACGGGCTGACCAGCCTCGAGGAAGTCCTCGGCTGCACCAATGAATAGGAAGTAAATCATGGCCACAACCAGCACCCCGGGCAGCCCGGTCAAGGAATCGGTCTTCGCCTGGGAAGGCAAGGACAAAACCGGCAAGACCGTGCGCGGCGAACTGCGCGCCGGCGGCGAGGCCGTGGTCAACGTGACTCTGCGGCGCCAGGGCATCATGGTGACCAAGGTTAAGAAAAAGGTCTACCGCAGCGGCAAGAAGGTCAGCGAGAAGGATATTTCCCTGTTCACGCGCCAGCTGGCCACCATGATGAAGGCCGGCGTGCCGCTGCTGCAGTCCTTCGACATCGTCGGCAAGGGCCACGCCAACCCGTCGGTGGCCAAGCTGGTGATGGACCTGCGCGCCGACATCGAGACCGGCACCAGCCTGAACCAGGCTTTCCGCAAGTTCCCGCTGTATTTCGACCCGCTGTTCTGCAACCTGGTGGGCGCCGGCGAACAGGCCGGCATCCTGGAAGACCTGCTCACGCGGCTGGCCATCTACAAGGAAAAGACGCTGGCCATGAAGGGCAAGATCAAGTCCGCCCTGACCTACCCGGTGTCCATCCTGGGCGTGGCCTTCATCGTCACGGCCGTCATCATGATCTGGGTGGTGCCGGCGTTCAAGCAGGTGTTCGCCAGCTTCGGCGCCGACCTGCCCGCCCCCACCCTGGCGGTGATGGCGATCTCCGAATTTTTCGTGTCCTACTGGTATCTGATTTTCGGCGGCCTGTTCGGCTCGCTGTACTTCTTCTTCCAGGCCTGGAAGCGCTCGCCGCAGGTGCAGCGCTTCATGGACGTGACGCTGCTCAAGCTGCCGATCTTCGGCGAAGTGATAC
This sequence comes from Pseudoduganella sp. GW821-FHT05F09, assembly GCF_059419605.1. NCBI lineage: Bacteria > Pseudomonadati > Pseudomonadota > Betaproteobacteria > Burkholderiales > Oxalobacteraceae > Pseudoduganella > Pseudoduganella sp. GW821-FHT05F09. Next base: position 719,255 of record NZ_JBWKSD010000002.1, read on the forward strand.
GCAAGGCCACCATCGCGCGCTGGACGCGCACGCTGGCCACCATGTTCGCCGCCGGCGTGCCGCTGGTGGAGTCGCTCGACTCGGTGGGCGGCGCCTCCGGCAACATCGTCTACCTGGAAGCGACGCGCCGCATCCAGAAGGAAGTGAGCACCGGCACCAGCCTGACCGTGGCCATGCAGAACGCCGACGTGTTCCCGAATATGGTGACGCAGATGGTGTCCATCGGCGAGGAGTCCGGCTCGCTGGACGCCATGCTGGGCAAGGTGGCCGACTTCTTCGAGGAGGAAGTGGACGAGGCCGTGGCCTCGCTGTCGAGCCTGATGGAGCCGCTGATCATGGTCATCCTGGGCGTGCTGATCGGCGGCTTGGTGATTGCCATGTATTTGCCGATCTTCAAGCTCGGTTCCGTGGTGTAAGAGCGCGGCGCCGCCATCACTGCGCCGCCCATCCCCCATCCATATTGAGCGCGGCGCCGCGGATCTGGTCGGCCGCCGCGCTGCACAGGAACATGGCCAGCGCGCCGATCTGCTCCGGCGTGGCGAATTCCTGCGAAGGCTGCTTTTCGCCCAACAGCTGGGCGCGCGCCTGGTCTGCGCTCAGGCCGGCGCGCGCGGCCAGGTCGTCGATCTGCTTCTGCACCAGCGGCGTCAGCACCCAGCCCGGGCAGATGGCGTTGCAGGTCACGCCGCTGCGCGCATTCTCCAGCGCCACCGCCTTGGTCAGTCCCACCACGCCATGCTTGGCCGCCACATAAGCCGATTTGTTCACCGACGCCACCAGCCCGTGCACCGAGGCCACGTTGATAATGCGTCCCCAGCCGCGCTGCTGCATCTGCGGCAGCGCCGCGCGGATGGCGTGGAAGTTGGACGACAGGTTGATGGCCATGATGCGGTCCCACTGCTCCAGCGGAAACTCGTGCACCGGCGCCGTGTACTGGATGCCGGCGTTGTTGACCAGGATATCGACCGCGCCGAAGGCCGCCGTGGCTTCGGCCACCATGGCGGCGATCTGCTCCGGCTGCGCCATGTCAGCCGCGCTGTGCCGCACCTGCACGCCCAGCGCGCGCAGTTCGGCGGCGATGGCCTCTATGGCGGCCGCGTCGCCGAAGCCGTTCAGCATGACGTTGGCCCCCTGCGCGGCCAGCGCGCGGGCGATGCCCAGGCCGATGCCGCTGGTGGAACCGGTGACGATGGCGGATTTATTGTTCAACATGGCAAGCTCCTTAGTAAATTCCGAACGCGTAGTAGGTGCCGATGACCACGAACACGGCCATGGTCTTGATGCAGGTGACGGCGAAGATGTCGCCGTAGGACACCTTGTGCGTCAGCCCGCTGACGGCCAGCAGGGTAATCACGGCGCCGTTGTGCGGCAGCGTGTCCATGCCGCCACTGGCCATGGCCGCCACCCGGTGCAGGACCTCCATCGGAATATGCGCAGCGGTGGCGGCCTGGATGAAGGTGTCCGACATGGCGGCCAGCGCAATGCTCATGCCGCCCGAGGCCGAACCCGTGATGCCGGCCAGCGAAGTGACCGCGATGGCTTCATTGACCAGCGGATTGGGCACGGCGCGCAGCGCGTCGGCCACCACCAGGAAGCCCGGCAGGCCGGCGATGACGGCGCCAAAGCCGTACTCGGAGGCGGTGTTCATGGACGCCAGCAACGCGCCCGAAATCGCCAGTTTGCTGCCCTCGGCGAAGCGGCGGCGCACGGTGCCGAAGGCCAGCAGCAGCACGCTGGCGATGCCCACCAGCAGCGCCGCTTCCACGGCCCAGATGGCCGCCACTTTCGACACTTCGGTCACGACGGGCTTGGCCGCGCCCGCCAGCTGCAGGCTGTGGCTCTTGCCGTAGTAGAGCGGAATCATCACGGTGAAGACCTTGTTCAGCACGCCCACCAGCACCAGCGGCAGCAGCGCCAGCAGCGGATGCGGCAGGGTCTGCTCCGTGAATTCCTCCGGCTCGTTGCTGTGGCCGGTGCCATAGCCTTCGCCCTTGGCCAGCGCCTGGCGGCGGCGCCATTCCAGGTAGCTCAGGCCCACCGCCAGGATGAACACCGAGCCGATCACGCCCAGCCAGGGCGCGGCCCAGGTATCGGTCTGGAAGAACGAGGTCGGAATGATGTTCTGGATCTGCGGCGTGCCGGGCAGCGCGTCCATGGTGAAGGTGAAGGCGCCCAGCGCAATGGTGCCGGGGATCAGACGCTTGGGGATATTGCTCTGCCTGAACATCTCGGCAGCGAAGGGATACACGGCGAACACCACCACGAACAGCGACACGCCGCCATAGGTCAGCACCGCGCATACCAGCACGATGGCCAGCATGGCGCGCTCGCGCCCCACCAGCCGGATAATCAGCGCCACGATGGACTTGGAAAAGCCGGACAGTTCGATCACCTTGCCGAACACCGCGCCCAGCAGGAAGACCGGGAAATACAGTTTGACGAAGCCCACCATCTTGTCCATGAAGACACTGGTGAACATGGGCGGCACTAGGCCGGGATCGGTCAGCAGCACGGCCAGCATGGCCGCCACCGGGGCAAACAGGATGACGCTGAAGCCGCGGTAGGCGACCACCATCAGGAAAACCAGCGCCAGCAGCACAATCAGAAAACTCATACACACTCCAAGGCATAACGTAGAACGTTGTCTAAAGCACTATCCATGCCTGGCGCATAAAGTCCTGAAAATTCAAGCAGTTAGATATAAGCGCTGGTGATGCCGGGGTAAGGCTGGAACGCATATTGTCTGGAAAAGCAGACAGACTACGCAAAACTACGCAGAAAAACGTCTGGAAATCCGGACATTCTGTACGGAATACTGGACAGTTCAGGCGGCCGGGGCCAGAATCAGCCTTTTTGCCGGGCCGCCGCAATGGACTTGATGCACTGGTTTACCGAAAACCCGGGCGCGGGCGGACTGCGCCACCTGGCCATTCCCAAGCTGCTGGAGCGGCTGGACGCGCTGTGCGAAGGCACCATCGCGGTCGACACCGAAGCCCGCATCGTCTGGTGCAACGATAAATACCTGCAAATGCTGGGCTACAGCGACCCGCAATCGCTGCTGGGCCGCGACGTGGAGGAGATCATCCCCAACAGCCTGATGCGCCAGGTGGTCAAGAGCGGCGAGCCCATCCTGCTGGACCTGATGGCCTTCGGCAGCGAAACCTTTGTGGTGTCGCGCCTGCCGCTGACAGGGCCGGACGGCAAGGTGATAGGCGCGGTCGGCATCTGCCTGTACGACAAGCTGCACCATTTGAAACCGCTGCTGGGCAAGTTCGCGCAGCTGCAGGACGAGCTGGCGGAAACCCGGCGCCTGCTGGTGCAGGACCGCCGTCCGCGCTACACCCTGGCCAGCTACGTGGGCAACAGCCCGGCCAGCCTGGACGTGAAACGCCAGGCGCGGCGCGCGGCGCAGCTGGGCAGCACCGTGCTGCTGCTGGGCGAAACCGGCACCGGCAAGGAGCTGCTGGCGCAGGCCATCCACGCCAGCTCGGCGCGCGCCAGCCAGCCCTTCATCGCCGTGAACGCCGCCGCCATTCCCGAAGCGCTGCTCGAGTCCGAGTTCTTCGGCGTCGCGCCGGGCGCCTACACCGGCGCCGACAAGCGCGGCCGCGACGGCAAGTTCAAGCTGGCGCACGGCGGCACCCTGTTCCTGGACGAAGTGGGCGACATGCCGCTGCAGATCCAGGCCAAGCTGCTGCGCGTGCTGCAGGAGCAGGAGGTGGAGCCGCTGGGCTCGAACAAGGTGATCAAGGTGGACGTGCGCATCATCGCCGCCACCAGCATCGACCTGGTGCAGGCGCTGGCGCAAGGCCGGCTGCGGCGCGACCTGTACTACCGCCTTAACGTTCTGTCGATCACACTGCCGCCGCTGCGCGAGCGCATCGCCGACCTGGAAGCGCTGTGCGAAGGCGCGCTCGAGCAGATCGCCGAGCGCACCGGCATGGCGCGGCGCGAGCTGACGCCGGGCGCCTTGCAGCGCCTGGGCGGCTACGACTGGCCCGGCAATGTGCGCGAGCTGCGCAATGTGCTGGAAAAGGCGGTGCTGCACAGCGACAACCGGCGCCTGGTGGCGGACGATTTCGACACCATCCTGCCCCGGCTGGCGGCGGCAAAAACAGGCGCGCCCGGCCTGGTGCAGCCGCTGGCGCAGGCGGTGGCGGCGGCCGAACGCGGCGCCATCGAAGCGGCGCTGGCGGCGGCCGGCGGCAAGAAAACCGAGGCCGCGCGCCTGCTCGGCATTTCGCGCGCCACGCTGTATGAAAAAATGGCGCTGCTGCAACTGTTTTGAGCCCCGCCCTGCCTTATACTGTCCCCACATAAAAACCAACGGAACCCTACCGATGCAGGATATCTTGCTGTTTGCCCCGCCCGCCACCCTGATCGCCGCCATCGCGGCCGGCATCTTCGGCCTGCTGATCGGCAGCTTCCTGAACGTCGTTATCCACCGCGTGCCCATCATGATGCAGCGCGAGTCGGATAACTACGTGGCGTCCGAAATGGGCAAGGAGCTGCCGCACACCGAACGCTACAACCTGGTGGTGCCGCGCTCGGCCTGCCCGCACTGCAAGCACCAGATCACCGCGCTGGAAAACATCCCCGTCGCCAGCTACCTGGTGCTGGGCGGGAAATGCAGCAACTGCAAGGCGCCGATCTCGCCGCGCTACCCCATCATCGAAGCGCTGACCGGCCTGCTGTCGGCGGCGCTGGTGTGGCAGTTCGGCAGCGGCTGGATGGGCCTGGCGACCCTGCTGTTCGCCTACATGCTCATCGCCATGACCTTTATCGACGCCGACACCCAGCTGCTGCCGGACGACCTGACGCTGCCGCTGCTGTGGGCCGGCCTGCTGATCAACATCAACGGCACCTTCGCGCCGCTGCAGGACGCGGTGATAGGCGCGGCGGCCGGCTACCTGGCGCTGTGGTCCATCTACTGGCTGTTCAAGCTGGCCACCGGCAAGGAAGGCATGGGCTACGGCGACTTCAAGCTGCTGGGCGCGCTGGGCGCCTGGCTGGGCTGGGCCACGCTGCCGACCATCATCCTGCTGTCGTCCGTGGTGGGCGCCGTGGTGGGCATCAGCCTGATGGTGTTTGCCAAGCGCGGCCGCAACAACCCGATACCCTTCGGCCCCTACCTGGCGGTGGCCGGCCTGATCACGCTGATGTACGGCGGCCCGCTGGCGGCCTTCACCTCCGGCGTGCTGGGCCATTAAGTGCACGGCGGCGTGGACACCAAATTCAGCGTCGGCCTGACCGGCGGCATCGGCAGCGGCAAGAGCGCGGTCGCCGCGCGCTTCGCCGCCCTGGGCGCCACCATCGTCGACACCGACCGCATCGCGCACAGCATGACGGTGGCCGGCGGCCCCGCCATGCCGGCCCTGGTGGCCGAATTCGGCCCCGAGTTCGCCAACGCCAGCGGCGCCATGGACCGCGCCCGCATGCGCGCGCTGGTGTTCGGCGACGCCACCGCCAAGGCCAGGCTGGAAGCCATTTTGCACCCCCTGATACGCAGCGCCGCCGAAGCGGCGGGCGCGGCCGCCACCGGCCCCTATGTGATCTACGACGTGCCCTTGCTGGTCGAGTCCGGCAGCTGGCGCAGCCGGGTGCAGCGCGTGCTGGTGGTGGACTGCCCGGAAGCGACCCAGGTGGCGCGCGTGATGGCGCGCAACCAGATGACGGCCAGCCAGGTGCAAGCCATTATGGCGGCGCAGGCGCCGCGCTCCGCACGATTGGCGGCAGCAGACGATATCATTAATAATGAGGGGGATTTAACCGCACTGGACCCGCAAATTGCGCGATTACACCATTTATACCTGGCATTTTCGGCAGGAACGATAACAATACCATCGCAACGTTTGTAATTTTGCTTCGCTTGGTTCAGAATCACGGAATTCTTTGCAGGCCCATCTATAGAGGGAAGTCATTTTGATTGTCTACGAATACCCTTTCAACGAGCGCATACGCACGTTGTTGCGGCTGGAAGACCTGTACGAGAAATTCAAGTTCTTTGTGCATCAAGAACACCCCATGCAGCACCACGTCGCGCTGGCCACGATCTTCGACATGCTCGAAGTGGCAGGCCGGGCGGACCTCAAGTCGGACCTGCTGCAGGAACTGGAGCGCCAGCGCCAGACATTGCTGAGCTACCGTTCCAATCCGAATGTACAGGCTGAAACGCTGGACGCCATCCTGTCCGAAGTGGACAGCGTGAGCAGCGCCCTGGTCGCCGCGCAAGGCAAAACCGGCCAGAACGTGCGCGACAACGAATGGCTGATGAGCATACGCGGCCGCACCATCATCCCCGGCGGCGCCTGCGAATTCGACCTGCCGTCCTATTACGCCTGGCAAAAGCGCAGCGCCGAGCAGCGCTTCAACGACATCGCCGGCTGGTTCGCCCCGCTGGCGCCGCTGTTCGACGCCCTGGCCCTGGTGCTGCGCCTGCTGCGCGACTCGGGCGGCCCGGTTAAAATGATCGCCAACGCCGGCAGCTACCAGCAAATGCTGCAAGGCAAGGTCTACCAGATGCTGCGGCTGACCCTGGATGAAAGCATGGGCGCGATACCGGAAATATCGGCCAATAAATATATGCTGTGGGTCCGGTTCACCACGCAAGGCGGCGATCTGAAACCCAAGCCGCTGGAAGAAGATGTACCATTCGAGCTCACGCTCTGTAATTTTTAAAGAATAGCCATGACCGTAGTTGATTGCCCGACCTGCTCCGCCAAAGTGGAGTGGAGTGAAAAAAACAAATACCGCCCCTTCTGTTCCGAACGGTGCAAACAAATCGACCTGGGCGCCTGGGCCGAGGAAAAATACGCCATTCCCGCCGCCCCGCCCCGCGATCCCCTCGACGAAGAATAAATCAGGGCAGCGCCGCCGGGTCGTGGCGGATCTGGTCCAGCCATTCGAGCAGCGGTATCGTGGCCGGCAGCAGCGGCTCCAGGCCGACCGTGCCCTGCCAGGCGAAAGCCTGCCCTTCCAGGCTTTGCGGCTCGCCGTGCCAGTCGCGGCTGATGTAGAAATGCAGCCGCACGTGGGCGTGCGGGTACACGTATTCCACGCCGCACCATTCCTGCGCGCTGTTGATCGTTAAACCCAGTTCTTCGACGAATTCGCGCTTGAGCGCTTCGAGCACCGTTTCGCCCGGATCGACTTTGCCGCCCGGGAATTCCCAGTAGCCGTCATAGGGCTTGCCCGCCGGGCGCTGGCCCAGCAGCACGTCGCCGTTCGGCTTGATCAGGATGCCGACCGCGACGTCCACCTTCGTATTGCTACCTGCTGCACTCATTCACTTGCTTTCTTCGGGGAGTTTGCCGGCGTAGTCCTTAGCGAATTGCCAGGCTACGCGGCCGGAACGCGAACCGCGCTGCAAGGCCCAGCGCAGGGCGTCGCCGCGCGCCGCTTCCACCTGCCCAGGCGTGCAGCCGAAGCCGGCCAGCCAGTGGGCGCAGATGTCGAGGTAGTCGTCCTGCTTGAAGGCGTAGAACGACAGCCACAGGCCGAAGCGCTCGGACAGCGAGATCTTCTCTTCCACCGTCTCGCCCGGATGCAGGTCGCCGTCCTCGTCGTGCTTGTAGCTCATATTGTCGGCCATGCGCTCCGGCATCAGGTGGCGCCGGTTGGAGGTGGCGTAGATCAGCACGTTGTTGGACTGGGCCGCGATGGAGCCGTCCAGCGCCACTTTCAGCGCCTTGTAGCCGCTCTCGCCTTCCTCGAACGACAGGTCGTCGCAGAAGATGATAAAGCGCTCGGGCCGGCCCGCCACCAGGTCCACGATGTCCGGCAGCTCGGCCAGGTCGGCCTTGTCGACTTCGATCAAGCGCAGCCCATCTTTCGCGAACTGGTTCAAACAGGCCTTGATCAGCGACGATTTGCCGGTGCCGCGTGCGCCCGTCAGCAGCACGTTGTTGGCCGGGCGGCCGGACACGAACTGGCGCGTATTCTGCTCGATGGCGGCTTTTTGCGGGGCGATGTTGTGCAGATCGTCCAGCGCGATGCTGGACACGTGCGCCACCGCCTGCAAATGGCTGACGCCGCCGTTCCGGCGCCGCCAGCGGTAGGCGTAGCCCAGCTTCCAGTCCGGCTCGCGCGGGGCCTGCGGCAGGATGGCCTCCACCCTTTGCAGCAGGGCCTCGGCGCGCACCAGGAATTGTTCGAGGGGCGTTGCCATCTCAGGAACGGTAGTCGGCGTTGATGCTGACGTAATCGTGCGACAGGTCGCAGGTGTACACGGTGGCCGCCGCATCGCCGCGCGCCAGCTTCACGCGCACCGCGATTTCGCTCTGCTTCATCACGCGCTGGCCGTCTTCTTCCTTGTAGTCCGGGTTGCGGCCGCCGTTCTTGGCCACCCACACGTCGTCCAGGTAGAGGTTGAGCTTGCTCACGTCCAGGTCGTCCACGCCGGCGTAGCCGATGGCGGCCAGGATGCGGCCCAGGTTGGGGTCGGAGGCGAAGAAGGCGGTTTTCACCAGCGGCGAGTGGGCGATGGAGTACGCGATCTTGCGGCATTCTTCCATGTTCTTGCCGTCTTCCACCGTGATCGTCATGAACTTGGTGGCGCCTTCGCCGTCGCGGATGATGGCTTGCGCGAGGAAGACCGACAGCTCGGTGACGGCGGCGGCCAGCGCCTGGTATTCCGGCGAGTCGACCGAGTTCACTTCCAGCGTGCCGGCGCCGGTGGCGACCAGCATGAAGGAGTCGTTGGTGGAGGTGTCGCCGTCGATGGTGATGCAGTTGAAGGACTGGTCGGCGGCCTGCTTGACCAGCACGTCCAGCACCGGCTGCGCCACTTTGGCGTCGAAGGCCAGGAAGCCCAGCATGGTGGCCATGTTCGGCTTGATCATGCCGGCGCCCTTGGAGATGCCGGTCAGCGTGACCTTGTGGCCGGCGATGTCCACCGTGCGCGAGCCGGCTTTCGGCTGCGTGTCGGTGGTCATGATGGCTTCGGCGGCGTTGAACCAGTTGTCGGCGGTCAGGTTGGCGACGGCGCTCGGCAGGCCGGCCACGATGCGGTCCACCGGCAGCGGCTCGAGGATCACGCCGGTCGAGAACGGCAGGATCTGGCCCGCTTCGCAGCCCAGCAGCTCAGCCAGCGCCGAGCAGCTCTGCTGCGCGCGCGCCAGGCCTTCTTCGCCGGTGCCGGCGTTGGCGTTGCCGGTGTTGACCATCAGTGCGCGGATGGGCGCAGCGCCGGCGTTGACGGCCGCCAGGTTGGCCTTCGAGATCTGCACCGGCGCGGCGCAGAAGCGGTTCAGCGTGAACACGCCGGCCACGGTGGCGCCCGGCGCCAGGCGCAGCACCAGCAAGTCCTTGCGGTTCGGCTTTTTGATGCCGGCTTCGGCAAAACCGATCTCGATACCGGCAACCGGCTTCAGATCTGCAGCGACAGGAATGGGGGAATTGACGGCCATGTGGGTTCTCGGGCTAGTGTAAGGGAAGCCGTTATTGTAATGCCTGTTGCCAGCGCACGCGGATTACTACTTTCGGTTAAAAGCCCGCGCCCAACTGTTTTTCTTGAAAATCCGAAAGTTCGGCCAATAAGCACAAAAACTTGCCTAATTATTCATAAATCCATACTAAAAAGCGACAAAAATCTAGAGGCTTTGTTCAGTACAACGTTTTCATAATCATGCCTTGAAGAAAATTCATCTAAGGTAGGCCACGCATGCGGCGCTACGGGCTGGCCGCTCTTTTGAAAAATAAAGTGATTGGAATCCTTACCGATGAAAAAGCAACTTCTAGTAGCATCCGTGCTCGCTGCCTGCAGCGCCATGCAGGCCCAGGCCGGCTCGCTGGACGACGGCAACCTGAGCATCAGCGGTTTCGGCACCCTGGCCGTGGCCAAGAGCGACACCGACAGCGCCCAGTTCGCGCGCTACAACCAGGCCACCGGCGTGGGCGACAGCCCGCGCATCGGCCTGGACAGCAACCTCGGCCTGCAAGCAAGCTACAAGATCAACGACTGGCTGTCCGGCACCGCGCAGGTGCTGACGCGCAAGAACACCAGCCCCAGCTTCACCAGCGACCTGACCTGGGCCTTCCTGAAAGTGAAGGTCAACGACGAGATCAGCGTGCGCGTGGGCCGCATGGTGATGCCGGCCTTCCTGATTTCCGACTACCAGAACGTGGGCTACGCCAACACCATGATGCGGCCGCCGATTGAAGTCTACGGCCAGGACCCGATCGAAAACGTGGACGGCGTGGACCTGAACTACCAGCACGCCTTCGGCGACACCAACTTCACCGCGCAGGCCTTCGCCGGCTCCAGCCGCGGCAAGCTGTTCGTGCCGACCGCCGGCGGCTCCGTGGCCAAGTACCGCGCGCCGGCCCAGGGCGTGAGCCTGGCCCTCGAGCACGGCCCCGTGACCGTGCGCCTGGGCCATCTGCGCGCCGAACTGAACAGCGACAACCTGCTGCCGATCAACAGCCTGGCCGCCACCCTGAAGCAAGCGGGCTTCGGCCAGCTGGGCCAGGACCTGGGCATCGTCGAGGGCAAGAAGATGAGCTTCACCTCGCTGGGCCTGGCGCTGGACTGGAACAATATCGTGGTCCAGACCGAATATGCGATGCGCCGCGCGCACGACCCGGTGTACATCCCGGAAACCAATTCCTGGTACGCCATGGGCGCCTACCGCTTCGGCAAAGTGCTGCCTTACTTCGCGCACGCGGCCAGCAAGGGCGCCGGCAGCTCCATCACCGTGCCGGCCGCGCTGGCCAAGATCCCTGCGCTGAACGCCGCCGTCACCAACCTGCTGATCTCGCCCGAGCAGTCGACCAACCTGGCCGGCGTGCGCTGGGACTTCGCCAAGTCGATCGCGCTCAAGGTGCAGGTGGACCGCGTCAAGCCCAAGGTCAAGTCGGGCCAGCTGATCTTCACGCCCGCCGCCGGCCAGAAAGACAGCGTGACCGTGGTCGCAGCCGGTCTGGATTTCGTATTCTAAGGTGACTTCATGAAAAAATTGCTCCCTGCCCTGCTTCTGGCCGCCTCCGGCGCCGCCGCCTTGCCCGCGTCCGCCGAAACGGTCGTCATCGTCAACAAGGCCAATCCGGCCACCCGCATGTTCTCCGAACAGGCGTCCCAGTTCTTCCTCGGCAAATCGACCATGTTCACCCCGGTGGACCAGGCCGAAGGCTCGCACATCCGCAACGAGTTCTACCAGAAGGTGGCGGACAAGGATGCGGCCCAGGTCAAGGCCATCTGGTCCAAGCTGGTGTTCACCGGCAAGGCCACGCCGCCCAAGGAATACAAATCCAACGCAGACGTCAAGAAGGCCGTGGCCGACGATCCGAAAGCCATCGGCTACATCGACAAGTCGGCCGTGGACGATACCGTCAAGGTCATCCTGACGCTGCCGTAAGCAGCGGCATGCCCGCGCAGCGCCCGCCCGAGCAATCCGGCGGGCGTTTTTCATCGTTGAGAAAAAACCACATCCGCCCCCGCTCCCCGCAAGTCTTTAATGCCTCCGAGAAAAATTTAGACTAAGGTGAACTACCGCGCCAGCCGGGCGCAGCCAACGAGAGCGAGGCCGGAATGAAAAGAACCCTCCATGTGTGCACCACCCTGGCCGCCCTGGCCCTGCTGCAGGCGCAGGCCCAGGCCGCGCTGGTGGACGACGGCAAGCTCAGCATCAGCGGCTTCGGCACGCTGGGCGTGGCCAAGAGCGACACCGACGTGGCCAAGTTCGCCCGCTACAACCAGGCCACCGGCGTGGGCGACAGCTGGCGCCTCGGCCTGGACACCAACCTCGGCCTGCAAGCGAGCTACAAGGTCAGCGAGCAGCTGTCCGGCACCGTGCAGGTGCTCACGCGCAAGAACACCAGCACCAGCTTCACCACCGACCTGACCTGGGCCTTCCTCAAGTACAAGGCCAGCGACGAGCTCAGCGTGCGCGCCGGCCGGGTCCAGATGCCCACCTTCTTGATTTCCGACTATCAGAACGTGGGCTACGCCAACACCATGATGCGGCCGCCCATCGAGCTGTACGGCCAGGTGCCGATCGAAAACCTGGACGGCGTGGACGTCAACTACCAGCATGCCTTCGGCGACACCAATTTCACGGCCCAGGCCGCCGTAGGCTCGGCGCGCGGCAAGCTGTTCGTGGCGGCGGCGGCCACGGTGGCGCACTACCGCGCGCCCAGCCACGGCATCAGCCTGTCGGTCGAACACGGTCCGCTGATGCTGCGCTACGCCCACCTGCAGGCCAAGATGAACAGCGACGACGTAACCCCGGTCAACACCCTGGCCAACACCCTGGCCGCCGTCGGCTTCGCCCAGCTGGGCCGCGACATCGGCTTTATCGGGGGCAAAAAGATCAAGTTCGACGCGCTCGGCGCCACGCTGGACTGGAACAACCTGCTGCTGCAGGCCGAGTTCGGCAAGCGCCGCTCGGTCGATCCGATCTACGTCGCCCAGACCGACGCCTGGTATGTGCTGGCCGGCTACCGCATCGGCGCCTTCCTGCCCTATTACGCGCACGCCAGCTACAAGGGCAAGGGCACTTCGGTGACGCTGCCGGCCAACTTCCCCGCCAGCGGCGCGCTGTCGAACGCCGTGCGCGGCCTGCTCACGCCGGCCGAGCAGGACTCCAACCTGGTCGGCCTGCGCTGGAACTTCGCCAGCGCCGCCGCGCTCAAGCTGCAGATCGACCAGGTCAAGCCCAAGGCCCGCACCGGCTCGCTGATCTTCGGCCCGGCCGCCGGCATGAAGGACAAGGTGACGGTGTTCGGCGCCACGCTGGACTATGTGTTCTGACCGGGAGGCCGCCATGAAAAACGCCCACACACTGCTGCCTGTTCTGCTGCTCTCGCTCGGCCTGCCCGCCATGGCCGAAACCGTGGTCATCGTCAACAAGGCCAACCCGGCCACGCGCATGTTCTCCGAACAGGCGTCCCAGTTCTTCCTCGGAAAATCGACCATGTTCACCCCGGTGGACCAGGCCGAAGGCTCGCACATCCGCAACGACTTCTACCAGAAGGTGGCGGAAAAGGACGCGGCCCAGGTCAAGGCCATCTGGTCCAAGCTGGTGTTCACCGGCAAGGCCACGCCGCCCAAGGAATACAAATCCAACGCCGACGTGAAAAAGGCGGTGGCCGACGATCCCAAGGCCATCGGCTATATCGACAAATCCGCGGTCGATGACACGGTCAAGGTGATCTTGACACTCCCTTAACATTGTTGCATGCGGTATATTGCTGTCTGGGGACGCGGGGCGTCCAGGACAGCAAGGAGTGGGTGTGAGTCTATCGCTGCGGGCGAAGTTTCTGTTGTTGAGCGCCATCGTGCAGGCCATGGTGGTCGCGCTGTTAATCGGCAACAGCCAGCGCGTGATGGACAACGCGGTCGGCAAGAACGCCGAGCGCGTGGCGCACGAATACGCGGTCACGCTCAACCTCACCCTCAGCCCCTACGCGCTGCGCGGCCGGCTTAGCGAGCTGAACGACTACTGGACCGAGATGCTGTCCGATCCCCAGGACAGCTTCGTGCGCTACATCATCGTGCTGGACCAGAACGACCTGCCGCTGGCCACGGCGGGCGCGCGTCCGCCCGAGCTGCCGGCCGCGCTGCGCAACGGCACCGCGCCGGCCATGAACGGCGTGCGCACCTGGCAGGTGGGCAGCACGCTGCACGCGCGCGCCCCCATGCTGCTCAAGGACAACCAGATCGGCTCGCTCAATTTCGGTCTCTCGACCAGCGAACTGGACAAGGCGCGCGAAGAAGTGTTCCTGCAATCCGGCCTGATCTCGCTGGTCGGCCTGGCGCTGGGCGTGCTGCTGTTCTACGCCTTCACGCAAGGCATAGGGCGGCGCCTGCGCGCCCTCACCGGCCAGGCCGGGCAGCTGATGAAAAGCGCCTTCGGCCGCAGCCTGCCGGAAGGCGACGGCGACGAGATCGAAGTCTACGCGCGCTCGCTCAACTCGATGAGCGTGGCGCTGCGCGAACGCGTGCTGCAGCTGGAAGCGTCGCAGCAGCGCCTGTCGGAATCGGAAGCGCGCTTCAAGACCCTGTTCGATATGGCGCCGCTGCCGCTCAGCGTGACCGACCGCAACGGCCGCATCATCGGCGCCAACCAGGCGCTGACCAGCACCTTCGGCTACACCGAGGAACAGCTGATCGGCCAGCGCTCGGACAGCTTCACCTTCTGGGGCGCGCCGGAAGAGCGCGAGCGCATCTGGCAGCTGTATATGCGCCACGGCGCGGTGCACGGCGAGGTGGCCAATATGGCGCTGCGCGGCGGCGGCACCGGCCGGCTGGCGATCTGGTCGTCCTCGCTGACGCTGGACGGCGTGGACGCCATCATCTGGGCGCTGCTGGACATGACGGCCGAACTGAACGCCAAGCAGGAACTGGAGGAACTGAACGCCTCGCTGGAGCGCCGGGTGCGCGAGCGCTCGGCCGAACTGGAGCGCGCCAACGGCGACCTGTCGCACGCGCTGCAGACCCTGCAGCGCACCCAGCACGACCTGATCGCGGCGGAAAAAATGGCCTCGCTGGGCTCGCTGGTGGCCGGCATCGCGCACGAGCTGAACACGCCGATCGGCAACAGCCTGCTGGCCTCGACCGCGCTGGGCGACCGGGTGGTGGAATTCGAAGCCATGCTCAGCGGCGGCAGCTTGCGCCGCTCCACGCTGAGCGCCTACAACGACGAGGTGAAGCTGGCCTCCGGGCTGATTTCCGGCTCGCTCAACAAGGCGGCCAACCTGATCGCCTCCTTCAAGCAGATCGCGGTGGACCAGACCAACGACCAGCGCCGCGTGTTCAACCTGCTGGCGGTGGTGCTCGACACGGCCGCCACCTACGTGCCGCGCCTGCGCCGCGCCAACTGCGGCACCGCCTTCCACGTGCCGCAAAGCCTGGCGCTGGACTCCTATCCGGGCAGCTGGTACCAGATCTTCAACAACCTGATCAACAACGCGCTGGCGCACGCCTTCGAGGACCGCAGCGACGGCACCATCAGCATCAGCGCGCGCGAGCTGGACGGCGGCATGGTGGAGATCGTCTTCAGCGACAACGGCGCCGGCATGCCGGAAGAAGTGCGGCGCCACGTGTTCGATCCCTTCTTCACCACCAAGATGGGACGCGGCGGCACCGGGTTGGGCATGAATATCGTGTACAACATCGTCACCGGCATGCTGGGCGGGCGCGTCACGGTGGCGTCGCAGCCGGGCCAGGGCACGGCGGTGCGCATCGTGGTGCCGCGCAGCTCGCCGGTGCGGGCATAAAAAAACCGGAGCAAGCTCCGGTTTTTTTTACTGCTTAGGCCAGCTTGCCGTGGCAAGCCTTGAACTTCTTGCCGCTGCCGCAAGGGCAAGGATCGTTGCGGCCCACGCGCAGGCCGCCGTCGTCCGCCGCAGCTGCCGGGGCCGCGCTCGGCGCCAGCAACTCCTCCGGCGCCGCATTCGGATTGAAGTCGGCGTGCTGGTAATGCACATTCTCCAGATGGGTAGCCTGCATGGCCGCTTCGGCCGCGTCGATTTCCTCGCGCGACTGGATGCGCACCGTCATCACATGGCGCACCACCTCGTTCTTGATCATGTCCAGCATCTGGCCGAACAGCTCGAAGGCCTCGCGCTTGTACTCCTGCTTGGGGTTCTTCTGCGCATAGCCGCGCAGATGGATACCCTGGCGCAGGTGGTCCAGCGCCGCCAGGTGCTCGCGCCAGTGGCTGTCCACGCTTTGCAGCATGACGTTGCGCTCGAATCCGCCGAAGGCGTCCTTGCCCACGATGTCGATCTTGGCCTGGTACACGGCGTCGGCCGCAGCCAGCACCTTCTCCAGCACTTCGTCGTCGGTCAGGCTGGCGTCGGCCGCCAGCGCGGCCTGCAGGTCCACCTGCACCTGCCACTCGGTGGCCAGGGCCGCTTCCAGGCCGCGGATATTCCACTGCTCTTCAACCGACTCCTCCGGCACGAACTCGCGCACGATGTCGGTGAACATGCCGTGGCGCAGCGACTGTATCATCTCCGAGATGTCGGTCGCTTCCAGCAGCTCGTTGCGCTGCTGGTAGATCACCTTGCGCTGGTCGTTGGCGACGTCGTCATACTCGAGCAGCTGCTTGCGGATATCGAAGTTGCGCGCCTCGACCTTGCGCTGCGCCGACTCGATGGAGCGCGATACGATGCCCGCCTCGATAGGTTCGCCTTCCGGCATCTTCAGGCGGTCCATCACGGCGCGCACGCGGTCGCCCGCGAAGATGCGCAGCAAAGGATCGTCCAGCGACAGGAAGAAGCGCGACATGCCGGGGTCGCCCTGGCGTGCAGCGCGGCCGCGCAGCTGGTTGTCGACGCGGCGCGACTCGTGGCGCTCGGTGCCGACGATGTGCAGGCCGCCGGCAGCGACCACCTGCTCGTGCAGCGCCTGCCAGCCAGCGCGCAGCGCCTCGGCCTGGGCGGCCTTGTCGGCGTCGCTCAGCTCAGGGTTGGCTTCGATGAACTTGATCTGGCTTTCCACATTGCCGCCCAGGACGATGTCGGTGCCGCGGCCGGCCATATTGGTGGCGATGGTGATGGCCTTCGGGCTGCCGGCCTGGGAGATGATCTCCGCTTCGCGGGCGTGCTGCTTGGCGTTCAGGACGTTGTGCGGCAGGCCGCCCTTGGTCAGGATGCCCGACAGCAGCTCCGAGTTCTCGATCGAGGTGGTACCCACCAGCACCGGCTGGCCGCGGTCGTAGCACTCGCGGATCTCCAGCAGCATGGCGTTGTACTTCTCCTGGTTGGTCTTGTAGACCTGATCCTGCTTGTCCTTGCGCGCCGATGGGCGGTTGGGCGGGATCACCACGGTTTCCAGGCCATAGATCTCCTGGAATTCATAGGCTTCGGTATCGGCCGTGCCGGTCATGCCGGCCAGCTTGGCGTACATGCGGAAGTAGTTCTGGAAGGTGATCGAGGCCAGGGTCTGGTTCTCGTTCTGGATCTTCACGCCCTCCTTCGCCTCCACCGCCTGGTGCAAGCCGTCGGACCAGCGGCGGCCCGTCATCAGGCGGCCGGTGAATTCATCGACGATCACCACTTCATTGTTCTGCACCACGTAGTGCTGGTCCTTGAAGTACAGCGCGTGCGCGCGCAGGGCCGCGTACAGATGGTGCACCAGCGTGATGTTGGCCGAATCGTAGAGCGAAGCGCCTTCCGGCAGCAGGCCCATTTGCACCAGGATGGCCTCGGCCTTCTCGTGGCCGGCCTCGGTCAGCAGCACCGAATGCGCCTTCTCGTCCTTGGTGTAATCGCCGGGCACTTCGACGCTGCCCTTGCCGTCCGGGGTTTCCTCGCCGACCTGGCGGGTCAGCATCTTCGGCACTTCATTGATCTTGTAATACAGATCGGTGTGGTTCTCGGCCTGGCCGGAGATGATCAGCGGGGTGCGGGCCTCGTCGATCAGGATGGAATCCACCTCATCGACGATGCCGAAGTTCAGCGCGCGCTGCACGCGGTCGCGCGCCTCGAAGACCATATTGTCGCGCAGGTAATCGAAGCCGAATTCGTTGTTGGTGCCGTAGGTGATGTCGGCCGCGTAGGCGGACTGCTTGGCGGCGTGCTCCATCTGCGACAGGTTGATGCCGGTGGACAGGCCGAGCCAGTTGTACAGCTTGCCCATGGTTTCGGCATCGCGCTGGGCCAGGTAGTCATTGACGGTGACGATGTGGACGCCCTTGCCCGACAATGCGTTCAGATAGGCCGGCAGGGTCGCGGTCAGGGTCTTGCCCTCGCCGGTGCCCATTTCGGCGATCTTACCGTAATGCAGCACCATGCCGCCGATCAGCTGCACATCGAAGTGGCGCATCTTGAAGACGCGCTTGGACGCCTCGCGGCAGACCGCGAAGGCCTCCGGCAGGATGGCGTCCAGCGCCTCGCCGCCGGCGATGCGCTCCTTGAAGGCCGGGGTTTTCGCCTGCAGCTCGGCATCCGACAGCTTCTCCATGGCCGGCTCGAGCGCATTGATTTCGCGTACCGTTTTTTGATATTGCTTGAGCAGACGCTGGTTGCGGCTGCCGAAAATCTGGGTCAGTAAGGACATTGGTTAACGCCGTTAAAAAAAGCTAGGGTGTAGGGTGCTCAGCTTGCCGGGGGCAAAAGACCGATGATTTTATCATGCCGTCCGGCCTAGGTTGGGTTATTGCCCTGTATAACAATAGCCAGTATGGTAACAAACTCGGATTTTCCCGCCACTTTCAGCCCATTCCTACAAGCGAGCTGAGCCGCATTCGGGGTCAGACCCCGAATGCGGCTCAGCTTGCTTGGGCTGGGTGGCGGGCTGTGGTATGTTGCGGCCATGCGTTTATTCAATTCCCTCAATCAAGGCCGCTCGCCCAAGGTGGCGACGGACTTTCTGAAAAGAAATGACAAGATGGCGGCCCTGCTGCCGGCCATCGAGCGCATGGCCGCGCTGCAGAAGGATTGCGCCGCCACCCTGCCAAGCATGTTCAGCCATTGCGAGATCCTGGCGTTCGAGGAAGGCCATCTGCTGCTGTCCACTCCCAGCTCGGCCGTGGCGGCCAAGCTCAAGCAGCAGTTGCCGAAATTGCAGGACACGCTACAGCAGCGAGGGTGGCAGATTAACAACATCCGCCTGCGGGTGCAGATGATGAAGGCGGCCGACATCAAGCCGCAGATGCGCACGCTGAGCCTGCCGCCCGCAGCCGTCACCGCCTTCGAGGAATTGAGCAAGTCGCTCGAGCAGAGCAAGCAGAACGGCCACCTGATCGAAGCGCTGCAGCTACTCGTGCAGCGCCGCCGCGACCGGCCCGATTACTGATTAAGGTCCCACTCGTGCGTCATCTGGCGCACATAGGAATCCGGCGCCGACTCCACCGTGTCGTAGCTCACCACTTCATACGACGAGGGATCGGCCAGCAGCGCGCGCAGCAGCTGGTTGTTCAGCGCGTGGCCCGATTTGTGCGCCTCGTAGCCGGCCACCAGCGGATGGCCGACCAGGTACAAATCGCCGATCGCGTCCAGGATCTTGTGGCGCACGAACTCGTCGTCATAGCGCAGGCCGTCCGCGTTCAGGATGCGGTACTCGTCCATCACGATGGCGTTCTCCAGCGAACCGCCGCGCGCCAGGCCTATGCCGCGCAGCATTTCCACGTCCTGCATGAAGCCGAAGGTGCGCGCGCGGGCAATCGCCTGCACATAGGTGACGTCGCCGAAATCGATGCTGGCGCGCTGCGCCGTGCCGTCCACCGCCGGGTGGTTGAATTCGATGAAGAAGTCCAGCTTGAAGCCGTCGTGCGGAACCAGGCGCGCCCACTTCTCGTTGCCCGGCTTGCCTTCCCGCACTTCCACGGGTTTGAGCACGCGGATGAATTTCTTGGCCGCGTCCTGCTCCTGCACGCCGGCCTGCTGCAGCAGGTAGACGAAGGACGAGGCCGAGCCGTCCATGATGGGGATTTCCTCGGCGCTCACGTCCACATACAGATTGTCGATGCCGAGGCCGGCGCAGGCCGACATCAGGTGCTCGACGGTGGAGATGCGCACGTCCCCCTTGCTCAGCACGGTGGCCATGCGGGTATCGGTCACGCCCATGGCCGAGGCCGGGAACTCCACCGGCGGCTCCTGGTCCACGCGGCGGAACACGACGCCCACGCCGGGCGCGGCCGGACGCAGCGTCAGCACCACCTTGGTGCCCGAGTGCAGGCCCACGCCGGTGGTGCAGACTTTTTCTTTGATGGTGCGTTGTTTTAACATCCGCAAATTATATCGGACTTGCCCGCCCGCCGCCGAAGCAGCCTGAGCCGCATTCGGCAGCCTGAGCCGCATTCGGGGTCAGACCCCGAATGCGGCTCAGGCTGCTAGGGGTGCTCGGCTTCGGCGTGCACCGCTTCGCGCCGCACCAGGTAGATGCCGCTGCCGATGATGATGGCCGCGCCCAGCAGGGTGTAGCCGTCCGGCAGCGTGTTCCACAGCAGCCAGTCGATCGCCACGCCCCAGGCCAGCGCCGAGTATTCGAACGGGGCCACGGTGGAGGCCTTGCCCATGCTGAAGGCGATGGTGATGGCCAGCTGGCCGAAAAATCCGCTCAGCGCCAGCCCGGCGATGATCAGCCAGTCCTGCGGCCGTATCGCCACCCAGCCCTGCCAGCACATGGCCACCGAGCCGGTCCCCATCATCACCAGCAGCCAGAACATGATGTGCTCGCTGGCGTCGCTGCGGCTCAGGATGCGGCTGGCGATGGCGGACACCGCGTAGCAGGCCGCCGAGCCCAGCACCGCCAGCCCGGCCAGCGACACAAAGCTGGCGCCGTCCGGCCGCAGCACCACCAGCACCCCGCCCAGGCCGACCACGATGGCGGCCCACTGCATGGCGTCCACTTTTTCCTTGAGGATGAACACCGACAGCGCCGTGATCAGCGCCGGAGCGATGAAGAAGATCGAATACGTGTCGGCCAGCGGCAGGCTTTTCAGCGCGTAGGCGAACATGGTGAGCATGCCGATGCCGAGCACGCCGCGCAGCAGCTGCAGCGGCCAGCGCACCCGCAAGATGCCGCCGAACTTTCCTCGGTAAGCCATATAGGCGCATACCAGCGGCAGCGAGGACAGCGAACGCAGCGCCGTCACCTGCATGGCGGGATAGTGGGCGGACAGCAGTTTCATCGCCGTGTCCATCAGGGCGAACATGGCGACGGCGATCAGCATGGCGTAGATGCTGCGCAGGTTTTCGGCTTGCGGGGTCAGGGGAGCTCCTTGCGCGTGGCGTCGTGAGGGGCGCCCGATTATAGCAAGTGTACGCGAGTGTTGCGTTTACGCACTGCGCCCGCCACGCAGCGACTTTATTCCACGCCGCGCCCGGGCAGTGTGACAAAGCACGTGTTTTTGCGGGCTGGCGGGGCGGTATCATGGCAGGCATCCTCCCCACCAAGGAAATAAATGCCGTTCTGCCAGCAATGCGGATCCCAAGCCTCGTCCACCGCAGACTTCTGTTTCAACTGCGGCGCCGATGTCGCGGCCACGGCGCTGGCCATGCCCGGCCTGCCCGATGGCTGGAAAGCCATCTTCGCGGCGCTGCAGAAAGGCGGCGGCGTGGACCTGCCGCAATCGATAGAACTGAGCCTGGCCGAACGGGCGCAGGTGCTGTTCAATCCCTGGGCTTTCCTGTTCGGGCCGTTCTACTACGTGGCCAAGGGCATGGCGCGCAAGGCGCTGGTGCTGACGGCGCTGGCCGCGCTGCTGGTGGGCGCGGCGCGCCTGCTGTTCGGCGCGCTTGGCCTGCACAGCGTGATGGCGTCGGCGCTGCTGTACTTCATCCCGTCCGCCCTGTTCGCCACGCGCGCCAATTTCGACTACTTCAAGAAGATGGTGCTGGACGACGACGGCTGGCTGTAGCCGGCGCCGTTGCGCCGCGCCGGTAAGCGCCCGGGCCGACGCCGTAGCTGCGCTTGAACACGCGGTTGAACGCGGCCTCGGACTGGTAGCCCACCTGCTCGGCAATCTGCCCGGCCGGCAGCCGCCCTTGCGCCAGCAGGGCCGCCGCCCTGGCCATGCGCGTCTGCGTCAGCACGGCGGCCGGCGTGCTGCCCGCCGCCTTCTGGAACAGGCGCGCGAACGTGGCGCGCGACATGTGGCACAGGGCGGCCAGTTGTTCCAGCGTCCACGGCTTTTCCGGCTCGGCCAGCATGGCCAGCAGCGCCGCCTGAAGCCGCTGTTCGGCCAGCAGCGCAAACAGGCCCGGCATGGCCGAGGCCTGCTCCAGCCACGCCCGCATCAGCAGCGCGAACAAGGCCGACGCCAGCTGCGACACCACGGCGCGCGCGCCGGGACGCGCGGTTTCGCTCTCCACCCGCAGCATCGCCATCAGCGACTGCAGCCCGGCGAAATCGTCGCGCCCCGCCGTGCGCACGTGGATCAGCTCGGGCAGCGCGGCGAGCAGCGGATGATGGCCGGCCGCGCCGAACTCCAGCCGGCCGCACAGGATGTCGGTGGCCTCCCCTTGGCCGCCGTTCTCGTACACGCGCACCACCTGCCCGCTGTCGAATGCGCGCGGCGCCGGCGGCGGCGCCGCAGGATCGCCGGTGTGCAGCTTGTGGGGCGAGCCGTGCGGGAACAGCAGGATGTCGCCGGCCTGCACCGCGATGCCGCGCTGCGCGCCCACGTCCAGCCAGCCGCCGCCGCTCACCACCAGGTGGTAGGGCGCCACCCCGGCCGGCTCGGCCGGATGGTCCAGCACCCAGGGCGCGCCGAAATGGCAGCGGATGTCCAGCGCGGTCTGCACCGGATACAGCGACAGCAAGCGGCTTAAAGCACCCATGGGATTCTCCGATTGAGACGATCAAGCAAATTCTAGCGCATTTCAGGCATTAAAAGATTCACTCAGCGGGTCTAAACTTCCTTCCATGCCGACACACAAACCCAGTCGGTCCCACACTGAAAGGAAATATCATGAGCCGTCTGCACACCATCGCCACCACCGAAGCCACCGGCCACGCCGCCCAGCTGTTCACCGCCATCAAGGGCGCCATCGGCATGGTGCCGAACGCCTACGTGGCCGTTGGCAGCAACAGCCCGGTCGCCCTGGAAGCCGCCCTGAACCTGGACGGCGCGCTGAAAAAATCCAGCCTGGGCGCCAAGGAAATCGAGATCATCAAGCTGGCCATCAGCGAGGACGCGGGCTGTGACTATTGCCTGGCCGCGCACACGCTGATGGGCGCCAAAGCCGGCCTGAGCCGCCCCGCCATCCTGGCCGCGCGCAAAGGCGGCGCCTCCGGCGACGGACGCGCGGACGCCCTGGCCGCGTTTGCCCACACCCTGGCGCGCAGCAGCGGCACTGTGCCGGCCGAAGCCGTGGCGGCCGTGAAGGCGGCAGGCTACAGCGACGCCCAGATCGTCGACACCCTGCTCGCCATCGCCAGCATCACCTTCACCAATCTGGTGAACCGCGTGAACGACACCACGCTGGATTTCCCGGCGGCGGATTGATGCTCACCCGCGCCGCAGTGCCAGCAGCGAGAATATTTATCAAAGGTTACAAAGTACGTATTTTAATGAGT
This sequence comes from Pseudoduganella sp. GW821-FHT05F09, assembly GCF_059419605.1. Lineage (NCBI taxonomy): Bacteria > Pseudomonadati > Pseudomonadota > Betaproteobacteria > Burkholderiales > Oxalobacteraceae > Pseudoduganella > Pseudoduganella sp. GW821-FHT05F09. Next base: position 742,224 of record NZ_JBWKSD010000002.1, read on the forward strand.
TGCCAATACGCTATTGTGGCGGTCCAACTTTCTGCTCATTAAATTCATGCCCGTATTCTCAATTCTGCGGCACTGCGGCGCGGCGCTCCTGATTTCCACGCTGGCCGCCTGCGGCGGCGGCCAGTCTGCCAGCGAAGCAGTCCCTGAGCGCACAGCCAGGCTCTTAGGCAGTGCCGCTCCCAACATCGCCCAGCCGGTGCTGCCGGGCGACATGTCGAACTACGCCATTTCGAAAACGGCGGCTGGGTATGCGATTACGGGCAATGACGGCGCGGCAATACCCAGCCTTCCCTCCAAGCTGACACGCATCCAGTTCGCCGACACCTCGCTCGCACTGGATTTGGAAACGGCCGGACCGATATACCGTCTGTATCAGGCGGCCTTCAATCGCCGGCCGGATGTCGGAGGCTTGGGGTACTGGCTAGCCAACTTCGATAATGGCCTGTCTCTGGAGAAAATCGCGGAGGCATTCATCGGCAGCGCCGAATTCCGGACGCTGTATGGCGCGGCGCCAAGCGACCTGCAATTTGTAACCGCGCTGTACAACAACGTACTGCACCGGCAACCCGACCAGGCTGGACTAGCCTATTGGCTATCGGTGCTGCGGCAAGGCCTGAGCCGTCCCGCCGTGCTGATTCAATTTGCTGAAAGTCCGGAAAACGTGGCGCAAATCACCCCCGCCATTGCGGCCGGGATTGTGTACGCGCAACCGGGCATCAATTATCGGCCGGTTGGAAAACTTGCCGTCAGCCAGAGCGCTACTGTTGGTACGACGCTGACGCTGGATGCCAGCGGCAGTACAGACGCAAACGGCGAGGTCATTGCGCTTTCGTGGTCGCTGGAACGTCCCGCCGGCAGTCTGTCCGCCATTACCGCCGCTACCGGCGGAACGGCCAAACTGCAGCCGGATGCCGCAGGAATCTATACCGTCACTCTGCAGCTTAGCGATGGGAAGATGGCCGGCCTTCCGGTGAAGGCTCAGATCACGGTTAGCGCTGCGGCAGTCACGCCTATCGCCGACAGTGGAATCTACAAATGCAATGCCATCAGCCAGGACCTGGCGCGTGCCTTGTACGCTCTGGGACACACTTATCTCGACAGGGATCATGACGGCAAGCCCTGCGAGGCAAACGATAAACTGCTTGAGCCCGCAGTGCTGCCGCCAACGCCAACACCATCCACCGGCATGTGCTGGGTGAACGGCTACACGAGAAAAAACGGAACTTACGTCAAGGGTTACTGGCGAAGCTGCTAGACGCATGAACGCACCACCACAGGGCGCGCCACAATAGCATCAAGAATTTACCGAACCGCGAGAGTCAGGGTAATATTGACACCATGCTCGATATCCCTGACACCCCGCTCTACATCGTCAAAGAATCCCCCATCCACGGGCGCGGCGTGTTCGCGCGCGCGGACATTCCGCCGGGCACGCGCATTATCGAATACACCGGCGAGCGCATCAGCAGCGACGAGTCGGCGCGGCGGGCCGAAGCGGGGGGCGGCCCGATCAACCACACCTTCTTCTTCAGCCTGGAAGACGGCAGCCTGATCGACGGCGGCAGCGGCGGCAACGACGCGCGCTGGATCAACCACGCCTGCGAGCCCAACTGCGAAGCCTACGAGGAAGACGGCAAGGTCTTCATCTACTCGCTGCACCACATCGACGCCGGCGAGGAACTGAACTACAACTACGCGCTGATCTACGAAGCGCGCCACACGCCCGCCATCAAGCGCGCCTTCGCCTGCTACTGCGGCGCGCCCTCCTGCACCGGCGTCATGCTCGCCCCCAAGCGGCGCAGCCGCAAGCCTGCCAAAAGCGTCGCGCACAGCGCCGCCTGAAAACAAAAACGGCGCCATCGGCGCCGTTTTGCTGTGCTGCGGGGGAGCCGGGATTACAGCTGGCCCAGCAGGGTTTCCGCGTTCGATACTTCGAACTTGCCGCCCTGCTCGATGTTGAGCTGGGTGACCACGCCGTCTTCCACCAGCAGCGAGTAGCGCTGCGAGCGCGTGCCCATGCCGAACTTGCTGAAGTCGGCGTCCAGGCCCAGGGCCTTGGAGTAGGCGGCGTTGCCGTCGGCCATCATGCGCACGGTGCCGGTGGCTTTCTGGTCGCGGCCCCAGGCGCCCATCACGAAGGCGTCGTTCACGCTGATGCACCAGATCTCGTCCACGCCCTTGGCTTTCAGGTCGGCCGCGTGCTTCACATAGCCCGGCACGTGCTGCGCCGAGCAGGTTGGGGTGTAGGCGCCAGGCAGGCCGAAGATGGCGATCTTCTTGCCCTTGACCAGGTCTTCCACCTTGAAGGTGTTCGGACCCAGCGAGCAGCCTTCGGTTTCGGTTTCGATGAATTCGGACAGGGTGCCTTCCGGCAGTTTGTCGCCGATCTTGATGGTCATGGTGACTCCTTTTATATGGTTGTGAAAAAGCCGCGCCAGGCGCGGCTTGCCTCTGGCAAGAACTCGAAGTATGCCAGAGGTTGGAGGAATGCGTCGGCTGCGCGCTTAGTCGGCTTGCTTGCGCAGGAAGGCCGGGATGTCGTAGGTTTCCATGCCCGACTTCTGCAGCGCGTTGACCTGCTCGGAAGCCGATTCGCGGCGCCATACCGCCGGCGCCTTCATGCCGTCGAAGGCTTGCGCGCCGCCGCCCGAAATGCCGCCGCCCACGCCGCCCATCGTCACCGACGAGGTCACGGCGCCGCCGCCCAGCGCTGCCTGCGGCGCGTTGTGGGTGCCGGTGCGCAGCATAGGCTGCTGGACCAGCTGCACATGCTTCTTGGTCTTGCCCAGGCCGGTGGCCACCACGGTCACGCGGATCGCGTCGCCCATCTCGTCGTCGTAGGCGATGCCCTGCGCGATCGACGCGTCCGGCGCGGCGAAGGCGCGCACCGCGGCCATGACTTCCTTGATCTCTTTACCCTTCAGGCCGCGCGAGGCGGTCACGTTGACCAGCACGCCGCGCGCGCCGGACAGGTCCACGCCGTCCAGCAGCGGCGAGGCCACGGCCTGCTCGGCGGCGATGCGCGCACGGTCCACGCCGGAGGCGGTGGCGGTGCCCATCATGGCCTTGCCCTGCTCGCCCATGATGGTCTTGACGTCGTTGAAGTCGACGTTGATGTGGCCCGGCACGTTGATGATCTCGGCGATACCGGCAACGGCGTTGTTGAGCACATCGTCGGCGTGCTGCAGCCACTCGATCAGCGATTCGTCTTCGTAGATCTCTTCCAGCTTCTCGTTCAGGATCACGATCAGCGAGTCGACGTTGGCGGCCAGCTGCTCCAGGCCTTCGTCGGCGATGTCCATGCACTTCTGGCCTTCGTGCGAGAACGGTTTCGATACCACCGCCACCGTCAGCGCGCCCATGGCCTTGGCCACTTCGGCCACGATGGGAGCGGCGCCGGTGCCGGTGCCGCCGCCCATGCCGGCGGCGATGAACACCATGTGCGCGCCGCGCAGCGCGTCTTCAATGCGCGCGCGCGATTCCTCGGCCAGCTTGCGGCCCACTTCCGGCTTCATGCCCGCGCCCAGGCCGGTCTCGCCGATCTGGATGATGTTGCCGGCCTTCGAGGCCGACAGCGCTTGCGCGTCGGTATTGGCGGCGATGAATTCCACGCCGCTCATGCCCTTGTTGATCATGTGCTGAACTGCATTGCCACCTGCTCCGCCGACGCCGACGACCTTGATGACGGTGCCCAAAGCTGCGTTATCGACCATATCAAACTCCATGATGTGCTCCTATCAGAATGCCGTTTTCAATCGCCAGTCCTCATATCGTTAGGAGAGCTGGGGATTGAAAACTGCGGTTTCAATTAAAAATTATATTAAGTTCAAAAACCGTCAAAACCAATGCAACACTAAAACCACATACTTCAGAAATTACCGAGGAACCATTCCTTCATGCGCTGCCATACCGCTTTCACCGACCCATCCTGGCGCGTAACGATATGGCCGCGCAGGTACTGTTTTTTCGCTTCCAGCAGCAGGCCCAGCACGGTGGCGTAGCGCGGGCTGCGCACCACGTCCGCGAGCTGGCCGCGATAGTCCGGCGTGCCCATGCGCGCCGGTTTCAGGAAAATGTCTTCCGCCATTTCCACCATGCCCGGCATGATGGAGGTGCCGCCGGTGAGCACGATGCCCGACGACAGCACGCCTTCGTAGCCCGATTCGCGCACCACCTGGTGCACCATGGCGAACAGTTCTTCCACGCGAGGCTCGATCACCGCTGCCAGCGCCTGGCGCGACAGGTTGCGCGGGCCGCGGTCGCCCAGGCCCGGCACTTCCAGGTGCTCGCCCGGATCGGCCAGCACCTGCTTGGCCACGCCGTAGCGGATCTTGATTTCTTCGGCTTCCGAGGTCGGCGTGCGCAGCGCCATCGCGATGTCGTTGGTGATCTGGTCGCCGGCGATCGGTATCACCGCCGTGTGGCGGATGGCGCCGTCCGAGAACACCGCCACATCGGTGGTGCCGCCGCCGATGTCGATCAGCACCACGCCCAGTTCCTTCTCGTCCGGCGTGAGCACCGCGTCGGCCGACGCCATCGGCTGCAGTATCAGGTCCGACACTTCCAGCCCGCAGCGGCGCACGCACTTGACGATGTTCTGCACCGCGCTCACCGCGCCGGTGACGATGTGCACCTTCACCTCCAGGCGGATGCCGCTCATGCCGATCGGTTCGCGCACGTCTTCCTGGCTGTCGACGATGAATTCCTGCGGGACCGTGTGCAGCAATTGCTGGTCGGTCGGGATATTAACCGCCTTGGCCGTTTCGATGACGCGCGCCACGTCGGTGGCCGTCACTTCCTTGTCCTTGATGGCCACCATGCCGCTCGAATTGAAGGAGCGGATATGGCTGCCCGCGATGCCGGCGTAGACATTGCGGATCTTGCAGTCGGCCATCAGCTCGGCTTCCTCCAGCGCGCGCTGGATGGACTCGACGGTCGCTTCGATGTTGACCACCACGCCCTTCTTCAAGCCCTTGGACTCGTGCTGGCCCAGCCCGATCACTTCATGGCGTCCATCGCCCATCACCTCGGCCACCACGGCCACCACTTTGGAGGTGCCGATATCGAGGCCGACGATCAGGTTTTTCGCATCTTTTGTCATCTGTTTTGCCTGCTTTACTTGGTTTTCTTAACTTCTGGCGGAATCTTCAAACCCGTTGCGCTGAGCGCCAATCCGTTCTGGTACCGCATGTCTATCGTCTCGATGTTCTGCACCCGGTTCGCCAGCTGCGGCCAGATGCCCACCAGCCGGTCCACCCTTTCCTTCAGCGTGGACTTGGACTGTTCGCGGCCCAGCTCCACGCTCATGCCGTTGTCCAGCCTCACGGTCCACGCGTAGCGGCCCGACAGGTCCAGCGCCTGCGGCTCCAGCTGCGCCGGCGCGAACCACGCTTTCAGTTCGCCGAAGCGCGACAGCACTTCCTTCTCGCTGCCTTCCGGTCCCGAGAAGGCAGGCAGCTCGTGGTCTTCCTCCGCCTCGGCCAGGTTGGCGGTGAACACGTCGCCCTTGGTCGACAGCAGGCGGCCGTCCTCGCCCCAGGTGCCCAGCGCCTCGTGCTCCTCCAGCGCCACCACCAGCTGGTCCGGCCATTCGCGGCGCACCGTGGCGCGGCGCACCCAGGGCACGGATTCGAAGGCCTGCCGCACCGAGTCCAGATTGGTGGTGAAGAAGTTGCCCCGGATGCGGCCCGAGGTTCCCGCTTGCAGCGTCAGGTGGTTCACATGGCGCAGGTCCGCCTGGTCCATGGTCTCCACGCGGATCGCGCGCAGGTTGAACATTGGCCGCTGCGACACCCACCACACGCCGGAAGCCGCGCAAGCCAGCACCACCGCGGCAAAAATGCCGCTGGCGGTTGCATTCAAGGCTCTCGCGTCTTGCCACATGCCGCTTATCCCTTCATCTTCAGTCGAGCCGAGCGCAGTATCTCCACGCACAGCTGCTCATAGCTGATGCCTTCCGCGCGCGCCGCCATCGGCACCAGCGAGTGGCTGGTCATGCCCGGCGAGGTGTTCACTTCCAGCAGGAAGGGCTTGTTGTCGGCCACGCGCAGCAGCACGTCGACCCGGCCCCAGTCCTCGCAGCCCAGCGAGCGGTAAGCCTGCACGGCGATGCGCTGCATTTCGGCGGTCAGGGCCGCGTCCAGCACGGCGGGGCAGAAATACTGCGTGTCGTCGGTGAAGTACTTGTTCTGGTAGTCGTAATTGCCCTGCGGCGCGACGATCTCAACGATGGGCAGTGCGCGCGCGTTGACACCGGTGCCCAGGACGGCGACGGTAAATTCGCGGCCGGTGACGAATTCCTCGGCCAGCACCGAGTCGTCCAGCGCGGCGGCGATGTCGTAGGCGGCCTTGAAACCGGCCGCCTGCTCCACCTTGGTGATGCCGATGGTCGAGCCTTCGTGCGGCGGCTTGACGATCAGCGGCAGGCCCAGGCTGGCCGCCACTTTGTCCAGGTCCGAGTTCGCGTTGAGCACCGCGTACTTCGGCGTTGGCAGGTGTTCGGCCAGCCACAGGATCTTGGTGGTGATCTTGTCCATGCCCACCGAGCTGGCCATCACGCCGCTGCCGGTGTAGGGAATGCCCAGCAGTTCCAGCGCGCCTTGCAGGCTGCCGTCTTCGCCGAAGCGGCCGTGCAGCGCAATGAACACGCGGTCGAAGTTTTCAGCGGCCAGCTCGGCCAGGGAACGCTGGCCCGGGTCGAAGGCGTGGGCGTCTATGCCCTGGCTTTGCAGCGCGGCCAGCACGCCGGAGCCGGACATGATGGACACATCGCGCTCGGCCGAACGGCCGCCGAACAGCACGCCGACTTTGCCGAAAGCTTGCGCTTCTTGCGCGGAGAGGAATTGGGTCGCGTTCACTTCTTAGGCCTTCGTGTAAGTAGACAGTTTTGCAGGGACGCCGCTGATCGAGCCTGCGCCCATGGTGAGCACGACGTCGCCGTCGCGCACCACGTTCATGATGGTTTCCGCCATGTCGGCGATGTTCTCCACGAACACCGGCTCGACCTTGCCGCGCGCGCGGATGGCGTGCGCCAGCGAACGGCCGTCGGCCGCCACGATGGGCTGCTCGCCGGCCGCGTACACGTCGGCCAGCACCAGCACGTCCACGCTGGAGAGCACGCGGGCGAAGTCCTCGAACAGGTCGCGCGTGCGGCTGTAGCGGTGCGGCTGGAAAGCCAGCACCAGGCGGCGGCCCGGATACGCGGCGCGCGCGGCGGCCAGCGTGACTTCCGTTTCCACCGGGTGGTGGCCGAAATCGTCCACCAGCGCGAAGGTGCCCTTGGCCTGGTCGCCCTGGATGGCGGTCTCGCCGTAGCGCGTGAAGCGGCGGCCCACGCCCGCAAAGCCCGCCAGGCCGGCCTGCGTGGCGCTGTCCTCGATGCCGATCTCGCGCGCAATGGCGACCGCCGAGCAGGCGTTCAGTACGTTGTGCATGCCGGGCTGGTTGAGCACCACGTCCAGGTCCGGATAGCCTTCCTGCAGCACGGTGAAATGCATCTGCACGCCCACGGCGCGCGCGTTCACGGCGCGCACTTCGGCGTCCTCGCTGAAGCCGTAGGTGGTAATCGGCTTGGTCACATGCGGGATGATGCTGCGCACATGCACGTCGTCGATGCACAGCATGGCGCGGCCGTAGAACGGCAGGCGGTGCGTGAAGTGGACGAAGGCCTGCTTCAGTTTTTCGAAGTCGTGCTCATACGTTTCCATATGGTCGGCGTCGATGTTGGTGATGACTTCTATCATCGGCGTCAGGTTCAGGAAGGACGCGTCCGACTCGTCCGCTTCCGCCACCAGGTAGTCGCCGGTGCCCAGCTTGGCGTTGGCGCCGGCAGCGGTCAGGCGGCCGCCGATGACGAAGGTCGGGTCCAGGCCGCCCTGCGCCAGCACGGACGCCACCAGGCTGGTGGTGGTGGTCTTGCCGTGCGTGCCGGCGATGGCGATGCCGCGCTTCAGGCGCATCAGTTCGCCCAGCATCACCGCGCGCGGGACGATGGGGATCTTGCGCGCGCGCGCCGCCACCACTTCCGGATTGTCGGCCTTGACGGCGGTGGACGTGACCACCGCGTCGGCGTTGCCGATATGGCTTTCCGCGTGGCCCTGGTGCACGGTGGCGCCCATGTCGATCAGGCGCTGCGTGACGGCGTTGGCGCCCAGGTCCGAGCCCGAGACGTTGTAGCCCAGCGTGAGCAGCACTTCGGCGATGCCGCTCATGCCGCTGCCGCCGATGCCGACGAAGTGTATGTTTTTGACTTTGTGCTTCATGTTAGTTCTTCCAGTACTTGTGCGATCGCGTTGTTCGCGTCGCGCTTGCCCGCCTTGCGGGCCGCCACGGCCATGGTCTGGCAGGCGCCGCGCGTGAGCGTTTCGAGCAGGGTTGCCAGGCTGCGCGGATTCATTTCCGTCTGCGGCATGTGGATGGAGGCGTTCTGCTTGGCCATCCACTGCGCGTTGTCGCGCTGGTGGCTGGTGGTGGACGCCACCAGCGGCACCAGCACGCTCGCCACGCCGGCCGCCGTCAGTTCGGACACGGTGATGGCGCCGGCGCGGCAGATCACCAGGTCGGCCTCGGCGTAGGCTTGCGCCATGTTGTCGATGAAGTCGACCACGTTGGCCTGCACGCCCGCTTCGGCGTAGCCCGCGCGCAGGGCGTCGATATTCTTTTTGCCCGACTGGTGCGTCACCACCGGGCGCTGCGCCTCGGGGATCAGCGCCAGCGCTGCGGGCAGGTTGTCGTTCAGGGCCTTGGCGCCCAGGCTGCCGCCCACCACCAGCACGCGCAAGGCGCCGCTGCGGCCCTCGAAGCGCGCTTCGGGAGCGGCCATGTCCAGGATCTCCTGGCGCACCGGGTTGCCGGTGACGACGGCCTTGCTGGCCGCCGCGCCGAAATCGGCCGGGAAGCCGAAGCACACGCGCCCGGCGAACGGCGCCAGCGTTTTGTTCGACAGCAGCAGCGCCGCGTCCGCGTTCACCAGCACCATGGGCACGCCGCGCAGGCGCGCCATCAGGCCGCCCGGCACGGTGACGTAGCCGCCCATGCCCAGCACCGCGTCCGGCTTGCGCTGGCCGAGGAAGCGGAAGCAGTCGGCGAAGGCGGCCAGCATCTTCAGCGCGCCGCCCAGGCTGTGCTTGATGCCCTTGCCGCGCATGCCGGAGAAGTTGATGGTGTCGATCGCGATGCCGTGCTTGGGCACCAGCTCCTGCTCCATGCCGTGGCTGGTACCCAGCCAGCTTACTTCCCAGCCGCGCGCGCGCATGGTCTGCGCGATCGCCAGGCCGGGGAAAATGTGGCCGCCGGTGCCGGCCGCCATGATCATCAGTCGTTTCATATTCTGCCGCCGCGCATCAGGACCCGGTTCTCATAGTCGATCCGGAGCAGGATCGCGAGTCCGACGCAGTTAATCATAATGCCGGTGCCGCCGTAGCTCATCAGCGGCAGGGTCAGGCCCTTGGTCGGCAGCAGGCCAAGGTTCACGCCCATGTTGATGAAGGTCTGCACGCCGATCCAGATGCCGATGCCCTTGGCCGCGAGGCCGGCGAAGGTCTGGTCGATGGCGATGGCCTGGCGGCCGATGTCGAAGGCGCGCTTGACCACCCAGTAGAACATGGCCACCACGCACAGCACGCCGGCCAGGCCCAGCTCCTCGCCGATCACCGCCAGCAGGAAGTCGGTATGCGCTTCCGGCAGGTAGTGCAGCTTTTCCAGGCTGCCGCCCAGGCCAACGCCAAAAATCTCGCCGCGCCCGAAAGCGATCAGCGAGTGCGTCAGCTGGTAGGCCTTGTTCAGCGCATTGTCTTCCTCCCACGGATTGAGGTAGGCGAAGAAACGGTCGCGCCGGAATTTCGACAGCGCGATGATGGCCACGAAGATCGTCACCAGCATGGCGCCGATGCCGCCGAACCAGATCGCGTTGATACCGCCCAGGAACAGGATGCCCATGGCGATGCAGACGATCACGCCGAACGCGCCCAGGTCGGGCTCGAGCAGCAGCAGCAGGCCGACGAAGCTGACCGCCAGCGCCATCGGCATGAAGCCCTTGGTCAGCTTGTGCATGTATTCCTGCTTGCGCACGGTGTAGTCGGCCGCGTACAGCACGATCACCACTTTCATCAGCTCGGACGGCTGGAAGTTGAACACCTTCAGCGACAGCCAGCGGCGGCCGCCGTTCACCACCACGCCCAGGCCCGGTATCAGCACCGCCATCAGCAGCACCAGCGTGCCGATGAACAGATAGGGCGCGGTGCGCTGCCACACGGCGACGGGGATGCGGAAGGTCATCAGCCCAACAAGTATCGAGATGCCGATAAAGCTGGCCTGGCGCACCAGGAAGTAGTTGTTCTTGTAGGCCGCGTACTTGGGCGAGTCCGGCAGCGAGATCGATGCCGAATACACCATCACCATCCCCAGCAGCATGAGAATCAGCACCACCCACACCAGCAGCTGGTCGTACTCCATCATCTTCGACGGGCGCGCGCGGCTGTCTATGGCCGTGGAACCCGTGGAGGAAGAGGAGAAGCGGAATGGCAGCTGGAAGGCCATGGATCAGATCTCCTGCCCGGCGTCGAGCGCGATGTCGCGCACGGTGTCGACGAACACCTGTGCGCGGTGCGCGTAGTTCTTGAACATGTCCAGGCTGGCGCAGGCCGGCGACAGCAGCACGGCGTCGCCCGGTTTGGCCAGCTTGGCGGCCAGGCGCACGGCGGACGGCAGGTCGGTGCCGCAGTCGGCCAGGTCGACGCCGGCTTGCGCCACGCCGCCCTGCTCCAGCGCGGCGCGCAGCGCCGGCGCGTCGCGGCCGATCAGCATCACCGCGCGCACGTAGCGCGACACGGGTTCGGCCAACGGATCGAATGCCTGGCCCTTGCCGTCGCCGCCGGCGATCAGCAGCAAACGCTGGCCGGCGCCGGTGAAGCTCTTGCCCAGGCCGTTCAGCGCGGCCACGGTGGCGCCCACGTTGGTGCCCTTGCTGTCGTCGTAGTATTCCACGCCGTCGATGGCGGCCACCAGCTCGACGCGGTGCGGCTCGCCGCGGTATTCGCGCAGGCCGTGCAGCAGCGGCGCGAACGGCAGGCCGATGGCGCGGCACAGCGCCAGCGCGGCCAGCGCGTTGGAGGCGTTGTGCAGGCCACGGATCTGCAGCGCGTCCGACGGCATCAGGTTCTTGACGGTGGTGGCCACCGGTTCCGGGGCCGGATCGTTCTTCTTGCGCTTCTTCGGCGGCTCCGCGTCCTCGTCCGGCACGGCGGTGGCCAGCCAGTGGATGCCGCGCTCATTGTGCAGGCCGAAGCTGCCCGCTTCCGCCGGCTCGCCGGTGCCGAAGCTGACGTTCTCGCCGACCGGATTGGCCATGCGCATGACGGTGGCGTCGTCGCGGTTCAGCACGCGCACGGTGGCGGCGCCGAAGATGCGCGCCTTGTCGGCGGCGTAGGCGTCCATCGAGCCGTGCCAGTCCAGGTGGTCCTGGGTCACGTTCAATACGGTGGCGGCGTCCGCCTGCAGGCTGAAGGTGGTGTGCAACTGGAAGCTGGACAGCTCCAACACCCAAACCTGCGGCAGCGCATCCGCCTCCATCACTTCGCGCAGCACGTCCAGCGCGGCCGGGCTGATATTGCCGGCCACGCGCACGCTGAAGCCGGCGCGCTGGCACAGCTGGCCGGTCAGGCTGGTGACGGTGGTCTTGCCGTTGGTGCCGGTGATGGCGATGACCTTAGGCGCGTAGCCGCGTTCTTCCTTCAGCGAGGCCAGCGCCTGGGCGAACAGTTCTATCTCGCCCCACACTGGGATGTTCACGGCGGCGGCGGCGCGCATCAGGTCGGCCACGTCGCCTTGCGGGGCGAGGCCGGGGCTGATGGCGACGAAGTCTGTGTCGTACAGCAGCGCGATGTCCAGGCGGCCGCCGATGAATTCGGCGTCCGGCGCGGCGGCTTTCAGGGCGGCCAGGCGGTCCGCCACGGCGCTCTCGGCGCGCGTGTCGGCCACGCGCACGCGCGCGCCGCCACGGGCCAGCCATAGCGCCATCGCCAGGCCGGATTCGCCCAGCCCGAGTACCAGCACGCGTTTGCCGTCGTAGCTCATCAGCGCAGTTTCAAAGTGGACAGGCCAACCAGTACCAGCATCATCGTCACGATCCAGAAGCGGACGACAACCTGGGTCTCTTTCCAGCCCTTTTGTTCAAAGTGGTGGTGCAGCGGCGCCATGAGGAAGACGCGGCGGCCGGTGCCGTAGCGCTTCTTGGTGTATTTGAACCAGCCCACCTGGATAATCACGGACACGGTTTCCGCCACGAAGATGCCGCCCATGATGAACAGCACGATTTCCTGGCGCACGATGACGGCGATGGTGCCGAGCGCGCCGCCCAGCGCCAGCGCGCCCACGTCGCCCATGAACACCTGCGCGGGGTGGGTGTTATACCAGAGGAAGGCCAGGCCCGCCCCCGCCATGGCGCCGCAGAAGATAATCAGTTCGCCGGCGCCGGGAATGTGCGGAATGAACAGGTATTTGGCGTACACGGTGCTGCCGGTCAGGTAGGCGAACAGGCCGAGCGCCGAGCCCACCATCACGGTCGGCATGATGGCCAGGCCATCGAGGCCGTCGGTAAAGTTCACGGCGTTGCTGGTGCCGACGATGACGCAGTAGGTCAGCGCGATAAAGCCCCACACGCCCAGCGGGTAGCTGATGGTCTTGAAGAAGGGCACGATCAGGTCGGCCTTGGGCGGCAGGTCCATGGAGAAGCCGGACTGCACCCAGGCGAAGAACAGCTCGAACACCTTGGCCGGCGTCGGTGCGGACACCGAGAACGCCAGGTACAAGGCTGCGCCTATGCCGACCAGCGACTGCCAGAAGTATTTTTCGCCCGAGCGCATGCCTTCAGGGTCCTGGCGCACCACCTTGCGGTAGTCGTCCACCCAGCCCACCGCGCCGAAGCCGATGGTGACCACGATGACCGGCCAGATCAGGCGGTTCGACCAGTCGCACCACAGCAGCGTGGACACGCCGATGGCGATCAGCAGCAGCACGCCGCCCATGGTGGGCGTGCCGTGTTTTTTCAAATGGGTCTGCGGACCGTCGGTGCGCACGGCCTGGCCGTACTTCATGGCGCTCAGCTTGCGGATCACGGACGGGCCGGCCCACAGGCCGATGACCAGCGCCGTGATGGTGGCGAACACCGCGCGCGCGGTGATGAAGTTGAATACGCGCAGGGGACCGAAGTCGTCCTGGAACATTTGTGCGAGCCAGAGCAGCATGATTAGTGAGTTCCTTTGTTAGCTTGTTGCGATCCAATCAAATGCTGCACGACCCGTTCCATTTTCATGAAGCGGGAGCCCTTGATCAATACGGTTGCATCCGGCGTTGCTGCTGCGTCCACGGCAGCGAGCAGCGCGTCGAATTCTTCAAAATGACGGACCTTGTCCGCCCCGCCAGCGCCGCCCATGTGGCGCGCCAGCTCCCCTGTGACGAGGACGTGTTCCAGGTTCTTGCCGGCGGCGTAGGCGGCGATCTCCTCATGGAACTCGCGGCCCTGCGCGCCCACTTCGCCCATGTCGCCCAGCACCAGCACGCGCGGCGCGGGCGCTTTGGCCAGCACGTCGATGGCGGCGCGCACGGAGTCCGGGTTGGCGTTGTAGCTGTCGTCGATGACGACGGCGCCGTTCAGCGCGGCCTTTTTCTGCAGGCGGCCGCTGACGGGCGCAAAAATGTCCAGTCCCAGCTTGATATGCTCGGCGCCTATGCCGGCAGCGTAGGTGCAGGCCACGGCGGCCAGCGCGTTCAGCACGTTGTGTTCGCCCGCCGCCTGCAGCGCGACGAAGAACTGCAGCGGATCGCCTTCGCTCTCGCGCACGGTAATGAACATCTGGTTGCCGAAGTCGCCCGCGCGGTAGGTGCAGGAGACATTGGCTTCCTTGCTCAGGCCGAAGGTCAGCGTGGCGCGGCCGGCGGCCAGCTCGCGCCACACCGGCGTGAATTCGTCGTGCTGCGGGAATACGGCCACGCCGTCCGCAGGCAGCCCGGCCAGCACGGCGCCGTTTTCACGCGCCACCGCTTCCACGGTGTGCATGAATTCCTGGTGCTCGCGCTGGGCGTTGTTCACCAGGGCGATGGTGGGTTCGGCGATGGCGCTCAGGCGGCCGATCTCGCCGGGATGGTTCATGCCCAGCTCAATCACGGCCGACTGGTGCGCCGCGTCCAGGCGGAACAACGTGAGCGGCACGCCGATTTCGTTATTCAGGTTGCCGCGCGTGGCCAGGCGGCCGTCTTCGCCATGCGCCGCCGCCAGGATGGAGGCGATCATTTCCTTGACCGTGGTCTTGCCGTTGCTGCCGGTGACGCCGATGACGGGCAGCGCGTACTGCTTGCGCCAGTAATTGGCGATGCGGCCCAGCGCCGCCAGCGTATCCGGAACCAGCAGGGCCGGCAGGGTCCAGCCCTGCGGCAGGCGCTCGGCGACGACGGCCGCCACGCCCTTGCCCGCCACGGCGTTGGAGCCGTCCAGCAGGAAGTCGTGCGCGTCAAAGTTCTCGCCGCGCAGGGCGACGAACAGCGAACCGGCGGGCGTGCTGCGGCTGTCGGTGGAGACGCCGTCGAAGGCGACGGCGCCGGACGCGGCGCCAGGGAACAGCGTCGCGCCTGGAATCGCCGCCAGCAGCTGGGCCAGTGTTGCGTGCATCAATTCGTCCTCATCATGGTGAGGCGGGCCGACAGCGCCAGCTGGGCGTGGTCCGCGTCCGAGAACGGAATCTTGCGGCCCTTGATTTCCTGGTAGGGCTCATGGCCCTTCCCCGCCAGCAGGATCACGTCCGGCTTGGCGGCGTGCTTGATGGCCGACAGGATGGCGGCGGCGCGGTCATCGATAGCCTGGAATACGGACGTGGGATGGCTGGCGTCCATGCCCGCGATAATCTGTTCAATGATGGCGTGCGGGTCTTCGCTGCGGGGATTGTCGCTGGTGACCACTACGTGCTCGGCGATCTGCGCCACGCGGCCCATCTGCGGGCGCTTGCCCGGATCGCGGTCGCCGCCGCAGCCGAACACGCACCACAGCTGGCCGCCGCGCTCCTGCGCCACGACGCGCAGCGTTTCCAGGGTTTTCTCCAGCGCGTCCGGCGTGTGCGCGTAGTCCACCACCACCATGGGCGCCTCGTTGCCGCCGATCTGCTGCATGCGGCCCGGCGCCGAGGTCAGGCCTTCGATGGCCTCCACGGCGGCGCGCAGGGTGGCGCCCTTGACCAGCAGCGCGCCCAGCACGGCCAGCGCGTTGCTGATGTTGAACTGGCCCACCAGGTGGGTCTTCACCAGCGTGCTGCCTTGCGGCGTGTCGAGGTGGAATTCGGTGCCGGCGCTGCGGGTGCGCAGCTGGCTGGCGCGCAGCATGTCCACGCCCGGCAGGTCCGGCAGCTCGGCCGCGTCGCGCAGCGTGTAGCCGACCACGCGGTCCTTGCGCGCCGTGATGCGGTCCGCCAGGCGGCGCCCCATGGCGTCGTCCAGGTTCACCACCGACGCTTGCAGGCCGGGGCTGTCGAACAGCTTGGTCTTGGCCGCCTCGTAGGCTTCCATGGTGCCGTGGTGGTCCAGGTGGTCGCGCGTGAGGTTGGTAAACAGCGCCACGTCGAAATGCATGCCGTCGGTGCGGCCCAGGTCCAGGCCGATGGAAGTGACTTCGATGGCCAGTGCGGTGGCGCCCAGGTCGCGCGTTTCGGCCAGCTTCTGCGCCAGCAGCACGGCGTCCGGCGTGGTGTAGCCGGTGGGGTCGAACTCCACTTCGCCGCGCGCGCGCGACATGCCCACGCCCAGCGTGCCGATGACGGCGGTCAGGTCGCCCAGGCGGCTCAGCGCCTGGCCCAGCCACACGGCGCAGGAAGTCTTGCCGTTGGTGCCGGTGACGGCCACGGTGTACATGCTGGCGTCCGGGTAGTTGTAGAAGGCCTGCGCGACGGGGCCGGAGCGGCGCTTCAGGTCCCTGACGGCGAGGCGCGGCACGGGCCACGCCGCGTCCCACGGCCAGGCCTGCGCACCCTGCTCTTCGTAGACGATGCCGGCGGCGCCCTGCCCGATGGCGGCGGCGATGTAGGCGCGTCCGTCCTTGCCGTCGCCGGGATAGGCGAAGAACACGTCGCCCGCTTTCACGCGGCGCGAATCCGAGACCAGTTGCCCATTCGGGGCAGTCTGCTTGATCCAGTTGCTGATTTCGTTAGGTGTCATGGTCGCTCTTACATTACGTCCGCCCCGCCGTCGGCAGGGATGACAATTTCAGTGACGGACGAATCCGGCGGAACGTTCAGCGAACGCAGCGCATTGGCCGCAACGGCGGCGAAAGTGGGCGCCGCGACCTGGCCGCCGTAGTGGCCGCCCTGCGTAGGTTCGTCGATCATGACAGCGATGATGAAGCGCGGATTCGACATCGGCACCATGCCGACGAAGGAGCCGATGTATTTGCGCGGCATGGCGTAGCGGCCGTTTTCCACCTTGTAGGCGGTGCCGGTTTTGCCGCCTGCGCGGTAGCCTGGAATCTGTGCCTGCTTGGCCGTGCCGTCCTTGCCGGACACCACGGTCTCCAGCATGGCGCGCATCTGCTCGGCGGTCTTGGGCTTGATGATCTGCTGGCCCACCGGCGGCTCCGTCACCTTCTGGAAGGACAGCGGAATGGTGTCGCCGTTACGCGCAAACATCATGTAGGAGCGCGCCAGCTGGATCAGCGACACGGAAATGCCGTTACCGTAGCTCATGGTGGCCTGCTCGATGGGACGCCACGATTTGTAGGGACGCACGCGGCCGGCCACCGCGCCGGGGAAGCCCCACTTCGGCTGCTGGCCGAAGCCGACCTTGGTGAACATCTCCCACATCTCCTGCGAGGGCATGCTGAGCGCGATTTTCGAGGTGCCGATATTGGACGACATTTCGATAATCTGCTGCACATTGATCACGCCGTGGCCCTTGGTGTCGCTGATGGTGCGGTCCAGGATGGTGTACTTGCCGGCGCCGGTGTCGATATAGGAATTCGGGTTCACGCGGCCGCTGTCCAGCGCCAGCGCCACGGTGATGGGTTTCAGCGTGGAGCCGGGCTCGAAGGTGTCGGTCATGACGCGGTTGCGCAGCTGCGCGCCGGTCAGCGAGCGGCGGTCGTTCGGGTCGTAGCTCGGGTAGTTGGCCAGCGCCAGCACTTCGCCGGTGTGCACGTCCAGCACCACCGCGCCGCCGGCCTTGGCCTTGAACTTCTCCACCGCGCCCTTGAGCTGGGTGTAGGCGATGTACTGGATCTTGCTGTCCACCGACAGCGTCAGGTCCTTGCCGTCGTGCGGCTCGTGGATGGAGCCCACGTCCTCGACGATGTGGCCCAGGCGGTCCTTGATCACGCGGCGGCTGCCGGTGGCGCCCTGCAGGGTTTTCTGCTGCGCCAGCTCCATGCTCTCCTGGCCCACGTCCTCCACGTTGGTGAAGCCCACCACGTGGGTCATCACTTCGCCCTGCGGGTAGAAGCGCTTGTATTCCTTGCGCGCCTCGATGCCTTCGATTTTCAGCTCGGCGATCTTGGCCGCCACGTCCATCTCCACCTGGCGTTTCAGGTAGACCAGGTCGCGGTCGGAATCGAGCTTCTTGCGCAGGTCGGCCTCGTTCATTTCGAGCAGGGCCGCCAGTGCGCGGATTTTTTCGGGCGGCGCGGCCAGCACGTCGTCCGGTATCGCCCAGATGGCTTTCACCGGAACGGACGAGGCCAGCACCTGGCCGTTGCGGTCGGTGATCTTGCCGCGCGTGGCGGGCAGCTCCAGCGTAAAGGCGTAGCGCGCCTCGCCCTGCTTCTGCAGGAACTGGGTCGACACGCCTTGCAGCCACAGGGCGCGCACGGCCAGCGCGGCGAAAGCGGCGAACAGCACGAACAGCACCACGCGCGAACGCCACGGCGGCAGGCTGACCGCCAGCATCGGGCTTTTCGAGAATGGCATGCCCTTCGAGCGTGCCACGCGTGCGCTGTTTGCTCCGCCGCCTGCCCGCATCACTTATCCCCTTGCGTCAGGTACTGCGTGCGGTTCGGCGTGAGCTGAGTCATGTTCAGGTCGCGGCGGGCGATTTCCTCGATACGGGCGTGCTTGCCCAGCTTGGACTGGTCCAGCTGCAGCTGCGCCCAGTCGATATCGAGCTGGCGCGCCTTCGCTTGCGCGCGCTCCAGGTCGATAAACAGATGGCGCGCCTGGTACTGCGCGTTCACCAGCGAGAGCGCGCAGCCGACCAGGAAGGCCGCCAGGACGAGGTTGATCTTGAAACTCACGCAGCCGCCTTGTCGTCATACGGCAGGCGGCGCGCCACGCGCATCACCGCCGAGCGCGCGCGCGGGTTGGCGTCCACTTCGGCGTCGGACGGCTTGATCTTGGCCAGCAGCTTGAGCTCCGGCTGCGGCAGGTCCACCGCGCGGATCGGCAGGCGGCGGTCCGGCTGCGGCACATTGGCCTTGGACGCGAAGAAGCGCTTGACCATGCGGTCTTCCAGCGAGTGGAAGCTGATGATGGCCAGGATGCCGCCGGGCGCCACGCAATCGTAGGCGTGGGTCAGTCCGGCTTCGAGATCCTCAAGCTCCTTATTGATGTGAATCCGGATAGCCTGAAAAGTCCGGGTGGCCGGGTCCTTGCCCTTTTCACGGGTCTTGACCGCCCCTGCCACGATACCGGCAAGCTGTCGTGTGGTTGAAATTGGCTCGACTGCCCGGCGAGCAACAATCGCCTTTGCAATCTGAAAAGCAAACCGTTCTTCCCCATATTCTTTTATCACCTTTTCCAGTGTCTCTACTGTTTCGGTAGCCAGCCACTCCGCAGCCGACTGGCCCCGGGTGGTATCCATGCGCATGTCAAGCGGACCATCGTTGCGGAAACTGAAGCCACGGGCGGCGTCGTCCACCTGCGGCGAAGAGATGCCCAGGTCCAGCAGCACGCCGTCCACCTTGGGCATGGCGCGCTCCCGCAGCGCTTCGGCCATGGTGGCGAAACTGTCGTGCACGATCTGGAAACGGGGATCGGTGATTTGTTCGGCGGTGGCGATGGCCTGCAGGTCCTTGTCGAAGGCCAGCAGGCGGCCTTGCGCGCCCAGGCGCGACAGGATCAGGCGGCTATGGCCGCCACGGCCGAAAGTGCCGTCTATATAGAGGCCGTTGGCGCGCTCGCCATGCAACTGGAGCGCGTCCACCGCCTCATCTAGCAGCACCGTACGATGCTGGAATTCTGGCACCGCAACTGAAGTCATTTTGGGCGGGCCTTAGAAAGAAAAATCGGAAAGCGCGTCGGGCATGCCGACGTCGATGGTTTGCTGCTCGTTTTCGGCACGGCGGGCCGGATCCCAGATCTCGAAATGGGTCAGCATGCCCGACAGCACGACCTCGCGGCCCAGGCCGACGGCATCGCGCAGCTCGGGCGCCACCAGGATGCGGCCGGCCGAGTCCATTTCCACGTCGCTGGCGTTGCCCAGCAGAATGCGCTGCCAGCCGCGGGCCGACATCGGCCAGGCCGCGATCTGGTCGCGCTTGGCTTCCCACACGTGGCGCGGGTACATCAGCAGGCAGCCGTCCGGGTGTTTGGTAAGCGTGAGGCGTCCTTCGCACTGGATAGCCAGTGCGTCGCGATGCTTGGCCGGAATGGACATCCTGCCTTTCGCATCGAGAGTGATCGCGGAAGCGCCTTGAAACACGTATTACCTTTTAAGTAGTGGGGCTGAAAAAGAGGGCGGAAAATCCCACAAAACTACACTTTTTCACACAGTTGCCCACTTTAGAGGATGGAAAGATAGTGGTCAAGCGCTTTCCAATTGGAAAAACAGGGATTTTATTAATGAAATTAAGGACTTAGCGTCGTTCCTTGATGCAAGCTCAAGTAAAAATGTGTCGTGAAATTAGAGACTTACATCCGATACTGAAAGTGCTATCTCATCAATCTTCCGCTGCTTGGGGCTAGTCTCAGGGCGAAAAAGATGTCAAGAAAAAATTGAAAAATAACCATAAGGTTGCCATCAGACAACAGCGCCGTAGCAAATCGACAACAACGGCAGGCATCGCCAAGCAAGCTCGGCAGGGGCGGACGGGAGGGTGATTTTCTGTGGGATTTGGCACTCTGCCGCGCTTTGCGCGCGGTCAGGCAGGACGGAGAATCTTGGGATCAAACCAGTGCTGAACTTTTCCTTCTGACTGCAATCGCGACAACTTGTATAGACAATTTTAAGCCCGGCGGTGCGGGCTGAACCTGTCCATATTATACGCAAAGGCACGCCGGAGGCGCGCCTGTTTGCGCCCCGGGAAGGGGCGCATTGCAGCAGCGGAGGCCGCGAATCAGGCGGCGCGGCGCAGCGCCGGCGGCTGCGCCTGGGGCGCGGCACGGCGCGGTGCGGCGCGGGGCGGGACGGGGCGCGCGGAACCGGCGCCCTCGAGCGTGAAAATGCTGACCAGGGCGTCCAGGCCGCCGGCCTGGGTGCGCATGCTTTGCGAGGCGGCGGTGGCCTCCTCCACCAGCGCAGCGTTCTGCTGGGTCACCGCATCCATCTCGGCGATGGCGCGGTTCACCTGCTCGATGCCGGCGCTCTGCTCCTGACCGGCCACGGTGATCTCGCCCATGATGGCCGTCACCCGGCGCACGCTCTGCACCACTTCATGCATGGTTTCGCCGGCCTGGCTCACCAGCATGCTGCCCGCCTCCACCTGGTTCACCGAATCGCCGATCAGGGTCTTGATCTCCTTGGCGGCGGCGGCCGAGCGCTGCGCCAGGCTGCGCACTTCGGTCGCCACCACGGCAAAGCCGCGCCCCTGCTCGCCCGCGCGGGCCGCTTCCACGGCCGCGTTCAGGGCCAGGATATTGGTCTGGAAGGCAATCCCGTCGATGACGCCGATAATGTCGACGATCTTGCGGGCCGAGGCATTGATGCTGCCCATGGTCTCCACCACCTGCCCCACCACGGCGCCGCCTTTTTCAGCGATGCCGGACGCGTCCAGCGCCAGCTGGTTGGCCTGGCGCGCGCTGGCCGAATTGTGCTTCACGGCCGTGGTCAGCTCCTCCATCGCGGCGGCGGTCTCCTCCAGCGAGCTGGCTTGCTGCTCGGTGCGGGCCGACAGGTCCAGGTTGCCGGCCACGATCTGGTCCGAGGCGCTGGCGATGGTGTCGGTGGCCACGCGCACCTGGCCGACGATATTGGCCAGGCTTTCGCGCATGCTTCCCATGGCCAGCAGCAGGCTGCCGCTGTCGCCGGGCGCGGTGCGCACCTCGACCGACAGTTCGCCGGCGGCGATGCGGCCGGCGATCTCGGCCGCGTACTCCGGCTCGCCGCCCAGGCGGCGCGTCAGCCAGCGGGTGATCAGGGCGGCGCCCAGCGCGCCCAGGGCCACGCTGGCGGCCAGCAGCGAAATAATCCACACGCGCGCCGAGGCATAGACTTCGGCGCCGTGGCGGGCGGCGTCCACGCCGCCTTCGCCGTACAGGTCCACCAGCTTGTCGACCTGGGCGCGCAGCGCCACGATGAGCTTGTTCGACTCGCCCCGTATCAAGGCCTTGGCGGCGGCGTCGTCATTGGCGCGGGCGGCGGCGCGTATCTTCACGTCCTCCGCCATATAGCGTTCCCACATGGCGACGAAGCCGGCATACAGCGCCTTCTCCTCCGGCGTGGCCAGCAGCTCGACATACGCCGCCTGCATCTTGCCCAGCTCCACCAGGTCGGCCGCGATCACCTTGTCGTACTTGTCCATATCGGCCTGCTCGGTCGAAATAATGTATTGGAACTCGCGGGTGCGCACGCGGGCGATCTGCGACTTGATGTCCTGCACCGCGCGCATGCTGGGCATCCAGCGCGAAGACAGCTCCCCGGCAGTGGCGTTGACCTGGGCCAGCTTGAGGATGGAAAACACGCCTACGCCCACCGTCAGCGCCAGCACGGCGGCGAACGCCAGGCCCAGCTTGGTGGACAACTTGAGTCTTTGCAGCCAATTCATATCATACCTTTTACATAACATATTTTTCCAGAAGGCAACATACTACTGCATCGCAAAATTTCCTGCTTATGTTGCGATGCAGCATAGTAATATTTCACAATTGGCAATCTACGTATATTCCACAGTTGGCAAATTTCGTAAAATCCGACATGCCAAATTGCTGCGATGCAGCAATTGGCGGAACAAACCGGCACCGCCACGCCCTGACCGCCGCCGGTGTATGCTTCTGCATGCTTGCTTCCATCCTTCCCGTTTTCCTCATCATCCTGCTGGGCGTGGCCATCCGCCATTACGAATGGCTGCCGGAGGCATTTTTCCCCTCGGTGGAAAAGTTCTCGTACAACATCGCCTTCCCCGCCCTGCTGTTCGCCGGCACCGCCCGCCTCAGCTTCGGCGGCGGACAGGTGGGCCAGCTGGCCCTGGCGACCCTGCTGCCGACCTTCATCATCATCATCGTCGCGCTTGTGGCCATGCCCTTCGCGCGCGGCTTGCCGGACGCCAGCCGCTCCTCCGTGCTGCAGGGCGCCATGCGGCCCAATACCTATTTCGGACTGGCGGTGTCCTCGCTGTTCTTCGACGCCAAGACCGCCGCGCTGGTCATGCTGGCGCTCGCGCTGTGCCTGCCGGTGGTGAATATGCTGTCTATCATCGCGCTGTCGTGGTGGAGCGGCAGCCAGACCGATTACGCCAAGGTGGCGCAGACGCTGGCCCGCAACCCCATCATCCTGTCCACGCTGAGCGGCATGCTGGTGAGTTTGTCCGGCGTGGCGCTGCCGCTGGCCCTGATGAACACGCTGGACATCCTCGGCAAGGCGGCACTGTGCCTGGGCCTGGTCTGCGTGGGCAGCGGCCTGGTGTTTTCGCTGCAAGGCCTGCGGCCGGTGGCGCTGGGCTGGACCTCGGCATTGAAGCTGCTGCTGATGCCGCTGGTGGCGGCCAAAGTGTGCCTGCTGTTCGGCATAGGCGGCCCGGTGGCGCTGGCAGCGGTGTTCTTCTGCGCCCTGCCCACCGCGCCCAACGCCTACATCATGGCCAGGCAACTGGGCGGCGACGCCCGCCTGATGGCGGCGCTGATCACCCTGCAAACCCTGCTGGCGGCCGCCACCGTCCCGCTCAGCAAGAGCTTCCTACCGCTGCTGGGCGCATAGGGGCAGCAGCGGCAGGCATGGCGCTTCAGGCGCGCACGCGGTCCAGCAATTCCGCCGTTGTCAGGATTTCGCTGGCATAGGTCGGGCCGTTGAACTCGTGCGCGGCGCGCAGCATCTCGTGGGTGAAGGCGGCGGTCGCATCCTTCACCAGCGTCACGTGGTAGCCCAGCTCCATCGCGAAGCGCCCCGTGCCCTCCAGGCAGGTATTGGCCAGCAGGCCGATCAGGATCACCTTTTGCACCCCGTGCTGTTTCAGCTGCTGATCCAGGTCGGTGTTCGCAAAGCCGCTCTGCGCCCAGTGCTCCTTGATCATCACATCGCCCTCCTGCGGCTGGAAGTCCGGATGCCACTCGCCGCCCCAGGTATCCTTGGCAAACACCTGCGCCGCCGCGCTGCGCAGCTGGTAAGGCGTGGGGAATTTCCATTTCTTGTAGTCGCCGGGCTCCGAGCGGTGGTGCGGTACGTAGAACACCTGGATGCCGCTGCTGCGGGCCGTATCCAGTATCCGCTTCATGTGCGCCAGCAGGTCCTGCTCCTTGGCGATCTTTTCCACCAGCGGCCACAGCTTGCCGCCGTGGCTGAGGAAATCGTTGTACGGGTCCACCAGCAGCAAGCCGGTGTTCTCCCTGGCATACGCATCGCTCACGGCATCTCCTTCGCAAAGTGAAGATCGGGATTCCAGTCTAGTCCCGGCACCGCGCGAGCGTGTATTAATCCTTGTAAATGTTCGCTGGCCACTCTAGCCGCATCGCGCATTGATTCCGCTCAAGCTTTATTCCAAGCAGTTCGCTACGCTGCCATGTAAGACGAGAAAAGCCCTAGCGTCTTTAATCATTTTTGATTAATCTAAGGAGAGGCGATGAAGCAAAGCGAATTCGTCAAATGGCTGAGCCAGCATGGTGCGACGTTCAAACATGGAAAGAAGCACCTGAAGGTCTACTTGCATGGTGAAGTTAGTGTCCTCCCACGACATCCTTCAGCAGAGCTCAAAACTTGGCTGATTGAGGCGGTCAAGAAGCAATTGAAATTAAAGTAGAGCCGAAAGGATCCTCATGCGCTACCCGGCAATTTTTATCCCTGACCAGATTGGATTTGTGGTCACTTTCCGCGACATCCCGGAAGCTATCACCCAAGGCGACACTGAAGCAGAGGCATTGGACATGGCGCAAGACGCCCTCATTTCGTCCATGGACTTCTACTTTGAAGATAAACGCCGCGTCCCGATGCCGTCAGCGCCCGAACCGGGAGAGCGAATGATCTCTCTCCCACTGAGTGTCACATCCAAAATCCTGCTACTCAATGAAATGCTTGCACAGGAAGTAGGGCCGTCGGAGCTGGCACGCCGGATGAACTCCCTGCCCCAATATGTCAACCGGATCATGGACTTGCGGCACGCGACAAAGATCGACACCATTGAGCAGGCCATGCTTGCACTCGGAAAGAATCTGGAACTGAAAATCACCTGAAATCCATGTCTGCCGGCACGTTGGAATTCCACCAAATCGGACCGGCATCGGGACATTGTTCAATGAGGGCGGAATGAAAAGCAGAGAAGAAATTCGAGGCGGCTAAGACAAACTCACCCCAACGGCACTTCACTTCCTTGAACGACGAATCGCCTTCAGCTTCAGAAAGCAGCGACGAAACGACGGATACCAATAGTGTGTCCCCTTCCCTTCTAAATTCATAAGCCGGTTGCCCCTGCTCACCTTCGTCAAAGGTGTACGTCGCAGCCTCGTGGCAGCCGAGTGTTAACAGGATCCGCGACAGTTCCTCGGCCCAAGTATTGAAGCACACATCATCGGGGCCCCAAAAACCCATAGCGGGTAACACACGACCTGAAATTTCAATTTCGAGCAAGCCATGTACGTGCCGACTTCCATCGGCAAGAACTCCAATTGGCAGCCGAACGGATGAATCCACCATAGAGTAAGTAAATAGCTTCGAGAATGATATGCGAGCAGGCATCTATCAAAACGATCTGCTATTGCGTCGGCAAAATCTTGAACTCGCGGCCGGGGGATGGCGGAGCTTCCAAATCGGTCACGGCGACCTGGTGCACGCGGGCGGCGGGCGGGCCGCGTTTGGACCACTGGATGATGGCCTCGACTGCCTCCGCGTTGCCATCAACGGCGGCCTCGACGGAGCCGTCGCGGCGGTTGCGAACCCAGCCCGAGAGGCCCAGGGACTCGGCTTCGTCCGCGAACGAGGCGCGGTAGCCGACGCCCTGCACGCGGCCTTCGATCAGCAGGTGCTTGGCCATCAGAGCGGCGCCTCCCAACCCTTGGCGCGCTCGACGGCGCGAGACCAGCGCCCCAGCAGCGCGGCGCGCTGATCGGCCGCCATGGCCGGCTCGAAGCGGCGCTCGCACTGCCATTGCGCGGCGATTTCTTCCTTCGATTCCCAGAAGCCGACCGCCAGCCCGGCCAGATAGGCCGCGCCCAGCGCGGTGGTTTCGGTCACCTTGGGACGCAGCACCGGCACGCCCAGCAGGTCGGCCTGGAACTGCATCAGCAGGTCGTTGCGGGCGGCGCCGCCGTCGGCCCGCACTTCGGTGACGGGGATGGCGCGGTGCGAGGCGGCCACGTCCTTCTGCATGGCGGCCAGCAGCTCGGCGCTCTGGTAGGCAATCGATTCGACCGCCGCGCGGGCGATGTGCGCGGCGCTGGTGCCGCGCGTCATGCCGGCCAGCGTGCCGCGCGCGTAAGGGTCCCAGTGCGGCGCCCCCAGGCCGGTGAAGGCCGGCACCAGCAGCACGCCGCCGCTGTCGGGCACGCTGCCGGCCAGCGCCTCGACGTCGCTCGACTGCTTGATGATGCCCAGCCCGTCGCGCAGCCATTGCACGGTGGCGCCGCCCATGAAGACGCTGCCTTCGAGCAGATAGTCGGTGCGCCCGTCCACGCGCCAGCCCACCGTGGACAGCAGCCGGTTGTGGGAGACGGCGGCGTGGCCGCCCGCATGCATCAGCATGAAGCAGCCGGTGCCGTAGGTGTTCTTGACCATGCCCGGCGCGTGGCAGGCCTGGCCGAAAGTGGCGGCCTGCTGGTCGCCCGCGATGCCGGCCACGGGGATCTCGCCGCCGAACAGCGCCGCGCGCGTGACGCCGACTTCCTCGCTGGAGGACACAACCTGCGGCAGCATCTGCTCGGGAATGTCGAACAGCGCCAGCAGGTCCGCGTCCCAGCGCATCAGGTGGATATTGAACAGCATGGTGCGGGCGGCGTTGCTGACGTCGGTGACGTGCACGCCGCACAGCTTCCAGGCCAGCCAGGAATCGATGGTGCCGAAGGCCAGCGCGCCGTGGCGGGCCCGCTCGCGCGCGCCGGGCACGTGGTCCAGCAGCCATTTGATCTTGGTGGCGGAAAAATAGGCGTCCAGCTCCAGGCCGGTGCACTCGGCGATCAGCCTGGCCTTGCCGGCGGCGCGCAGCTGGTCGCAGATGTCGGCGGTGCGGCGGTCCTGCCAGACGATGGCGGGCGCGATCGGCTCGCCGGTCTTGCGGTCCCACACCACGGTGGTTTCGCGCTGGTTGGCGATGCCGATGGCCAGCACCTGCTGCGCATCGACATGGTGGTCGTGCAGCACCTTGCGGGCCACGGTGAGCTGGCTGTTCCAGATTTCGTTGGGATCGTGCTCGACCCAGCCGGGCTGGGGATAGTGCTGCGGGAATTCCAGCGCCGCGCTGCCGTGGATTTGCCCCTGCTGGTCGAACAGGATGGCGCGCGAACTGGTGGTGCCCTGGTCAAGGGCCAGGATGTATTTCTTCATCGGCTAGTCCCCTAGCACTGCAGATTGTTAGTTGAAGCAAGCCGGTAGGCCGGATTTTGTTACGGCGCTCGCCCTTGCGGGTCCGCGCTATGACAGCCATTCCTCTAGGCGCTGGATTACTCCAGCGCTCAAGCTTTCTACCCGCACGCTCCGCGAGCAGCATCATCGCGTGCCTATTTGAAATTGCACCAGGTGGAGGTTACCGCGTTTCACCGTAACTTAATACGCTCGTCTCTGTGGCCCTATTCCTCGCCTTATACCCCGAAAGGCTTTCAGCGGACGGCCGTTAACCGTCACCCCGCTCTATGGAGTCCGGACCTTCCTCCCGCCTTTGCATTGCTGCATCGGCCAGCGGCTGTCTGGCTTGCTTCGGGGCGTATTGTACCACGCCGCCCTTTTTGGAAATTTGATGTCGCCATTTCCAAAGCAGGCCGCTGTGCGGGGCTTTAGAATGCGGCATCACTTTCCCGCATAAAGGTCAGACCATGACGCATCCCTCCCGCACCGGTGGCCAGATTCTGGTGGACGCCCTGAAGATCCACGGCGTGGACACCGCCTTCGGCGTGCCCGGCGAAAGCTATCTCGACGTGCTCGACGCACTGCACGAGTCCGGCATCCGCTTCATCATCAACCGCCAGGAGGGCGGCGCGGCATTCATGGCCGAGGCCTACGGCAAGATGACCGGCCAGCCCGGCATCTGCTTCGTCACGCGCGGCCCCGGCGCCACCAACGCCTCCATCGGCGTGCACACGGCCTTCCAGGACTCCACGCCGATGATCCTCTTCATCGGCCAGGTGGGCAGCGATTTCATGGACCGCGAGGCCTTCCAGGAAATCGACTACCGCCGCATGTACGGCCAGATGGCGAAATGGGTGGCGCAGATCGACCGCGCCGACCGCATCCCCGAATACATGGCGCGCGCCTTCCAGGTGGCCACCAGCGGCCGCCCCGGCCCCGTCGTGCTGGCCTTGCCGGAAGACATGCTGACCAATCTGGCCGCCGTGGCCGACACCGGCCGCTACCAGCCGACCCAGGGCGCGCCGTCGCAGCCGCAGATGGCCCAGCTGCGCGCCATGCTGGCCGGCGCCAAGCGCCCGCTGGTGCTGCTGGGCGGCGGCGGCTGGAACGCGCAGGCCTGCGCCGACGTGCAGCGCTTCGCCGAGGCCAACGCGCTGCCGGTGGCCTGCGCCTTCCGCTTCCAGGATCTGCTGGACAACCACCACCCGCACTACGCGGGCGACGTGGGCATAGGCATCAACCCCAAGCTGGCCGCGCGCGTAAAAAACGCCGACGTGCTGATCGCCATCGGCCCGCGCCTGGGCGAGATGACCACCAGCGGCTACGAGCTGCTGTCCTCGCCGGTGCCGCAGCAGCGCCTGGTGCATATCCACGCCAGCCCGGAAGAACTGGGCAGCGTCTACCAGGCTGAACTGATGATCGCCAGCGGCATGCCGCAAGTGGCGGCCATGCTGGCGCAGATGGCGCCGGTGGATGCGGCCGCATGGCAGGGCAGCGTGGCCGAGGCGCGCGCCGAGTACGCGGCCTTCCAGCAGCAGCCGCCCATTTTCCAGGACGGCAAGGCGCCGCTGAACCTGTGGCAGCTGGTGCAGGACATGGACGCGCTGACCCCGGCCGACACCATCATCACCAACGGCGCCGGCAACTACGCCACCTGGGCGCACCGTTTCCACCGCTACGGCGCCATGCGTACCCAGCTGGCGCCGACCAGCGGCGCCATGGGCTACAGCGTGCCGGCCGGCGTGGCGGCCAAGATTATCGATCCCTCGCGCACCGTGATCACCTTTGCCGGCGACGGCGAATACATGATGAACGGCCAGGAGCTGGCCACGGCGGTGCAGTACCGGGCCGGCGTGATCATTATCGTGTTCAATAACAGCATGTTCGGCACCATCCGCATGCACCAGGAGAAGAACTATCCGGGCCGCGTGTCGGGCACGGAGCTGCACAATCCGGACTTCGCGGCGCTGGCGCAGGCCTATGGCGCGCATGGCGAGGTGGTGACGGAAACGGCGCAGTTCGCGCCCGCGCTGCAGCGCGCGCTGGACCATACGCGCGGCAACAGCCTGCCGGCGGTGATCGAGCTGCGCTATGACGGCAATCTGATCACGCCGGGCGCCACGCTGGAGACCATCCGCAAGAACGCTGAGGCGGCTAAAAAGGCCTGAGCGGCGTAAGCCGCCGCCCCCTGCAACGGCGGGTTACGCCGCTGCGCTGCCAACCCGCCCTACGCCTGCTGGGGCTGCGGCGCGGCCTGCTTGACGGGGGCCTCGTGCGGCATCTTGGGCGTGGCGGGCGTCTCTTCTTCCGGCTCCAGCGGGGCCGGCTTGGGTGCGGGGCATGGCTTGCAGGCCGGCGCCGCGCGCCCGAAATCCTTCACCTTCTTCAAACGCGACGGCACCTCCGGCTGGCCGCAATAGCCGCCATCGAGCACCAGCGTGTCGCCATTGTCGGCGAACTTGCCGCTGATGGTGCGCTCCTCCTCGTCCACCTGCACGCTGAAATACATCTGCTTGCCGCGCGGGTCGAGGTTGACGTCGTGCGCCACCAGCGGCCAGCTCAGGCCGCCGGCGGTAAATTCATAAATCACCGTGTCCACTTCGGCAAAGCGCTGCACGCTGATGCGCTGGCCGCCGAATTCGCCTGTTTCGGCATGCACGCACAAATCCGAATACACCGCCATGCCGTAGCGGGGGAAGCCTTGCTGGGCCTTGGGCGCGGCAATCGCGGCACTGGCCGCCAGCAGGGAGAAACACGCGAGTTGATGGGCAATTTTCATGGCTGCAATTCTAGCACCGGAATAAAAAACGGCGGCCCGCAGGCCGCCGTTCTCAGCATTTAACTCCGCTTACACGGAATTAGAAGGTGTGCTTGATGCCCACGTTGAATGCTTTGTCGCCCGAACCGGCTTCAGCGTTGTTACCAACGGTGTAGCTGGCGCCGCGCTTGTTCTTGATCTTGGCGTAAGCAACATAGGTGCTGGTACGCTTCGACAGGGCGTAGGAGTAACCTACTGCCAGCTGGTTGGCGTCGCGGTTGGCCAGTTCGTTGTCATCCTTGTGGATGTACGAAGCGATCAGGGTGCCTGCGCCGCCGATAGGAGCGGTTGCGCCGATCAGCATGGTGTCGCTGTCTTTCGAAGCGGCCACGGCGGTTGCGGTGAAGGCGGTTGGGTTAGGGATAGGCGACGAGGTTGGGCCTTTGTCGCTGCTGTACGCGAAGTAGCCTTTTACAACGTTGAAGTCGTAGTTGGCCGCGAACAGGGTGTTGTGCGCGTATTCGTTGTTCACAACTGGCGCGCCAGCTGCAGCAACGTCGTTGTTGCGGTTGTTGTAAGCCAGACGGGCGTTCAGCGGACCGTTGGTGTACGCCAGGGAGATACCCAGTTGACGGCCAGCGTCGGCTTTCGACTGTTCGCCTACGCCGTATTGCGCTTCAACGTTGAAGCCGTTGTAGGTTGGGGTCTTGTAGTTAACCGAGTTCGAGATACGCACGCTGGCGCCCGAAGCGGAGAACAGGTTCTTTGCGGAACCAGCCAGGCCAGCCTGGAATGGGTCGGCAACTTGCACCAGGGCGTTGTACATTGGGGTGTACTGGCGGCCCAGGGTCAGCGAACCGGCTTCTTTCGAAACCAGGCCTACGTAGGATTGACGCTGGAACAGGCCGGATGCGTCGCCCACGCCGGTGTCGGCTGCGAAGCCCGATTCCAGCAGGAACACTGCGGACAGGCCGCCACCCAGGTCTTCAGTACCGCGGAAACCGATACGGGAAGTGTTGGCAACACCACTGCTTACCTTCGTTACGTTACCTGCTTTGCCGCCACGCTCGGAGACCAGGCCGGCATCAACGATACCGTAGATGGTGACGTTCGATTGGGCGAAAGCAGCATTGCTCAGTGCACCCAGAACTGCGATGGAGATCAGAGTTTTTTTCATTACGAGTTTCCTTCAGTTTGTGTTGCAAAAATGGTAAAGCTGGAACTACGGCTCAATTCTTGTGCTTGTCTGCGACTGATGTTCAGGCGCCACACTTTATTATGTTGTGACGGCAATCCCCGATTGCCACGCTGCGATTTCGGATAGGAAACGCGTCACTTATATCTGCTGCCGCTTGCTGTTGCCGGCTTCGTCACAGAGCGGTTGGCTCTGGAGGCGGCACTATACTGGCCGTTTGCTAATCCAGCAAGTGTTATGAATCGTCCAGTGCGCGCGATGGCCTTACTTGCAAGCTGGACCAAACCGCATCATTTATACAGTAATCGGCGCAATCCTGCATGGACTTGTTAGTTATAAGTAATTTCCACAATAGAATAGTGGGCGCCCGCTTGGCGCTCGATTGGCGCTCCGCCTGCGCCCCTTCCTCCAGTCGTGCGCCCCTTGACTGCCCCGCCAAAAAGCCTATCGTTATATTAACGAGCCCGCCTCGAGCCTCCCCGCCATACGCCTGCATATACAACACTTGCCAATTTTTTTTACAAAAATAAAGACTTTCTTGTCCAAGACAAAACCCCATCTTAGGACGGAATTGCGCCCGTGGTTGCAGCTTGCCCACCTGTGTCGTGGACAAGCTCGGCCATAGCGGCTTTCCGGCGAAAAGCGCACGTCCGTACGTGTCACTTTCTCCAACGAAACGATTGTAGAATGCAGTTCGCAAGCGGGTAAGCAGCCCACCCGCACAGAAAGCGCGGCCACCCCGAACCAGTGGCCGCATAGGCACAATGAACACTGAGACCCCCTTTTTGACAGTTCCCAGCACCATCAGCGACGTTGAGCGCGATACCGGCGTGGCCAAGGAAACCTTGCGCGTCTGGGAACGGCGCTACGACTTTCCGCAGCCGCTGCGCGATCCGTTTGGCGAACGCGTCTACCCGACCGAGCAGGTGGTCAAGCTGCGCCTGGTGAAAAGGCTGATCGACCTCGGCTTCCGCCCGGGCAAGGTGATCCAGTACAGTCCCGAAGAATTGCAGGCGCTGGCCGAAAAGGCCGCCGAAGGCAACAAGGCGCGCAGCAGCCGCGCCCACCACCCCGAAATGCAGATCTATCTGGACTTGTGCAAATCGCACCAGATGGATGCGCTGCGCCGCAAGCTGTCGCAGGCGCTGCTGGTGATGGGCCTGAAAAGCTTCGTCATCGACCTGGTGACGCCGCTGACGGCCATGGTGGGCGACGCCTGGGCCTCCGGCCGTTTCGCCGTGTTTGAAGAACACCTGTTCGCCGAATCGCTGCAGATGGTGATGCGCAGCGCCATCTTCTCCGTACCGCAGGCAAACGCCGGCAACGGCTCGGCGCCGCGCCCGCGCATCCTGCTCACCACGCTGCCGCAGGAGCGCCACGGCCTGGGCCTGCTGATGGCCGAAGCGCTGTTCGCCGCCGAAGGCGCGCACGGCATTTCGCTGGGCCTGCAAACCCCGGTGCCGGACCTGGCCGACGCCGCCCGCAGCCTGGGCGTGGACATCGTGGCGCTGTCGCTGTCGGCGTCCATGAATCCGCGCCAGGCGCTGGACGGCCTGAAAGAGCTGCGCGCGCGCCTGCCGGAGACGGTGGAAATCTGGGCCGGCGGCAATTGCTCGGTGCTGCGCAAGCGTCCGCCCCCCTTCGTGCGCGTGTTCCAGCTGCACGAAATCGGCGGCGGCATCGCCGACTGGCGCGTGCGCGTGCGCACCCAGGCCATGCCGGGCGCGTGATCCGCGCCCTGCGCGATTGACGTTCAGGCAATGATCGCCCGGTCCCGCTGCGGCCGGCGGCCGGCGCTCTGGTAGAATACTGGCAGTATTTCCCCGTCCGGCGCCGCCGGACCTTCGCTTGAAGCCCTCTACCGCACACCAATGTTCAGCTTCTTCAAGAAAAAACCTGTCCAGCCCGAGACTGTCCCCACCCTGCCCCCGGCAGCCGCCCCCGCCATTGCGCCCGCCGCCGCAGCCACGCCGGACACGCCGCTGGCGGCGCCCAGCGCCGCCGGCGCGGAGCAAGACAAGCCCAACTGGATGGCCCGCCTCAAGGCCGGCCTGTCGAAAACCTCCGCCAACCTGTCCGTGCTGTTTGTCGGCGCCAAGATCGACGACGCGCTGTACGAGGAGCTGGAAGCGGCGCTGCTGATGGCCGACGCCGGCATCGACGCCACCCAGTTCCTGCTCGACGCCCTCAAGCGCAAGGTCAAGGAAGACAAGCTGCTGGACGCAGCCGCCGTCAAGGCCGCCCTGAAAACCCTGATGATAGAGCTGCTGGCGCCGCTGCAAAAGCCGTTCGAGCTGGGCCGCCACCAGCCGCTGGTGATGATGATTTCCGGCGTCAACGGCGCCGGCAAGACCACCACCATCGGCAAGCTGGCCAAGCACATGCAAGGCCACGGCCAGTCCGTGCTGCTGGCCGCCGGCGACACCTTCCGCGCCGCCGCGCGCGAACAGCTGATGGTCTGGGGCCAGCGCAACAACGTCACCGTTATTTCCCAGGAGTCCGGCGATCCGGCCGCCGTGTCCTACGACGCGGTGCAGTCGGCCAAGGCCAAGGGCATCGACGTGGTGATGATAGACACGGCCGGCCGCCTGCCGACCCAGCTGCACCTGATGGAAGAGCTGAAAAAGGTCAAGCGCGTACTGGGCAAGGGCCTGGAAGGCGCGCCGCACGAGACCTTGCTGGTTATCGACGGCAACACCGGCCAGAACGCGCTGGCGCAGGTGAAGGCCTTCGACGACGCGCTGCAACTGAGCGGCCTCATCATTACCAAGCTGGACGGCACGGCCAAGGGCGGCGTCATCGCCGCCATCGCCCGGGTGCGCCCTGTGCCGGTGTACTTCATCGGCATCGGCGAGCGCATCGAGGACTTGCAGCCCTTCAACGCCACCGAATTTGTCGAAGCCCTGCTGGGCTAAACGAACAGGACAGCCCACGCCCATGATCGAATTCCAGCACGTTAGCAAACAATACTCGGCCGACGCCACCGCGCTGCGCGACGTGTCGTTCACGGTCAACAAGGGCGAGCTGGTGTTCCTGGCCGGCCCGTCCGGCGCCGGCAAGTCCACCCTGCTGAAGATGATCGCCGCCATGGAGCGCCCCAGCTCGGGCAAGGTCATCGTCAACGGCCAGGACATCGGCAAGCTCAAGGCCGCCGGCGTGCCCTTTTTGCGCCGCAACCTGGGCCTGATCTTCCAGGAGCAGCGCCTGCTGGCCGACCGCTCCATCCTGGCCAATGTGATGATGCCGCTGATGGTCACCGGCCAGCCGCGCGCGCAGGCCGAGCAGCGCGCCCGCGCCGCGCTCGACAAAGTGGGCCTGGGCGAGCGCGCCAACGCCGCGCCGCTGGCCCTGTCCGGCGGCGAGCAGCAGCGCGTGTCGATCGCGCGCGCCATCGTCAACCGCCCGCAAATCATCCTGGCCGACGAGCCCACCGCCAACCTGGACCGCGCCAGCGCCGACCGCGTGCTCGACGCCCTGCGCGCCTTCCACTCGGTGGGCGTGACCTGTCTGATCTCCACCCATGACGACCACGTGCTGGCCGGCGCGGCGCGCGTGATCCACCTCAAGCAAGGCCAGCTGCAGGATGCGGCGCAAGCGGAGGTGGCCGCATGACCAGCTGGTTCCGTCAACACGGCTTCGCGCTGGGCGCCGCCCTGGTGCACCTGCGCAAGGCGCCTGGCAGTTTCCTGTTCAACATCCTGGTGGTGGCCATCGCCCTGGCCCTGCCCTTCATGGGCCTGACCCTGCTGGACAATGTGCGCCCGCTGTCCGAGCAGATGTCGGTCGATCCCGAAATCAGCCTGTTCATGAAGCAGGACGTGGCGCGCGAGCAGTCCGCCGCGCTGGCCACGCCGCTGCGCGAGCTGATGAAGGACGCCAAAATCATCTTCGTGCCGCGCGAAAAGGCGCTGGACCAGCTGAAAGGCAAGAGCGGCCTGTCCGACGTGCTGGCCACGCTGGGCGAAAACCCGCTGCCCGACAGCTACATCATCAAGCTGGACGCTTTCCGCAGCGCCGCCGCCGGCCTGGATGTGGACACGCTGGCCGAGCAGATGCGCACCCTGCCCGGCGTGGACACGGTGCAGATCGATTCGGCCTGGGTGAAGCGCCTGGCCGCGCTGATCGGCGTGCTCAAGCTGGCCCTGCTGCTGCTGGCCGCCACGCTGGGCACGGTGGTGGTGGCGGTGGTCTTTAACACCATCCGCCTGCAGGTGCTGACCCAGCGCGAGGAAATCCTGGTCTCCAAGCTGATCGGCGCCACCGACACCTTCATCCACCGCCCCTTCTACTACACCGGCGCGCTGCTGGGCCTGTGCGCGGGCGGCGCCGCGCTGGGCGCGGTGGCGCTGGCGCTGCAGCCGCTGAACAAGGCCATTGCCGAGTTCGCCCGCCTGTACGCCTCCGAATTCCAGCTCGCGCCGCTCGAGCCGCTGCCCATGGCCGGCCTGCTGGCCGTGTCGGCCGCGCTGGGCCTGGTCGGCGCCGTGCTGTCGGTGCAGCGCCATCTGGCCCGCCTGAACTGAGCTGGCGGGTTACGGGCTGCGCCCTAACCCGCCCAAACGTGCGTTCCCGCACAGTCCCTTCCAGCCCCCTCCGCTATATTGACGATACGCAAACATACTGCACTTCGCCACGCCTTTGCCAAAAGCCATCGAATAGAATCAGCCCATAGCATTACCGCTATCAGGGGCATTGCAACTGGCGATTGGCACTCTCCAAGCGAGAGTGCTAATATATGTCCAACTGATGCCTAAACTCATGCACACAAGCAACATTAAGCTGAGTTTAAGATGTGTCACGCAAGATGCAAGAATCCGAAACATTCCATGTTCGACGAGCGAGGAAACAAAAATGACTATGATGACCGCACCTGCCGCATTGGTACCCACCAATAAAAATGCACTGGCGTTGGGACTGGGATTCACTGGCAACCTGGGCAACCTGGACGCCTACATTTCGGCGGTCAACCGCCTGCCTATGCTCACGCCTGAAGACGAAAAGCGTCTCGGCCGCAATCTCAAAGAGAACAACGACCTGGGCGCCGCGCAGGAGCTGGTGCTGTCGCACCTGCGCCTGGTGGTGTCGATCGCGCGCGGCTACCTGGGCTATGGCCTGCCGCACGCCGACTTGATCCAGGAAGGCAATATCGGCCTGATGAAAGCGGTCAAGCGCTTCGACGCCGACCAGGGCGTGCGCCTGGTGTCGTACGCCATGCACTGGATCAAGGCCGAAATCCACGAATACATCCTGAAGAACTGGCGCCTGGTCAAAGTGGCCACCACCAAGGCCCAGCGCAAGCTGTTCTTCAACCTGCGCAGCCACAAAACCGGCCTGGACGCCATGTCGCCGACCCAGATCGACAACCTGGCCAAGCTGCTGGACGTGAAGCGCGAAGAAGTGATCGAAATGGAAACGCGTTTGAGCGGCCGCGACATCGCCCTAGAATCGCCGACCGACGACGAAGACGACAAATTCGCGCCCATCGCCTACCTGTCCTCCGAGCAAAGCGAGCCGACCCGCGTGCTGGAAGCCGAGCAAATCACGCGCCTGCATTCCGAAGGCCTGGAAACGGCGCTGGGCAAGCTGGACGCCCGTTCGCGCCGCATCGTCGAAGCCCGCTGGCTGGCCAATGACGACGGCTCCGGCGCCACGCTGCACACGCTGGCCGCCGAGTTCGGCGTCTCGGCCGAGCGCATCCGCCAGATCGAAGCGGCCGCGCTGAAAAAAATGAAAGGCGCGCTCGCCGCCTACATGTAAGGCTGCCGCAGCGGCTTGCTCCACCACAAAAAGGGGTCAGGGTTAATTAAATTGGCAACAATTTAATTAACCCTGACCCCTTTTTGCTTTACAGCAAGCGTGCGCCACGCAGGATGTGTTTTAGCTAATATTTCGGTCTCTACCGGAGAATGAATATGCAGCTCAGAATCATCAGTCTACTGGCTTGCTTTGCCGGTTTTGGCATCGTCGGCGCTTGCAGCGTGGTGGCGCAGAACGGCGGCGGCACGCCAACGCCCGCGCCCACGCCGCCGCGCAAGAGCGCCACTTATACGCTGGGCGCCGGCCAGACCGTGGCGCTGACGCCGGCCGCCACACTGAAGCTGGAACGCATCAACGACAGCCGCTGCAAGACCGGCGCGGTGTGCGTGTGGGAGGGCTATATCAGCTACAGCTTTGTGCTAACCAGCAACGGCGCCAGCAGCAACTTTGTGCTGTCGGAAAAAATGCCGAACGCCAGCAACAGCGCCATGCAGCAGGGCCTGCGCTTCACGCTGGAGGGGGTGGACCCGCCGGACCCGCCTGCGTTAAATGCTCCTGCGCCAACTTATCGGGTAAGCTTAAGGGTGGAAATTCCTTAGCCACCGCGCCACGCCGGCGCGCATTGCCCCGATAAGAGAGCCCATGACTTCGCCACATCGCCGCGCCCTTCCCTCCCTGCTTGTTTCCTCCATCATCATCACCATCGCCGCCGCGCCGGCCGCCTGGGCCAAGAGCCCGGTGGCCACCGGCACCGGCGGCGCGGCCGCCACCATCAGCGCGCAGGCCACGCAGTCGGCCATGACCATCCTGAACCAGGGCGGCAACGCGGTGGACGCGGCCGTGGC
Organism: Pseudoduganella sp. GW821-FHT05F09; assembly: GCF_059419605.1. Lineage (NCBI taxonomy): Bacteria > Pseudomonadati > Pseudomonadota > Betaproteobacteria > Burkholderiales > Oxalobacteraceae > Pseudoduganella > Pseudoduganella sp. GW821-FHT05F09. Next base: position 779,656 of record NZ_JBWKSD010000002.1, read on the forward strand.
GGCGGCGGCCACGCTGGGCGTGACCGATCCCTTCAGCTGCGGCATAGGCGGGGGCGGTTTCATGATGATCTACCTGGCCAAGGACAAGCGCGTGATCACCATCGACCACCGCGAAATGGCGCCGGCCAATTTCAAGCCCACCATCTTCCAGCAGGACGGCAAGGAGCTGGACTTCGAGCAGACCGTGGCCAGCGGCATGTCGGTGGGCGTGCCGGGCACGGTGCGCGGCTGGCACGAGGCGCTGGAGCGCTACGGCTCCATGCCGCTGAAGAAGGTGCTGCAGCCCGCCATCAAGGTGGCGGCGGACGGCTTCAAGGTGAACGCCAATTTCTCGCACCTGGTGGCGTCCAACGAGGCCAAGTTCCAGCTGTTCCCTGCCACGGCCAAACTGTATCTGAAGGACGGCAAGGCGCTGCCGGAAGGCAGCCTGTTGCGCAATCCGGACCTGGCCAAGGCTTACCGCGAACTGGCGGCCGGCGGCATCAAGGTGTTCTATGAAGGCAAGATGGCGCGCGCCATCGTCGATACGGTCAACAATCCCGGCGGCAAGGTGCGCGCGGGCGCCATGACCATGGCCGACCTGGCCAACTACGAGGCGCGCATCCGCCAGCCGCTGCGCTCCACCTACCGCGGCTACGACATCTACGGCATGCCCCTGCCCAGCAGCGGCGGCGTGGCGGTGGCCGAGGCGCTCAACATCCTGGAAGGCTACGACCTCAAGTCCATGCCGCGCGACAAGGTCGAGCACCTGTACCTGGAGGCCAGCCGCCTGGCCTTCGCCGACCGCAACGCCTACCTGGCCGATCCCGAATACCTGGAAGCGCCGGTGCAGGGCCTGATGAGCAAGGATTACGCCGCGCGCCGCCGCGAGCTGATCAACCCGCAGCGCGCCGCCGCGCACGCGGACGCGGGCGATCCCTACCCCTTCCAGAACGACCAGAGCGTGCCGCTGCGCCCGGCCCAGTCCAAGTTGCTGGCCGAAGGCGCGCACACCACCCACCTGACCGTGTCGGACAAGGACGGCAACATCGTCTCCTACACCTTCACCATTGAATCCTGGGGCGGCAGCGGCATCACCGTGCCCGGCTACGGCTTCCTGCTCAACAACGAGATGACGGACTTCGATTTCAGCGGCCCGCATCCCAACGTGCCGGAAGCGGGCAAGCGTCCGCGCAGCAGCATGTCGCCCACGCTGGCCTTCAAGAACGGCAAGCCGGCGTTTTCGGTCGGCAGCCCGGGCGGCTCCACCATCATCACCACGGTGCTGCAAACCATCGTCAACCATATCGACCTGGGCATGACCATGAGCCAGGCGGTGGACGCGCCGCGCCTGTCCGAACGCAACAACAGCGCCACCAATATCGAGCCGGGCTACGCCGCCAGCGGCGCCGCCAAGGCACTGGAAAAATACGGCCAGCGCTGGAGCCCCGCGCAGGAGGAAATCGGCGCGGCCAACGCGCTGCTGTTCAATGCCGACGGCACAGTGACGGCGGTCAGCGAAGGCTGGCGCCACGGAGTGGGCAGCGCGCAAGTGCAGAAGCTGGGGCACTAGCGCATTCGCCCGGCGCATGCCCGGGCGTTAGCGCATGGCGCGCGCGGCCTGAATGAATTCGGGGATACGCGCGTTGACGGATGGCCGGTAGCGCCACGCCATGGGTGGAGGCGCACCGTCCCGCAGCAACACGTCAACCGCGGCCGCGGCAATGGTTTGCGACAGCGCCTGGCCGGGACAGCCATGCGCGCCGGCTCCGTAGCCTTTGCCTGCGGCGGCCAGCAGCACCAGTATCGCTTGCCCGGCTTCGATGCGCGCGCCACCTATGCTGACGTCCTGCGCGGCGAAGCGGCGCGTGTTCTGGATGGGCGGGTCGCTGCGCATCACGTCCGCCACCAGCCTGGCGCCCGGCAGCGCCGCCTTGGCGGGATCGCGCATCAGCGCCACGATGCTGTTGCCGACCAGCCCAGCCGTGGCCTCATAGGTTTGCGAAAGAACGCCAACGAGGTTGGACAGGATGGCGTTGGCGTTGTGCCAGCCCGCCGCGTCGGCTTCGGCCAGCACCTGCGCCAGCAGGCTGCCCGGCTGCGCGCGCCCCGATGCCGACGCCGATGCCGACGCCGATGCCAGCGCCGGCTCCCGCAGCATGGCCTTGAAGCTGTCCAGCAGCGGCAAAGCCGCGCGATGCGAACCCGCGATCTGCTCCGGACTGCTGAGCGGCGACAGGCAGGCCACGAATTCCGCCATCCATGCGGCCACCTGCGGCAGCTGCGCGTCCGGGAAGCCAAGCAGGCTGGCCACGGTCCGCACCGGCACCGCGAACATCCATGCCGACAGCGCCTCCGGGCCTGCCGCGCGCTGCGCGTCCGCGCTTGCCAGCGCCGCAGCCCGCGCCTGCACGGCCGGCAGATCCAGCCGCGCCAGTGCGCGCTGCAGCACCAGCCTGGGCGCCGCGTGCCGCTGGCCGTCATTCATCCGCACCAGCGCGCTAAACACCTGCCCTGCGCTGCCGCCGGCGAGGGCGGCGGGCACCGGCTCCGCCAGCGGCCGCACGCGCAAGTCCGCATGCCGCAGCACCGCATCCACCTCGGCCGCGCCGGCGGCTATCCAGAGCTTCAGATGCTCGTCAAAAAACAGCGCCGGCCGCGCGGCCATTTCGGCGTAATACGGGTACGGGTCGGCGTGCGTCACCGCTGTGATGGCGTCCATCTTCTCTCCCTTTGCATATGTCGATGGAGTGCAGTATCCTGAAAAAGCCGCCACCACACTTCGCTCCAGCCCGAACCATGAATGCAGAAAACCAGCTGGCCCGCATCGCCGGCGCCATCGCCGAACCGGCCCGCGCACGCATGCTGTGCTGCCTGCTGGACGGGCGCGCCCGCACCAGCACCGAACTGTCCGTGGTGGCCGAAGTGGGACCATCCACCGCCAGTACCCATCTGGCGCGCCTGAAGGACGAACAGCTGGTGCAGCTGCTTGCGCAAGGCAAGCACCGCTACTATCAGCTGGCGGACGCCAACGTGGCCGCCGCGCTCGAAGCGTTGCTGGTGGTGGCCGGCCTGCCGCGTCCCGCCTTCAAGCCCAATACACCGGACCGCCTGCGCCACGCCCGCACCTGCTACGACCATATGGCCGGCACAGTGGCGGTGCGCCTGCACGACCACATGACAGCGCAAGGCTGGCTGGCCGGCGCGTCCAGCGGCGAAGGCAGCGCATACCAGCTCACGCCGGCCGGCGAACTGGGCGTGCGCGCCCTCGGCATCGACACCGCCGCGCTGCGCAAGCTGCGCCGCCGCTTCGCCTGCCCCTGCCTGGACTGGAGCGAACGCAAGCCCCACGTGGGCGGCGCGCTGGGCGCGGCCATGCTGACGCTGGCGCTCGACAAGGGCTGGGTGGAGCAGGACCTGGACAGCCGGGCGCTGGCCGTTCCGCCCAAGGGGCAGCGCCGGATGCTGGCCGCCTTCGGTCTAAGCGACGTTTAAGAATCGCATCGGATGATGTGATGTCAACTTAACCACTTGCGGAGTATCAAATGAAAACCTGGCTGCGCGCGAACAAGGGCTTCATCGCCTTCCTGATGCTGTTTGGCCTGTTCCGTACCGCCGTGGCGGACTGGAATCCCATCCCTTCCGCGTCCATGCATCCCAACCTGCTCGAGGGCGACGTGGTGTTCGTGAACCGCCTCGCCTTCGACCTGAAAGTGCCGCTGACCGACGTGGTGGTGGCGCACCTGGGCGAGCCGCAGCGCGGCGACATCGTCACCTTCTCCTCGCCGCTGGACAAGACCCGCCTGATCAAGCGCGTGATCGCCCTGCCCGGCGACACCGTCGCCATGCAGAAGGACCAGCTCATCATCAACGGCCAGCCGGCCGGCTACAGCATGCCGGCCGACGCCGTGGAGGCGATCGAGCACGTGGGCAAGCTGCAGGCGCTGCAGCTGACCGAAACGTCCGGCGGCAGCGAACGCCGCATCCAGCTGCTGCCGCAAGTGGCGAGCAGCCGGCGCGATTTCGCCCCGCTCACCGTCCCCGCCGGCAGCTATCTGATGCTGGGCGATAACCGCAACAACAGCATGGACTCGCGCTACATCGGCCTGGTGCCGCGCGAGATGCTGATCGGCCGCGCCGTGCGCGTGCTGGTGTCGGCCGACATCGTCGGCAACTGGATGCCGCGCACCGAACGCTTTGGCATGGCGCTGGGCGGGCAATGATCGCTTTCCAGGGACTGTCGAAATCCTACGGCGGCTTTGACGCCGTCAAGCCGCTGTCGCTGACGGTGCCGCGCGGCGAGGTATTCGGCTTCCTGGGGCCGAACGGCGCCGGCAAGACCACCACCATCCGCATGCTGATGGGCATACTGGTGCCCAGCGCCGGACGGGTGCTGGTGAACGGCCTCGATTGCCACGCCGACGCGGCGCAGGTCAAGCGCCACGTGGGCTACTTGCCCGACACGCCGATTTTCTACGACTATCTGCGCGGCCGCGAGATACTGCAGTTCGTGGCCGAAATGCACGGCTACTCGCGCTCGGAGGCGGCGGCGCGCGCGCACCGCCTGCTGCGCGAACTGGCGCTGGAGGACGTGACCGAGGAGTTCGCGGTGAACTACTCGCTGGGCATGAAGAAGAAGCTCGGCCTGGCCTGCGCGCTGGTGCACGACCCGAAAGTGCTGGTGCTCGACGAACCTATCAACGGCCTGGACCCGCGCGCCGCGCGCGACGTGCAGGAGCGCCTGGTGGCCGCCGCCGCGCAGGGCACCACCATCTTTGTATCCACTCACTTGCTCGATATGGCCGAGCGCATGTGCAGCCGGGTGGGCATTATCCATCGCGGCGCGCTGGTGGCCAGCGGCACGGTCGACGAGCTGCGCAGCGCAGCCTGCGCCGACGGCTCGCTGGAAGAAGTCTTCCTGAAGATCACCGACGAAGCCGGCGAGCGCGCATGAACGGGCGCTCGTCCGCCGGCGCCATCTGGCTGTTGGCGCGCTTGCGCTTGCTGCGCCTGTTGAACATGACGGCCGCCGTCCAGTTCGGCGGCGCCAAGGGCAAGAGCCGCGCCGCCTCGCGCGGCAAGAAGAGCAGCCGCTGGCTGCTGGGCCTCATCGTCGGCGCGGCCATGCTGTTCGCCTTCACCACCATGATGCGCACTTCGGTGCTCAATCTGCACTGCAAGCTCGATAGCACGCAGCGCTGCGTCAAGCTGGCCGCCACCCACTCGGCAGAGCGCATGCAGGAATTGGCCGGCGCCCATCTGCACACCCATCACTTCAGTCCCGCGCTGGCCGCCGCCGCCACGCTGATGCTGCTGCTCATGTGGCTGGTGAGCTTCCTGCTGCCGCTGGCCAGCAAGGAGATGGCGCAGGCGGACTGGGACCTGGAATGGCTGGTGACGCTGCCGGTCGAACGCGGCGCGCTGCTATGGGCGCGGGTGCTGGAGCGCAGCATCGCCAATCCCACCGGCATCCTGGCGCTGTGGCCGCTGTGCATGGTGCTGGCCTGGTATGGCAATCATGGCTGGTGGGCGCCGCTGCTGGGCGCCGCCGCCGCCTTCGCGCTGCTGATGCTGGCGGCGCTGATGCGCACCCTGGCCGATACCGGCTTGCGGCTGTCGCTGCCGGCGTCGCAATTGCGCAACCTGCAGGCGCTGGCCTCGGTGCTCAGCATGCCGCTGATGTATGTGGGGATATCCTATTCAACGTGGTCCAACAATTCCTTCACGCTGGATTGGGCGCGCAGCTTTCCGGCATGGACCTTGTGGACACCGCCCGGCCTGGCCGTGCAGGCGCTGACCGCCGCCACCGCCACGGCGGCGCTGCTGGCCGCCGCGCTGCTCTGCGTGCAAGTGGCCGCGCTGCTGTTGGCCGGCATGGCGCTGCTGCGCCACCAGCTGCGCGGCGGCGTGGTGGCCAGCGGCGCGCGCGAGGCGGCCAGGCGCGGCAACAGCGCGGCGGCGGCGGTGGCCCCGCAGCGCTGGCGCATCGGCACCGTGCTGCAGCGGCGCGAGCTGATGCTGCTCGGGCGCGACCGCAACTTCCTGGTCCAGAGCCTGCTGATCCCGGTGGTGCTGATCGCCAGCCAGCTGCTGGTCAGCGGCCGCTTCTCCAGCATCACGCTGCTGGGCCAGAACCAGCAGATGATGGCCGCCATCGCCTTCGGCATCGGCAGCTACGTGCTGCTGCTGTCGGCCTTCCAGTCGCTCAACACCGAAGGCAACGCGCTGTGGATGCTCTACACCTTCCCGCGCCCCATCGGCGCGCTGCTGAAAGAAAAGGCCCAGCTGTGGGGCGTGCTGGCCACGCTGTATCCGCTGCTGGTGTTCGCCATCGGCCTGGCCTACACGCCCGACTTCAACTGGCCCCTGCTGGGCTACGTCGCCATCGTGCTGGCCGGGATCCCGATCTACGCGCTGATCGCCGTCTCGCTGGGCGTGTTCGCCAGCGACCCGCAGGCGCAGGAAACCCAGGCCCGTGTGCGGCCCACCTATGCCTATCTCTACATGCTGCTGTGCGGCCTCTACACCTACGCGCTGTACGCCGGCGACTGGCTGCAGGCGCTGGCCATCATCATCATGACCGCCGCGCTTGCGCTCGCGCTGTGGCAAAAAGCGCAGGACGCGCTGCCCTTCCTGCTGGACCCCGGCGCCGCGCCCCCGGCCCGCGTCGCCTTGTCGGACGGCCTGATCGCGGCCATGCTGTTCTTCGTGCTGCAGCACCTCGTGGCCATGCTGGCGGGCGGCACGCCCGGCAGGCTGTCCACCGCCACACTCGCCTTCGCCGTCGCGGGCGGCACGGTGTATGCGCTGGTGCGCTACCTGTACTGGCGCCACAAGACGGCCGGCATCCCTGTCATCTTCAGCCGCCGGTCGGGCGCATGGGCAGGCACGGTGCATGCGCTGCCCGCCACGCTGGCCGCATGCGCCTTCGGCGCCTTCTATATGTGGCTGCTGCGCGACACGCCGTGGTGGCCCAGGCATGCGCCGCGCGGCCTGCAGCTGGTGCTGCCGCTGACGGTACTGGCCGCGCCGCTGTTCGAGGAGTTCATTTTCAGGGGGCTGATCTTCGGCGGCCTGCGGCGCCTCGGCAGTGCTCTGCCTGCCGCGGCGGCCAGCGCGGCGCTGTTCGCCATAGTGCATCCGGCCGTGTCGATGGCGCCGGTGTTCGTGCTGGGGGTGTGTACTGCCTGGGCCTATGAACGCAGCAGGTCGCTGCTGGCCCCGATGCTGGTGCACGCCGCCTACAACGCCATGGTGATCGGCGTGCAGGCGGCGCTGTAGTGCGGTTTAAATGTACTGCGGACCGTCGTTGACGAAGCCGCCGCCCTGGTAGGTGGTGGCTGCGTCGTCCTTGTCCGGATACACGCCGGTGTCCGGGAACAGGTGCTTGAACTGCTCCGAGCTGTCCTTGGGCTTGAAGCCGATGAAGGCAGCCTTGCTGTTGTCCCACCACACGGCTTCGTTGTTCGACTGGCCGTACAGGATGGCGTGGCCGACGCGCGGCGCCATCAGCGAGCAGCGCAGCGCTTCCACCAGGTCGTCGTAGCTCAGCCAGGTGCGCATCATGCGCGGGTTCTTCGGTTCCGGGAAGGACGAGCCGATGCGCAGACATACGGTTTCAATGCCGGTGCGGTCGAAGTAGTAGCGCGCCAGCTGTTCGCCGAACACCTTGCTGATGCCGTACATGCTGTCCGGGCGGGTCGGGCTGTCCGCGTCCAGCACCTCGGTCACCTTGTGGAAGCCGATGGCGTGGTTGGAACTGGCGAAAATGATGCGGCGGGTGCCGGCCTTGTGCGCGCCTTCGTACAGGTTGTACGTGCCCTGGATATTGGCCGCCATGATGGCTTCGAAATTGCTCTCGGTGGAGATGCCGCCGAAATGCAGCACCGCGTCCACGCCTTCCAGCAGTTTCAGCACGGCGGGCTTGTCGGACAGGTCGCAGCGCACGATTTCCTCGCCCTCGCGCGCCTCGCCCATGTCGCCGATGTCGCTCAGGCGCACCACGTCCGCCCACGGCTTGATGCGGTCGCGCAGAATCTTGCCCAGTCCGCCTGCTGCGCCGGTCAGCAGGATGCGTTTAAATGGTTTGCTCATGTAAAGTCCACTCAGTCCAGTTGTACGATGTCGTATGATACTAGGAAATCAAGTCACCGGGGCCGGATTGAACAGCACGAGCGCGTTATGCAGCTTCCATTGTTCGGCCCAGGTCTTGCGGCCGCTGGCCACTTCCAGCATCAGGCGGAACATTTCCCAGCCCACGTCGGCGATGCTCGCCTCGCCGCTGGCGATGCGGCCGGCGTTCACGTCCATCAGGTCGTGCCAGCGCGCGGCCAGTTCGTTGCGGGTGGCTACCTTGATCACCGGCACCTCGGCCAGGCCGTAAGGCGTGCCCCGGCCGGTGGTGAAGATGTGCAGGTTCATGCCGGCCGCCACCTGCAGCGTGCCGCAGATGAAGTCGCTGGCCGGCGTGGCCGCGTAGATCAGGCCCTTCTGGGTCAGCTTCTCGCCCGGCGACAGCACGCCCGAGATCGGCGAGCTGCCGCTCTTGACGATGGAGCCCATCGCTTTCTCGACAATATTCGACAGGCCGCCCTTCTTGTTGCCCGGCGTGGTATTTGCGCTACGGTCCACGCCGCCCCGCTTCAGGTACTGGTCGTACCAGTCCATCTCGCGGATCATGGCGGCCGCCACTTCCTCGTTGACGGCGCGCGAAGTCAGCTGGTCGATGCCGTCGCGCACTTCGGTCACTTCGGAGAACATCACGGTGCCGCCGGCGCGCACCAGCAGGTCGGTGGCAAAACCGACGGCCGGGTTGGCGGTCACGCCCGAGAAGGCGTCGCTGCCGCCGCACTGCACGCCCACCACCAGCTCGGACGCGGGCACGGTTTCGCGGCGGCGCTTGTCCAGCGCCTGCAGGTTCACTTCGGCGGTCTTCATGATGGAGGCGATCATCGACTGGAAGCCGACGTGGCCCTGGTCCTGCAGGCAAACGTGGGCCGGATCGGCGCCGCCGCCGTTCTGGATGGGGATGGAGCCGCGCGGGAACAGGCGCGCCGGCTGCAGCTTTTCGCAGCCCAGGCTGACGACCATGGCCTGGCCGCCGAAGTTCGGGTTCAGGCTGATGTTGCGCACGGTGCGGATGGGAATATTGGCGCCCGGCGCGTCGATCGCCACGCCGCAGCCGTAGGTGTGCTCCAGGCCCACCACGTCGTCCACATTCGGGTATTTCGGCAGCAGCTCGGCCTTGATGCGCTGCACCGCGTGCTCCACCACGCCCGCCACGCATTGCACGGTGGTGGTGATGGCCAGGATGTTGCGGGTGCCCACGCTGCCGTCCGGATTGCGGTAGCCCTCGAAGGTGTAGCCCTCCAGCGGCTCCTGCGGCGGCGGCTTCACGGTGGCGATCGGCAAGCCGGTCAGCTCGCGCGCGGCCGGCATTTCCACCTGCGCCTCGGCGATCCAGCTGCCCGCTTCGATGTCCAGCGCGGCAAAACCGATAGTTACGTTATAGCGGATAACGGGGTCGCCCTTGGCGAAAGCGCGCAAAGCCACTTTGTGCCCTTGCGGCACCGCTTCGCGCAGCGTGAGGCCGTTCGGGAACACCGCACCGGCGGGCAGGCCGCCGTCATTGACAACGATGGCAACATTGTCGTTCTCATGCATGAGGATGTAGCGCGGGCTGTTCGCGCTCGGCTCGGTCGTCATTTTTACGTCCTTGTTGGTTACTTGCTGTATTACGTGCTATGCGATTCAGTATGGCAGAGAAAAAAAATTTTGGCTAGTCCAGATTGATTATTTGGTCAGACCACCTTAGAATGGCCTGACCAAACGAACACAGCGGAACCTGCCTTGATCCCTAAAAAATCCAGCTCAACCCCGGAAGCCGCCAGCCACGAGCCGCGCCTGTACCGTGTGGTGGCGGACCGCATCCAGCAATTGATCGCCGCCGAAGGCATCGCCGCCGGCGAGCGCCTGCCGTCGGAGCGCGACCTGGCCACCAAACTCAGCGTGAGCCGCGCCTCGCTGCGCGAAGCGCTGATCGCGCTCGAACTGGGCGGCGTGATCGAAGTGCGCGGCGGCTCCGGCGTGTATGTCAGCGCGCTGCCCGAGGCCGACGTGGCGCTGCCCGAAGCCGGCCCCGGCCCCTTTGAAGTGCTGCACGCGCGCCGCCTGATCGAAGCGGAAATCGCCGCCATCGCCGCGCGCGTGGCCACGCCCGGCGACGTGGACGCCATCCTGAAAGCGGTGGAACAGATGGAAGCGAGCCATGCCAACAAGGCCAGCAACGAACAGGCCGACCGCGCCTTCCACCTGGCCATTGCGCGCGCCACCGGCAACAGCGCGCTGGTGGGCGGCCTGGACTACCTGTGGAACCAGCGCGGCCGCCTGTGGCACAAGCTGAAAGAGCATTTCCAGACCGAGGAACTGCGCCAGGAAACGCTGAAGGACCACCGCCGCATCCTGGAAGCGATCGCCGCCGGCGATCCGGCCGGCGCCAGGAAAGCCATGCGCTCCCACCTCGAACGCGTAACCCGCACCTTCTCGAGGGGGTAAGCGCAGCAAGGCCGCCGCAGTCCGGCCCGCGCCTGCCCCGCAGAGGGCAGCGCCCGGCAACAACCCATTATCAACCGCCTGCGAGCTAGGCCGCGCTTCACCGCGCAGCCCTCCTCTCAGCGGCACGGAGCACGCGAGGTGCTCCACCCACGGCAAGCAGCCATGCGCGCCGAACACTCAATTGAATCATCAGGAGACAAGCTTCATGAACACATACGACAAAGTGCAGCCGCGCTTGCTGCTCTCGTCCATCACGCTGGCGGTGCTGACGCTGATGAACAGCGCCACCGCTCAGGAAATGCAACGCGTGGAAGTCACCGGTTCCAGCATCAAACGCCTGGCCACCGAAGCGGCGCTGCCGGTATCGACCATCAAGGCGGAAGAATTCGCGGAGCGCGGCATGACCACGCTGGCCGACGTGATGATGGCGCTGCCGCAATCGGCATCGCTGGCGCCGTCCAACGCCGGCTCGGGCACCAACATCAACCTGCGCGGCCTGGGCGTGAACCGCACCCTGGTGCTGCTGAACGGCCGCCGCCTGGCCAACGAGGCGATCGCCGACGGCTACGCCAACCTGGACGTGATCCCCATGAGCGCCCTGTCGCGCGTGGAGATCCTGCGCGACGGCGCCTCCTCCATCTACGGCTCGGACGCCATCGGCGGCGTGGTCAACTTCATCACCAAGCGCGACTTCGAAGGCGCCTCCGCCACCGCGCAATACATCCAGCCTGAAAAAAGCGGCGGCGGCGACGAACAGCGCCTGACCCTGACCGTGGGCAAAGGCAGCCTGGCCAAGGACGGCTGGAACGTGTACGCCACCGTGGACATGCACCGCCGCAGCCGCCTGGCGCAGAAGGACCGCGCCGAGCTGAGCTCGACCGAACTGCTGACCAGCATAGGCCGCGCGCCCACGCTGGGCAGCGGCGGCAACGCCATGCCGGCCAACTTCACCACCGCCACCAACAAGAACGCGCAGAATCCCTACTTCGCATCCGGCTGCGTGGCGCCCTACTCCATCATCGGCGGCAAGAACACCTGCATCCTGAACAACCAGGAATACGGCACCGCGCTGCACGAGAACGAACAGCTCACCTTCTACGCGCGCGGCACCAAGCGCTTCGACGACGACCACACGCTGAGCATCGACTACATGCGCGGCCAGGAATTCATCCTCGCGGCGCGCAACCCGACCAACGCGGTGGCCGTGAACGGCGTCAACGCCATCCTGCCGTCCACCAGCAAATGGTATCCGGGCGCCAGCGGCGGCGTGCCGGCGGTGGCCGGCCTGAAAGGCGAACCGCTGACCGTGACCTGGGCCGTGGCCGACTACGGCGTGGCCGTGCAGAAGGACAAGCAGGTCAACCAGCGCATCTCGGTGGCCGACGAAAACCGCTTCGGCGAGTGGGACGTGCGCACCGGCCTGGTGATCGGCGTGAGCGACCGCGAGAACTACTACGACAATGGCTTCTTCACCGGCCAGGGCCTGCTGGACGGCCTGAAATCGGGCGCGCTCAATCCCTTCGGCCTGCAGGACCAGGCCGGCCGCGACTACCTGAAATCGATCTCGGTGGACGGCCAGAAAAACCGCGACTCGCGCTCCACCTTCACCGGCGTGGACGTCAACGCCAGCCGCACCCTGATGGAACTGGCGGGCGGCTCGATGGCGCTGGCGCTCGGCGCCGACATCCACCGCGACACGACGCGCGACGACAAGCTGGCGGTGCAGAATTCGGTCACCTACCTGAACTCGACTTCGTCGCATGGCGAAGGCGCGCGCAATGTGTACGCGGCGTTCGCCGAACTGGACGTGCCGCTGACCAAGCAGCTGAACCTGAACCTGGCCGTGCGCGACGACTATTTCAGCGACTTCGGCAACACCATCAACCCCAAGGCCAGCTTCCGCTATGAGCCGTCGAAACAGATCATGTTCCGAGGCTCGGCCAACACCGGCTTCCGCGCGCCGACGCTGTTCGACGCCTACGGCTACCGCCTGCCCGGCGCCACCGGCAAGACCGCCGCCAAATGGGACGACCCGCTGCTGTGCCCTGGCGGCAAACCAGGCGTGGCCGGCACCGGCACCGCGCTGGCCGGCTTCGTCGCCTCGGAAGTGTGCAACGTGGCGCTGCCCAAGCAGACCGGCTCGAACGCCGACCTGCGTCCGGAAAAATCGCGCGGCTACACGCTGGGCGTGGTGGTGGAACCCATCAAGTCGCTCACGCTGTCGTTCGACTACTGGAACATCCGCATGAAGGACATGCTGGCCAGCCTGCCGGAACAGGTCTACTTCACCGATCCGGCCAAGTACCAGTCCCTGATCGTGCGCAATCCCGACCGCACCATCAACTACATCAAGAACGTGACGATGAACCTGGGCGGGCAGAAGGCCGGCGGCATCGACGTGTCGGCCAGCTACGACTTCCCGCGCAGCGACTACGGCAACTTCAAGGTGCAGCTGGATGGCACCTACCTGACCCAGTTCGACAACCAGCTGGAGAAGGACAGCGAGTTCGTGTCCAACGTCGGCCGCTTCGGCCTGGCCAGCAACGGCACCACCAGCAGCCTGCCCATCATCACCTACCGCTGGAAGCACACGCTGAAACTGGGCTGGAGCAAAGGCGACTGGTCGGCGCAGATGACACAGAACTACAACTCCAGCTACGAAGACCAGAACCTGGTGGCGCAACAGTACTGGCGCGACATCGAGTCGTATAAAGTGTGGAACCTGACCACCTCGTACAAAGGCTTCAAGAACATCCAGATCACCGCCGGCATCACCAACCTGTTCGACACCAACCCACCGGTGACGAATCACAGCGGTTATTCCAACGGTTACCTGAGCAGCGCGGGCAGCCCTATCGGCCGTTCGTTCAATCTTCGCGGTACTTACAACTTCTGATAGACATATCGGAAAACAGGAGCAGACGATGACCAGTAACCTCAACACTGGTTCCCGTCGCCACTTTGCCAGGGCCGCTGCGGCCCTGGCGCTGAGCACCGCCGCCCTCGTGGCGGCGGCGCCAGCTGCGATGGCGGCCGAGAACAAGCCTGTACGCTTCATCCTGGTGGGCGACTCCACCATGGCCAGCAACAGCGGCTACGGCGACGCGCTGTGCGCCCGCATCAGCCGCAGCGACACCTGCATCAACCTGGCCAAGGGCGGCCGCAGCTCCGGCAGCTTCCGCGCCGAAGGCCGCTGGGACGAAGTGCAAGGCCTGCTGCGCGGCTCTGCCGCCTATCGCGCCACCTATGTACTGATACAGTTCGGCCACAACGACCAGCCGGGCAAGCCCGGACGCTCGACCGATCTGGCCACCGAATTCCCCGTCAACATGGCGCGCTACGCGCAGGAAGTCAAAGCGCTGGGCGGCGTGCCCGTGCTGGTGACGCCGCTCACCCGCCGCACGTTCAAGAACGGCGTCCTGGAAAACAACCTGCTGCCGTGGGCCGACGTGGTCCGCAAGGTAGCGGCGCAGGAAGGCGCGCCGCTGCTGGAGCTGAACGCGAAAAGCCACGCCGCCGTGCAAGCCATGGGCCAGGACGAAGCCGACACGCTGGCCGTGGTGCCGCGTCCGGCCGACTATCTGGCGCCGGCCACGCTGCCGGGCGCCGTACCCGCCACCGCTACCGGTGCAAGCGCGGCGGCAACCGAACCGCAAGGCGCCGCCAAAACCGCTTTCGACCGCACCCACCTCGGCGCCAAGGGCGCGGCCTATTTCGCCCGCATGGTCGAAGCCGAAATGAAAGCCGTGATTCCCGCCGTAACCGGCCAATTCCGCGCCGAGGGCCAGCAATGACGGCCCGCGCAGCGCGCCTGGCCGCGCTCCTCGCCGCTCCGCTGGCCGTGCTGTTCGCCGTGCCGGGGGCGGCCCGGCAAGCCACGCCGGCCGCCGCCGACAGCACCACCGCCGCGCGCGCCACGGCCAGCACCGGCACCGCGCGCCCGCAGCTGACCGCCGCGCAGGCCGCGCAATACAGCTACCGCGAAGTACTGAAGTACGCCGGCCCGTCCGGCAATGAGCGCATCGACCCGTGGGACCCGCTGGCCGACCCGCTGGCCAAAGGCGCCGCCTTCACGCCCACCTACATCGTGGACGCCGGGGCCAAGGCCGACGGCGTAACAACCTTCAGCACCGTGCAAGCGGCCGTCAGCCGCGCAGCCACCGCCGGCGCAGGCAAGGCCGAACGCGTCTACATCCTGCTCAAGCCCGGCGTGTACAAGGAACTGGTCTACGTGCCCGCCGGCGCCGCCCCGATCACGCTGTACGGCGAAGGCGCGGACGCCGCCGCCACCAGGATCACCGCCAAACTGGACGCCGCCACCACGGGCGCCAGCTACACCGCCCAATACGGCGCGCAATTCGCCAGCGCGGCCCCCGCCGTGCAGGCCATGCACGCCATCGTGAAAGAGCGCGCCGCAGCTGGCAACGGCAGCGTCGGCACCTTCGGCTCCATGACCGTGTGGGTGCAGAACAACGGCTTCCAGGCCCGCAACCTCACCATAGAAAACGGCTACAACAAGGACACCGGCAACGCCCGCGAAGAATGCGGCGAACGCCCCTGCGGCAAGACCGACATCAACCCGCAAAAGAACGTGGTGCACCACCAGGCCGTGGCGCTGCAGGTGGAAGGCGCGGACAAGGTGCAGTTCGAGAACATCCGCCTGATCGGCTTCCAGGACACGCTGTTCCTGCGCGCTGCCGACACGCGCGTGACCGTGCGCAGCTTCTTCAACAAATCCTATATCGAAGGCGACGTCGATTTCATTTTCGGCGACAGCACCGCCTATTTCCACCAGACCGAAATCAAGTCCCTGGGCGACCGCAGCACCTCCTACGTGGGTGCGCCCAACACCAACCACAAAACCCGCTACGGCCTGGTGTTCGACCACTGCCGCTTCACGCACGACGGCTCGCCGTTCGCGCTGGCCGGCAAGTTCTTCCTGGCACGCCAATGGTTCCACAATTCGCGCTGCACGCCCTACGGCAAGATCCCCCTGGCCGGCTACTCCTGCGTGATGGGACCAGCCAGCCAGTTCCAGTCCCCGGCCGGCACCATCACGCCCACGGTGCTCGAAACGGTGGGCAAAATGGCCGTGCTCAACTCCCGCATCGGCGCCCACATCAACCGCAACACGCCGTGGTCCGACTGGAACCGCAGCGGCACGCTGTCCTACCGTCCCGCGCAGTTCAACTCGGACGACTACTGGACCAATCTGAAAGCGGCCGGCTTCGACCCGGTAAAAGACCTCGGCTACACCACGCAGCCCGCGCCGGCGGACAGCTACCTGGCCGAATACAACAACACCTATGAGCAATAAGCACAACAACGGAGACCGCATGAGCAAGCAAATCAACCAACAGCGCCGCAGCCTGATGAAAGCCGCCTCCGCCACCAGCGCCGCGCTGGCCGGCGGCCTGCCAGCACTGGCCGGCGCCGCCACGGCGGTGGACCCGTGGGAGCGCGCGGCGGAAATCGTCAAGCGCCTGTCCAAGCCGCCGGTGTTCCGCAAGCAGGACTTCGACGTCACCAAATACGGCGCCGCCACCTGCAAGCTGGTCAAGGTCAAAGCCTGGAAATCGTTCGAAGAACAGGACGAGCTGAACACCCCCGCGCCCGGTTCGAAAGACTGCTACGCCGCCTTCGCCGCCGCCATCGCCGCCTGCAGCAAGGCCGGCGGCGGGCGCGTGGTGATCCCGGCCGGGAACTGGTACTGCGCCGGCCCCATCGTGCTGCTGTCGAACGTGAACGTGCATTTGAAAGCCGGCGCCCACATCTACTTCAGCAACCAGCCGTCCGACTACGCCAAATACGGCGACTTCGACTGCGGCAAGAACGGCAAGCTGTCGATCACGCGCTGGCAGAGCAACGACTGCCTGAACTTCTCGTCCCCGATCTACGCCTACGGCCAGGACAACATCGCCCTCACCGGCGAAGACTGGACCAGCATCATCGACGGCCAGGGCGGCGTGCCCTTCAACAGCAACGGCGACTGCTGGTGGACCTGGAAAGGCAAGACCCGCACCATGAACTCGGTGGCGGAAAACTCGGTGCCCAACTTCGGCCCCGGCAAACTTGCCGGCAATATCGAAAACCCCGCCAACCCGGCCTCGCTGGCCGAAGTGGCGCCCAATCTGACGGAAGAAGAACGGCTGCAGATCCAGGGCGCGGGCGGCAAATGGCGCGCCGACGAGCAATACCTGCCGGCGCTGTCCGAGGCGGGCGTGCCGCTGGCGCGGCGCGTGTTCGGCCTGGGGCACTACCTGCGCCCGTCCATGGTACACATCGTCAGCTGCACCAATGTACTGCTGCAGGGCTACCAGGTGCAGCACACGCCGTTCTGGCAGCACCACCCGGTCCACTGCCGCAACATCGTGATCCGCAAAGTGCACGCCGTCAGCCACGGCCCGAACAGCGACGGCTTCGACCCGGAAGCGTGCGACCACGTGCTGATCGAAGGCTGCACCTTCGACGCCGGCGACGACTGCATCGCCATCAAGGCCGGCAAGAACCAGGACACGCAATTCGGCCCCTCGCAAAACATCGTGATCCAGGACTGCATCATGCACAGCGGGCACGGCGCGGTCACGCTGGGCAGCGAAATGGCGGGCGGCATCCAGAACGTCTACGCGCAGAACCTGGTGTTCGAGAACGTGCACTGGAAGACCAACCCGCTCAACACGGCGATCCGGCTGAAGACCAATCTGAACCGGGGCGGCTACCTGCGCAATTTCTACGTGCGCAACATCAGCATCCCGAACGGCGTGCAGACCAGCCCCTCGTTCTACGCCTCGCTGCCGGGATCGCCGATCCAGTCGCGCACGGTGGCCACGGCGGCGGGCGCGGTGGTGACCTTCGACTGCGACTACGCGCCGATCGCCGACACGGTGCGCACCCGTCCGCCGGTGGTGGACAACATCCACATCTCGAACGTCAAAGTGGGCAACGTCGCGGCCAAGGGCGGCAAGCAGGCCTCGTGCTACCAGGCCGTGGTGATACTGGGGCCGGTCGCCTCCGACTACAACGGCAGCGCGCCGATGCCGACGGTGGTGCCGGTCACCAACGTCACCATCAGCGACAGCGACTTCGGCACCCCCGCCAGCACCGAATCGCCCTGGTTCCTCTACAACGTCAAAGGCCTGAAGCTGAAAAACGTCACCATAGCCGGCACGGTCCACAACACCGAACTCTCCGCCTAAAGCGAGCTGAGCCGCATTCGGGGTCTGACGGGGACGCCTAGTCCCCGAATGCGGCTCAGGCTGCTGCTTCGTTGGAGCAAAAAAAAGCGCCGGTGACGGCGCTTTTGCTTAGGCTTGGAACGGGGTCTCGACGACGCCTTTGACGCCGGGCCGCAGCAGTATCACTGCGCCGCCCCACTCCGCGTCTTCCGGCTTGCCCGATGGGATGGACGTGACCAGCAGCGTCTCCATATCGGCGCCGCCAAAGGCGCACATGGAGGGCTTGGCGAACGGCACGTCGACGCGGCGGTCGATCTTGCCGTCCGGCGTGAAGCGCAGCAGGCAGCCGGCGTCGTTGGCGCAGGTCCAGTAGCCGCCTTCGGCGTCCACCGCCGCGCCGTCGGGACGGCCTACGTGCTGGTTCAGGTCGGCAAACACGCGCCGGTTCGATGGCACGCCCGTGGCGGTGTCGTAGTCGAAGGCCCAGACCAGGCGGCTGCTCGGGTGGGAGTCGGACAGATACATCGTGCGTCCGTCCGGCGACCAGGCCAGGCCGTTCTGCGTGACCAGGCCCGACACCACCGGCGCGGACAAGCCCTGCTCCGCGCTGTAGCTGTACAGCTCGCCGATGGCGCGCGCGGCCGACATGTCCATGAACATGGTGCCGCTCCAGAAGCGCCCCTGGCGGTCGGTGCGGCCGTCGTTGAAGCGCATGCCCTCACCCAGCGAGGCGGGACGCGCGAGCCGGGTTTCCCCGGCCAGCTCGCCTTCGCCCAGCTCGAGGCTGAACAGGCCTGTTTCCATGCCTGCGATCAGCCCGCCGCTCGCCTTGGGCGCGACGCACGCCACCATTTCGGACGTGCTCCAGTAGCGCGCCGCGCCACTGCGCCCGTCCAGGCGCCAGACCCGCTTGGCGACGATGTCCACCCAGTACCAGGCCGCGCTGTGCGCGTCCCAGACCGGGCTTTCACCGACCTTGCATGAAATATCGCTTACGCGTTCCATACCAGGTCGCCGTCTTCCACGCGCGGGATGGCCAGCGGGTTGCCGTCGGCCAGCGCGGCGGCCAGCAGTTCTGCCGGCACGTCCTGGTAGCTCACCGGACGCAGGAAGCGGTCGATGGCGGAGGCGCCCACCGAGGTGCTGCGGCTGTCCGAGGTGGACGGGAACGGGCCGCCGTGCACCATGGCGTGCGACACTTCCACGCCGGTGCCGAAGCCGTTGAACAGTACGCGGCCGGCCTTGCGCTCCAGCGTAGGCAGCAGGCGCTTGGCGAACGCCAGGTCGGCTGCGGTGGCGTGCACGGCGGCGGTCAGCTGGCCTTCCAGGTGTTCGGCCACGCGCACCACTTCGTCTTCATTGCGGCAGCGGATCAGCAGCGATGCTGGTCCGAAGATTTCGCCTTCCAGGTCCGGATTGGACAGGAAGGTTTCGGCGGCCACTTCGTACAGCGCGGCTTGCGCGCCGCATGGCAGGGCGCCGGTCTGGCCCTGGCCGACCAGCTTCACGCCTGGAATCGCGGCCAGCTTGGCCACGCCCGACGAGTAAGCCTGGTGGATGCCCGGAGTCAGCATGGTCTGCTGCGCCTTGGCGGCCAGCGCGGCGGCGACGCCTTCGGTGAAGGTTTGCAGCAGCGGGCCGTCCACGCCGATCAGCAGGCCTGGGTTGGTGCAGAACTGGCCCGCGCCCAGCGTCAGCGAATCGACGAAGGCTTGCGGCAGTTTGCTGTTTTCCAGTGCGCCTTGCAGCAGGAACACCGGGTTGATGCTGCTCATTTCAGCGTACACGGGAATCGGCTCGTGGCGCGCTGCGGCGGTGCGCATCAGCGCGGTGCCGCCGGCGCGGGAACCGGTGAAGCCCACGGCCTTGATGGCCGGGTGCGCAACCAGGTTCTGGCCGACCGTGACGCCGGAGCCGATCAGCATCGAGAACACGCCTTCAGGCATGTCGCATTCGATGGCGGCTTTCTGCACGGCGCGGGCCACCAGTTCGGAGGTGCCCAGGTGCGCGGAGTGCGCCTTGACCACGACCGGGCAGCCGGCCGCCAGTGCGGAGGCGGTGTCGCCGCCGGCGACCGAGAAGGCCAGCGGGAAGTTGCTGGCGCCGAAGACGGCGACCGGGCCCAGGCCGATCTTGCGCAGACGGATGTCCGAGCGCGGCGGGGTGCGGTCCGGCAGCTTCGAGTCCAGCGTGGCCGACAGGAAGCGGCCGTCGCGGACGACTTTGGCGAACAGGCGCAGCTGGTTGCAGGTGCGGCCGCGCTCGCCTTCCAGGCGGGCTTGCGGCAGACCCGTTTCCTGCATCGCGCGCTCGATCAGCGCTGGACCGAGGTCCATGATGCGGTCGGCGATGGTTTCCAGGAAGCGGGCGCGTTGCTCCAATCCGGTTTCACGATAACGGTCGAACGCTTGTTCGGCCAGCGTGCAGGCTTGCTGCAGCTGCGCTTCGCCGCCCAGCCCGAAGGCTGGTTCGATTTGTTCGTTGCGCGAAGGATCGATCGCCTTGATCGTACCTTCTTGGCCGCGTACTACGTTACGGCCGATAATCATTTCACCGGATATTTGCATAACTACTCCTTGGGATTATTGCGCGCCCTGTGCGCGCATCAGTTTTTCCAGCATGGCGACTTCTTCTTCGGTCAGGTCGGTCAGCGGTGCGCGTACCGGGCCTGCGTCGTAGCCGGCCAGTTTGGCGCCCGCTTTGACGATACTGACGGAGTAGCCGGCCTTGCGGTTGCGGATCTCCAGGTATGGCAGGAAGAATTCGTCCAGCATCTTGTTCTGTGCAGCGTGGTCGTCGTTGGCGACAGCGTGGTAGAAGTCCATGGCCAGTTTCGGCATGAAGTTGAACACGGCCGACGAGTACACCGGGGTACCCAGCGCCTTGTAGGCGGCGGCGTACACTTCCGCGGTCGGCAGGCCGCCCAGGTAGCTGAAGCGGTCGCCCATGCGGCGCCAGATTTGCACCATCAATTCGATATCGCCCAGGCCGTCCTTGAAGCCGATCAGGTTAGGGCAGCGGTCGGCCAGGATCTCCAGCGAGTCGGCGGTCAGGCGGCACACATTGCGATTGTAGACCACAACGCCGAAGTCCACCGAGGCGCACACTTCTTCCACGTGGCGGATCAGGCCGTCCTGGCTCGCTTCGGTCAGATAGTGCGGCAGCAGCAGCACGCCTTGCGCGCCCAGGCGCTCGGCTTCCTGCGCGAAACCGATGGCGGCGCGGGTGGAACCGCCGGCGCCGGCCAGGATAGGCACTTTGCCTTTGCAGGTGTCGACCGCGGTCTTGATGACGTCGGTATATTCGCCGTTGGTCAGCGAGAAGAACTCGCCGGTGCCGCCGGCGGCGAACAGCGCGCTGGCGCCGTACGGGGCCAGCCATTCCAGGCGCTTGGCGTAGGTGTCGGCGCGGAAGTTGCCCTGCGCGTCAAAGTCGGTGACCGGGAAGGACAGCAGGCCGGACGAGAGGATGGTTTTAAGGTCATTAGGATGCATGTCTTCTTCTCCAGTTGGGGGACTAAAAAGCGGCGAGCTGCCGTCTTGTTGTATGACATCGTACAACTATAATCAAAACGGGGCAAGCATTTTGCGTGGCTTTTTGGTCTCTTATTTTTTAGGAAACATTGGCAGGCGCAACTTCCTGCTGGGCGCGGCGCAAACGCTCGCGGCTGTTGCTCAAATGGGTGCGCATGGCGGCGCCCGCCGCATCCGCATCCTGGCGCTCGATGGCGCGGAAAATATTCTCGTGCTCGCGGTTCACGCCTTCCAGGTAGTGGGCCGGGTCGTCATGCGCCAGCTGCGCCGAATTGACGCGCGCGCGCGGGATGATGTGGGTGCCCAGGTCGGTCAGGATGTCGACGAAGTAGCGGTTGCCGGTGGCCTGCGCGATCAGCAGGTGGAACTGCACGTCGGCCTCGACCGAGCCGGCGTCGAGGATGCGCTGCAGCGCCTCGCCCATGGCGGCCAGCTGCGCCGGGCTGCGGCGGCTGGCGGCCAGGCAGGCCGCTTCGGTTTCCAGGCTGATGCGCAGCTCCAGGATGGCCAGCACGTCGCCGATGGTGCGCACCGTGTCGGCCGAGATGCGCAGCGGCGCCGACGGCGGCTCCAGCACGAAGGTGCCGATGCCGTGCTTGGTCTGCACCAGGCCGGCCGCCTGCAGATGGGAAATCGCCTCGCGCACCACGGTGCGGCTCACGCCGTGCATCTCCATGATGACGGACTCGGTGGGCAGCTTGTCGCCCGGCTTGAGCTGGCCGCCGGTGATGCTGGCCGTAATGCTCTCCACCACGCCCTGCGCAAGATTGCGGTGGCGCTTTTTCGGCGGCTGTAAGGCGTTGGCGGCGGCGATGTCGTTCATGGCTGGAAGCGTGGATAGGATGCGTCGATTATAGCAGTTGTATGACAACCCTACCCGCCGCCTCGGCTGCGCCGCCCTCCCATGCACTAATTCCAGAAGTTAACAAAAAAACGGCAGCCTGTAACAGGCTGCCGCGAAAAGGCGCGTGACATGGGTAACACGCACCGGGAAGCAAAGGTCGGGTGGGCGCCCTTCGGACCGGCCCGAGGGGCGCCCGGTACTGCACTTGCTCTTTACAGCTGCATCACAGGTGCTGCGCGATCTGCGGCATCAGGTCGTCGAAGGTGCGGCCGGTCCCGTTTTCGCCGATGGCGTGCATCTTCCATTCGCCGTTGTGGCGGTACAGCTTGGCCATGATCTGCGCCGAGTGGCTGCCCTGCACCGACAGGTTGAAGCGCGCCACTTCCTTGCCGTCGGCCGCGTTGAGCAGGCGGCAGTAGGCGTTCTGCACTTGCGAGAAGTTCTGGCCGGTGAAGCTGTTGACCGTGAAGACGATGCTTTTCACGTTGGCCGGCACACTGCCCAGCGAGACGTTGACCTGCTCGTCGTCGCCGTCGCCGGCACCGGTGCGGTTGTCGCCGCTGTGCGAGATGCTGCCGTCCTTGCTCTTGAGCTGGCGGAACCAGACCACGTCCAGCGGCCGGTTGTCGGTGTCGAACAGGATGCACGAGGCGTCCAGGTCCACTTCCGCGCTGCCGCCGCCGAAGCCGAAGAAGCCCTTGCTCTTGACCGCGTCCCAGCCCAGGCCCATCACCACGCGCGACAATGCGCTGCCGGCTTCCTTGTCCAGAGAGATCTTCTGGCCTTTTTCCAAATTGACTGACATAGCTAACTCCTTGCTTGGTTTCCGATTACTGTCCGCTTACTGTCCGCTTACTGCCCAGTTCCGCGCACCCAGCCCAGGAAGCCCTGGCGGCTGCGCGAGCACACCAAAATCTTGCCCTGGCCCGAGAAGCGCAGGACCATGCCCTCGCCGCTGGTCTGGCTGTTCACCAGATTGCTCAGGAAGCCGCCGCTTTGCGAGGTCGCCACCGACATCTCGTAGCGCAGCGAACTGTCCCAGCACACCACGTGCGAGTTATCGATCGTCACGTCCTTGCCCGGCTCCACTTCCAGCTGCGAGATCGAACCGAAGCCCGACACCGCCAGCTGGCCGCTGCCCTGCGTCTCCGTGATGAAGAAGCCGCCGCTCTGCGCAAACAGCGCATTGCCCAGGCTTTGCGTGCGCACCTTCAGCTCCACGCCGGAGGTGGCCGCCACGAAGGCGCCGTCGCTGATCATGTACTGGCGGGGACCGACGTCCACCACCTGCATCGCGCCGGGCAGCGTTGGCGACAGCAGGCAATCGCCGTTGCCGCGCACCGCCTCGATGTGCTGCTGGAAGAACGATTCACCGTTGGCAAAGGTGCGCATGATGGCGCTGCCGATGCCGCCTGTGATCTTGCCCTTCAGCTCCAGCGCCGATTCCATCATCACCATGGCGCCGGACTCGCAGTAGATCTTTTCGCCCTGCCGCAGCGAGACGTGCAGGAAGGGATCGACATCCCCTGTAACGGTGAACACAGGCATGCTTACACCGCGACGCCGAAGGACGAGGCCAGCGCGCCCAGGCCGCCCTTGTAGCCCTGGCCCACGGCGCGGAACTTCCAGTCGCCGCCGTTGCGGTAGATCTCGCCGAACACCAGCGAGGTCTCGGTGGAGCCGTCTTCGGACAGGTCGAAGCGGGCGATCTCGGTGTTGCCGGCCGCGTTCACGCAGCGCACGAAGGCCTTCTGCACCTGGCCGAAGTTCTGGCGGCGGGCGTCGGCTTCGTGGATGGTGACGCAGACGGCGATGCGATCCACTTCGGCCGGCACTTTCGACAGGTCGACGGTGACGGTTTCGTCGTCGCCGTCGCCGGCGCCGGTGCGGTTGTCGCCCGAGTGCTGCACCGAGCCGTCGCTCGATTTCAGGTTGTTGTAAAAGATGAAGTCATTGTCGGCGCGCACCTTGCCGTCGACCTTGAGCAGGAAGGCGGAGCTGTCGATGTCGAACGCCGCGCCGTCCGTGTTGCGGATATCCCAGCCCAAGCCTACGATCATCTTGGACAGGCCCGGAGCTTCCTTGCTCAGATTAACGTTACCGCCTTTTTGCAGACTGATTGCCATGATTTGTGACTCCTAAAAGTAGTTGAACACCTTGCTGCATGCGCGGCGGGCCGGTGTTCTATGGGCGCGCCGCGTTTTCTTTACATCGCTCAGGCGGTGACGCCGAGCGCTTCCTGCTGTTTGCGGTGGCGTACCGACGACCAGATGGAGGCGCCGATGAAAGCCACACCGATCAGACCCGTGAAGATCTCGGGAATGTGGAACTTGATACTCGCCAGCATGATCACCGCCAGGATGCCGATGGCGTAGTGCGCGCCGTGCTCCAGGTAGACGAATTCGTCCAGCGTGCCCTTCTCGACCAGGTAGATGGTCATGGAGCGCACGAACATCGCGCCGATGGCCAGGCCCAGCATGATGATGACCACGTCGTTGGTGATGGCGAAGGCGCCGATCACGCCGTCGAAGCTGAACGATGCATCCAGCACTTCCAGGTACAGGAAGCCGCCGATACCGCCGCGCTTGACCATGTCGCCCACGTTGGTGCCCTCTTCTTCCGATTCGAGCAGGCTGCTCAAGCCGTCAACCGCCACGTAGATCAGCACGCCCCACAGGCCGGCGATCAGCACGATCAGTTTCTGGCCTTCTTCCACCATGCCCAGGCAGGCCAGCAGCGCGCCTATGGTCACCATGACGGACACCGAGGACATCTTGCCCAGCGAGCCCAGTTTCTTCTCGACGTTGCCCAGCCAGTGGGTTTCCTTGTCCTTGTCCAGCAGGAAGTTCAGGAACACCAGCAGCAGGAAGGCGCCGCCGAATGCCGCCACTTCAGCGTGGTGGTTGGTCAGGTGGGTGGAATACGCTTTCGGGTCGTTCAGCGCCAGCGTCCACACCTCGGCCATGCTGATGTCCGCCGCCACCGCCACGATCACCAGCGGGAACAGCAAGCGCATGCCGAACACGGCGATGATGATGCCCACGCCCAGGAACAGCTTCTTCCAGAATGCGTCCCAGGTCTTCAGCACGGAGGCGTTCACCACCGCGTTGTCGAAGGACAGCGAAACTTCCATGACCGCCAGAATGGTGGCGATGCCCAACGCCGTGAGCGCGCCGCCCCAGCCCGTATGTGTGTAGCCCCACCAGCCGGCAACCGCCAGGCAGATGAAGGAGACTATGAATGACACTCTGAAGTGTTTCATCTGTAATTCCTTTCTTGTTGATGAATGTCATGGAGTGTAGAGAATTCCCCCGTATTAAAAAATAGAAGATAATCGAAGGATTACTTCGGAAAAGCAGGATGGATCAAGGCGCATGAAAACAGCAGGCATTAACTTCCGGCATCTCTTTTTCTTCTGGAACGTGGCCAAGGAGGGCAGCGTCACGCGCGCCGCCGAGCGCCTCGGCCTGGCGGTGCAGACCGTCAGCACGCAGCTGGCGCAGCTCGACCAGCAGCTCGGCACGGCCCTGCTCATGCAGCAGGGCCGCCGCCTGGTGCCCACCGAGGCCGGCCGCGTGGCGCTCGACTATGCGGACCAGATCTTCCAGCTGGAAGACCAGCTGCAGCAGGCGCTGACGGACGTGGACGCGGGCCGCGTGCGGCTGGCGGTGGGCATTTCGGACTCGCTGCCCAAGCTGGTGGCCTACCGCCTGCTGGAGACCACCCAGCACCTGAGCCGCAAGGTCAAGCTGATCTGCATGGAAAACGAATTCGACTCCCTGCTGGCCGACCTGGCGCTGAACAAGCTGGACGTGGTGCTGACCGACCGCGCCGTGCGCGCCACGCCCAGCCTGCGCGTGTTCAGCCACCTGCTGCTGGAAAGCGGCATGCAGCTGTTCGGCGCGCGCAAGCTGGCGGTCAAGTACCGGCGCGGCTTTCCGCACAGCCTGAACGGCGCGCCGCTGCTGCTGCCCACGCGCAACAACGCGCTGCGCGGGCGCATCGACGCCTGGTTCGTGCAGCACGGCGCGCGGCCGGACGTGGTGGGGGAATTCGAGGACAACGCCATGCTCAACACCTTCGGCCGCAACGGCATGGGCCTGTTCTTCGCGCCCTCGGTGCTGGCGCACGATATCCAGGAGCAGTTCGGCGCCGTGCACGTGGGCGACGCGCCCGAACTGAAGGAGCAGTTCTACGCCATCTCGAACGAGCGCAAGATCAAGCACCCGGCGGTGGAGGCCATCCTGGAGGCGCTGCACACGGGTGCGTTCACCAGCGAATCCTAGGCGCTACAGTCCGCGTTCCGCCATGAAGTCGATGAAGGCGCGCAGCCGGGGCGTGAGGTGGCGGCCCGAGGGCCACAGCAGGCGGAAGGTGATGGTGCGGTCCACGTATTCGTCCAGCACCGTGCGCAGCGCGCCGGCCGCCAGCTCGGCGCGCACCGCGAAGGCCGGCAGGCAGGCGATGCCCAGCCCCTGCAGGGCGAACCAGACCCGCGTTTCCGCGTTGTCGCAGATCATGGAAGTGGGCAGGCGCGGTTCCGGTTCGCCCGCCTCGCGCAACAGGGGCCACACTTCCAGTTTGCCGGAATTCGGAAAGCGGTAGTGCAGGCACGGATGGCCGGCCAGGTCGGCCGGCCGCTGCGGCACGCCGTGCTGCGCGAAGTAGGCCGGGGAAGCAACGATGACGGTGCCGAAGCTGCCCAGCTGGCGCGATGACAGCCGCGAGTCCAGCAGCTCGCCGGTGCGCACCACCGCGTCGTAGCCCTCCTCCACCACGTCCACCATGCGGTCGGTGAACGACAGGTCCAGCTCGACGGCGGGATAGGCGCGCATGAAGTCGGCCAGCACGGGCAGCACCAGCCCGCTCACCAGCGGCAGGCTGACGCGCAGGCGGCCCTTGGGCACGCTGGCCGACTGCGACAGCTCCTGCTCGGCGGCCTCGATCTCGGCCAGCACGCGGCGGCTGCGCTCGAGCAGCATCATGCCCTCCGCAGTGAGTGTCATGCTGCGCGTGCTGCGATGGAACAGGCGGACGCCCAGGCGCTCCTCCAGCCGCGCGACGCTCTTGCCGATGGCCGAGGCGGAAACGCCCAGCGCCCGGCCCGCCGCCACGAAGCTGCGCGTCTCGGCCACCTGCACAAATACATTGAATCCGCTCAGACTTTCCATGACCGCTCCCGATTCAGGACAAGACTGTCCGCAAAGTCGGGAAGTCTAGCCCACTTTTTCCGCAGCCGCAGGAACGGTACTGTGGCCGGACTTTCCATTACCGGGCTACGCCATGACCAAACCTGCTCCCACCTTCCCGCTTTCCGGCCTGCTTGCGCTGGCCACGGCGGGCTTCATCACCATCCTCACCGAAGCGCTGCCCGCCGGCCTGCTGCCGCAGATGGGCGCCAGCCTCGACGCCAGCGGCGCCATGGTCGGCCAGCTGGTCACCAGCTACGCGCTGGGCTCCCTGCTGTGCGCCATACCGCTCACCACCGCCACGCAGGGCGTGCGCCGCAAGCCGCTGCTGCTGGCCACCATCGCCGGCTTCGCGCTGGTGAACGGCGTTACCGCGCTCTCCACCAGCTACCTGCTCACCATGGCGGCGCGCTTTGCCGCCGGCGTGTTCGCCGGCATGCTATGGGCGCTGCTGGCCGGCTATGCGGTGCGCATGGTGGCGCCGCAGCACAAAGGCCGCGCCATGGCCGTGGCCATGGCCGGCATCCCGGTCGGCCTGTCGTTTGGCGTGCCGGCCGGCACGCTGCTGGGCGCCACGCTGGGCTGGCAGTACGCGTTCGGCATCATCAGCGCGATGGCGCTTGCGCTGATCGCATGGGTGGCGGCGGCCGTGCCGGACTTTCCCGGACAAAGCGGCGCGCGCCGCGCACCGCTGGCCCAGGTGCTGCGCATCAGCGGCGTGAAGGCGGTACTGGCCACCACCTTCGTCTACGTCCTCGCGCACAACATTCTGTACACCTATATTTCGCCCTTCCTGGCGCCCGCAGGCCTGGAACGCAAGGCCGATGCCGTGCTGTTCATCTTCGGCGCCGCGTCCATCGCGGGCCTGTGGCTGGCCGGCTTGCTGATCGACCGCCGGCTGCGCACCGTGGTGCTGGCCAGCACTGCCGCGTTTGGCCTGGCGGCCATGGCGCTCGGCTTGTGGGGTACGCATCCGCCTGCGGTCTATATTGCGGTGGGCGTGTGGGGTCTGGCCTTCGGCGGCGCGCCAACCTTCTTCCAGACGGCGCTGGCCAACGTGGCGGCAAACGTAGGGGACAGCGCGGGCGATGTGGCACAGTCGCTGCTGGTGACCAGCTGGAACCTGGCCATTGCGGGCGGCGGGCTGTTCGGCGGCTTGCTGCTGAGCGCAGCGGGCGCGGGGTGCCTGCCGTGGACGCTATGCCTGCTGCTGGCCGGCGCGCTGGCGATTGCGGCGCACTCCAGGCAGCACGCCTTCCCGGCGCGCTGAAGCTCAGGCGCGGTACTGGGCGGCCAGCGCGTCCATGCCGGCCAGCGCGTAGCGCAGCAGATCGTCCGCCAGCTGCGCGGGCTCGCCGCCCAGTCCCGGCAGCACCTTGGTGCGCAGCTCGGCCGGCGCCAGCAGCATGGCCAGGCACGGCGCCATGGTGAAGAACAGGCTGCGCTGCATGGCCGGATGCGTGGGCGGCAGGCCAACGATGCGGCTGACTATGCCGATCAGCACCATCGCCTTGGGCGCGATGGCCTGCTGCACCAGCGCCGGCGCATGCTCGCTCGGCGACAGCAGTTCGCGCACCACCACCCGGCTGCCCCAGTGCGCGCGCGGCCCCGTCACATGCTCGACGATGCGGCCGATGATGGCGCGCAGCTGCTGGCGCGGATCGTCCAGGCCAGCGGCCAGCGCATGCATCTCCTCCAGGCGCAGCAAGTGGTTGTGCGCCTCCACCAGCACCGCTTCGTACAAGCCGCCACGGCTGCCGAAATGGTAGTTCACCGACGCCATGTTCACGCCCGCGCGGGTGCAGATGTCCTTGCTGGTGGCGTCGGCAAAGCCGCGTTCCGCGAACACCTGGCCGGCAACATCGAGGATGGCGTTGCGCGTGGCGTCGCCGTCGGAACGGGCGGCGCGCGCCGGCGCGGCGGAAGGTTTAGGCTTGGTGGTGGTCATGGGTCGACATTGTAGGGGATTTCACTAATTTAAATTCAAATTTAAATTTGATGTACAATTCTCGCATACCTGTGGACCGGAGGACGGCAATATGAACAAGAAGATCATCATCGGCACAGTACTGCTGCTGTCCGGCGTGGCGGCGGCGTGGTATGCCATGCGCCCGGCTCCCGGCGAGGATGGGCTGGTCCTGTACGGGAATGTGGACGTGCGCCAGGTATCGCTGGCGTTCAATGGCAGCGAGCGCATCGCCACCCTGGCGGTGCAGGAAGGCGACCGCGTGGACGCGGGCCAAGTGCTGGGCAAGCTTGATACCACCACGCTGGAACTACGTATCGCCGAGTCGCGCGCGCAGGCCGCCGCGCTGGAGCAGACGCTGGCCCGGCTGCGGGCCGGCAGCCGGCCGCAGGAAGTGGGCCAGGCGCGCGCGCAAACGGCGGAGGCGCAGGCCGAGGCCGACCTGGCGGCCAAGAGCCTGGTGCGGCTGCAAGGGCTGGCGCAAGGTCCGGCAGGACGCGCGGTGAGCCTGCAGGACGTGGACAATGCGGCGGCGCGCAGCAAGGCGGCGCAGGCGCGGCTGGAGGGCGCGCACAAGGCGCTGGAGCTGGTGCAGGCCGGCGCGCGCAAGGAGGACGTCGCGCAGGCCGAGGCGCAGCTGGAGGCGGCGCGCGCGCAAACGGCCGTGCTGGCGCAGCAGTTGAAGGACGCGGAACTGCGCGCGCCCATCGCGGCCGTGGTGCGCGCGCGGCTGATGGAGGCGGGCGACATGGCGTCGCCGCAGCGGCCGGTGTACACGTTGGCGATTACCGATCCCAAGTGGGTGCGCGCCTACGTGCGGGAGGCGGAGCTGGGACTGGTGAAGCCGGGCATGGCGGCCAGCATCGCCATCGACAGCCTGCCCGGCAAGACGCTGGCGGGCAAGGTGGGCTATATCTCGTCGGTGGCTGAGTTCACGCCGAAGACGGTGCAGACGGAGGACCTGCGCACCAGCCTCGTTTATGAAGTGCGCGTGCTGGCGGAAGACAAGGAAGACCGCCTGCGCCTGGGCATGCCCGCCACGGTGCGCATCGCGCGCCCTGCCGTGCAGGCGCAGAGATGACTGCCCTGGCGGCGGCGCCCAGCCTGGCCCTGTCCGGCACCGGCTTGTGCAAGCGCTTCGTGGTGAAGGAGACCGGGCGCACGGTGGATGCGCTGGGCGGCGTATCGATCCAGGCGCCGGCCGGCGCGCTGACGGCGCTGGTGGGACCGGACGGCGCGGGCAAGACCACGCTGCTGCGGCTGGCGGCCGGCCTGATGGCGCCCAGTGCCGGCCAACTTCAGGTGCTGGGCATCGACGTGGCACGCCATCCGCAGCGGGTGCAGGACCGCATCAGCTACATGCCGCAGCGCTTCGGCCTGTATGAAGACCTGAGCGTGCAGGAGAACCTGGACCTGTACGCGGACCTGCACGGCGTGCCGGCCGACGTGCGGCGCGAGCGTTTCGCGCGTCTGCTGCACATGACGGACCTGCAGCGCTTCACGGACCGGCCGGCGGGCAAGCTGTCGGGCGGCATGAAACAGAAGCTGGGACTGGCCTGCACGCTGGTGCGCTCGCCCGAGCTGCTGCTGCTCGACGAGCCCACCGTGGGCGTGGACCCGCTGTCGCGGCGCGAACTGTGGGACATCGTGCAGCAGCTGGTGGACGAGCAAGGGCTGACGGTGGTGGTCAGCACGTCCTACCTGGACGAGGCGGAACGCTGCGCGCACGTGTGCGTGCTGCATGAAGGGCTGGTGCTGGCGTGCGGCACGCCGGAATCCATCCGCAGCCGCGCGCAAGGCTTGTGCTACGTGGCCACGCCGCCGGCAGGCGTGACGGCCCGCACGCTGCAGGCGCGGCTGCTGGACGCCGGCGCCAGCATCGTCGACGCGGTGCCGGAGGGCGGCAAGGTGCGCTACATGGCGCGCAGCGGCGCCGCGCCGCAGGCGGTGGCCGGGCTGCTGCAAGGCGCCACCACCACCACCGCCGAAGCACGCCTGGAAGACGGCTTCATGCTGATCCTGCGCGAACACAAACGCAGCACGGGGCGCGGCGGCAGCGGCGGCGAAGGCGGCGGGAGCATGGCGCCGGCGCCGGCTGCTGGGCAGGTGCCAGAAACGGCGGGCGAGCCGGTCATCGAAGTGCGCGACCTGGTGCGCAAGTTCGGCGACTTCACGGCCGTCTCGAGCACCAGCTTCAGCGTGGCGCGCGGCGAGATATTTGGCCTGCTGGGGCCGAACGGCGCCGGCAAGACCACCACTTTCCGCATGCTGTGCGGCCTGCTGCCCGCCAGCAGCGGCTTCCTGCAAGTAGCGGGCGTGAACCTGCGCCACGCACGCGCCGAGGCGCGCCGCAAAGTGGGCTACGTGTCGCAGAAATTCTCCCTGTACGGCAACCTGACCGTGGCCGAAAACCTGAAATTCTTCGGCACCGCCTACGGCCTGCACGGCGAGCGCCTTCGCCAGCGCACGGCGGACGTAACGGCGCAATTCCAGCTCGCAGGCCAGGAGGACATGGCCAGCGGCCAGCTTCCCGGCGGTTTCAAGCAGCGCCTGCAGATGGCCATCGGCCTGCTGCACTCGCCCGAGATCCTGTTCCTGGACGAACCCACCAGCGGCGCCGACCCGCTCGCGCGGCGCGAGTTCTGGCGGCGCATCACTGCGCTGGCGGCGGCCGGCGTGACGGTCGTCATCACCACCCACTTCATGGAGGAAGCGGAGTACTGCGACCGCATCGTCATCCAGGACGCGGGCAAGCTGCTCGCCATCGGCACGCCGCAGCAGGTGCGCGAACAGGCCGGCGGCGCGGCGGGCATGGAGCAGGCATTCATCGGCATCGTCGAGCAGAACCGGCAGCGAGGCACGCAATGAGGCGGAAAACAGGGTCCGGCGGCGGCGCCAGGCTGCGCGCGCTGGTGCGCAAGGAATTCAGGCAATTGCTGCGCGACGCGAGCAATCTCGCCATCGGCGTCGGCCTGCCCATCGTGCTGATCCTGATCTTCGGCTATGGGCTGTCGCTGGACGTGAAGAACGCGCCGGTGGCCGTGGTGCTGGAGGACGCCTCCCCGACCGCCGCCAATGCCGTCGCCGGCCTGATGAACACCACCGCCATCGCGCCCGTGCTGCTGGGCTCCATGCTCGAAGCGGAGCAGCTGATGACCGAGCGCCGCGTGGACGGCATCGTCCGCATCCCGGCCGACTTCTCGCGCCGCCTGGCGCAGGGCGGCGCGCACGTGCAGGTGCTGGTCCACGGCGCCGACGCCAGCCGCGCCGGCATCATCCTGCAGTACACCAGCGGCGCGCTGGCGCAATGGGGGGCCATCCAGGCCGACCGCCAGGGCCGCGTAGCGCACGCGCCGCCCGCCGCGGCAGCCACCGGCATGGTCACCATCGAACAGCGCATGTGGTACAACGCCGCCAACACCAGCACCTGGTACCTGGTGCCCGGCCTGATCGTCCTCATCATGACGCTGGTGGGCGCCTTCCTCACCGCGCTGGTGATGGCGCGCGAATGGGAGCGCGGCACGCTGGAAGCGCTGTTCGTCACCCCCGTGCGCCCGGGCGAGATCCTGCTGGCCAAGATCATCCCCTACTTCACGGTCGGCATGGGCGGACTGGCCCTGTGCCTGCTGGCCGCCCGCTTCCTGTTCCACGTGCCGATGCAAGGCTCGCTGATCGTCCTGCTGCTGGCCTCCATGCTCTACCTGTTCGTGGCGGTCGGCATGGGCCTGGTGATCTCCTCGGTCACGCGCAACCAGTTCCTGGCCAGCCAGGTCGCGCTGCTGAGCAGCTTCATGCCCTCGCTGATGCTGTCCGGCTTCCTGTTTGACCTGCGCAACGTGCCGCGCGCGATCCAGTACGTCGGCAACGCCCTGCCCGCCACCTACTTCATGGAACTGATCAAGACCCTGTTCCTGGCCGGGAACGTGTGGCCGCTGATCTTCAAGAACTGCGCCATCCTGGCCGCCTACGCCGTGCTGCTGCTCGGCGTGGCGCGCGCCGTCACCCGCAAGAAACTCGACTGAGGCCATCATGTTCGCAACCGTCATCGCTTCGCTGCGCCGTATCGCCAACATGTGCCACAAGGAGTTCCTGGCCGTGGTGAAGGACCCCAAGACGCGCGCCATCCTGTTCGTGCCCGCGCTGGTGCAAAGCATGCTGTTCGGCTACGCCGCCACCTTCGACCTGGCCGACGCGCCCTACGTGCTGCTGGACCAGAGCCGCAGCGCCGCCTCCACCGAACTGGTGGCCAGGCTGGAAGGCAGCGGCGTGTTCCGCCGCGTGGCCACGCTGCACAGCCAGGAAGGCATGGCGCGCGCCATCGAAACGCACCAGGCCATGCTGGCGGTGCGGATCGGCCCGCGCTTCGAGCAGCAGCTGCAAGCCGGCGAAGCCGCGCCGGTACAGCTGATACTGGACGGCCGCAACTCCAACACCGCCGGATCGGCCGCTGGCTTCGTCAGCCAGGTGGTGGCGGCCTACAACGCCGACTGGGCGCGGCGCAACGGCGGCAACGGCGCCGCGCTCAGCATCGACGCGCGCGCCTGGTACAACCCCAACCTGGAAACGCGCTGGAACATGCTGCCCGGGATGGTGGCGGCGCTGAGCATGCTGCAAACGCTGCTGCTGTCCGCGCTGTCGGTGGCGCGCGAGCGCGAACAAGGCAGCTTCGACCAGTTGCTGGTCACGCCCATGTCGCCGCTGGAGATCATGGCCGGAAAGGCGCTGGCGCCGGTGCTGATCGGCCTGGCGCAATCGACCATCATCCTGCTGGTGACGGCGCTGTGGTTCAAGGTGCCGCTGGCCGGCTCGCTGCTCACGCTGTACGCGGGCCTGGGCCTGTTCACGCTCGCCAGCGTCGGCATCGGCCTGTCGATATCGGCCGTGTCGCTCAACATGCAGCAGGCCATGCTGTACACCTTCGTGCTCATCATGCCGATGATGCTGCTGTCCGGCCTCACCACGCCGGTGCGCAACATGCCCCCGCTGCTGCAGACGCTCACGCTGGCCAATCCGCTGCGCTTCGCCATCGACCTGGTGCAGCGCGTCTACCTGGAGGGCGTGGGCCTGCGCGTGGTGGCGCTGGACCTGCTGCCCATGCTCGTCATCGCCGCGCTGACGCTGCCCCTGGCGGCCTGGCTGTTCCGCAACCGCCTCGCCTAGGACCATGGCCAAAAGGCAATTTTGCGCCCGGATCGCCCGGGTCGGATAAGATGTAGGTTTCAACTACGGTCGCGCAAGCGATTTATATGGCTAATCTATTGCTGGTTCTGTTGGCGCTTTTCCTGGTCGCGCTGAACGGATTCTTTGTTGCCGCCGAATTCGGCATCGTCACTTTGCGCCGCACCCGCGTGCGCGCCATCGCCAAGACGCAGGGCCTCCGGGGCCGCATCCTGGCCAAGGTCCACGGTGAACTCGATGCGTATTTGTCGGCCTGCCAGCTGGGTATCACCCTCGCATCGCTGGGCCTGGGCTGGGTCGGCGAACCGGCTTTCGCCTCGCTGCTGGAACCGGTGTTCGGCGCCTTCGGCGTCACCTCCCCGCAGCTGATCCATGGCGTCTCCTTCGTGTTCGCCTTCGTCACCATCTCCTTCCTGCACATCGTGGTGGGCGAGCTGGCGCCGAAATCGCTGGCCATCCGCCTGCCCGAAGCGGTGGGCCTGTGGAGCGCCCTGCCGCTGTACGCCTTCTACTGGGCCATGTACCCGGCCATCTGGGTGCTCAACGCCAGCGCCAATATGGTGCTGCGCCTGGCTGGCCTGGCCGGCTCCGGCGGCCACGGCGATTCGCACTACTCCACCGATGAGCTCAAGCTGATCCTGCGCACCAGCCAGCCCGGCGAAAAATTCAACAAGGACGAGCGCAACATCCTGGCCCACTCGCTGGACTTCAGCCAGCTGTCGGTGTCGGACCTGATGCGCCCCATCCACGAAGTGATCGCGCTGCACGCGGCGAAGTCCATGGACGAGAACCTGCAAACCGTGGTACGCAACCGCTTCAGCCGCTATCCCTATTACGACGAGGACGGCGAGACCGTGCTCGGCATGGTGCACCTGAAGGACCTGTTCTTCGCCGAGCAGTCCGGCAAGCAGATCACCTCGATGGCGCCCTTCCTGCGCCCGGTGGAGACGTATTCGGCGCGCACCCCGGCGCTGGAGCTGTTCCGCCGCTTCAAGGACGGCGCGCCGCACTTCGCGCTGATCGGCGAAAAAGGCAAGCGCCCGGTGGGCTTCCTCACGCTGGACAATCTGCTGGGCGCCATGGTGGGCGAGATCCACGACGAGTTCCGCCTCAACGAGAACGACTGGCTCAAGCAGCCGGACGGCGCCCTGGTCGGCAAGGCCAGCCTGCCCATCGTGTCGCTGGAGCGCGCGCTGGGCCTGGACATCGAGAACGAGGAGATGGGCCTGGAGGACATCGAGTCGGTGGGCGGCATGGTGATGCTGAAACTGGGCGACATCCCGAAACAGGGCCAGCGCGTGGAGTTCAACGGCTTCGACATCGTGGTCAAAAAGATGAACGGCCCGCGCATCCTGCTGGTGAAGGTGATCCCGCGCCAGGCCCGCCACAGCGAGTCCGACGACCAGGACTGACCACAGGGGCGCTAGGCGGCCGCCGCGCCGGCCTGGCGCTGGTACTGCTCGAAAGCGCTGGCCAGGGTTTCGAGCACATGGGCGTCGTCGTCCGGCGCGGAGATGAATTTGTAGACCGCGCCCAGGTTGATGGCGTCCGCCAGACCGGCGGCGCTGTCGCCGCCCTCGGCCTCGCGCGTGAGCAGCACCCGCACCGCCGCCGGATACAGGCGCTTGATGCGCTCGAAGAAGTCCACCCCACTGCGCCCTTCCGGCCCCCGTCCCGACAGCACCACCCCCACCTCGCGGCTGGCCAGCACCTCGTAGGCATCCTCCATCTTCAGCGCCGACAGCAGCTCGTAGGGCGTGCTGTCGAGCAGGCGGCGGAAATGCGCCTGCGTGCGCGGCTCGTGGTCCACCAGCAGCACCGTGCGGCGCGGCTCCGGCTTGCGCTGCCCGGTCAGCGGCACTTCCAGCGCCGCGCCGCTGCGCAGCATGGCCACGATGCCCGGCTCGGCCAGCGGACGGCTGAAATAATAGCCCTGGATCTCGTCGCAGCCGTGGCGCGCCAGCAGCTGCATCTGGCCCTCGGTCTCCACGCCCTCGGCGATGGCGCGCAAGCCCAGGCTGTGCGCCAGCCGTATCACCGCCGTCACGATGGAGCGGTCCTCCGGATCGCTGGCCATGCCGCGCGTGAAGGACTGGTCTATCTTCAGCTTGTCGACCGGGAAGCGCTTCAGATAACTCAGATTGGAATAGCCGGTGCCGAAGTCGTCGATGGACATGGTGATGCCGATCGCCTTCAGGCGGTGCATCAGCGCGATCGACGCTTCCGGGTCCACCATGGACAGGCTCTCGGTCAGCTCGAATTCGATCAGGCCCGGCTCCAGGCTGTAGCGCGCCAGCACGTCGCGCAGCACGGTTTCCATGTTCTGGTGCGCGAACTGGCTGGCGGCCACGTTCACCGCCACCGGCACCACCGGCACGCCGGCGTCGATCCAGGCGCGCAGCGTGGCGCAGGCCTTGTCCAGCACCCAGCCGCCGATGGCGGTGATCAGGTTGCTCTCCTCGGCCACCGGGATGAACTGCATGGGCGGCACCAGCCCCAGCTCGGGCGACTGCCAGCGCAGCAGCGCCTCCAGGCCGATCACCTTGCCGCTGGCCAGGTCCACCTGCGGCTGGTAGTGCAGCACGAATTCGTCGCGCTGCAGGGCGCGCATCAGGCCCTGCTCCAGCGTCATGCGCGCGTCCAAGCGCTGCTGCATTTCCTGGGTGAAGAACTGGAAGCCGTTGCGGCCGGCCTGCTTGGCGCGGTACATGGCGATGTCGGCCTGGCGCAGCAGGTTCTCGGCCTGGTCGCCGTCGCCCGGGTACAGGCTCAGGCCCATGCTGCCGGTAATGACGTGCTCCTGCCCGGCCAGCAGCACCGGCCGCGCCAGGTGCTCGCCGATGCGCTCGGCGATCATGCCCGGCGTGGTCTCGCCCAGCGGGCTGTCGAGCAGCAGCACGAACTCGTCGCCGCCCAGGCGGGCCACGGTGTCGAAGTCGCGCACGCTGTGCCGCAGGGTGGCGGCCACCACGCGCAGCAGCTCGTCGCCCACGGCGTGGCCCAGCGTGTCGTTGACCTGCTTGAATTTGTCCAGGTCCAGGAACACCACGGCCAGGCGCTCCTTGCGGCGCTCGGCGCGGCGGATGGCGTGCGCCAGGCGGTCCAGGAACAGCGCGCGGTTGGGCAGGCCGGTCAGCTGGTCGTGCGTGGCCTGGTGCTCGATGGCCTTCTCCTGCTGGCGGCGTTCGGTCACGTCGTGCGCCACGCTCATCACCGAGTCGGCGTTGTTGAAGCGCAGGCGGCAGCCGAAGTACTCCACGTCCACCAGCGAGCCGTCCAGCCGCAGCAGCTGCAAGGCGCTGCGCGGCTGCAGCTGGGCCAGCGAGATGTCGCTATACGTGCCTGCGGCCAGCTGCGCGTGGAACTCGGCGGGCACGCACGCGTCCGCGTCGGTGCCGAGCAGGCTGCCGGCCGAGGCGGCGCCGAACAGGCGCTGCGCGGCCGGATTCAAGAACACGATCTTGCCGCCGGTATGGATCCAGATGGCGTCCGGGATCAGTTCCACCAGCGAGCGGTAGCGCGCTTCGCTTTCTTCGATATGGCTGTTGAGCTGGCGCAGGTTCTGGTTGATGTCGTACAGCTCGCGGCTCTTCTGCTCCAGCAGCGACTCCGCCTCCTTGCGCGCCGCGCGTTCGCGCAGCAGGCTGCGCGAGGCGACCGTGCTGACGGGTGCGTCCGGCGCCTGCATCACGCCCCTGCGGCCGGCGCGGACACCAGGTGGAATCGGGTGCGGTGCAGATTGCCCTCCATCGGCAGGTCGGTGCGGGTGACGCTGATGGTTTCCTGGAAGTGGGCGATGCAGCCGTCGATCAGGCCCGCCGCCAGGTCGGCAAAGCCGCGCGGGGAACTGTACATGAGCACCAGCTCGCCCGGCGCCGGACGCTCGCAGGGCAGCTTGGGCAGCTCGGCGTCCGGATACAGCTTGCGCACTTCGACGTGGATCACATCGTCGATGCGGCTCAGGAAGTCGTAGGCGTTGTGGGTGTCGGCGAACAGCGCCGGGTAGCCCACCGAGAAGCGCTGGAACAGGTGCTGGCCGAACAGGTGGATCAGCGCCGGAATGGGCAGGCCGCTGGCATTGGACAGCGCCACTACCAGCCGCACCAGCTCAGCATGGTCGTAGGTGCCGACCGAGGTGTAGGCGCCGTCGTTGGGCAAGTCGGCTTCGGTGATGATGCGGTCCAGCATATCGAGCCCCATGCGGGCCTCGACCAGCTCCATAAACTCCGTGAATACCACGCCTTTCATAGCGCCTCCCTGTTTCCAAAACAGCGCCAGTATAAACCGTGATTTAACAATTTGTCGGGCTGCGCAGCCAGCCGTGCCTCAGGGCGCCTTGCCGGTCCAGTTGCGCAGCAGGCCCAGTGCCACCGCCAGCAGCGTCGGCCCGATGAACAGGCCCACGAAACCGAAGGCCAGCACGCCGCCCATCACGCCCAGCAGCACCAGCAGGAATGGCAGGCTGGAGCCACGGCTGATGATCATGGGCTTGA
Organism: Pseudoduganella sp. GW821-FHT05F09; assembly: GCF_059419605.1. NCBI lineage: Bacteria > Pseudomonadati > Pseudomonadota > Betaproteobacteria > Burkholderiales > Oxalobacteraceae > Pseudoduganella > Pseudoduganella sp. GW821-FHT05F09. The sequence goes on from NZ_JBWKSD010000002.1 coordinate 818,567, forward strand.
CCACGTTGTCCACGCCGCTGATCACGAACACGCCCCACACCAGCATGAACACGGCCCAGCCGGTGCTGCCCTGGTTGAACAGCCAGATGGCGGCGCCGCCCCAGATCAGCGGCGGGCCGACCGGCACCAGCGAGAACAGGAAGGTGGCCACCGACAGCAGCGCCACCGCGGGCACGCCGGCGATCAGGAAGCCGATGCAGGCCACCGCCGCCTGCGCCAGCGCGGTGCCGAGCAGGCCGTACATCACGCCGCGCACGGTGCGGCTGACGGTGTCGGCCACCTCGGGGGCGTGCTCGCCCATGATCTTGTCCATGCCCACCCGCAGCGCGCCCAGGATGGCGGCGCCGTCGCGGTACAGGAAGAAGCAGACGAAGGCGGCCAGGCTGACCTGCGCCACGCCGCTGCCCAGCACCACGCCGCTGCCCAGCAGGAAGTGGCGCGCCGGCTCCATATAGCGCTTGGCCAGCGCCACCAGCTCCTCGCGGCTGCCGATAATCTTGCGCACATAGGCGTCCGCCGCCTCGCCCACCATGGGAATGTCGCGCAGCCAGGCCGGCGGCGCCACGGTGCCCTCGTCGATGGCCGCGCGCATGTGCTCATACACTTCGCGCGCGCTGTCGGCGATGTTCCAGGTGACCAGGGCCAGCGGCAGGATGATGATGAGGATCAGCGTCAGCGTCATGACGGCGGCCGACAAGGTATGGCGCTGGCGGCAGCGCGCCAGCAGCATCAGGTACAAGGGCCAGCTGGAGATGGCGATGGCGGCGGCGAACAGGATCGCGGCCAGGAAGGGGCGCAACACCGCCAGGCAGCCGATCACCAGAAAGACGATCGCCGCAAGGCGGGTGTAAGGTTGAAAACGTTTTTCCATCGTGCCCCCAAATATTGTATCGGGGGCTAGCTTATCAGGAAAGCAGCAGTTTCAGGTCGTGCGCGATCGGGGCCGGGCCCTGGCCGTGGGGCAGGTACAGGCGGATCTTGCCGTTTTTATCAAACACATAGCTGCCGGCGGTATGGTCGATGGTGTAGCTGTCCGGCGTTTTGCCTTCCACCTTGTTGTAGATGACCTTGAATTCCTTGGCCACCTGCGCGGTCTGCTCCGGCGTGCCATACAGGCCGACGAAGCGCGGATCAAAAGTGGGCGCGTACTGGGCCAGCAGCTCCTTGGTGTCGCGCGCCGGGTCCAGGGTGATGAACAGCACCTGCACCTGGTCGGCCAGCGGCCCCAGTTCCTTCATGGCGCCTGCCATGTCGGCCATGGTGGTCGGGCACACGTCCGGGCATTGGGTGTAGCCGAAGAAGATCACCACCGCCTTGCCCTTGTAGCTCTCCAGCGTGACCGGCTTGCCGGTGTGGTCGTTCAGCGAGAAGCCCTGGGCGTAGCTCAGGCCCGTCAGGTCGGTGTTCTTGAACGGCAGGCCGGAACCGGGGGCCTGCTTCTGGCAGGCGCTCAACGCGAGCGCCATGCACAGTACTGCCAGTAGTTTCTTCATGATTAAATCTTCACGTAATGGTCCACCAGCAGCGCGGCGAACAGCAGGGACAGATAGATGATGGACCAGGTGAACGCCTTGCGCGCCACCAGGTCGGTGTAATGGCGGTGCACGCGCCAGCTATGCCACAGGAACACCACGTTCAGCGCCACGGCGCTGACCAGGTAGATCAGGCCGCTCATCTTGACGGCGAAGGGCAGCAAGGTGGTGGCGGCCAGGGCGATGGAGTACAGCCAGACGTGGAAGCCGGTGAAGGTCATGCCGTGGGTGACGGGCAGCATGGGCAGGCCGGACTTGGCGTAGTCGTCGCGGCGGTACATGGCCAGCGCCCAGAAGTGCGGCGGGGTCCAGATGAAGATGATCATGACCAGCAGCCAGGCCTGCATCGGCACGTCGTTGGCCACGGCGGCCCAGCCCAGCGCGGGCGGCATGGCGCCGGACAGGCCGCCGATGACGATGTTCTGCGGCGTGGCCGGCTTCAAGATCATGGTGTAGATGACGGCGTAGCCGACAAAGGTGACAAAGGTCAGCCACATGGTCAGCGGGTTGACCAGCGCGTACAGTATCCACATGCCCAGGCCGCCGATCACGGTGGAGAACACGGCGGTCTGCATCACCGAGATTTCGCCCTGCGCCATGGGGCGGCGCGCGGTGCGCGCCATGCGCGCGTCGATCTCGCGCTCGGCCAGGCAGTTGACGGCGAAGGCGGCGCCGGCCAGCAGCCAGATGCCGAAGGTGGCCGCTACCACCACGCGCCAGCTGGGCAGCTCGTCGGTGGCGAGGAACATGCCGATGACGGCGCAGAACACCGCCAACTGCGTTACGCGCGGCTTGGTCAGCGCCCAGTATTGGGCCATGCGGTTGGTCTGTTTATGTAGGGCGGTCTGGGTCGTCATTGGTGGTGTCTGGCCGAGGCGGCGGCGGGCGGGCGGGACGCGCCCGCGGCGCCTTGCCGGGCCGTGTCGTGTTGGTGCTTAGCCCGATAGTTTAACATGGTCAGCAAAAGCACCAGCAGCGCCGCTCCGGCGTTATGCAGCACGGCGATCGCCAGGGGGAAGCTGAAGTAAATGGTGGCCAGGCCGCTGGCCGTCTGCAGCGCCAGCACGGCGGCAATGCCGCGCGCCAGCCTTGCCATTCCGGCCATATTCCAGGCGCGCCAGGCCGTGTAGCCGGCCAGCAGCACGACCACGACGGCGAAGTTGCGGTGCACCCAGTGGATGGCGGTCAGCGCGGAGAAAGGCAGGTAGTGGCCGGCGGCCGTCTTGCCCAGTTCGCGCCACAGGTGGAAGCCGTGCTCGAAGTCCATCTCGGGCACCACCTTGCCGGCGCACAGCGGGAACTCGGTGCAAGCCAGCGTGGCGTAGTTAGTGCTCACCCACCCGCCCAGCGCCAGCTGGACCAGCAGCGCCAGGCCGCTGGCCAGCGCCAGCCAGCGCAGGGTGCGCAGCACCGGCAGCGGGGCCGACGCCAGGTAGCGGCGCCCGCTCCGCTGCCGCTGCTGCTGTTCAGCGGCGGGCAGCAGCGACTGGTGCACCGTGTCCTGGCGGCAGCCGAACCACGCCAGCATGGACAGCAGCCCCATGCCCAGCAGCAGGTGGATGGTGACGATCACCGGCTGCAGCTTGAGCGTGACGGTCCACGCGCCGAACGCGCCCTGCAGGCAGACGAAAAAGAACAGCACCACCGGCAAGGCCGGCGCGTAGGCCAGTCGCATGCCGGCCGCGCTGACGGCGGCGGCAAGGTTGGGGGTGGCAACCTTGGGGGTGGCAAGCTCGCCCGCCTGCGCGGCCAGCTGGCGCGCCTTGCGCGACTGGATCAGCGCCACCGCCATCATGGCCACGATCAGCACGCCGATGCCCATGGCCAGGTAGCGGTGGATCATCTCCACCCAGGCCTTGAACAGCGTGACCGGGCCGCTGGGCTGCAAGGCCTCGGCGGCGGCGATGTCGGCGTGCGCCAGGAAGGGATTGGCCAGGCCGTAGCAGCCCGGCCAGTCCGGGCAGCCCAGGCCCGAGTCGGTCAGGCGCGTGAAGGCGCCGAACACGATCAGGTCGAAGGTCAGGAACACGCTGATCCAGACCAGCTTGCGGTACTTGTTCTCGTCCGACGATACCCAGACCATGGACAGCGGCAGCAGCGCCACCAGCAGTCCGGTGACGGCCATCTGGGCCAGCGTGGTGTGATGCATGGCGTCCCCTCAGCCTATGGCCGAAGCCTTGAGCAGCTTGGCGATGTCCTTCTTCACCTTGCTCGGGTCGGGCTGTTTCGGGAAGCGCATCATCAGGTTGCCCAGCGGGTCGATCAGGTAGATGTGCTCGGCGGCCTGGCCGCCCTGCTCCACCGGCAGCCACTTGGCCACCGCCTCGGCCGGCGCGCGCAGCATGCGGGTGCCGTCGTTCACGCGCAGCAGTATGGTCTCCAGCGGCTGGTCGTCGGTGATCAGCCACACGCGCTCGATGCGCTCCATCTCCTTGCCCTGCATAGTGCGCAGCTGGCGCATGGCGAACAGCTGGTCCTGGCAGGCCTGCTGGCAGTCCGAGCCGCCCACCTTCAGCATGATCCACTTGCCCTTGTAGGCGTCCAGCCCGGCCGGCTTGCCGTCCAGCGTGGCGCTGGCCATGGCCGGTATCGGATGCTGGCGCGGGTCGATCAGCGCGCCGTAGTTGGTGCGCCCTTCCGGCTTGATGAAGTAGTAAGTGATGTAGGACGCAATCAGCGGCGCCGCGCACACGGCCAGCACCGCCAGCAGCTTCCAGCGTCCGCGGCTGCGCTGCGGCTGGCCCGGTTCAGTTTTGTTTTCCACGTCTATATCCTGTTACGACGAAAAAGAGAGCGGCCATGGCTGCCAGCGCATACCACTGGAAGGCATAGCCGCGATGCTTGTCCACGCGCGAAGCGGGCGCCGGCCAGTCGTGCGACAGTCCGCTGTCCTGCGCACCGGCGGGCGCGGTCTGTTCGATGATGAAAGGCTGCATGCGCAAGCCGCTGGCGGCGGCCACCTCGGCCGCCGTGGCGTTCTGCACGATGGCGCCGGGCTTGAGCGCGGGCGCCGTCCCCAGCTGCATCACATGGCCCGGATGCAGGCGCGCCACGCCCTCCAGCGTGACCTCGCCGGCCGGCGTGCCGTAGGGCGGCAGCTGTTCGCGCACCGCCATATTGCGCGGCAGCCAGCCGCGCGCCACCAGCACGTGCTGGTCCGAGCCGGCGATGCGGAAAGGCATCAGCAGATAAAAGCCCACGCCCTTGGCGGACGGGCGGTTGTCCAGGTACAGCGGCCAGGCGGCCACGAACTGGCCGGTCACGCGCACGCGCCGGTATTCCAGCTCCGCCGCCCCGGCGGCCGGCACGGCGGCCGCGCCCAGCAGCAGCGGCGCACCCGCCTGGCCCGCCTGCAGGCGCGCGTCGGCGGCGCTGGCCTCGGCCGCGCGGCGGTCCTGCCACCGGCCCAGCGATATGCCCAGCGCCACCACCAGCACGGTGGCGGCGAAGGGAACCCATTTGAAGCGGAAGGCCATTACAATGGAGCTTCCATTCCGACCTGCGGCGCTGCCAATTCCATGAAAATCCTTGTTGCGATTGCCTTCATTCTGATCCTAGCCAGCCTCGGTTCGGCCTTGTACTACATGATGCGCCAAAAGGGCAAGAACGACCAGCGCATGGTGCGTTCCCTCGCCATGCGCGTGGGCTTCTCGATCGCGCTGTTCATCATTATCCTGGTGGCCAACAAACTGGGCTACATCCAGCCGACCGGCATCCGCTAGCACTGGCGGGGCCAAGAAAAAAGCCGTGCGCGGATCAACCTGCGCACGGCTCTTTTCATTGCGGCGAACACGGTCGCCGCAGATTATAGCGCTTACAACCAGTAGACGACGATGTACAGGCCCAGCCACACCACGTCCACAAAGTGCCAGTACCAGGCCGCGCCTTCGAAGCCGAAGTGGTGCTCAGGCGTGAAGTGGCCCTTCATGACGCGGAACATCACCACCGCCAGCATGATGGCGCCCATGGTCACGTGGAAGCCGTGGAAGCCGGTCAGCAGGAAGAAGGTGGAACCGTAGATGCCCGAGGTCAGCTTCAGATTCAGTTCGCTGTAGGCGTGCATGTACTCGTACACCTGGAAGCACATGAACACGGCGCCCAGCGCCACGGTGGCGGCCATCCAGCCCACGGTCTTGCCGCGCTTGCCCGCGATCAGCGCGTGGTGGGCGATGGTCAAGGTCAGGCCGGACAGCAGCAGCAGCGCGGTGTTGATGGTTGGGATGGGGAACGGACCCATGGCGGTGAACGACTCCACCACGCCGGCCGGGGTATTGCCCCACTGCGCGGCGAAGTCCGGCCAGATGAATTTATGGTCCAGGTCACCCAGCCAAGGAAGGGTAATGGTGCGGGCGTAGAACAGCGCGCCGAAGAAGGCGCCGAAGAACATCACCTCCGAGAAGATGAACCAGCCCATGGACCAGCGGTAGGAGTGGTCGATGCGCTTGCTGTACAAGCCGCCCTCGGACTCCTTGATGGCGTCGCCGAACCAGAAGTACAGCACCGTCAGCGTGCACAGGATGCCGGCGATGTTGACGGTGGAACCCCAGGAGGCGTCGTTGACCCAGGCCGACGCGCCTATCATGGTGATGAGCAGGGAAATGCCGGCCAGCATAGGCCAGCGGGAAGGACCAGGCACGAAGTAGTACGGTGCCGCGTTATGTGAACTCATCTTCATCTCCTAAAATTACTGTGAAACTACGAACTTCACTATTGTTATCAGCAAGCCGATGAACAGCGCGACGCCTATCAAGGCCGCGAGGATGACGTGGAAGGGATTCAGCTTGGCCCCGTCCTGGTCAAAATCTTTCTTCCTGCGCAGGCCGAAAAACGACCAGATCACCGCTTTCATCGAATACATGAAAGAAGCTGTTTGCTTCTTCTCTTCCATCTTTGCCACCCCTCAGTTGGGAACCTAGTTGGAGGCCAGCCCTGCAATCTCGAAGAAGGTGTACGACAGCGTGATGGTCTTCACGTCCTTCGGCAGCGCCGGGTCGATGAAGAACACCACCGGCATCTGCCGTGCCTCGTTCGCCTTCATGGTCTGCTGCTTGAAGCAGAAGCATTCCACCTTCTTGAAGTACGGCGTGACGCTGTTGGGCGCGTAGCTCGGTATCGCTTGCGCGTTCACCGTGCGCGGCTGCGTGTTGACCACTTCGTACACCACCGTGGCCAGCTCGCCCGGGTGGACCTGGATGCTGCGCTGGGTGGCGCGGAAACGCCACGGGCCATGCGCATTGCTGTCCAGTTCCACCGTCACCAGGCGGCTATTGTCGACCTGGGTGTTCTTCGGGTCCAGCGCCACCGTGCCGTCCTTCTGCGTGAGCATATTAATCCCGAGTACTTCGCAAATATGCTTGTACACCGGGATCAGCAGGTAGCCGAAGCCGAACATCATCACCGCGATGACGATCAGCTTGCGCAGCATGCGCAGGTTCTCGGCCTTGACGCTGCCCATGCTCATCTCAGCCCAGCCAGCTGCGTTTGACGAACACGGACACGAAGAACACCAGGGCGATCGAGCCCAGTATCAGCGCCAGCCTCAGATTGCTCTGTTTTTTAGGATCGGCCATGATTATTTCACGTGCGGCGGCGTTTCAAAGGTGTGGAACGGCGCCGGCGACGGCACGGTCCACTCCAGGCCTTCGGCGCCGTCCCATGGCTTGTCGCCCGCAGGCTTGCCGCCGCGGATGGTCGGCAGCACCACGAAGAACAGGAAGAACACCTGGCTCAGGCCGAAACCGAAAGCGCCGATGGTGGCGATCGCGTTGAAGTCGGTGAACTGCGCGGCGTAGTCCGCATAGCGGCGCGGCATGCCGGCCAGGCCCAGGAAGTGCATCGGGAAGAAGGTGATGTTGAACGTGACCAGCGACAGCCAGAAGTGGGTCTTGCCCATGGTCTCGTTGTACATATGGCCGGTCCACTTCGGACCCCAGTAGTAGAAGCCGGCGAACAGCGCGAACAGCGAGCCCGCCACCAGCACGTAGTGGAAGTGCGCCACCACGTAGTAGGTGTCCTGCAGCTGGATGTCGATCGGGGTCACAGCCAGGATCAGGCCGGTGAAGCCGCCGATGGTGAACACGAAGATGAAGCCCACGGCGAACAGCATCGGGGTTTCAAAGGTCATCGAACCCTTCCACATGGTGGCGATCCAGTTGAACACCTTCACGCCGGTCGGCACCGCGATCAGCATGGTGGCGTACATGAAGAACAGCTGCGAGGTCACCGGCATGCCGGTGGTGAACATGTGGTGCGCCCAGACGATGAAGGACAGGATGGCGATGGACGCGGTGGCGTACACCATCGAGTGGTAGCCGAACAGGGTCTTGCGGGCGAAGGCCGGGATGATCTGCGAGACGATGCCGAAAGCCGGCAGAATCATGATGTACACCTCGGGGTGGCCGAAGAACCAGAAGATGTGCTGGTACATGACCGGGTCGCCGCCGCCGGCGGCGTTGAAGAAGGAGGTGCCGAAGTGGCGGTCGGTCAGCGTCATGGTGATGGCGCCGGCCAGAACCGGCATCACGGCGATCAGCAGGTAGGCGGTGATCAGCCAGGTCCAGCAGAACATCGGCATCTTCATCAGGGTCATGCCGGGAGCGCGCATGTTCAGGATGGTGACGATGATGTTGATCGAGCCCATGATCGAGGACGCGCCCATGATGTGCATGGCGAAAATGCCCATGTCCATGCCGGGTCCCATCTGGGTCGACAGCGGCGCGTACAGCGTCCAGCCGGCGGCGGTGGCGCCGCCCGGCACGAAGAAGGAGCCGGCCAGCAGCAGCGCCGCAGGCGGCAGCAGCCAGAACGAGAAGTTGTTCATGCGCGCGAAGGCCATGTCGGACGCGCCGATCTGCAGCGGGATCATCCAGTTGGCGTAGCCCACGAAGGCCGGCATGATGGCGCCGAACACCATCACCAGGCCGTGCATGGTGGTGAGCTGGTTGAAGAACTCAGGCTGGAAGAACTGCAGGCCGGGCTGGAACAGCTCGGTGCGTATCATCAGCGCCAGCACGCCGCCGGACAGCAGCATGGTGAAGGAGAACCACAGGTACAGCGTGCCGATATCCTTGTGGTTGGTGGCGAACAGCCAGCGGCGGAAGCCGGTGGGGTGGTCGTGGGCGTGGTCATGGCCGTGGTCGTGGCCATGGTCATGCGCGTGATCGTGTGCGTGATCGACAGTCGTGCTCATAATGTGCAGCTCCTAATTACTTGCGTGCAGCCAGGACTTCGGCCGGTTGAACGATGTTTTCAGCAGGCTTGTTCGACCAGCTGTTGCGGGTGTAGGTGATGACAGCCGCAATGTCGGTGTCCGACAGCTGCTTCCATGCCGGCATTTCGGCAGGGAACTTGCCCGACTTCTGACCGTTCAGCAGCACATGGATCTGCGCCGCCTTCTCGCCGTTCACGACGGCCGAGCCGTCCAGCGCGGCGAACGCGCCCGGTACGCCCTTGCCGGTGGCCTGGTGGCACACCGCGCAGTTGGCCGAGTACACTTTCTCGCCCTTGGTTTTCAGTTCATCGATGGTCCAGGTCTTGGTAGGATCGTCGGCCAGCGCGGCCAGTTCCTTTTTCTTCTTGTCGGCCCAGGCGGTGTACTCCTCGGCGGTGACCACGCGCACCACGATAGGCATGAACGCATGGTCCTTGCCGCACAGTTCCACGCAGGTGCCGCGGTAGACGCCGGTGTGCTGCGCCTTGAACCAGGTGTCGCGCACGAAGCCGGGGATGGCGTCCTGCTTCACGCCGAAGGCCGGAATGGTCCAGGCGTGGATCACGTCGTTGGCGGTGGTGACGATGCGGATCTTCTTATTGACCGGCACCACCACTTCGTTGTCGACTTCCATCAGATAGGTGTCGCCGCGCTTTTCGGTCGGCGCCACGCCCGGCGAGCCCACTTGCGAGCGCGGGGTGGACAGGTTGGAGACGAAGGTGATGCCCTCGCCCTCGCCCTTCAGGTAGTCATAGCCCCATTTCCACTGCATGCCGGTGGCCTTGATGGTGATGTCGGCGTTGGAGGTGTCCTTCATGGCCACCACGGTCTTGGTGGCGGGCAGCGCCATGCCGATCACGATCAGGAAAGGCACGATGGTCCAGGCGATTTCCACCGCGGTGGACTCGTGGAAGGAGGCCGATTTGTGGCCCAGCGATTTGCGGTGCTTGAGGATGGAGTAGAACATCACGCCGAACACGGCGACGAAGATCACCAGGCAGATGATCATCATCAGGTTGTGCAGGCTGTAGATGTCCGCCGCGATGGCGGTAGCGGGCGCCTGCAGGTTCAGCTGGTTGACCAGGGGACCGCCGGTACCGCCGGTGGCCTTCGAGTATTCAGTAGCCGCTGCAGCCGTCTCCGCCGCCCAGGACGGGACTGCGGCGGCTGTCATCGACAGCGCGAGCATCAACGATTGAAATCGCTTTGCATGTTTCATGTTTTCCCCAACCACCCAAGAAATAATTAATATTTTTAAAGGCAGCCGTCCGATGTTCTGAATAGCCGCCGTACGCTACAACACCTAAAACCCCCCGACCCGTATTACTTATACAAGACGAAATGATGGCAAAATTAGTCAAGGATTATAGTCAACACCCCTAGGGGCATCAAGGAAATTATCTGTTACGCAAGCCCAAAGCGGCGTGCTTGGGCCTTATTTGCCACATATGCCCAGCCGTATTATGGCCGGGGCGGCCTATTTGGCGGCCTTGCGCGGCAGGTCGAAGCGGATAATCGACTCGCCCTGGCTGGTGGTGCGCGGCGCCGGGCGGAACGCGTGGCCGTACAGCACCTCGAAGGTCAGCCCCAGCTTGCCGTCCGGGCGGCGCTGGCGCTCCAGGGCCGCCAGCAGGGCCGCATGGCCGGCGCGGCCCAGCAGGCCCCGGCGGCGCGTGGCCAGCGGATTGCCGCCCCAGGCGCGGGCATCGGCCAGCAGGGCCTCGGGGGTGTCATAGGTGACGGTGATCTTCTCCATGTCCAGCACCGGGGTGGAAAAGCCCGCCTCCACCAGCTGGTCGCCGAAATCGTGCATATCCACGAAAGGCAGCGCGTGCGGGAACAGGTCCACCTCGGCGAAGGCGGTGCGCAGCTCGGAGAAGGTGTCCGGGCCGAAGCAGGAAAACATCAGCAAGCCCTCCACCCGCAGCACGCGGCGCCACTCGGCGAACACGCGGTCCGGCTGCGGATGCCAGTGCAGCGCCAGATTGGACCAGACCAGATCCATGCTGTGCAGCGCCAGCGGCAGCTCGGCGAAATCGGCGCAGGCCAGGTCCACCCCGGTTTTCGACGGCAGCAGCCTGCTGATCAGCTGATTCAGGCCGCCGCGCGGCGCCGGGCCGGTGGCGGCGCTGGCCGCGCGCGCCATGGCCTCGGAAGCATCCACGCCCAGGATCTGGGCGGCAGCATACATTTTTTGCAACATAGGCAAATCCGCCCCCTCGCCGCAGCCCGCGTCCAGCACCCGCTGCGGCACGATCTTCACCAGCTGCAGGCGGTCCTGCATGCGCGAGGAAACCTCGCGGCGCAGGAAATCGGACGGCGCAACGCGCTCCGGGCGGGAAAACAGCGCGCGCACGCGCTCGATATCGATGGGCGCGCTCAATTTGGGCGGCTTGGCGGGAACTTGCATGGTAATGACCGGATGGGTGAGATAATGGGCGCAGTTTACATGGTTAAGGCAAAGTGCGATGCCGAATGCCCAATCCAGGCCCGCCGCCACGCGGCCGGGCGCCCTGTCATGGCTGCCCGCCCTGCTGGCGCGCGCCGGGCACGCCCTGCTGCCGGGCGCCTGCGTGCTGTGCGGCGGCACGGCGGCCATCGGCACGCAAACCTGCCAGCCCTGCCATGCGCAGATATTCGGCGCCGTGCGGGCGCGCTGCCGCGTGTGCGCCAACCCGCTGCCGGGGGCCGGACAGGAAGACGGACAGGACGGCGGCGGCGCGGTGTGCGGGCGCTGCCTGTCGCATCCGCCCGCGTTCGACGCCACGGTGGCGGGCGCCGACTACGCCATGCCGCAGGACCAGCTGGTGCTGCAACTGAAATTCGGCGGCCGCCTGGCGCTGGCCGCGCTGTTCGGACGGGTGCTGGCCGAAGCCGCGCTGAGCCAGCCCGGCTTCATCCGCCCCGCCGTGCTATGCCCGGTGCCGCTGGGTCCGCAAAGGCTGGCCGCGCGCGGCTACAACCAGGCGCTGGAAATCGCCCGCGCGCTGGGGCGCCGGCTGGACATCGACGTGCTGCCGCGGCTGGCCGAGCGGGCGCGCGACACGGTGGCGCAAAGCCTGGTGCAGCCGTCCGAACGGCGCGCCAACATCGCGCACGCCTTCGCGGTGCCGGACCGCGCGCTGGTTGAAGGGCGCCACATCGGCCTGGTCGACGACGTCATGACCAGCGGCCAGACGCTGGACGAACTGGCCGCCGCCCTCAAGCGGCATGGCGCGGCGCGCATCACCTGCCTGGTGTTTGCGCGCACGCCGCCGCATTAAAGTTAGAAATACCTACGCAACAGGAGAAAAAGCAGTGTTCCACGTCGTATTAGTCAGCCCCGAAATCCCGCCCAACACGGGCAACGTGATACGGCTGTGCGCCAACACCGGCGTGCAGCTGCACCTGATCGAACCGCTCGGCTTCCCGCTGGACGACAGCAAGATGAAGCGGGCCGGGCTCGACTACCACGAATACGCCAATATGCAGGTGCACAAAAGCTGGGACGACTTCCTGGCCAGCGAGCAGCCCGAGCCGGCGCGCATGTACGCCATGACCACGCACGGCTCATCGCCGTTCGCGCAATGCCGCTTCCAGCCGGGCGACTACTTCGTGTTCGGCTCCGAAACGCGCGGCCTCGACCCCGCGCTGCGCAACCGCTTCCCCGAAAGCCAGCGCATCCGCCTCCCCATGCGTCCCGACAACCGCAGCCTCAACCTCTCCAACACGGTCGCCGTGGTCGTGTTCGAAGCCTGGCGCCAGCACGGCTACGCCGGCGGCGCCTAAGCCCAGCGGCCTGAGCCGCATTCGGGGTCAGACCCCGAATGCGGCTCAGGCCGCTTCGATGTTTATTCCGGATCAATGCAGGCGCGCGTGGAACGCGTACATTGCCCGGATGAGCAGACCACCTCGCGTCCAGGCATGCGGCGCCTTCTACCATGTCACCTCGCGCGGCAATCGCCGCGCCCGCATCTATGCCGATGATTTCGACTATGCGGCATGGCTCGGCATGCTGGGCGAAGCGGTAGCGCGCTTCCAGTTCATCATTCATTGCTATTGCCTGATGCCGAATCACTACCATGTGGTGATTGAGACGCCGCTGGGCAATATCGCTGAGGGCATGCACTACCTGAATGGCAAATACTTTCAATATTTCAACCGCAAGCACAAGCTGACCGGGCATGTCTCCCAGGGTCGCTACCACGCCGAGCTGATACAGCGCGACGTGCATTTGATGGAACTGGCGCGATATGTCGTGCGCAATCCCGTGCGGGCCGGCTTGGTCGATGCGGCGGAGCACTGGGCGTGGAGCAGTTACCGCAGCGCGCTGGGCCTGGCGCCGGTACCGTTATGGCTGACGCTCAACTTCTTGCTTGGGCAATTCGGCAAGGCAGATGCCGCGCAACGTGCAGCCGCCTATCGCCTGTTCGTGCAGCAAGCCCATGACGAGTCCCATCCGCTGCGGCGCAAAGCCAGGCCAGGCCGCCGGTGCCGCATCAACGATCCGGGCTTGCTTGATTCAATTGCCGACTTTTTCAGCCAATTCCATGACCCCATCGAAGCCGCCATCCAGGCCTACGCCTCCTCCGCCTACTCCATTCGCGCCATCGCCCGGCATCTCAAGATTTCGCCCCGCAGCCTGATGCGCCTGCTGCGCGCCCGCACCCGCCAAACAAGCTGAGCCGCATTCGGGGTCTGACCCCGAATGCGGCTCAGGCCGGCTGTCTGCGGTGTTGGCATGGCTGAGCGCTTCGTCGTATAAGGATTTATCACGCGCGGAGCGGAGGCTTTATGTTCGAGATGGAGTTGCCTTGGTGGGAGTTGGTCGCGCGCGGGGCGATCATCTACACGGTGCTGCTGTTCATGGTGCGGGTGGCGGGCAAGCGCACCGTGGGGCAGTTCACGCCCTTCGATCTGCTGGTCGTCATGCTGCTCAGCGAGTCGGTCTCGAACTCGCTGTCAGGCGGCGACAACTCCATTCCCGCCGGCCTGCTGATCGCCGCCACCCTGATCGGCCTGAACATGGCCATCGCCTTCCTCACCTCCCGCAGCCGCAAGGCGGCCGACCTGATCGATGGCACGCCGGTGCTGCTGGGCCGCGACGGCGAGGTCTTCAACGCGGTGGTCAGGAAAAACCGCGTCGCCGAAGGCGACGTGGAACAGGCGCTGCGCGAGCAGGACTGCGAGCTGTGCGACATGCAATGCGCCTTCCTCGAGGCCGACGGCAAAATCACCATCCTCAAGAAAAAGTAACTCAGCCGCCGAAGGTGCGCACCTTGGCCAGCAGCTTGGTGGTGGAGCGGTCGTGCTCGAAGTCGATCGCCACCGCCTGCCCGCCGTAGGCGAGCACCGCCCGGCCTTCGGGGATGGCCGCCATGTCGTAGTCGCCGCCCTTGGCGTAGATCCCGGGCCGCGCTTCCTGCACCACTTCCAGCGCCGTGTCTTCGTCGAACGGCACCACCAGGCTGACCGACTCCAGCGCGGCCAGCACCGCCATGCGGTCGCCGCAGGCGTTCAGCGGCCGGTCGTCGCCCTTGCCCAGCCGTTTCACCGACGCGTCGGTATTGGCCGCCACCACCAGCGAGCCGCCCAGCGCGCGCGCCTGCGCCAGATAGGTGACGTGGCCGCGGTGCAGGATGTCGAACACGCCGTTGGTCAGCACCACCGGCTTGGGCAGCGCAGCCACGCGCGCGCTCAGCTCGGCGCGGCTGCAAATCTTGTCTTCAAATTGGGGCATAGGATCTCAGGTTAATGGCCGGGCTCGGCGTCTTCTTCTTCCGCGTCGATCTGCATGCTCAGCTCGCCAACCGGCCGGCTGGCGCCGCCCTCGCCCGGCTCCTTGCGGTCGCCGCGCAGCTTGATCTGCAGCCGCAGCCCGTTGGCCGAGTCGGCGTTGCGCAGCGCTTCTTCGTAGGCGATATAGCCCTTATTATAAAGCTCGTACAGCGCCTGGTCGAAGGTGCACATGCCCAGCTCGCGCGACTTGGCCATGATTTCCTTGATGGCGTGGAAATTGCCCTTGAAGATCATCTCGGCTATGGTCGGCGTGTTGAGCAAAATTTCAATCGCCGCCTTGCGCCCCTTGCCGTCCTCGGTGCGCACCAGCCGCTGCGATACGATCGCCTTCAGGTTCGACGACAAGTCCATCAGCAGCTGGTTGCGCCGCTCTTCCGGGAAGAAGTTGATGATGCGGTCCATGGTCTGGTTGGCGTTGTTCGCGTGCAGCGTGCCCAGGCACAAATGGCCGGTCTCGGCGAAGGCGATGGCGTGCTCCATGGTCTCGGTGTCGCGGATCTCGCCGATCAGTATCACGTCCGGCGCCTGGCGCAGCGTGTTCTTCAGCGCGTTGTGCCAGGAGTGCGTGTCCACGCCCACCTCGCGGTGCGTCACCAGGCAGCCCTTGTTCTTGTGTACATACTCCACCGGGTCTTCCACCGTAATGATGTGGCCGGCCGAGTTGCTGTTGCGGTAGTCGATCATGGCCGCCAGCGTGGTCGATTTGCCCGAGCCAGTGCCGCCCACCACCAGCACCAGCCCGCGCTTGGTCATGATGACGTCCTTCAGCACCTCGGGCAGGTCCAGCTTCTCAAAGTTGGGGATCTCGGAGGCGATGGTGCGTATCACCATGGCCACGTTTTGCTGCTGCATCAGCACGTTGACGCGGAAACGGCACACGTCCGGCAGCGAAATGGCGAAATTGCATTCCATCTCGGCGGCGAATTCGGCGCGCTGCTTGTCGTTCATGATGGCCATGGCCAGCGCGCGCGTGACTTCGCCGGTCAGCCGCTGCTGGCTCAGCGGCTTCATCGCGCCCTGCGACTTGATGCTGGGCGGGAAGTCGGCGGAGATGAACAGGTCCGAGCCGCCGGTCTGGTGCATCACCTTGAGCAGCTTGTGGATGTAGGCCTGCGCTTCTTCATGGCCAAATGTGGATGACATGCTTGCCTCGCAATGGGGTGGTCGGGCAATTATAGCCATCCGCTTACGCTACAATGTATTTTCTTGCGCTGGACAAACGGTCCCGATTCCGGCATTGCGCCCAGCCATTGCCTGTGTTCAAATACATTTATGACACTGACCGAACTGAAATACATCGTTGCTGTTGCGCGAGCGAAACACTTCGGCCACGCCGCCGAAGCCTGTTACGTCGCCCAGCCCACGCTCTCGGTCGCCATCAAGAAGCTCGAAGACGAGCTCGGTGTCGTGCTGTTTGAACGCGGCGGCGCGGAAATCTCCGTCACCCCGCTGGGCGCGCAAATCGTGGCCCAGGCCGAGCGCGTGCTGGAGCAGACCGCCGCCATCAAGGAACTCGCCAAGCAGAACAAGGACCCGCTGGCCGGGCCGCTGCGCCTGGGCGTGATCTACACCATCGGCCCCTATCTGCTGCCGCCGCTGGTCAAGGCCATGATAGACAATGTGCCGCAGATGCCCCTCATCCTGCAGGAAAACTTCACCGTCAAGCTGCTCGAGATGCTGCGCCAGGGCGAACTGGACGCGGCCATCATGGCGCTGCCGCTGCCCGAGCACGGCATGGCGCTGCAGGCGCTGTACGACGAGCCCTTCGTGGTGGCCATGCCGCGCCAGCACGCGTGGGCGGCGCGCAACAGCATTCCGGCCGAGGATCTGAAAACCGAAACCATGCTCCTGCTGGGCAATGGCCATTGCTTCCGCGACCAGGTGCTGGAAGTGTGCCCGGAGATGGCGCGCTACGCTTCGCCCGGCAACGGCATGCAGCGCACCTTCGAGGGCTCTTCGCTGGAGACCATCCGCCACATGGTGGCCAGCGGCATCGGCCTGACCGTGCTGCCGCGCGCCTCGGTGCCGGACATGGCGGCCAAGGACGGCATGCTGCAGTTCCGCCCCTTCGACCAGCCCGAACCTTCGCGCCGCGTGGTCATGGTGTGGCGCAAAAGTTTCACGCGCAAGGCCGCCATCGACGCCATCTGCGCCGCCGTGGCCCAGTGCGCGCTGCCCGGCATCACCCCGCTGTGCCAGGACGAGCCGGCGGCCTGAGGGGCGGGCCAAGGCCACGGTAAGGGCCGGGCTAAAGCTATATAATCGCGTTTTTCCGTCTTCCGGTCCTGACACGCGATGAACAAGCTGCAGCTCTATTTCCGCCTGGTGCGCCTCGACAAACCCATCGGCACGGTGCTGCTGCTGTGGCCCACGCTGAGCGCGCTGTGGCTGGCCAGCGGCGGCGTGCCGGACTGGCGCCTGCTGGTGATCTTCTCGCTGGGCACCCTGCTGATGCGCTCGGCCGGCTGCGCCGTCAACGACTACGCCGACCAGGATTTCGACCGCCACGTCAAGCGCACCGCCGAACGCCCCATCACCAGCGGCCGCATCAGCGGCAAGGAAGCGCTGGCCGTGGCCGGCGTGCTGGCCGTGCTGTCTTTCCTGCTGATACTGCCGCTCAACGCGCTGACCAAGCAGCTCAGCGTGGCCGCCGTCGTCATCGCCGCGACCTATCCCTATTTCAAGCGTTTCTTCGCCATTCCGCAGGCCTACCTGGGCATCGCCTTCGGCTTCGGCATCCCGATGTCCTTCGCGGCGGTGCAGGGCGCGGTGCCGGCGGTGGCGTGGTGGCTGCTGGCGGCCAATGTGTTCTGGGCCGTGGCCTACGACACCGAATACGCCATGGTGGACCGCGACGACGACCTGAAAATCGGCATCAAGACCTCGGCCATCACCTTCGGCAGCTACGACGTGGCCATCATCATGCTGTGCTACGCCGTGAACCTGGGCATGCTGTTGGCGGCGGGCCGCCAATTCGGCCTGGGCTGGCCCTTCCACCTGGGGCTGGCGGTGGCGGCCGGCATCGCCTGCTACCACTACACCTTGATACGCGGACGCGAACGTGCGCCCTGCTTTGCCGCGTTCCGGCACAATAATTGGCTGGGAGCGGCCGTGTTTGCGGGCGTGGCGCTGGATTACGCGCTGCGCTGAGCCGGCCGCCCAGCTTACCCAGCTTATCCACCCAAGCAGAGAGGCTTTCCATGGACCAGACCACCACCCCAGGCAGCACCTTGCGCAGCGACGCCAGCGCCGACCGCGAACGCCTGCTGAACCATCTGCGCGACGCGGTCACCGACGCCGAGCAATGGCTGAGCACCGCCGTCAAGGACGCGCCCGCCGACGTTGAACACGCCAAGGCGGCCTTCAAGGAAACCCTGCAGACCGCCAAGACCGATCTGCTCAAGCTGGAAGACAGCATGCTGGCGCGCGGCAAGCTGGCCGCCAAGGCCACCGACACCTATGTGCACGAGCACCCCTGGGGCGCCGTGGCCGCTGGCGCCTTGGTGGGCCTGCTGGCCGGCATGCTGATCGGCGCCACGCAGCGCTAGGCAGCGTAGGGCGGGTTAGCGCAAAGCGCGTAACCCGCCGGCACCGCCTGCGGCCTAATCCGCCGCGCCGAACTCCACGCCCATTTCGCGGCCGCGCGCCGCCGCCGCCGCCATGGCGCGTCCGATCGCTTCGCCCACGCCATCGGCGGCCATGCTGGTCAGCGCGGCATACGTGGTGCCGCCCTTCGACGTCACGCGCTCGCGCAGCAGCGACACCGGCTCGTCCGACTGCGCCGCCAGCTGCGCCGCGCCGGTGAAGGTGGCCAGGGCCAGCGCCTTGCCCTGCTCGGCGCTCAAGCCCAGCTCCTCGGCCGCCTTCTGCATGGCTTCGATAAAGTAGAACACATAGGCCGGACCGCTGCCGGACACCGCCGTCACCGCGTCGATCTTGGCTTCGTCATCCAGCCACACGGTGGCGCCGACGGCTTTCATGATGGCGTCCGCCGCCGCCTTCTGCTCCTCGCTCACGCCGGCCGACGCGGCCAGGCCGGTCACGCCCATGCCGATCAGCGCGGGCGTGTTCGGCATGCAGCGCACGATGGCGCGCCCGCCGCCCAGCCAGCGCGACAGGTCTGCCGCGCGTATGCCCGCCGCGATCGACAGCAGCAGCGGACCGCCGCCCTCGCCGCCGGCCGCCGGCAGCAGCGGGCGCAGCTGCTCCGCCACCTCGCGCATGCTTTGCGGCTTGACCGCCAGCACGATCACGTCCGCGCTGGCCACGGTCTGGTAGGCCGCCGCGTCCGGCGCCTGCTGCGCGCCGGGCAGCGCGCCCGAGGTAGTGACGCCGAACTGCGCGCCCAGCTTCTCCAGCGCCGCCGGGTTAGGATCGACCACGTGGATATTCACGCCCGCCGTCAGCTTGCCGGCCAGGCCGGAAATCAGTGCCGCAGCCATATTGCCGCCGCCGATAAATGCAATTTTCATAAAATCCCTTGTTGTGTCGCCGCGTGTCATTGCGCGGCGTAGCTGCGCGCGCCGAAAATGGCGCTGCCCACGCGCACGATGGTGGCGCCTTCCAGCACCGCCGCCCGCATGTCGCCGGACATGCCCATGGACAGCGTATCGAGCGCAAAGCCCTGCGCGCGCAGCGCCTCGTACAGTTCGCGCACGCGGCGGAATGCCGCGCGCTGCTTGTCTACGTCGTCTTCCGGCTCGGGGATGGCCATCAGGCCGCGCAGGCGCAGCTTCGGCAGCCCGGCCACGGCCTGCGCCAGCGCCGCCACCTCGCCAGGCGCCGCGCCGCTCTTGCTGGCCTCGCCGCTGATATTCACTTGCAGGCAGATATTCAGCGGCGCCAGCCCGGCCGGCCGCTGCTCGCTCAGGCGCAGCGCGATCTTCTCGCGCTCCACCGTGTGTACCCAGTCGAAATGCTCGGCGATGGGCCGCGTCTTGTTGCTTTGGATGGGACCGATGAAATGCCACTCCAGCGCCGGGTCCGGCACGGGGGCGGCCGCAGCCAGCGCGCGGATCTTGTCCACGCCCTCCTGCACATAGTTTTCGCCGAACGCGCGCTGCCCCGCCGCCACCGCCTCCTGCACCGCATCGGCGCCGAACGTCTTCGAAACGGCCAGCAACCGCACCGATTGCGGCGGACGGCCGGCTTCGTGCTCGGAGGCAACAATTGTACTGATCACTGCTTGCAAGTTCTGGGCTATTCTGGACATAATCATTGAGCGGGCTGGTTGGGCCGGTTCCGCAGGCCTCTCCCCCGAAACGCAGCACTGGGATTATAAATGGACATCTCCGAATTACTCGCATTCTCCGTCAAGAACAAAGCCTCCGATTTGCACCTGTCCGCCGGCCTGCCGCCCATGATCCGCGTGCACGGCGACGTGCGCCGCATCAATCTGCCGCCGCTGGAGCACAAGGACGTGCACGGCATGATCTATGACATCATGAATGACGGCCAGCGCAAGGCCTACGAGGAAATGCTGGAGTGCGACTTCTCCTTCGCCATTCCGGGCCTGGCGCGCTTCCGCGTCAACGCCTACAACCAGGAGCGCGGCGCGGCCGCCGTGCTGCGCACCATTCCGTCCAAGATCCTCACGCTGGAGGAACTGAACGCGCCCAGGATCTTCGCCGAATTCGCGCTCAAGCCGCGCGGCCTGGTGCTGGTGACGGGGCCGACCGGCTCGGGCAAGTCCACCACGCTGGCGGCCATGGTCAACCACCTCAACGAAAACGAATACGGCCACATCCTCACCATCGAGGACCCGATCGAGTTCGTGCACGACTCCAAGAAATGCCTGATCAACCAGCGCGAAGTGGGGCCGCACACGCTGTCGTTCAACAACGCGCTGCGCTCGGCGCTGCGGGAAGACCCGGACGCCATCCTGGTCGGCGAGCTGCGCGACCTGGAAACCATACGCCTGGCGCTGTCGGCGGCCGAGACCGGCCACCTGGTGTTCGGCACGCTGCACACCTCCTCCGCCGCCAAGACCATAGACCGTATCGTGGACGTGTTCCCGGCCGAGGAAAAAGAGATGGTGCGGGCCATGCTGTCCGAATCGCTGCAGGCGGTCATCTCGCAGACCCTGCTCAAGACCAAGGACGGCTCCGGCCGCGTGGCCGCGCACGAGATCATGGTCGGCACGCCGGCCATCCGCAACCTGATACGCGAAGCCAAGATCGCCCAGATGTACTCGGCCATCCAGACCGGCAGCAACGTCGGCATGCAGACGCTGGACCAGAACCTGACGGAGCTGGTGCGCCGCAACGTGATCTCCTCGGCCGCCGCCCGCAACGCCGCCAAGATCCCGGACAACTTCCCCGGCTAAGCACAAGGAAACCGCATGGAACGCGACCAGGCATCCAAATTCATGTTCGACCTCTTGCGCCTGATGGTCAGCAAGAACGGCTCGGACCTGTTCATCACGGCCGGCTTCCCGCCGGCCATGAAGATAGACGGCAAGATGACGCCGGTGTCGGCCCAGCCGCTGACGGCGGCCCACACCTCCGATCTGGCCCGCTCCATCATGAACGACAAGCAGACCGCCGGCTTCGAGCTGACCAAGGAGGCCAACTTCGCCATCAGCCCCGGCGACCTGGGCCGCTTCCGCGTGTCCGCCTTCGTGCAGATGAGCTCAGTCGGCATGGTGCTGCGCACGATTAATTCGGCCATTCCCAAGCTGGAGGACCTGGGCCTGCCCGAGGTGCTCAAGGACGTGGTGATGTCCAAGCGCGGCCTGGTCATCATGGTGGGCGCCACCGGCTCGGGCAAGTCGACCACGCTGGCGGCCATGGTGGGCTACCGCAACGAGAACAGCTACGGCCACATCATCACCATCGAGGATCCGGTGGAGTTCGTGCACCCGCACCGCAACTGCGTGATCACGCAGCGCGAGGTGGGCGTCGATACCGAGGACTGGGAAATCGCGCTGAAGAACACGCTGCGCCAGGCGCCGGACGTGATCCAGATCGGCGAGATCCGCGACCGCCAGACCATGGACCACGCCATCGCCTTCGCCGAAACCGGCCACCTGTGCCTGGCCACCCTGCACGCCAACAGCGCCAACCAGGCGCTGGACCGCATCATCAACTTCTTCCCCGAGGAGCGCCGCCAGCAGCTGCTGATGGACTTGTCGCTCAACCTGAAGGGCATGATTTCGCAGCGCCTGGTACCGCGCAAGGAAACCAAGGGGCGCGCCGTGGCCATCGAGATCCTGCTCAATTCGCCGCTCATCTCGGATCTGATCTTCAAGGGCCAGGTGCATGAGATCAAGGAGCTGATGAAGAAATCGCGCGAACTGGGCATGCAGACCTTCGACCAGTCGCTGTTCGACCTGTACGAGGCCGACGCCATCAGCTACGAGGACGCGCTGCGCAACGCCGATTCCGTGAACGACCTGCGGCTGGCCATCAAGCTGGAAGGCAAGGCCGCCAAGACGCGCGACCTGTCGGCCGGCACCGAACACCTGAACATTATTTAAGGAAGCCCATGAGCACAGTCTTCGACTTCAGCGCCGACACGCTGTCCGGCGCGCCGGCCGACCTGGCGCAGTACCGCGGCAAGGTGCTGCTGATCGTGAATACCGCCAGCAAGTGCGGCTTCACGCCGCAGTACCAGGGCCTGGAGGCGGTGTACCAGCAGTTCAAGGACCAGGGCGCCGTGGTGCTGGGCTTCCCCTGCAACCAGTTCGGCGCGCAGGAGCCGGGTTCGGCCGACGAGATCGGCGCCTTCTGCGAAAAGAACTACGGCGTGAGCTTCCCCATGTTCGCCAAGGTGGACGTGAACGGCAGCGGCGCGCATCCGCTGTACCAGCACCTGAAGAAGGAATCGCCCGGCCTGCTGGGCACCGAGGGCATCAAGTGGAACTTCACCAAATTCCTGATCCGCAAAGACGGCACGGTATACAAACGTTACGCCCCCACCACCAAGCCGGAAGAACTGGCCGACGATATCGCGCGCCTGCTGGCCGAATAAGTCACCACCGGCATTACCCCGGCGGGGCCCTCCCCCCGCCCGCACATTATGGTTATTGACTACCTGGCGCAGCTGTTCTCGCCGCCCGCCGACCCTTCGATGCTCAGCTACGGGAAGTACGATCCGTGGCTGGTGGCCCTGTCGGTGCTGGTGGCGTCCTTCTCTTCCTGGATGGGCTTGCAGATGGCCGGCCAGGCCGCCAACGCCACCAGCGCGCGCCTGCGCCGCGCCGCGCTGCTGACCGGCAGCCTGGCGCTGGGCAGCGGCGTGTGGGCCATGCACTTCATCGGCATGCTGGCCTTCGACCTGTGCACCAGCGTCGATTACGACCGTTCCATCACCATCTGGTCCATGCTGCCCAGCGTGGCCGCGTCGCTGGTGGCGCTGTCGCTGATCAGCCGCCAGCGCATCGGCCGCTGGCAGTTGCTGGCGGGCGGCGTACTGGTGGGCGCCGGCATCGGCGCCATGCACTACGCCGGCATGGCGGCCATGCGCAGCGCCCTCGAGCTGCGCTACGACCCGGCCATGTTCGGCCTCTCCATCGTGGTGGCGGTGGCGCTGGCCACGCTGGCGCTGTGGGTGCGCTTCGGCCTGAGCGCGCTGCGCGACCGCCTGAACGGCGCCACGCGCCTGGCCATCGCCGGCCTCATCATGGGTTGCGCCATCGCCGGCATGCACTACACCGGCATGGCGGCGGCGCGCTTTGTCGGCAAGGTGCCGCCCGGCACGGCCGGCGGCTTGAACGACACCACCTTCCTGGCGCTGGCCATCACGCTCATCACCGTGTCCTTCACACTGCTGGTGATGTCGGCCAACGGCCTGCTGCGCTACCGCGCCCTGTTCTTCCAGCTGAGCCAGAGCGAATCGTGGATGCGCGCGCTGCTGGCCACCGCCGTGGACGGCGTGATCACCATGGAGTCGGACGGCACCATCCGCGAGTTCAACGCGGCGGCCGAACGCATCTTCGGCTGGCGCCGCGACGATATCGTGGGCCGCAACATCCGCCTGCTGATGGCCGACCTGGACCGCTCGCAGCGCGACGGCCTGCTCAGCCACCTGAACGACGGCAGGGAGGGCGTGATCGGCGAGAGCCAGGACGTGCTGGGCCTGCACAAGAACGGCAGCCATGTCCCGCTGCGCAACGCCTACGGCCATGCGCGCCTGGCCGACAAGGATCTGTACGTCTGCTTCGTCACCGACATCAGCGAACGCAAGGCCATGGAGCAGCAGTTGCGCGCCAGCGAGCAGCAGTTCCGCTCGCTGATCGGCAACATCCCCGGCATCTCCTACCGCAGCCTGATGGCGCCCGGCTGGCCCATGGTCTTCGTCAGCGCGGCGGTGGAGAACCTGACCGGCTACCCGGCCGCCGACTTCCTCGGTTCGCCGCCCAAGCGCAGCTTCGGCGACCTGATCCACCCGGACGACCATGAACAGGTGGCGCGCGGCCTGGACGCGGCGGTGGAAAAGGGCGAACCCTTCGTGCTCGAATACCGCCTGCTGCACAAGGACGGCAGCACGCGCTGGATGTGGGAGAACGGCAGCGCCATCTTCACCGAGCAGGGCAAGGTGCAGTGGCTGGACGGGGTGATCCTGGACATCAGCGGCCGCCGCACCATGGAGGAGGAACTGCGCGCGGCCAAGGAGCGCGCCGAGCAGGCCGCCGCCGCGCGCGCCGCCTTCCTGGCCAATATGAGCCATGAAATCCGCACGCCGATGAATTCCATCCTCGGCTTTACCGACGTGCTGCTGCAGGGCGAGCTGGCCAACGACCAGCGCCGCCACCTGAACACGGTGCGCAATTCGGCGCGCTCGCTGCTGCGCCTGCTCAATGAAATCCTCGACACGGCCAAGCTGGACAAGGGCGCGGTGGAGCTGGAGCTGGCCGACTACAACCTGCTGGCCCTGATCGACGAGCTGTCCTCCACCATGGGCAGCAACGCCAGCGCCAAGTCGCTCAAGCTGTCCATCGCCTACGACCCGGCCATGCCGCACTGCCTGCACGGCGACGAGCTGCGCGTGCGCCAGGTGCTGAGCAATTTGCTGGGCAACGCCATCAAGTTCACCGACCGCGGCAACGTCACGCTGGCGGTGGCGCGCGAGAACGGCCCGGACGGCGACTGCGTGCACTTCATCGTCAGCGATACCGGCATCGGCATTCCCGCCAGCCGCCTGGCCGCCATCTTCGAACCCTTCACCCAGGCCGACGCCTCGATGAACCGGCGCTACGGCGGCACCGGCCTGGGCACCACCATCTGCAAGCAGCTCGCCGAACTGATGGGCGGCCAGATCTGGGCCACCAGCACCGAGGGCCACGGCAGCGCCTTCCACGTGGTGCTGCCGCTCATGCCGGCCGTGAACCTGCCGGCCCTGCAGCGCCAGGCGCCCTGCATCAAGCTGCCGCCGCTGAACATCCTGGCGGCCGACGACGTGCCGCAGAACCTGGAGCTGCTCACCCTGTTGCTGGGCAAGCAGGGCCACAGCGTCACCGGCGCCAGCGACGGCGCCATCGCCGTGCAGCTGGCCGCCGAAGGCCGCTTCGACGTCATCCTGATGGACGTGCAGATGCCGGACGTGGACGGCCTGGAAGCCACGCGCCGCATCCGCGTGCAGGAAGCGCAGCAGGGCCGTGGCCGCGTGCCCATTATCGCCATGACGGCCAGCGTCCTGGAGAAGGACCGCGAGGCCACCAGCGCGGCCGGCATGGACGGCTTCGCGCCCAAGCCGGTGGACATGCACGTGCTGGGCCGCGAACTGGCCATGGTGCTGGGCATCGCCATCGACGAGGAGGCCGCGCCGGGCGCCGAGCAGTCGCTGCAGGTGCTCAACCACGCGCACGCGCTGCACCGCTGGGCCGGCGAGGAGCGCGCCTACCACCGCTCGCTGCGCAACTTCGCCGCCGAACGCGCGCAAGCGAGCGGCGATTTGCGCAGCCTGAGCGGCGTGGGCTCCGGCCATGCCGACGACACGGCTGCAGCGGCTGCGGCAGCCGCCGATGCCGCCGGCCTGGCCCACCAGCTGAAAGGCGCGGCCGGCAACCTTGGCCTGGAACAGCTGGCCGCCGCGCTGGACCAGCTGGAACGCGCCCTGCGCGATACCGATACCCCCGATTCTCCGGCCAACACCGTGCCCGCCCTGCTGGCGGCGGTGGAGCAGCGCCTGGCCGACGCCATCGCCGCCATCGGCGCGCTGCTGGCCGACGCGCCCGAATCCGCCCTCGTGCCCACCCCCGCCCCCGGCGTGGCCGATGCCGGCGCGGCCGGCAAGGCGCCCGCCGCCCTGGACGAGCAGCTGGTGCGCACCCTGGGCGCCACCTTGCAGCGCTCCATAGACAGCGGCGCCTTCGATGAAGCCACGCTCGCGCAACTGGCGCAGGCGCTGGCCTCGCACGTTGCGCCGCAGCGCCTGCAAGAGCTGCAGCAAGCCATCGACGATTTTGATTTCAGCGCGGCCCACGCGCGGCTGGAGGCGCTGCTGGCGTCCGTCCTGCCCGCCACGGCCGGGAGCACACTATGACCCAAACACCTGCGCAAGCCAACGGCGCGCCCAAGCGCCTGCCCGTCATCCTCGCGGTGGACGACGAATCCACCAACCTCCAGCTGCTGCGCCAGATCCTGCAGGACCGCTACAGCCTGCTGTTCGCCAAGGACGGCCCGCGCGCGCTGGAACTGGCCGCCAAGGAGCAGCCCGACCTGATCCTGCTGGACGTGATGATGCCGGACATGACGGGCTACGAAGTGTGCCGCCGCCTGAAAGCCGATCCGGCCACGGCCGCCATCCCCGTCATCTTCGTCACCGCGCTCACCGACACCACGGACGAGGTGGACGGCTTCGAGGCCGGCGCGGTGGACTACATCACCAAGCCGGTCAGCCCGGCGGTGGTGAAGGCGCGCGTGCGCCTGCACCTGTCGCTGGTGCGCCTGGACGAGTTGAAAGCGAGCCGCCTGGAGATTGTGCAGCGCCTCGGCCTGGCCGCCGAATACAAGGACAACGAAACCGGCCTGCACGTGATCCGCATGAGCCACTACGCGCGCCTGCTCGGCATCGCGGCCGGCATGGACGAGGACGACGTGGACGACCTGTTCAACGCCGCCCCCATGCACGACATCGGCAAGATCGGCATCCCGGACCGCATCCTGCAAAAGCCCGCCAAGCTGGACCCGGACGAGTGGCGCGTCATGCAGACCCACCCCACCATCGGTGCGGACATCATCGGCCGCCACGCCACCGGCATGCTGGCCGTGGCTTGCCAGGTGGCGCAGAACCACCATGAGAAATGGGACGGCAGCGGCTATCCCAACGGCCTGGCCGGGGAAGCGATACCGCTGGCCGCCCGCATCGTGGCGGTGGCCGACGTGTTCGACGCGCTGACCTCGGTGCGCCCCTACAAGGACGCCTGGACCGTGGAGCAGGCCTGCGACCATATGCGCGCCCAGCGCGGCCTGCATTTCGAGCCCCGGCTGGTGGACCTGTTCCTGACCCAGCTGCCGGCGGTTGCCGAAATCATGGAAAAATGGGCGGAACGTTAAAAAGGGATGTGCTTTATTTACTTTTACGTAATAATGGGAATGGGAACGATTTAGAGCTGGACGGAAACCATGCCACTGCTGGGGAAATTGCTGTCATTGTGGATGCGCATGGGAATCTACGCGAGGCTGTTCGTCCCTATCTTTGTGCTAGTAACCATCATCATCAGCGTGCGCTACTCGCTGCTGACCGAATCCGAATCGGCCACCGCGCGCCAGCGCTATGAAGTGGAAGCGCAGCAGCTCGGCCAATACCTGGCCGCCGCGCTCAGGCCGCTGCAGCGCGAACAGAACGACAACGCCATCTCAGCCCTGCTGGCCGGCGCCGCCGCGCAGAATCCCGACCTGGCCCTGGTGTGCTGGGAACACGCCGGCGGGCAAGCCCGCGCCGCCGGCGACCCGGACCTGGCCGGCATTGCCCATCCCGCCTGGCTGGGACCGGCCATCGCGATCGAACCGCTGTATCTGAACCTGCGCGTGCCGCTGCACAGCGGGGCCGGCGCCGGTACCCTGACGCTGTGGTTCCACCCCACCCAGCCGCTCAACCGCGTGTGGCGCGCGCTGCGCCAGCAGGCCATCATCTCGGCGCTGAACGTGGTCACCATCTTCGTGCTGCTTGGCCTGCTGGTCTATCTGAACCGCCGCATGCAGCTGCGCCTGGAGAGCGCCACCAGCCGTTTCCAGAACGGCGAACTGGGTGTGCGCATGCAGGTTGCCGGCTCGCCCGAAGCGCGCGCCATGGCCAGCACCTTCAACAGCATGGCCAGCCAGGTGCAGGCGCTGGTGCACTCGCTGCAGGACCAGAAGGAGCGCATCGAAGTCACGCTGGCCTCCATCGGCGACGCCGTCATCACCACCGGCCTGGATGGCCGCATCCGCAGCATGAACGAAGCGGCGCAGCAGCTCACCGGCTACAGCGAGGAGCAGGCCTGCGGCAAGCAACTGCAGGCGGTGTTCACGCTGGCCAACAACTTCGGCCACCAGGCGCTCAAGCGCACCATGCACAGCATCGGCGCCGGCGGCGCGGCGGTGCGCGCCAAGAACCAGACCCTGCGCCAGCCCTCGGGCGCCAGCTTCGTCATCGAATACACGGTGGCGGCCATCCGCCGCAACGGCCACGACGAAGAAAGCGCGGTGCAGGGCGCCGTGCTGGTGTTCCGCGACGTGAGCGAGAAAAAGCAGCTGATCCAGCAAATGTCCTGGCAAAGCCAGCACGACCTGCTGACCGGCCTGCCCAACCGCAGCGCGCTGGCGGCGCGCTTCGAGCACGAGCTGGAACTGGCGCGCGACCAGGGCGGCGGCGCCACGCTGGCCGTGTGCATGCTGGACCTGGACCACTTCCAGCAGGTGAACGAGCGCGGCGGCCATGCGCTGGGCGACGAGATCCTCAAGCAGGCCGCGGGCCGCCTGCACAGCTTTGCCGGCCCGCGCCACTACGCGGCGCGCCTGGGCGGCGATGAATTCGTGCTGCTGCTGCCGGACCAGCCCGGCCAGGCCGCCGTCGAGCAGGCGCTGGCCCAGCTCCTGGCGCTGCTGGCCCGGCCCTACCACTGCGAGACGCAAACGCTGTCGGTGCCGGCCAGCGCCGGCGTGGCGCTCTACACCGGCGGCGACATCAGCGCCGACAGCCTGCTGCGCCAGGCCGACCAGGCGCTGTACCAGGCCAAGCTCACCGGCCGCAACAAGGTGCACTACTTCGACGCCCACCTGGACGAGGAAGTACGCACCCACCACAACCGCCGCACCGAAGTGCGCGCCGCCCTGCGCGCCGGAGAACTGTGCTTGTACTACCAGCCCAAGCTAGACATGCGCGCCGGACGCATCATCGGCATGGAAGCGCTGCTGCGCTGGCGCCATCCGCAGCGCGGCATTGTCGGGCCGATGGAATTCCTGCCGGTGGTCGAGCACACCGATCTGATCGTGGAGATAGGAGACATGGTGCTGCGCCACGCGCTGCGCCAGCTGGAGCTATGGCGCGCCAGCCATCCGGACTGGGTGGTCAGCGTGAACATCGCCGCGCGCCACTTCCAGCGCACCGACTTCGTACCGCGCCTGACCGCCATCCTGGCGGAATTCCCCGCCGTGCCGCCGCGCATGCTGGAGCTGGAGATACTGGAATCGTCCGCGCTGGCGGACATCGGCCATGTGCGCGCCATCATGCTCGAATGCCAGGCGCTCGGCATCCGCTTCGCGCTGGACGACTTCGGCACCGGCTACTCGTCCATGTCCTACCTGAAGCGGCTGCCCGCCGAAGTGCTGAAGATAGACCAGAGCTTTGTGCGCAACATGCTGGTGGACCGCGACGACCTGCACCTGGTGTCGGCCGTGATCGGCCTGGCGCGCGCCTTCAACCGCAGCGTGATCGCCGAAGGCGTGGAGACTGTGGAGCACGGCGCCCAGCTGATGCGGCTGGGCTGCGAACTGGCGCAAGGCTACGGCATTGCGCGCCCCATGCCGGCTGACGACGTGCTGGACTGGACCGCCAATTTCGCCGCCACGCCCGCCTGGCAGCGCGCCGCGCTAGCTGCCGTCCCGTAACGGCGGGTTAGCGCGTAGCGCGTAACCCGCCATCCGCCAGCGCCTGGTCGATCAGCTCAATCCAGTGCAGCACCGGCGTCTCCGTCCCCGACTGGATATGCGTCAGGCACCCGATGTTGGCCGAAACGATCTTCCGCGCCCCGGTCGCCTCCAGGTTCTCCACCTTGCGGTCGCGCAGCTGCTTCGACAGCTCCGGCTGCAGCATGGAATACGTGCCCGCCGAGCCGCAGCACAAATGGCTGTCCGCGCACAGCACCACATCCACGCCCACCGCGCGCAGCACGCCCTCCACCTTGCCGCGTATCTGCTGCCCGTGCTGCAAGGTGCATGGCGGATGGAAGGCCACCCGCTCGGAAATCCGTCCGCCCATGCGCTGCGCCAGCTCCGCCTCAAAGGCCGGCATCACCTCGCTCAAATCCCTGGTCAAATCCGAAATCCGCCGCGCCTTCTCCGCATAGGCCGCGTCGTGCGCCAGCAAATGGCCATACTCCTTGACGGTCACGCCGCAGCCGGATGCCGTCATCACAATGGCCTCCACCGGCGCCGCGCCAGCCTCGCCGGACACGTAGGGCCACCACGCATCCACATTGCGCCGCATATCATCCAGCCCGCCATCCTGGTCGTTCAAATGGTAGCGCAGCGCTCCGCAGCAGCCCGCCTTGGGCGCCGCGATCAGCTGCACGCCCAGCGCATCGAGCACACGCGCCGTGGCGGCGTTGATGTTGGGCGCCATGCCCGGCTGCACGCAGCCTTCCAGCACCAGCATCCGGCGCGCATGGCTGCGCACGGGCCTGCGGCCGGCCGGCGCCGCCGGCGGCAGCTTGTCCTGCAAGGCCGGCGACAACAAAGGCCGGACCATGCGCCCCATCGCCAGCGCAGGCGTAAACAGCCAGCGGCGCGGCAATGCCTCCTTCAGCACATAGCGCTTCACGCGCTCGGCCAGCGGGCGCTGCACGCGCTGCTCCACCACCTTGCGGCCGATGTCGGCCAGGCGTCCATACTGCACGCCGGACGGACAGGTGCTCTCGCAGTTGCGGCAGGTCAGGCAGCGGTCCAGGTGCAGCTGCGTCTTCTGCGTGACGGGCGCGCCCTCGAGCACCTGCTTGATCAGGTAAATGCGGCCGCGCGGGCCGTCCAGTTCATCGCCCAGCAACTGGTAGGTGGGACACGTGGCGGTGCAGAAGCCGCAATGCACGCAGGCGCGCAGGATGGCCTCCGCCTCGTCGCCGTCGCGCGTGTTCTTGATGAAGTCTGCCAGATTGGTTTGCATAGTTTTACATGCGGCCCGGGTTGAAGATCCCGGCCGGGTCGAAGGCCTGCTTGAGGCGCTGGTTGATCGTGGCCACGGCCGGCGCCATCGGATGGAAAGCGCCGGGGCGCTTGTCTTCTGCGCGGAACAGCGTGGCGTGGCCGCCGGCCGCCGCCACGCTGCGGCGGATGTCCTGCGCCGCGTCCACGCTGGCGGCGGGATCGACCTTCAGCCAGCGCTGCGCACCGCCCCACTCGATCAGCTGCTCCCCTTTCAGGATGATGGCGCTGGCGGCAGGCGGCACGGACAGCCGCCACAGCGCGCCGCCGTCGAAATAGCCGTGCGCCTGGTCGCGCAAGCTGATCCAGAAAGCCGCCGCCTCCGCATCGTCCACCCGCGTGCCGCCCATGCGCAGCAGCGCCGCGCGCACCGCCGCCTCCGCGCCGGACAGGCGCAGCGTCAGCACGTCCTTGTGCCAGCAGCTGGCCGACACCGGCAAAGGCTGCCCAGCCCATTCATTCAAGCGCCGCAGCGCGTCGATCTCGCTCATGCCGAAGCGCAGCGTGGCTTCGCACACCGGCAGCGGCAGCAACTTGAGCGACACCTCCAGTATCAGCCCAAGCGTTCCCATCGAGCCCGCTAGCAGGCGCGACACGTCATAGCCCGCCACGTTCTTCATCACCTGCCCGCCGAAGCTGAGCACCTCGCCCTTGCCGTCCATGAGCTTCGCGCCCAGCACGAAGTCGCGCACGCCGCCTGCGCTGGCGCGGCGCGGACCGGCCAGGCCGCTGGCCACCACGCCGCCCATGGTCGACGCCGCGCCGTAGCGCGGCGGTTCGAACGCCAGCATCTGCCCATTGGCGGCCAGCAGCGCCTCCACTTCGGCCAGCGGCGTGCCGCAGCGCACCGTGATCACCAGTTCGGTCGGTTCATAATCCACCACGCCGGTGCAGGCGCGCGTATCGAGCACGGCCCCGGCGGAGGCGGCCGTGGCCGCATTGCCATACCAGTCCTTCGTGCCGCCGCCGCGCACCCGCAAGGGCGTGCCCGCTTCAACGGCCGCCAGCACCTGGTTGCGGAATTGTTCTAAGATCGCTTGCAAGATAACTCCGTTAAAAACGCGGCAGGCCCGCGTGCGGCAGCACGCCCGCAGTCACGCGCATTTTGCCGAACTCCGCGCAGCGGTTCAATGTGGGAATGGCCTTGTTCGGATTGAGCAGCATGGCCGGGTCGAAGGCGCGCTTCACGCTGAAGAACGCCTCCAGCTCGGCGGGCTTGAACTGCACGCACATGGAATCAATCTTCTCTATGCCCACGCCGTGCTCACCAGTGATGGTGCCGCCCACTTCCACGCACAGCGCCAGGATCTCCGCGCCGAAGGCCTCGGCGCGATGCAGCTCGTCCGGCTGGTTCGCGTCGAACAGGATCAAAGGATGCAGATTGCCGTCGCCCGCGTGGAACACATTGGCGCAGCGCAGGCCGTACTTGGCCTCCATCTGCGCTATGCCTGTCAGCACCTGCGCCAGGTTCTTGCGCGGGATGGTGCCGTCCATGCAGTAGTAGTCCGGCGAGATGCGGCCCGCCGCCGGGAAGGCGTTCTTGCGGCCGGACCAGAACTTGAGCCGCTCCGCCTCGCTGCGCGAAACCTGGATGGCGCTCGCGCCGGCCGCCTCCAGCACCGCCGTCATGCGCGCGATCTCCTCCTCCACTTCCTCCTGCGTGCCGTCCGCCTCGCACAGCAGGATGGCGGCGGCGTCGGTGTCGTAGCCGGCTTTGACGAAGGGCTCGACCATGCGCGACGACGTGCGGTCCATCATCTCCAGCCCGGCCGGGATGATGCCCGCTGCGATCACCTTGGCCACCGCATTGCCACCGGTGACCACGTCGTCAAACGAGGCCATGATCACGCGCGCGCAGGCCGGCTTGGGGACCAGTTTCACCGTCACTTCGGTGACGATGCCCAGCATGCCTTCGGAGCCGATAAAGACCGACAGCAGATCCAGGCCCGGAGCGTCGAACGCCTCGCTGCCCAGCTCCACCACGTCACCCTCCATGGTGGCCACGCGCACGCGCAGCACGTTGTGCACGGTCAGGCCGTATTTCAGGCAGTGCACGCCGCCGGAATTCTCCGCCACGTTGCCGCCTATGGTGCAGGCGATCTGGGAGGACGGGTCCGGTGCGTAGTACAGCGCATGCTGCGCCGCCGCTTCCGAGATCGCCAGGTTGCGCACGCCGGGCTGCACCACGGCCGTGCGCGAGTAGGCGTCCATGCGCACGATCTGGTTCATGCGCGCGGTGGACAGCACCAGGCCGTCGGCGATCGGCATGGCGCCCCCGGACAGGCCGGTGCCCGCGCCGCGCGGCACTATGGGCACGTCCATGTCGCGGCACACCTTGAGCACGGCCAGCACTTCCTGCTCGTTGGCGGGCAGCGCCACGATCATGGGCGCCTGGCGATAGGCGGCCAGGCCGTCGCATTCGTAGGGTTTGGTGTCTTCCAGGGCGGACAGGATGCTGGCTGCCGGCAGCACGGCGCGCAGGGCTGCCGCAACGCTGTGCTGGCGCTCGGCCGTGAAGGCCGGCTTGGGGGAGGCTATGGTCATGGGTGGGAAGCATATCGCCGATGAAGCACTGATTGTAAGGCACCCGGCCTGAATTTATCGTATGCTCGCTGTCATTCCAGACATTAGGGGCAATACCATGGGCAACCGACTCTCGAAAATCGCCACCCGCACCGGCGACAACGGCACCACCGGCCTGGGCGACGGCAGCCGCACCAGCAAGGACAGCCTGCGCATCCACGCCATCGGCGACGTGGACGAACTGAACTCCAACCTGGGCCTGCTGCTGTGCGAGGCCATGCCGGACGAGCTGCGCGACGAGCTGGTCGGCTTCCAGCACGACCTGTTCGACCTGGGCGGCGAGCTGTGCATTCCGGGTTATCAGATGATCAAGGAAGAGCATGTCGAAAAGCTGGACGCGCTGCTGGCCAAGTACAACGCCACGCTGCCCGCGCTGACCGAGTTCATCCTGCCGGCCGGCTCGCGCGCCGCCGCGATCGCCCACGTCTGCCGCACCATCTGCCGCCGCGCCGAGCGCAGCATCGTCACGCTGGGCAACGCCGAGCCCATCCACGAGCACCCGCGCCAATACGTGAACCGCCTGTCCGACCTGATGTTCGTGCTGGCCCGCGTGCTGAACCGCTACGCCGGCGGCGGCGACGTGCTGTGGCAGCACGAGCGCAAGAGCCGCTGATCCCATCCGCGTTTGCGCCAGATCAAAGGGGCGCGCGCGCACGATTGCTGCAGGCGGGCGTTGTCGATAGGATGAAGCGTTGTCCTTTACTCAACTCCCGCCATGACCCGTCGCCACGCCTCCCTGTGCGCGCAGCTCTGCGCCGCGTGCGTCCTTTGCTCTGCCGCTGCGGCGGCCGACCTGGACGGCTTGGCCAAGCGCAGCTGGATTAAAGTCGACAGCCCCAACTTCAGCATCGTCACCGAACAGCCGGAGGCGGTCGCCCGGCAGGTCGTGAAAGACCTGGAAGCCTTCCGCCATTTCAGGCTGACTCTTGGCGGCATGCAGCCCCTCAACCTCAGCAAGCCCCTGCCCATCCTGGCCGTCGGTGCCGACGCATTCTCCGAGCTCGGCTTTCCGGCCACGTGGGGCGGCGCCTTCCAGCTCGACCTGAGCGGCTATTCCGCAGTGGGCAACATCGAAGATTACATGCGCGGAAGGAAAACCGACAACTGGGCGCGCACTGTCCTGCTGCACGAGTATTCCCACTTCATGCTGCGCGTGCTGGAGCAGACTTCCGCCTACCCGGTCTGGGTGGATGAAGGCGTGTCGGACTACTGGGCCACCTTCAATGTCGAAGGGCCTACCATCCGGATAGGCGACAAAGTGAACAACAACCACGGCGGCAGCCGGGACTACGGCCTCTACAACCGCTTCGGCCGCATGGCCATCGATACGGAAACCACGTTCAATAAAGTCACGCTGCCGGTGACCAGCAAGGCATTCGAGGACGAAGAAGAGGTGGACCGGTTCTACTCCTGCGCCTACTACGCGGTCCACTATTTCAACTCCACGGAGGCACTGCGCACTTCCCTCGATAAATACATCATGCTGATCAACCGCGGCTACCGTCAGGACCGCGCCGCCATGCTGGCTTTTCAAAAGCCCTACGATGAATTGGACAGGGACATCACAAAATATGTCACCCGCCGCTTGTCAGTGCACTTGCTGACGCACAAGCTGGGCAATTTTGAATTCCCCGCAATCACCCCTCAGGTCGCGCGGCTCGACGTGCCGGGCTTGTACATCCAGCTTGCCCGCATCCTCCGCACCTACAGCCTTCCCGGCCTGGACGTGGCCAAGCTGCTCGCCAGAAACCGCGAACAGAATCCGAACGACGGCGACGCCAACGTATTCCCCCTGCTGCATGGCATGGAACGCAGCGCGGCGGTGGCGGCGGAACTGGAGCGGCGCTTTCCCAGGCATCCCAAGCTGCTGGCATGGCGCGCCGACCAGCTGCGGCTGCAGGCTGAATACATGAACGACAAGGGCGAGGCCGGCTGGCTGCCCATCGCCTACAAGGCGCGCGACTACTACCGCATGGCCATAGGCCTCGACGCGGAATACCCTTCCCCCTACCACGGCCTGGGCAAGGTGTATCGCCTGCTGCCGGACAGCGAACCGCTGCGGGAAGCGGTGGCCGGCTTCGACACGGCATCCATCTACACGCGCAGCCCGGCAACCTTCATGGAACTGGCAAGCGTTTTCCTCCGCATGGGCAAACCGATGGAAGCGCTGTCCGCCTTGCGCAGCGCGGTCGCATTCAGCAAGCCGTCCCGGCTCGGACCCGAGGTGCTGCTGCTCGACAATATCGAATTGCTGAACGACCTCGCGAGCGAGGCGAAAGCCATGGCCACGGGGCTAGAATACCCCAGCGGCACGCGCTACACCGGCGCCGTCAGCAAGGGCAAGCCGGACGGCACAGGCAGAGTCAGCCTGCCGAACGGCTCGTACTACGAAGGGCCGTTCGTGCAAGGCGTGCCGCACGGAAAAGGCAAACTGGCCAGCGACTCGGGACTGGTCTACCTCGGGGACTTCGACCAGGGATACGGACGCGGCCAGGGAGAAGTGAGCTACCCGGCAGGCAACGAGGGTATCTCGTACAGAGGCCAGGTGGACTATATGCGGCCATCGGGCAAAGGCGAACTGGTGACAAAGTCAGGCCGCTATGTGGGCGCTTTCGAGGACGGCAACATGCACGGCGCGGGCGCATTCACGGCAGCGAAAAAGCCGGTGACCCTCAGCGGCGCCTGGCGGCGCGGCGGCATCGAGTGGGCGGCGGAGGACGGCATTGTGTTCAGTGGGCCGGCGGACGCAAACGGCCTTCGGCACGGCAAAGGCAAATGCCGGGGACCAGATGTGAAAGAGGTGCCCGCGCCATGCGCGTTCAAGGAAGGGAAGCTATTGTCCTTGCTTGACTGACGCGAAACGCGCCTGCAGGAAATCCATGAACAGGCGGGCGCGCAGCGGCTGGTGGCGGCGGGAGGGATAGAGCAGGCTCAGGTCCTGCGCCGCGCCTTGCCAGCCGGGCAGCACGCGGGCAAGCTTGCGCGCCTTGAGCAGGTCTTGCACCAGCCAGGCGGGACACAAGCCGATGCCGCCACCCATGGCCAGGCTTTCACGGATGGCCAGCGCGTTGTTGACGCGGTAGCGGCTGTGGGTCTGCACCTGCACGCTGCGCTCGCCGTTGTGCAGCTCCATCATGCCGCCGGTGCTGAGCCAGGCAAAGCGTATCACTTCATGCGCAGCCAGGTCTTCGGGCTGGCGCAATTTGGCGTGGCTTTTCAGGTAGCCCGGCGACGCCACCAGCCAGCGCGGCGAGCTGGAGATCTTGCGGGCGATGGCGTTGGGCGGCAGTTCGCTGCCCAGCCGCAGCGCGACATCGACGCCCTCCTCCACCAGATCCACCATGCGGTCGTTCAGTATCAGCTCGATCTCCATGGCCGGATAGTGCGCCAGGAATTCCTGCACCAGCGCGTTCAGCAGGAACTGGCCCAGCGCCACCGGGGCGTTCACCCGCAGCAGGCCGGACGCCGTCTGCGTTTCGCCGCGCGCGTCGGACACGGCTTCGGCGTAGTCCTCCAGTACGGCCTTGCTGCGCTCGTAGAAGCGCTGGCCCTGGACCGTGGGCGAGAGGCTGGACGTGCTGCGCTCCAGCAGCCGCACGCCCAGGCTGTCCTCCAGAGCGGCCACGGTCTTGCTGACCGTGGGCTGGGTGGTGCCGTGCTCGCGCGCGACGGCGGACAGGCTGCCCAGTTCCACGGCGCGCACGAAGTATTGCAGGGAACGGATAGTATCCACGGCGGTCCTCATTCGAAATTGGAATAAAGCATAGTGCATTTTCCCGCCTTCCGCACAAAGATGGAATGAATGAACATGGCTGCACACTTACTCAAGGAGCAGACCATGTTCAAGACTATTTCCGCCATCGGCCTCGCCGTGGCCATCGCCTCTTCCGCGACGGCGGCGGAGCAGTGGCAGACCAGCTGGTACGCCGCGCCCCAGCCCAGCTGGGATGCCGGTTTCGTGCTGCCCACCGGCATGCCGTCCAGCTTGCAGGACCAGACCGTGCGCGAGACGCTGCGCCTCAGCGTGGGCGGGCGGCGCGTGCGCGTGGTGCTGTCGAACCGTTATGGCGCCGAGCCGCTGGTGATCGGCGAGGCGCGGCTGGCGCGCGTGGCGGACGGCGCGGCGGCAGGCGCGCTGCTGTCTTTTGGCGGCAAGCGTTCGGTGACGGTGGCGCCGGGGCGGCAGGCGGTCAGCGATCCGCTCGATTTCAGCGTGCGGCCGCTGGAGCGCGTGAGCGTGTCGACTTACTTCCCGCAGCGCGCAGCGCCGTCCACTTTCCACTGGGGCGCGCAGCAGACCGGCTTTATCGCCGCCGGCAATCAGGCGGCCGCGCCTCGGCTGGCCGGCGCCGCGGCC
Organism: Pseudoduganella sp. GW821-FHT05F09; assembly: GCF_059419605.1. Classification (NCBI taxonomy): domain Bacteria; kingdom Pseudomonadati; phylum Pseudomonadota; class Betaproteobacteria; order Burkholderiales; family Oxalobacteraceae; genus Pseudoduganella; species Pseudoduganella sp. GW821-FHT05F09. The sequence goes on from NZ_JBWKSD010000002.1 coordinate 856,367, forward strand.
CTGCACGGACGGGTGTTCCTGAGCGCCCTGCATGTGAGCGGCGGCGCCGGCAAGGCCACGGACGGCGGCACGGTCGTTGCGCTGGGGGACTCGATCACGGATGGCAACGGCTCCACGCCCGACCAGGACCGCCGCTGGCCGGACTTCCTGGCGCGGCTGGCGGCGGCGCGCGGCATCGGCGTGGCCAATGCGGGGATCTCCGGGGCGCGCGTGCTGGCGGACGGCATGGGCGAGCGGGCGGCGGCGCGCTTCGAGCAGGATGTGCTGGCGCAGCCCGGCGTGCGCAGCGTCATCATCGCGCTGGGCATCAACGATATAGGCTGGCCCGGCAGCGCCTTTGCGCCGCACGATACGGCCATGGCGGCGGACACGCTGATCGCAGGCTACCGCAAGCTGATCGCGCGCGCGAAGGCGAACCAGGTGCGGGTGATAGGCGCGACCATGGCGCCGTTTGAGAACGCGCTGCAAGGCACGCCGCTGTCGGATCATTACAGCCCCGCCAAGGACGCGGTGCGGCGCCAGGTGAATGCGTGGATACGCGCCAGCGGCGCCTTCGACGCGGTGGTGGATTTCGACGCCGTGCTGCGCGACCCTGCGCATCCGTCGCGCCTGTCCCCCGCTTTCGATTCAGGCGACCACCTGCATCCCGGCGACGCCGGATATGAAGCAATGGCAAAAGCGGCGTATGAGGTTTTGTGGGGCCCTACGGCTCCAGCAGCCGCGCCATGCCGCGCGACATGCTGATGCGCGAGGCGTGCGAGGGGTGGCTGGCGATCAGCGGTTCGCCGGGGCCGCCGTCGGCATCCATGTCGGCCAGCTTGCGGTAGAAGCTGAGCATGTCCGAAGCCGGCCATCCTGCGCGGTGCGCGATCACCATGCCCAGCTGGTCCGCCTCGCGCTCCTGCATGCGCGACAGCCCGGCCAGGCGCAGCTGCAAGGACAAGTCGCTGTCCAGCCGCAGCATCACCACGTCCACCGGCACCAGCGGGCGGTAGGCCAGCTGCGCTTCGGACAAAAACTCGCGGGAATGTTCGGCGATGGCGTGCGCCACCTCGTGCGCCAGCAGCACGGCCAGCTCGCCGTCGGTCAGCGCCAGCCGCCGCACAAAGCTCGCGCCCACCAGCAGCTTGCCGCCGGCCAGGCAGACCGCGTCGATATCCGGCCCGCCGGCCAGGTGCACCTCCCAGGCCCATCCCGCCGCTTCCGGCTTCAGTTCGATGGCGGCGGCGATCAGCGTGGCGCTGACGTAGCGCAGGCGGTGCAGCAGCGCGCGGTCGGTATCGAGCTTGCCGTCGGCGGCCAGGTCCACCACCTGCTCGATATAGCGGTCTTCCATGCGCTCGCCGACTTCGTCCGCGCCAAAGCGCAGCTCCTGCCAGCGTCCGGAATCCGGCACCTGGCCCTGCGCGCTGGCGCACAGCAGCCATCCGGCCAACAGCATAGCGAGACCGCGCATGACGCCCCCTTGATTGGAATAAACCGTTTATACCAATATAGGAGAGCGCGGACGCAGCCGCAAGCGGGACTTACTTGTTGTAGTTGTTTTTAACGCGGACGTAGTGCTCGGCCGAATACTTCAGCCAGGTGATTTCCGCTTCGGTGAGCTTGCGCACGCGCTTGACCGGGCGGCCCACGTACAGGTAGCCGCTTTCCAGCACCTTGCCCGGCGAGACCAGGCTGCCGGCGCCCACCATGACGTGCTTCTGCACCACCACGTCGTCCATGACGATGGAGCCCATGCCGATCAGGCATTCATCGCCGATCTCGCAGCCGTGCAGGATGACCGAGTGGCCTATGGTGACGTAGTTGCCGATCTTGAGCGGCGAGCCGTCCGGCTTGGCCGGGTTCTTGTGCGAGACATGGCCCATGGCGAAGTCCTGCACATTGCTGCATACGCCTATGGTGATGCGGTTGACGTCGCCGCGCAGCACGGTGTTGCACCAAACCGAGGAATCGCGCCCGATGCGCACGTCGCCGATCACTTGCGCGGTGTCGTGCAGGTAGACGCCCTCGCCCAGTTCGGGCGAGGTGTCGAGGTAGGAACTGACTGGCATGGCGGAACTATCCGTTATTGACGACCAGGCGCGGCTCGCCGCTGCCGTCCTTGTCCAGGAAGCGCGCCTTGATGGACGCGGCGATGCCGCCCGCATCCAGGCCCACGCTGGCCAGCAGCTTGGCCGGGTCGCCGTGGTCGATGAATTTGTCGGGCAGGCCCAGCATCAGCACCGGCTTGATGATGCCTTCAGCGGCCAGCGCCTCGGCCACGGCGGAGCCGGCTCCGCCCATGATGCAGCCCTCTTCCACCGTCACGAAGTAATCATGTTCGGCGGCCAGTTGCTTGACCAGTTCCACGTCCAGCGGCTTGACGAAGCGCATATTGGCGACCGTGGCGCCCAGCTGCGTGCCCGCCGCCACCGACGGCGCGACCATGGAGCCGAAGGCCAGGATGGCGATCTTCTCGCCCTTGCGCTTGATCTCGCCCTTGCCGATCTCGATCGAGCCCAGCGCCGGTTCGATGGCCGCGCCTATGCCCGCGCCGCGCGGATAGCGGATGGCGGCCGGACCTGGGTAGTGGTAGCCGGTGGTGAGCATCTGGCGGCACTCGTTTTCGTCCGACGCGGCCATCACCACCATGTTCGGGATGCAGCGCATGAAGGCCAGGTCGTAATTGCCGGCGTGCGTGGCGCCGTCCGCGCCCACCAGGCCGGCGCGGTCCAGCGCGAAGGTCACGTCCAGGTTTTGCAGCGCCACGTCGTGGATCAGCTGGTCGTAGCCGCGCTGCAGGAAGGTGGAGTAGATCGCCACCACCGGCTTCAGGCCTTCGCAGGCCAGGCCCGCGCCGAAGGTGACCGAGTGCTGCTCGGCGATGCCGACGTCGAAATAGCGGTCCGGGTATTCCTGCTCGAAGCGCACCATGCCCGAGCCTTCGCGCATGGCGGGCGTGATGCCCACCAGGCGCTTGTCGGCCTTGGCCATGTCGCACAGCCAGTTGCCGAACACTTCGGTGTAGGTGATCTTGCCGGCGGGCGCAGGCTTGATACCTTCGGCCGGATTGAATTTCGGCGTGCCGTGGTAGAGCACCGGCTCGGCCTCGGCCAGCTTGTAGCCCTGGCCCTTCTTGGTCACCACGTGCAGGAACTGCGGCCCCTTGAGCTTCTTGATGTTCTCCAGCGTGGGGATCAGCGATTCCAGGTCGTGGCCGTCGATGGGGCCGATGTAGTTGAAGCCGAACTCCTCGAACATGGTGGCCGGGACCACCATGCCCTTGGCGTGTTCCTCGAAGCGCTTGGCCAGCTCCAGCACGGGGCCGGGCAGCACCTGCTTGCCCACGTTCTTGGCGGCGGCGTAGAACTGGCCCGACATCAGGCGCGCCAGGTAGCGGTTCAGCGCGCCCACCGGCGGCGAGATCGACATGTCGTTGTCGTTCAGGATCACCAGCAGGTTCACGTCGTCCTGCACGCCCGCGTTGTTCAGGGCCTCGAAGGCCATGCCGGCGGTCATGGAGCCGTCGCCGATGACGGCGATGGCGTGGCGGTGCTCGCCCTTGATCTTGGCCGCCTGCGCCATGCCCAGCGCGGCCGAGATGGAGGTCGACGAGTGCGCCGTGCCGAAGGTGTCGTATTCGCTTTCCACGCGGCGCGGGAAGCCGGAAATGCCGTCCAGCTGGCGCAGCGTGTGCATCTGATTGCGGCGGCCGGTCAGGATCTTGTGGGTGTAGGTCTGGTGGCCCACGTCCCACACGATGCGGTCGTGCGGCGTGTTGAAGACGTAATGCAGCGCCACGGTCAGCTCCACCGTGCCCAGGTTGGACGACAGGTGGCCGCCGGTCTTGGAGACCGAATCGAGCAGGTAGTTGCGCACCTCGTGCGCCAGCGGCGTGAGTTGGGTGCGGGCCAGCTTGCGCACGTCCGCCGGGTCGTTAATATTTTCGAGCAAATTCATTCTTATGCCTTCCGCTGCACGATCAAATCCGCGAGTTCGCGTAAGCGCATCGCTTGTTCACCAAACGGCGCGAGCGCTGCGTGCGCATCCAGCCGCAATTGTTCCGCCAGCACGCGCGACGGTTCCAGGCCCAGTATCGACACATAGGTCGGCTTGTTGTCGGCGGCGTCCTTGCCGGCCGTTTTGCCCAGCGTGGCCGAGTCGGCGGTGGCGTCGAGCACGTCGTCCACCACCTGGAAGGCCAGGCCGATGGCGCGCGCGTAGGCGTTCAGCGCCGCCAGTTCGGCCTCGTCCAGCTCCTTGCCGGCCAGCGCGCCCAGCACCACGGACGCGCGCAGCAAGGCGCCGGTTTTCAGCTGGTGCATGCGTTCGAGCTGCTCCAGCGTCAGGCTCAGGCCCACGCTGTCCAGGTCGATGGCCTGGCCGCCGCACATGCCGGCCGAGCCGGACGCGTGCGCCAGCAGGCGCAGCATGGCCGCCAGGCGGGCCGGCGGCAGCCCAGCCACTGCGGCGGCGTCGGCCAGCACCAGGAAAGCCTGCGATTGCAGCGCGTCGCCCACCAGCAGCGCGGTCGCTTCGTCGTAGGCCACGTGCACGGTGGGTTTGCCGCGCCGCAGTTCATCGTCGTCCATGCAGGGCATGTCGTCGTGCACCAGCGAGTAGGCGTGGATCATTTCAACGGCGGCGGCGGCGCGGCTCAGCACCGCCGCATCCGCACCGAACAGCGCGCCGGCGGCGTACACCAGCAGCGGGCGCACCCGCTTGCCGCCGCCCAGCAGCGCGTAGCGCATCGCCTCGTGCAGCTTGGCCGGTTCGGCGCCGGCGGCCGGCAGGTAGCCGTCCATGTCCTGCTCCATGCCGGCCTGGATGGTCTTCATCCAATCCTGGAAGGACGCGCTCATGCCAGCTCCTCCGTGTCGGCGAAGGGCTTCAGCATGCCGCCTTCGAGCACCTTCACCTGCGTTTCCACCTTGTCGAGCTGGCCGGCACAGTATTTCACCAGTTCCGAACCGCGCGCATAGGCCGCGACGGACGCTTCCAGCGGCAGCTGGCCCGCCTCCATTTGCGTCACCAGTTGCGCCAGCTCCGCCATGGCTTCCTCGAAAGAGGCCGGCGGCGGCAGCACAGGAGCGGATTCAGCGTTCAATTTCTTAGACATAAGCACTCAAATCAGTAAGGCCGGACGGCGTTCAGGGGCCGCCAGCCCAGTTTAGCCCGTTATTTTAGATCAAACCATCCAATGCAGTGGAATTAACAGTTGGCCAAGTGAGCGCGGCGGCGACGCGGTGTTGCAAATCAGTCTACCCTATCAGGACGGCAATCCGGCGCGCCCCACCTTAACACAAGCGGAAGATGGGCATTTCACGCTATAATCGCCGGTTCTGTCCGAAATACCGTTTCAAAAACTGAATTCAGGTCTTTACGGATTCTGTCTCTTCTTGGTTTGCAGCACATTAATTAAGGGGGGTTGGGATGTCCGATCTGGCTACCCACGCCAAGCTAGCGCGCTCCAACGCGCAACTTCCGGTTAACGTCTACTTTGACGAAACGCTACTGCAGCGTGAAATGCAGCAACTGTTCAAAGCCGGCCCGCGCTATATCGGGCATGAGCTGATGGTGCCGAACACCGGCGATTTTGCGACCCTCGTTTCCGAAAACGAAGGGCGTATGCTGGTGCGCAACGCCAACGGCCTGGAAGTGCTGTCCAACGTCTGCCGCCACCGCCAGGCGCTGATGTTCAATGGGCGCGGCAACAGCAGCACCATCGTCTGCCCGCTGCACCGCTGGACCTACGACCTGAAAGGGGAGCTGATCGGCGCGCCGCACTTCCCCGAAACGCCATGCCTGAACCTGCCCAAGACCAGGCTGCAAAGCTGGAACGGCCTGCTGTTCGAGCAGAACGGCTACAACGTCATGGAAAAGCTGAAGGAAATGTCGGTCACCAAGGACCTGGACTTCAGCGGCTATATGTTCGACCACGTGGAAGTGCACGAGTGCGACTACAACTGGAAGACCTTCATCGAGGTCTACCTGGAGGACTACCACGTCGAGCCCTTCCATCCCGGCCTGGGCAGCTTCGTCAACTGCGAAGACCTGCGCTGGGAATTCGGCGCCGACTACAGCGTGCAGACCGTGGGCGTGAACCGGAGCCTGCGCAAGTCCGGCTCGCCGGTGTACGAGAAATGGCACGAGCAGGTGCTCAAGTTCCGCGGCGGCGAGCCGCCGGAATACGGCGCCATCTGGCTCACGCTCTACCCCAACATCATGGTGGAATGGTATCCGCACGTGCTGGTGGTGTCCACGCTGTGGCCGGACGGCCCGCAGAAGACGCGCAACGTGGTGGAGTTCTACTATCCTGAAGAAATCGTGCTGTTCGAGCGCGAGTTCGTGGACGCCGAGCGCGCCGCCTACATGGAAACCTGCGTGGAGGACGACGAGATCGCCCTGCGCATGGACGCCGGGCGCAAGATCCTGATGCAGCGCGGCGAAAACGACGCCGGCCCCTACCAGTCCCCAATGGAAGACGGCATGCAGCACTTCCACGAGTGGTACCGCAGTAAAGTCGCTTTGTAACCGAGCCGCCAAGGCGGCAGAAACAGGAATGTAATGCAATCGCTTTGGATGCTCTTCGCCAGTTTCATGTTCGCCGCCATGGGCGTGTGCGTGAAACTGGCCTCGGAAATCTACACCACCTCCGAGATCGTGCTGTGCCGTGGCGTGATCGGCGTGACGGTGCTGTTCTGCATGATACGCATCCAGGGCGGCAGCCTGAAGACCAGCATGCCGCTGGCCCACCTGTGGCGCGGCTTCATCGGCGTCATCTCACTGTGGCTGTGGTTCTACGCCATCGCCAAGCTGCCCCTCGCCACCGCCATGACGCTGAACTACATGGCGCCGATCTGGATCGCCGTCTGGCTCTTCATGCACGGCTGGTGGCACGCCAAGAACCGCATCGAATGGCCGCTGATCCTGGCCGTGTTCATGAGCTTTGTCGGCGTCACCCTGCTGCTGCAGCCGGCCTTCAACTCCCACCTGTTCGGCCCCACGCTGGTGGCGCTCGGCTCCAGCGTGCTGTCGGCCATGGCCTATATGCAGGTGCGCAAGCTGGGCCTGGCGGGAGAGCCGGAATACCGCGTGGTGTTCTATTTCTCGATCGGCAACCTGATCGCCGGCGTGGCGGGCAACATCCTCGAAGCGGGCAACGGCCCGGTGGTGTGGCACGCGGTCGACACCTGGCAAAAATTCTTCCTTATGCTGGGCATAGGCCTGTTCGCCACCGCCGCGCAAATGGCCATGACGCGCGCCTACCGCGTCGGCAAGACGCTGGTGGTGGCCAATCTGCAGTACACCGGCATCGTGTTCTCCAGCTTCTGGGGCGTGGTGGTGTTCAGCGACACCTTCGACTGGCACAGCTGGCTGGGCATCGCCATTATTCTCGCCTCCGGCATCGCCGCGACGTTTTACAATACCCGCAGTACGGAGCGCGGCAAGGCCATCGCCACCACCGATCCGATTGCCAGCGAAGTGTAAAAAACAAGAGGAGCGCCATGCACACCACCCTGATCGACGCCGCCAGCCTGGCGCAGCACCTGACCGACCCGGACTGGGTCATCCTGGACTGCCGCCATGACCTGATGAATCCAAACGCGGGCCGCGACGGCTACGCCATCGGCCATATCCAGAATGCGCAATTTGCCAGCATCGACGACGACCTGTCCGGTCCGAAGAGCCCCGCCGGCGCGCAATTCACCGGCCGCCATCCGCTGCCGGAGCGCGGCGCGCTGATCGAAACGCTGCGCGGCTGGGGCATCAGCGACAGCACCCAGGTGGTGGCTTACGACGCGCACGGCGGCATGTTCGCGGCGCGCCTGTGGTGGCTGCTGCGCTGGATAGGCCACCCGGCGGTGGCGGTGCTGGACGGCGGCATGGCCGCATGGCAGTCGCAAGGCCTGCCGCTGGTGACGCCGGTGGCGCAGCGCGCGCGCGGCCACATCACCGAGCGCCCTACCCTGACGCATACGGTGACCGTGGCGGATGTGGTGGAGAACCTGGGCACGCAGCGCCGCACCGTGGTGGACGCGCGCGCGGCGGACCGCTATCGCGGCGAGAACGAGACCATCGATCCGGTGGGCGGCCACATCCCGGGCGCGAAGAACCGCTTCTTCAAGGACAACCTGCAGCCGGACGGCCGCTTCAAGCCGGCGGCGCAGCTGAAACAGGAATTCGCGCCGCTGTTCGGCAGCGCCTCGGCCGCCATCATGCAATGCGGTTCGGGCGTGACGGCCTGCCACAACCTGCTGGCGATGGAAGTGGCCGGCCTGCACGGCGCGGCGCTGTATCCCGGCTCCTGGAGCGAATGGTGCGCCAACCCCGCCCGCCCGGTCGCCACCGGCGCCTGATCACGGCCGCTGGCGGCGCTGGCGATGTCAGCTTTCGCTGCCGGGGCCCAAACGATCTTAGGCTTGCTTGGCTCGCTTGGCACGCTGAGCGCACTCGTCAATGATGCGCTGGGCGTCTTCCATCACTTGTCCGTTCGGAATCCCGCGTCCCTCAGCAATATCTTGCTCGGAGATTAAATTTTCACGCACGCTCTCTTCGCATTCTTCGAACCCGTCTCGCTGAACAAAATACAAGGTTTCCAGCGGTGTGCGCCCGGCCAGCGCCGCCAGGCGCTCAAGGCGCTCGCGGTCGGATGGGGACAGGGCTTGCAGGTCTTGTTCGGTAGCCATGATTGCCTCCTTGGCGGCCAAAACACCACCTTAGCACAGGGCGGACCGCGCGGTTTGCGCGGCCGCAAGCGGCGGGCTTAGTGGCGGTGCGCGGTGAGGAAGAGGACGATGGCGACGCCGGCGGCGATCAGCAGCACCTGGGGCACGGTTTCGCGCAGCGTGGCGCGGCGCTGCATCTGCGGCATCAGGTCGCTGACGGCGATGTAGATGAAGCCGGACGAGGCGAACACCAGCACGTAGGGTATCAGGTTGCTGGCCTGGTCCAGCGTGTAGTAGCCCAGCAGGCCGCCCGCAATCGCCATCATGCTGCACAGCAGATTGTAGATGTAGGCGCGCGTGCGCGAGAAGCCCGCGTTCAGCAGCACGATGAAGTCGCCGATCTCCTGCGGAATCTCGTGCGCGATGATGGCCAGGCCGGTCACCAGGCCCAGGCCCGGATCGGCCAGGAAGGCCGCCGCGATCAGGATGCCGTCGGTGAAATTATGCATGCCGTCGCCCACCAGTATCATCCAGCCCGCCTTGCCGGCCTCGCGCTTGTCGTGGCCGTGGTGGTGGTGGTGGCCGTCGTGCTCGTGGTGGTGCGAGTGGCGCAGGATGGCCAGCTTCTCCAGCATGAAGAAAGCCAGCAGCCCGCCCAGCAGCGTCGCAAACAGCGTGCGCGGGTCGGCGTTGGACTCAAACGCCTCCGGCAGCGCGTGCAGCAGCGACGTGGACAGCATGATGCCCACCGACAGGCTGACCATGCGCTCGACCACCTTGGACAGCAAGGTAAACGAGAAAATGGCCGCAGCCGTCAGGCTGATCACGCCGCCGATAGTGGTGGCCAGCAGTATGGAAATGAGTGTGGAATCGATTTTGTGACCTCGTACTGCCTTGGAACGCTGCGCAAAAAGGCGCAAACCGGGCATTTTACCGCCCGGCCCGGTTTCCTGCTCAGTTATGCAACGCCGTTGGCCTTGAACCAGGCGATGGCGCGCGCGAAACCGTCCTTGGCGTCGGCTTCGTTGTAGCTGGGACGGTAGTCCGCGTGGAAGGCGTGGCCCGAGTTCGGGTAGACCACGAAGGCGGACTTGGTGTTGCCGGCGGCCGCCAGCGCCGCTTTCAGCTTGTCCAGCGATTCAACCGGGATGCCGGTGTCCTTGGCGCCGTACAGGCCCAGCACCGGCGCCTTGATCTTGTCGGCCACGTCGATCGGCTGCACCGGATTGATCGGCGTCTTGTCGCCCACCACGCGGCCGTACCAGGCCACGCCGGCTTTCACGTTCGGATTGTGCGCGGTGTACAGCCAGGTCTGGCGGCCGCCCCAGCAGAAGCCGGTGATGCCCAGCTTGTCGGTGTTGCCGCCGTTGGCCTTGGCCCAGGCCACGACGGCGTCCAGGTCGGCCAGCACTTCGGTGTCCGGGGTTTTGCCGACAATGTTTTTCATCAGCTCGGCCTGGGACGGCGCCTTGGTGGCGTCGCCCTGGCGCACGAACAGGTCCGGCGCCAGCGCCAGGTAGCCCAGCTTGGCGAAGCGGCGCGCCACGTCGGCGATGTGCTCGTGCACGCCGAAGATTTCGGAGATCACCAGGATCACGGGCAGGCCGGTCTTGCCGGCGGGCTGGGCGCGGTAGACCGGCACAGCAGTGCCGTTCACCGTCACCGAAACGGTGCCGGCGGTCAGGCCTTCGGTGTCGGTCTTGACCACGTTCTGCGCCACCACGGGCAGCGCGGCGGCGGCAAAGCCGGTGCCCAGCGCCACCTTCAGGAAATCGCGGCGGGGTACGCCGTCGTGCAGATGTTTTTCGTTCAGGCTTGCTGCGTCGTTCAACAAATCTTTCATCGATACCCTCCTGTGGTTAATTCGAATACGAATGCGCGGAGGCACAAATCAATGCGCCTCCTCCCAGTTCTTCCCTACCCCGACCTCGGCCAGCAGCGGCACCTTCAGCTGCGCCACGCCCGCCATCAGCTGCGGCAGCTTTTCGCGCACCAGCGCCAGCTCGTCGTCGGGCACTTCCAGCACCAGTTCATCGTGCACCTGCATGATCATCTTGGTTTTCAGCTGGTCTTTCTCCAGCCAGTCCTGCACCGCGATCATGGCCAGCTTGATCAGGTCCGCCGCCGTGCCCTGCATCGGCGCGTTGATTGCGGCGCGCTCGGCGCCCTGGCGGCGCGGGCCGTTCGGCGAATTAATCTCGGGCAGCCACAGGCGGCGGCCGAACACGGTCTCCACATAGCCCTTGGCCTTGGCCTGCAGGCGCGTGTCGTCCATATACGCTTTCACGCCGGAGAAGCGCGCGAAGTAGCGGTCGATGTAGTTCTGCGCGGCGGCGCGGTCTATGCCCAGGTTGCCCGCCAGGCCGAAGGCGCTCATGCCGTAGATCAGGCCGAAGTTGATCACCTTGGCGTAGCGGCGCTGCTCGCTCGTCACGTCGGCCGGCGCCACGCCGAAGATCTCGGCGGCGGTGGCGCGGTGGATGTCCTCGCCTTCGGCGAAGGCGCGCAGCATGTTCGCGTCTTCCGAAATATGCGCCATGATGCGCAGCTCGATCTGCGAATAGTCGGCCGACACGATGTGGCTGCCCGGCGGCGCCACGAAGGCTTCGCGGATGCGGCGCCCTTCGGCCGTGCGGATCGGGATGTTCTGCAGATTGGGATCATTGGACGCCAGACGACCCGTCACCGCCACCGCCTGCGCGTAGTTGGTGTGCACGCGGCCGGTGTCCTTGTTGATCATCAGCGGCAGCTTGTCCGTGTAGGTGGACTTCAGCTTGGCCATGCCGCGGTATTCCAGCAGCACTTTCGGCAGCGGGTAGTCCTCGGCCAGCTTTTGCAGCACTTCCTCGTCCGTGGACGGGGCGCCGCTCGGGGTCTTTTTCACCACCGGCAGCTTCAGCTTCTCGAAGAAGATCTCGCCGATCTGCTTGGGCGAGCCCAGGTTGAAGGGCTGCTCGGCCAGTTCGTGCGCCTTCGCTTCCAGTTCCACGATGCGCGCGCCCAATTCAGCCGATTGCGTCTTGAGCAGCGCGGCGTCTATCATCACCCCGTTGCGCTCTATCTTCTGCAGCACGATGGCGGTGGGCAGTTCGATCTTGCCGTAGATGTGCTCCAGCTTCGCGTCCGCAGTGACGTTGCCATGCATGGCCAGGTGCAGGCGCAGCGTGATGTCGGCGTCCTCCGCCGCGTACTCCGTGGCGCGGCCGATTTCCACCTGGTCGAAGGTGATCTGCTTGGCGCCCTTGCCGCACACGTCCACGAAAGGAATGGTGGTGTGGTTCAGGTGGCGCAGCGCCAGGCTGTCCATGTCGTGCGTGCGGTGCGACTCGAACACATACGATTGCAGCAGCGTGTCGTGCACGATGCCGCGCAGCGCCACGCCGTGGTTGGCGAAGATGTGCGCGTCGTATTTCAGGTTCTGGCCGACCTTGGGTTTGCTGGCGTCCTCCAGCCAGGGCTTGAGCTTGTCCAGCACCAGCTCGCGGCTCAGCTGCTCCTGCACGCCCTGGTAGCTGTGCGCCACCGGGATGTAGCAGGCCAGGCCAGGCTCGGTGGCCAGCGAAATGCCGACCATTTGCGCCGTCATCGGTTCGAGCGAGGTGGTTTCCGTGTCCACGGCGGTCAGTCCGGCGGCGTTGATGCGCGCGATCCAGGCGTCCAGCTGGGCTTCGGTGAGCACGGTTTCGTAGTGCACGCTGGCGGGCGCGCTGGCGGCGGCGAACAGGTCGCCATTGGCGCCGCCGGCGGCGATCGCGCCGTCCGGCGCGGCGCCGGCGCCGGAGGCGGCCGCCGGAGCGCCTGCGCCGCCGGCCCCGATAGGCGCGGACGGCGTCATGCCTCCCAGTTCACGCAGCAGGGTCTTGAAGCCATACTTGCCGAAGAAGGCCAGCAGCGCTTCCTTGTCTTCGCCCTTGGCCACCAGCGATTCGGAGATCGACATCATGTGCGCGGCCAGGTCGCAATCGGTTTTCACGGTGATCAGCTCGCGGCCCTTGGGCAGCCATTCCAGCGCCTGGCGCAGGTTTTCGCCGACGGCGCCGGTGATCTTCTCCGCATTGGCCATCACGCCGTCCAGGCTGTCGTAGGCGGTCAGCCACTTGAGCGCGGTTTTCGGGCCGCACTTGGCCACGCCCGGCACGTTGTCCACCGTGTCGCCGATCAGCGTCAGGTAGTCGATGATGCGGTTGGGCGGCACGCCGAACTTGGCCAGCACGCCCGCCTCGTCCATGCGCTCGTTGGTCATGGTGTTGATCAGCATGACGTGGGGATTGACCAGCTGCGCCAGGTCCTTGTCGCCGGTGGACACCACCACGTCCAGCCCCACCTTCACCGCGTCCACGCACAGCGTGCCGATCACGTCGTCCGCCTCCACGCCCTCCACCATCAGGATGGGCCAGCCCATGGCGCGCACCGCCTCGTGGATAGGCTCGATCTGCAGGCGCAGGTCGTCCGGCATGGAAGCGCGGGTGGCCTTGTATTCCGGGTACATATCGTCGCGGAAGGTCTTGCCCTTGGCGTCGAACACGCAAGCGATATAGGCGGCGGGGAAGTCGGCGCGCAGGCGGCGCAGCATGTTGACCATGCCGTGCATGGCGCCGGTCGGATGGCCGTCCGGACTGCGCAGGTCGGGCAGCGCGTGGAAGGCTCGGTAGAGATAGCTGGAACCGTCAACCAGCAGCAGGGTCTTTTGCATATTAGAAAATTAAGCGTTCCGGCGTTATAACAATGTAGTCGGCCATTATCGCAGACTATTTTAAAACCGGAACCGTGTCGGTTTGTTACAATGGGCACATACAGAATCTAGCAATTCACTTAACAGGGCGGTATACATCATGCGTGCATCCATAATCTGGCCAGTCCTCATTCTCGCCCTGAACAGCGTCGCCCAGGCTCAAACGCCTTCGGCCGCGCCTCCGAAACTCGACAAAATCGAAGAAGTTGATACGCCGATCACGGTTACCACCAAGCCGGCCAACGAACGCAAGATCACGGAAAAGCGCGAAGGCGGCCGTGTGACCGAGGCCAAAGTCAAGAGCGGCCCGAGCACCTACACCGTCAAGGCGCAAAACACCAACAGCACCACGGCCCTGCCCGGCGACGCCGCCGGCTCGGCCAACCGTGGCCCGCAGTGGACCGTGATGGAATTCGACATCGGCAAGAAAAAGACCAAGCAGAAGGAAGGCGAAGCGGCTGACGATACGCCGGCCCCGCCGCCTGCCAAGCCCTGAGCCAGCGCTGGTCCGCGACTTTCTTGCTCCCGCAGCTTACTCAAACACATTTCTACTCATGGCAGTTTTTACCCCGGTCAGCCTGGATGACGTCAGCCAGTGGATCACGCAATTTCCTCTGGGCAAACCGGTCGCGATCAAAGGCATCGCGTCCGGCATCGAAAACAGCAATTTCTTCCTCACGACCGAGCGCGGCGAATATGTGCTCACGATCTTCGAGAACCTGTCTTTCGAACAACTCCCCTTCTATTTGAACCTGATGCGCCACCTGGCCGACCGGGGCGTGGCCGTGCCCGCGCCGATCGCCAACGCGGACGGCCAGCTGGTGGTGCCGCTGCACGGCAAGCCGGCCTCCATCGTCACCAAGCTGGTGGGCAAGTCGCAAATGGACCCGCAGCCGGTGCATTGCGCCGAAGTGGGCGCCATGCTGGCGAAAATGCACGTGGCGGCGCTCGACTACGCCGGCACGCAGCCCAATCTGCGCGGCCTGGACTGGTGGAACTGGGCCACGCCGCAGGTACTGCCCTTCCTGTCCGACGCGGAAGCGCACCTGCTGCGCGCCGAGATGCATTTCCAGGAAGCGTTCTACGGCTGCGACACCTACAAGCTGCTGCAGCAAGGCCCGGTGCACGCCGACCTGTTCCGCAACAACGTGATGTTCGACGGCGACAAGCTCACAGGCTTCTTCGACTTCTACTTCGCCGGCTGCGACAGCTGGCTGTTCGACGTGGCGGTGACGGTCAACGACTGGTGCATCGACCTGGACACGGGCGTACTGGACACGGCGCGCGTGCGCGCCCTGCTGGACGCCTACCATGCCGTGCGCCCCTTCACCGAAGCCGAGCAGACCGCGTGGCAGCCCATGCTGCGCGCCGGCGCGCTGCGCTTCTGGCTCTCGCGCCTGTACGACCTGCACCAGCCGCGCGAAGCGGAGATGCTCACGCCGCACGACCCCACCCACTTTGAACGCATCCTGCGCGAACGCATCGCCGTAGCCGCACCAGCACTGTACTGACACTGAAAACCGATATGGGCAAACTTCCCGCAAGCACCGGCTGGCTCTGGATCAAACAGGGTTACGGCATGTTCAAGCAGCAGCCAGGCAACCTGACCTCGCTGGCCATGCTGTACGCCATGCTGAATCTGCTGCTCAGCATCGTGCCCTATATCGGCCAGCTGGCCTCGGTGATCCTGATCCCGGTGTTCTCGGTGGCGTCCATGCAAGCCTGCGCCGACGTGGAACAAGGCAAGCGCGTGACGCCAAGGCTGCTGGCGGTGGGCTTTCAGAAACCCGCCTTCGGCAAGCTGGTGGCGGTGGGGCTGCTGTACATGGCCGCCGCCGCGCTGGCCATCGGCCTGGCCACGCTGGTGAGCGACGGCATGCTGATCAAGCTGCTCACCGGCCAGGTGCCGCACGACTCGCAGGAAGCGCGCGACGCCAGCCTGGGCAGCGCCTTCCTGGTCATCATGGCTGCCGGCATACCGGCGGCCATGGCCTTCTGCTTTGCCGCGCCGCTGATCTACTTCCAGAAAATGGGCGTGGGCAAGTCCATCTTCTTCAGCTTCTTCGGCGTGTGGCGCGCGTTCAAGACCTTCGCCGTCTTCCTGATCAGCGTATTCGGCCTGATGCTGCTGCTGTCGCAGACCGTGGCCCTGCTGTTCGGCCGCAGCCCGGCCCTGTATCTGATGGTGATGCAGGTGGTGCTGGTGCTGTTCTCGGTGCTGTTCCACTGCTCGCTGTACGCCAGCTACCGGCAAATCTTCGGCAGCCCGGTGCAGCCGCAGGAGCAGCAGGAAAACCAGCCGCAGGAATAAAAAAAGGGGAGCTTCAAGCTCCCCTTCTTTATCGTCCCAGCCGCTCCAGCTTGGCCACGCTCAGGTCCAGCACCTTCATGCCGTGGCTGCCGAAGTTGATCTGCGCGCGGCAGTTGGCGCCGCTGCCTTCGATGTTGACGATCACGCCTTCACCGAATTTGCCGTGCGAAACCGACTCGCCGATGCGCCAGCCGCTGCCGCCGCCGGCCTTCTGCGCCATGCGCTGGGCCAGGGCGTTGTCGCTGCCCAGGTTCAGCGGCGCGTCGTCCCAGGCCGACTTCTTGTTGGCGAACCAGTGCGACTGCACCTTGGGCGACAGCCACTTCAGCGACTCCTCCGGCAGCTCGTCGAAGAAGCGCGACTTCATGTTGTAGCGGGTCTGGCCGTGCAGCATGCGGGTCTGCGAGAAGCACATGTACAGGCGCTTGCGCGCGCGCGTGATGGCCACGTACATCAGGCGCCGTTCCTCCTCCACGCCGCCATCCTCTTTCGAGCTGCTCTCGTGCGGGAACAGGCCCTCCTCCAGGCCGGTGATGAAGACGTTGTCGAATTCCAGGCCCTTGGCCGAGTGCACCGTCATCATCTGCAGCGCGTCCTGGCCGGCTTGCGCCTGGTTGTCACCCGCTTCCAGCGAGGCGTGCGACAGGAAGGCCGACAGCGGCGACATCACCGTGGCCAGCGGCGCGTCCGCATCCAGTATCTCGATGCCGTCGGCGTTGACGATGGGCGCGCCGGCCTGCGCGTCCGCGCGCGGTCCCAGGTGCGCCGGGGCGCCCTGGCCGTAGCCTTCTTCGGACACGAACTGCGTGGCCGCGCTCACCATCTGCTCCAAGTTCTCGACGCGGTCCGCGCCTTCTTTCTCGGCGGCGTAGTGGCTCAGTAGCGTACTGCCTTCCAGCACCACGCGCACCAGCTCGGGCAGCGCCATCTGCTGCGTTTCAAAGCGCATGCCTTCGATCATCTTGACGAAGCCGGACAGCGAGCTGCCCGCCTTGCCCGACATATACGGCACGGCTGCGTACAGCGAAATGCCGTACTGCTGCGCCGCGCCCTGGAGGTTCTCGATGGTGCGCACGCCGATGCCGCGCGTGGGGAAGTTCACCACGCGCAGGAAGGCCGAGTCGTTGTGCGGGTTGTCCATCAGCTGCAGATAGGCGATGGCGTGCTTGACCTCGGCGCGCTGGAAGTAGCGCAGGCCGCCGTACACATGGTAGGGAATGCCGGCCGAGAACAGCGCATGCTCGATCACGCGCGACTGCGCATTCGAGCGGTACAGCACCGCGACTTCGCTGCGCGAGGCGCCTTCGGCGATGAGGTTCTTGGTCTCCTCGATAATCCACTGCGCTTCCTGCAGATCCGAGCTGGCCTCGTACACGCGCACCTGTTCGCCGTGCCCGGCGTCGGTACGCAGGTTCTTGCCCAGGCGCTTGCTGTTATTGGAGATCAGCATATTGGCCGAATCCAGGATGTGGCCGTGCGAGCGGTAGTTCTGCTCCAGCTTGATCAGGTTCTGGACGTTGAACTCCTGCTCGAAGGCGCGCATATTGCCCACGTTCGCGCCCCGGAAGGCATAGATGCTCTGGTCGTCGTCGCCCACCGCGAACAGCGCGCTGCGGGCCTGGCTCTGGCCCTGGCCGGACAGCAGCTTGAGCCACTTGTATTGCAGGTCGTTGGTATCCTGGAACTCGTCCACCAGGATGTGCTTGAAGCGCTGCTGGTAGTGCTCGCGCAGCGGCTGGTTGCGGCTCAGCAGCTCATAGCTGCGCAGCAGCAGTTCGGCAAAATCCACTACGCCTTCGCGCTGGCACTGGTCGTCATACAGGCCGTACAGCTCCACCATCTTGCGCTCGGCGGGATCGTGCGCTTCCACGTCCTGGGCGCGCAGGCCCGCGTCCTTGGCGCCGTTGATGAAGTACATCACCGACTTGGCCGGGAACTTCTCGTCGTCGATATTGTAGGCTTTCAGCAGGCGCTTGATGGCCGACAGCTGGTCCTGCGAGTCTAGGATCTGGAAGGTCTGCGGCAAGGCCGCGTCGCGGTAATGGGTGCGCAGCAGGCGGTTGCACAAGCCGTGGAAGGTGCCTATCCACATGCCGCGCGTATTGATCGGCAACATGGCCGACAGGCGCGTGAGCATTTCCTTGGCGGCTTTATTGGTGAACGTCACCGCCAGGATGCCGGCCGGCGATACCTGGCCGGTCTGGATCAGCCAGGCGATGCGGGTGGTCAATACGCGGGTCTTGCCCGAGCCGGCGCCGGCAAGGATGAGGGCGCTTTGGGCCGGCAGCGTAACAGCGGCCAGTTGTTCGGGGTTGAGGTTGTGGAGGAGATTTTGCATCCCGTGATTATACCGGGGCGGCGCGCGCCCCGGTGCAAAACACTGGATATCCAATCAGCCCTTGGGTGTCGGGACGGCTTCGGCCTGGCCGTTGCGCACCGCTTCCTGGATCAAGGCGCGCACGGTCTGGTCCGCTTCGCGGCTCAGGCGGCCCTGCTCCCGGCCCAGCTCGCCCATTTTCCGGCCCAGCTCCTTCATGGGCTTGCCGGCTTCGCGCATTTCCGCGCTGAGCGCCTTCATCGGTTCCTGCTTGAGGGCCATTTCGGCGTGCATTTTCGCGAACTCGGCTGTCAGCTCCTTCATTTGCTGTTTGAAGGGCTCCATTTGCGTTTTCAGGGCCGCCATCTCGCGCTGCAGGGCCTCGCGGTCGGCGCCGGATTCGCCGTTGCGCTCCATCCTGCGCCCCACCGCCTCCATCTTGCGCGCCACGGCTTCCTGCTCGCGCGCCACTTGCTCTATCCTGGTGTGGCGCTCGCCGCGCTCCAGGCGCTCAGCCTGGTCCGACATCGCGCGCATTTTCTCGCCCAGCGCGGCCATGGCCTTGCTGTGCTGCTCCATTTCCTTGCTTTGCTCTTTCATTTTCAGGTCCAGCGCGTCGGCCGGCGCCCAGGCGGCGTTGACCTTGGCCAGCAGCGCGGGATCCTTGATCAGCCAGGCCTGGCTGCCGTCGCGGTACCAGATGAAGTCGCCCTTCACGGCGCCTTCCAGGCGGCTCAGTTCGGCCATGTCCTTGCGGCCTGAGTAGATCGACTTGTAGCCGTCGCCGCGCTTGATTGCGTAGGCTTCCTTGGCGTCGTTGTTCATGGTCAGGCGGCCGAAGGTCATGCGGATGCGGCCGGGGGTGTGGGGGGCAGCCTGCTCGTCGCCCAGCATGGGCGCCGGCGGCGCAGCCGGAGCCGCTGGTGCGGCCGGGGCTGCCGGTGCGGCGGGCGCTGCCTTCGCTGCCGGTGCAGCTGGCGCGGCAGGGGCAGCGGGGGCTGCCTTCGCCGCTGGGGCGGCGGGTGCGGCGGGGGCGGCAGGGGCTGCCCACGCTAACAACGCGGCTGGAGCCCGGGCCGGAGCGGCGTCAGCCACTGGCGGCACTGGCGGCACCGGGGCGACGGCAGCGGGCGCCATGGGCGGGGCAACAGCAGGCACCGGCGGCACGGCAGGCAGGGCTTTGGGCGCGGCGGGCGCGGCGACAGCAGGCACGGCAGGAGGGGCCGGCGCGTCGACGGCGGGCGGCTGCGGGGCGGCGTGGGCGTACAGCACGGCGCAGGCGGTGCACAGGCCAAACAGGGGCGCGGCAATCTTCCAGCTCAGTGGCTGGCTGTCTGGGCGGACCAGACGTTTGATACGGGACATGAGGTTTCCTCCTTGAGCCCCCAGCGCAAGCTGGGGGGTGGCGAACTGGAAGCGGTCCAGTTCGGACAATGCAAGGGCCAGGCGCCGCGGTTCGCCGAGCGTGCTTGCGGCTAAATCATCTGCAATCTGCTCCCGCTCGTCGCGGATGTGCCGTGACAGCATCCACACGCTCGGGTGGTAAAACAAAAGTATCTCGATGGCGCTCTGCACCAGGTTCACCAGGTAGTCGTGGCGCTTGATGTGGGCCAGTTCGTGCGCCAGCAGCGCTTCCAGCAAGTCGGCCGGCATGCCGGTCAGCAGCGACGCCGGCAGCAGCACCACCGGCTTCCAGCAGCCCGCCGTCATGGGCGTGTCCAGGTGGTCCGCCACCGCCAGCCGCACCGGGCGGTCCAGCCCGAGACGCAGCGCCAGGCGGTCCAGGCGCTGCTGCCAGTGGGCGTTCGGCACGGCCTGCGCCTCCAGCGTGCGCTCGCGCACCCAGAGCAGGCCCAGCGACAGGCGCACCGTCATGAACGCGGCCCCGCTGGCCCACAGCAGCACCAGCCAGGGCAGCTGGCGCTGCAGCATGTATTGCCAGGAAATGAGCTGGTCGCCATCCATCAGCACCGGCATGGCCAGGCCGCCCGATGCGGCGGCGCCTGCAGGGGCGGCGGCCATCAGCAGCGCGGCGGGATCGGCGGCGGGCGCGGCGCTGGCCGCGTCGAGCAGCCGCCAGATAATGCCCGCCAGCGGCAGCGCGGCGCACAGCAGCAAGGCGCCGCAGGCGACCGCGTAGCGCGCCTGGGGACGGGCGTTGCGCAGCAGTTGCAGCGCCAGTGTCGCCGCCCAGCCGATCAGCAGCCCCTGCCATACAAAGTGCAGCAGCGACCAGCCTATGGCGGGCATCAGCAGGGACAGCAACTCGGCCATGGATAACTCCTTGAAATATGCAATGTAGATTAAATGATCTAGAACTCGCTGTCTAGAACTTTTTTTCTACTTCCGGCCGTAACGGCGTCAGCATAAATGTAGCGGCGGGCGCCGCCAGGAGCGAGGGATTTGCGACGAAATGCCGCCTGCGCGGAGCAGGCGGCAAAAAATGCGGAGTTTAGAACTCGACCACGGAACGGATCGACTCGCCGGACTTCATCAGGTCAAAGCCCTTGTTGATGTCTTCCAGCTTGAGCTTGTGGGTGATCAGGTCGTCGATATTGAGCTTGCCTTCCATATACCAGTCGACGATCTTCGGCACGTCGGTGCGGCCGCGCGCGCCGCCGAAAGCGGAGCCTTTCCACACCCGGCCCGTCACCAGCTGGAACGGACGGGTGGAAATCTCCTGCCCCGCCGCCGCCACGCCGATGATGATGGACTGGCCCCAGCCCTTGTGGCAGCACTCCAGCGACTGGCGCATGGTGGTGGTGTTGCCGATGCACTCGAAGCTGTAGTCGGCGCCGCCGTCGGTCAGCTGCACGATGGCGTCGACCACGTTTTCCACCTTGGTCGGGTTGACGAAGTGCGTCATGCCGAACTTGCGCGCCATCTCTTCGCGCGCCGGGTTGATGTCCACGCCGATGATCTTGTCCGCGCCCACCATCTTGGCGGCCTGGATCACGTTCAGGCCAATGCCGCCCAGGCCGAACACCACCACATTGGCGCCCGCCTCCACCTTGGCGGTGAACAGCACGGCGCCCACGCCGGTGGTGACGCCGCAGCCGATGTAGCAGACCTTGTCGAACGGCGCGTCCGAGCGGATCTTGGCCAGCGCGATCTCCGGCACCACGATGTAGTTCGAGAAGGTGGACGTGCCCATGTAGTGGAAGATCGGCTTACCGTCGATGGAGAAGCGGCTGGTGGCGTCCGGCATCAGGCCGCGGCCCTGGGTCGAGCGGATCGACTGGCACAAGTTGGTTTTTTGCGACAGGCAGAATTTGCACTGGCGGCATTCCGGCGTGTACAGCGGAATGACGTGGTCGTCCTTCTTCAGCGATTTCACGCCCGGACCCACGTCCACCACCACGCCCGCGCCCTCATGGCCCAGGATGGCCGGGAAGATGCCTTCCGGGTCGGCGCCGGACAGGGTGTAATAGTCGGTGTGGCAAATGCCGGTGGCCTTGATTTCCACCAGCACTTCGCCCTCGCGAGGGCCGCCCAGCTCCACTTCCTCGATGGTCAGCGGAGCGCCGGATTTCCATGCAACGGCTGCTTTGGTTTTCATTCTTGTTTCCTGTGTACGTTGGGGATTGCCCTGATAAGCGGGATACCCGAATCATAACAAGGAAAACAAGATTACACCGGCAATAAGGCCCGCCCCTGTTCCGGCCTGTCGTCCCACAGGCGGCGCAGCTGGCCGGCCAGGCGCAGCGGTTCGAGCGGCTTGGCGATGATGCCGGCCGCGCCGGCCGCCACGTAGCGCGCCATTTCGCCCGGCGAGACCACGCCGGTCACGAACATGGCCGGCGTATGGCACAGGTGCGGCAAGCTGCGCAGCTGCGCCAGCGTGGCCACGCCGTCCATGCCGGGCTCCTGCACGTCCAGCAGAATCAGATCAGGATGAAAGTCAGCCCCCAGGCGCAACGCGGCCAGTCCTGAGCTGCACTCGCGCACCTTGAAGTTGCCTATCACTTCCAGCGCCATCTTGGCCACGCCGCGCAGGTGCGGGTCGTCTTCAACATACAGTATGCTGTTCAGCACTCCCATCATGTGGTCTCCTCTTGCAGGATCACCGGCTCTATGCCCAGCAGGTGGGACACGGTGCGCCACAGCTGGCGCGGCGAAGTCCAGGGCTTGGGCAGGAAGGCGTGCGCCTGCAGGCGCAGGCCGGGATGGCGGGCCGAATACAGCAGCACCGGCATGCGCTCCTGGCGATGCCGCAGCTGCTCCAGCAGCACCGTGCCGTCGCCATCCGGCAGGTCCGGATCGAGCACCACCAGCGCGTAGCTGGCCTGCTCCACCTTGCGCAGCGCCTCGGCCAGCGTGGCCACGTGCACCACTTCCGTTTCCGGCACCAGCAGCGTGGCCAGCACCAGCGCCGCGTCGGCGTCGCCATCAACGTGCAGCACGCGCGGCACTTCGGTGACGAGGGACGCCAGTTCTTCCATGACGTCGCCGATTGCGTACAGATTGTCCTTCATGTTTTTTTCTCCGCCCGCAGCCATGGCGGCTGCGGTTTGCTTGTGGCGCA
Source organism: Pseudoduganella sp. GW821-FHT05F09 (assembly GCF_059419605.1). Taxonomy (NCBI): domain Bacteria; kingdom Pseudomonadati; phylum Pseudomonadota; class Betaproteobacteria; order Burkholderiales; family Oxalobacteraceae; genus Pseudoduganella; species Pseudoduganella sp. GW821-FHT05F09. Next base: position 878,903 of record NZ_JBWKSD010000002.1, read on the forward strand.
GTGCCTGGAACCAGAAGGCGCGCGCGCACAGCAGCGGCGGGGCCGTATCGATGGATTCAGGGTGCAAGGTCGGCGGAGCTGGGCCGAAATTCAGATACAGCGGCAGGGAGAGGGCGGCTGCAAGGGGAAGCAGCGAGGGCGGTTCAGGCCCCCGCGCTGATGGATGTAAGTTTAGCGTATTTCCGGCGAAACGTATTTAATTTCGCACTTATTTTTTCAGCCGTGCATTAAACGCAGCATGCAAGCCATTCAACGTTTCCTCTGCGGTCAGCAGCTGGTCGGCGATCTCGTTGATCTTGCGGCGGCTGGAACGCGCATGGTCGCGCAGCACTTCAAACGCGGTGTTGCGGTCGGTCTGGAATTTGCACATCAACAGGCCAACGGCCAGGCTGGTCTCGCGCCCGGCGGCCAGCGCCGCGTTCAAATTCAGCTCGGTGCGGCGCAGCTGGCGGATCTCGTCGGCGCGCGCCAGGCCGGCTTCGAAGGCCGGCATCAGGTGCTGCTCGTCGACCGGCTTGACCACAAAGCCGACCGCGCCGTAAGCGGCGGCCTGCTTGGCCGCGTCGCTGTCGCCGCGCCCGGACAGGAACATGAACGGCACCGAGGTGTTGCGGTTGAGCTGCTTGGCAAGTTCCAAACCGGACATGCCGGGCATGTGGATGTCGAGCAGCGCCATATCCGGTTCGCGCTCGGCCACCTGGGCCAGCGCCTGGTCGGCCGAATAGGCCAGCACCGTGTCGTAACCTGCATGGTGCAGCACTTCGCTAAGGAAGGCGGCCAGCAGCTGGTCGTCGTCAACGATCAGTATCAGGCGCTTCGCCGGGGTGGGTGCATTCATTGGGTCGCAACCTTGAGCGGATGATAATGCGACCGATTATAAAACGATCACGCCGCACCGGCGCGAATTTATTCGCTTAAGAGTTCTTCGGCGGGTTCCGCTAAAAACAGCGCATTGAAATCGCGTACCGCCTGGCCCGGATCGTCCACCATGTAGACCCCGCTGACGGCCGCCACCATGTGCGCGCCCCGCGCCACCAGCGGCGCGGCGTTCTGCGGCGTCATGCCGCCGATAACCACGCGCGGCAGGTGCACGCGCCGGCGCGCCTCGTCCAGGATCCCGGGCTGGGTGGTGACCGCATACTGCTTCACGCGCGACAGGTAGAAGCCGCCGAAAGCGACATAGCTGGCGCCGGCTTCCTGGGCATCGAGCGCCAGCTGCATCTCGCCGTAGCAGGAGGCGCCGATGATGGTGTCCGGGCCGAGCAGCGCGCGGGTCTGGGCGATGCGGGCGTCGGTGCCGCCGAGGTGGATGCCGTCCGCGCCGATCAGCAGGCACAGGTCGACATGGTCGTTGACGATGAAGGGCACGCCGTAGCGGCGGCACAGCGCCAGCAGCTCAGCGCTCTGCTTCATGCGCAGTTCGGGGCTGGCGTCCTTGTGGCGGTACTGCAGCATGGCCACGCCTTCGGCCAGCGCCTGTTCGGTAACGTCGAGCAGGCGGGCGGTGTCATCCCAGTTGGGGGTAACCAGATAAAGTCCTTGCATGATGGTCTCTCTTTGATAGTTGTAGTAACTAGCGTTGTGGAATGCGCTGGCCGGGCGCAATGGCAAATGCGGCGGCCAGCGCGCCATGCGTGTAGTCTTGCGCGCGCGCCAGCGCCTGCTGCATCGGGACGCCTTGCGCCAGCAGGCCGGCGGCGGCGGCGGCCAGCGTGCAGCCGCTGCCGTGGAACTCGCCGGGCAGGCGCGCCCAGCTCCAGGCCTGATCCTGATCCTGATCCAGCATCGGCGCCGCGCTGAACCAGCGGTTGACGACCGTGCCGCCGCCCTCATGGCCGCCCGTGACCAGCACATGGCGGCAGCCCTGCCGCAGCAAGGCCTGCGCGGCCATCCCCGGCCCCTCGCCGGCGTTGACGGCAACGCCGGCGGCTGCTGCCAGCGCGGCCGCTTCCGGCCCGTTGGGCGTGATCAGCGTGACCAGCGGCAGCAGCACCGCCAGCGCCTGCACGGCGTCGCCGCGCGAGAGCAGATCGCCGTGGCCGCTGGCCAGTACCGGGTCGAGCACGACGGGCAGCGCATCGCCCGCTCCGGCGCGCAGCTCCGAAATCAGCTGCGCAATGGCGCGCGCGTTGGCGGCGCTGCCGGGAATGCCGATCTTGATGGCGTCCACCCTCCCCTTGGCCGCCAGCGCGCGGGCCTGGCGCAGCACCACGTCCGGCGCCACCGGCAGCACCTCGTACACGCGGTCGTTGTCCTGCACCGTCAGCGCCGTGATGACCGGCAGCGCGTGCGCGCCCTGCGCGTGGATCGCCAGGATGTCGGCGGCAATGCCGGCGCCGCCGGACGGATCGGCGCCAGAGAACACCAGCACGCAGCGCCGCCGGAGCTCGGCCGTCATACCATTCTGCCCGCCATCGGCGACGACGGCGAGGCCGCGAACTTGCGCGCGATGCGCCCCGCCAGGAAGGCCTCCCGGCCAGCCTGCACGCCCAGCTTCATGGCGCGCGCCATGCGCACCGGGTCCTGCGCGCCGGCGATGGCCGTGTTCATCAGCACGCCGTCGCAGCCCAGCTCCATCGCGATGGCCGCGTCCGACGCCGTGCCGACGCCCGCATCCACCAGCACCGGCACCTTGGCCTGCTCGATAATCAGCGACAAATTCCAGGGGTTGAGTATGCCCATGCCGGAGCCGATCAGCGACGCCAGCGGCATCACCGCCACGCAGCCGATATCCTCCAGCATGCGCGCCTGGATGGGATCGTCGCTGCAATAGACCATCACATCGAAGCCATCCTTCACCAGCTCCTTCGCCGCCACCAGCGTCTCCGGCATATTGGGGAACAGGGTTTTCTCGTCGCCCAGCACCTCCAGCTTCACCAGCTTGTGCCCGTTGAGCAGCTCGCGCGCCATTTGCAGCGTGTACACCGCGTCCTTGGCCGAATAGCAGCCGGCGGTGTTGGGCAGGATGGTGTACTGCGACGGCGGCAGCACGTCCAGCAGGCTGGGCGCCTTCGGGTCCTGGCCGATGTTTACGCGGCGTATCGCCACCGTGATGATTTCGGCGCCCGCCGCGTCGGTCGCCTCGCGGGTCTGCGGCAGGTCTTTGTATTTGCCGCTGCCCACCAGCAGGCGCGAAGTGTAGGTCTTGCCCGCGATGGTCAGCAGGTCTTCATTTTTCAGGTCACGCATAGTCTATCTCCAAATTTTTTGTTTGACGCGCCGCGCTCAGCCGCCGCCGATGGCGCGCACGATGTCCACTTTGTCCTGCGCCTGCAAGGTGCGGCCGCCCCACGCCTGGCGCGGCACCACGCTGCGGTTCACCGCCAGCGCCAGCGCCTGGTGCGCCAGCCCCAGCTCCTCCACCAGCGCCTGCAGGCTGTATTGCGCCGGCACGCTGCGCGCCTCGCCGTTCAGTTCAATCGCGATCATGGCGGTTCAGGCCTTGCTGTAGAGCTGCGCGCCCTTCTTCACAAACTCCACCGCCTTCTCCTGCATGCCCTGCGCCGCGTATTCGCGCACTTCCTGCGTGATCTTCATCGAGCAGAAATGCGGGCCGCACATGGAGCAGAAATGCGCCACCTTGGCGCTGTCCTTGGGCAGGGTCTCGTCATGGAAAGAGCGCGCCTTGTCCGGATCGAGGCCGATGTTGAACTGGTCTTCCCAGCGGAACTCGAAGCGCGCCTTGGACAGCGCGTTGTCGCGGATCTGCGCGCCCGGATGGCCTTTCGCCAGGTCCGCCGCATGCGCCGCGATCTTGTAGGTGATGATGCCGTCCTTGACGTCATCCTTGTTCGGCAGGCCGAGATGCTCCTTGGGCGTGACGTAGCACAGCATGGCCGTGCCGTACCAGCCGATCAGCGCCGCGCCGATGCCGGAAGTGATATGGTCGTAGCCCGGCGCGATGTCCGTGGTGAGTGGCCCCAGCGTGTAGAACGGCGCCTCGTTGCACTGATCCAGCTGCAAGTCCATATTCTCTTTGATGAGCTGCATGGGCACGTGGCCCGGGCCTTCTATCATCACCTGCACATCGTGCTTCCATGCGATCTGGGTCAGCTCGCCCAGCGTCTTCAGTTCGCCCAGCTGCGCTTCGTCGTTGGCGTCGTAGATGGAACCGGGACGCAGGCCGTCGCCCAGGCTGAAGGACACGTCGTAGGCCTTCATGATTTCGCAGATCTCTTCGAAGTGCGTGTACAGGAAGGACTCCTTGTGATGCGCCAGGCACCACTTGGCCATGATGGAGCCGCCGCGCGAGACTATGCCCGTCAGGCGCTTGGCCGTCAGCGGCACGTAGCGCAGCAGCACGCCGGCGTGGATGGTGAAGTAGTCCACGCCCTGCTCCGCCTGTTCAATCAGCGTGTCGCGGAAAATCTCCCAGGTCAGGTCTTCGGCCTTGCCGTTCACCTTCTCCAGCGCCTGGTAAATCGGCACCGTGCCGATAGGTACGGGGCTATTGCGGATGATCCATTCGCGCGTCTCGTGGATATGCTTGCCGGTGGATAGATCCATCACATTGTCGCCGCCCCAGCGGATGGCCCAGGTCATCTTCTCCACTTCCTCGCCGATGGACGAGGTGACGGCCGAGTTGCCGATGTTGGCGTTGATCTTGACCAGGAAATTGCGGCCGATGATCATCGGCTCCACTTCGGGGTGGTTGATATTGGCCGGGATAATGGCGCGGCCACGGGCGATTTCCTCGCGCACGAATTCCGGCGTGATCTCGGCCGGCGTGGAGGCGCCGTAGTTCTGGCCCGGATGCTGGCGGCCCATCATTTCCGCCATGCGCTCGCCCATGGGGCCGGACGCCTTCAGCTCCGCCAGGTACTCCTTGCGGCGCATGTTTTCGCGGATCGCCACAAACTCCATCTCGGGCGTGATGATGCCCTGGCGCGCGTAATGCATCTGCGTGACATTGCCTGCCCCGTTCGGGTTCGCCCTGGCGCGGCGCGGCTTGCGGGTCAGGTTGAAGCGCAGCTCGGCCAGCGCGGCATCGTTCAGGCGCTCCTTGCCGTAGGCCGAAGTCGGACCGTCCAGTTCCTCGGTGTCGCCGCGCTCCAGTATCCACGGCAGGCGCGGCGTGGCCAGGCCGGAGCGGATATCAATCTGCACGTCCGGGTCGGTGTACGGGCCGGAAGTGTCGTAGACGTAGATGGGCGGGTTCTTCTCGTGGCCGAAGCTGGCCGGCGTGTCGGACTGCGAGATCTCGCGCATGGGCACGCGGATATCCGGGCGGCTGCCCTCGACATAGAATTTGCGGGAATTCGGCAGCGGCGCGATGGCCGCGCTGTCCACCTCTGCGGTGGCGGACAGGAATTTCGGGTTGGCGTTCATTTGGCTCCTTTGTTGGCTACAGGAGCCAGCAAAGGAGGTTCGGCAAATACCCGGCTGCGGCGCGCAGTCCCGTGGGTACGGGCGCGCGGCGTGGCGGGTGGAGGCCTAAAGCTTCCCTTCGCTGGCATTATCCAGATCAGGTTCGGAGGGTATTTCTCACCCGCGCCGCTTTCGCGACGCAGGACCCCTAGCGTGTGCCGCCTTGCGGCAGCGATTTGAATTATACATGGCCCGCGAGCGCAGGCAACATTGATTCGAAACTAAACTTTTTTACCGCACCGCAGGTTCAGCGCGATACGCTGCAGCGGGCAATGCGGTCAATAGAGCCGCTCCACAGGCCGAGATGGCCGCGTTCTTTGGCGACGAACTTCCCTTCCACGGAGGCATAGCGCAGGGTTTTGCAGCGCAACTCAGGGCTGTCCTTGGCGAAGGTGACCCACAGGCCGTTGCGCTGGATGCCATGGTCGTAGTCGTCGCGGTGCAGGTAGATCGCATCGCCTTCGAACTCGCGCACCAGGTAGCCGGTCACGCGGATCTGCTTGCCGTCGAAGCGCGCGGGGTTCGCGATCAGCTCTATCAGGGACACGTCCTGCGGCGGGCGCGCCGCAGGTGCGGCCTGCGCCGCCATTGCCGCCGCCATCATCAGCGCCGCTACGATAGTCTTCACCACAACACTCCATCCATCCGTTCAAAATGCGATGATAACCGAGCGTGGCGGCGTTGCGGCGCGCATCCACACGCAGACGAAAAAAAGCCCCGCCGAAGCGGGGCTTTAAGCAAGAACCGTAGATTACTTCGCGGCTGGCGCAGGCGCGGCTGCGACGGCTGGCGCTGCGGCAGGCGTTGCGGCTGCTGGCGCGGCGGCGGCCTTCTCAGCGTGCTTGCCATCCTTGGCGTGCGATTTCTCTTTCGACTTTTCCGCCTTCTCGGTCTTCACCACTTCCTTGCTTTCCTTGGCTTCCGCTTTCACCACTTTGGCTTCCGCCTTGGCCGACGGCGCTGGAGCAGCGGCCGGAGCCGGGGTTTGAGCGAAGGCAGCGGTTGCGAACAGGCCGGCGATCAGGGTAGCGATAGTCTTGGTCATGATGTATTCCTCTGTAATTTTATAAACGGTTTATTTGATTTTTTTTACTGCTTACTTCGTTGCAGGGGCGGCTGGCTTTGCCGCTTCCTTGACTTCTTTGTGTTCTGCTTTGTGTTCTGCTTTGTGTTCTGCTTTGTGTTCTGCTTTGACTGCGGCTTTGGTTTCCACTTTCACTTCGGTCTTGGCTACCGGCGCCGCTGGAGCGGCGGGCGCCGTTGCTGGTGCGGAGGCCTGTGCAAACGCAGCGCTAGCGAACAGTCCGGCGATCAGGGTAGCGAATACTTTTTTCATTTTTCAGTCCTCTATCTAGTTTGTGGTTTCGTGCACATTTGCCGTGTCACTGAGGAGAAAACGCGGCGCGGATTCACGCAGTTGACGGGCTTTACACGCGCTTACAACTTGCGGTAATTGCTTACAGTTAGCCCAAAAAAAATCCCCGCCGAAGCGGGGATCCATTTGCGGCAAGCAGGCCGTGTCAGGCGAAGGGCGTGTAGGAGATCCCGTTCTGAATGGCGCCAATTACCTGCAGCTGGTTCTCGGCGCTTTCGCTGAAGCTCACCAGCATGTCGGCATAGGCCAAACCACTCTTGACGGAGTTGCTCCAGTATTCGAGGCCGCCCTGGTCCGGCGCGCGGTGCAGCACATTGGCGTACAGCTTGGAGATAAACGCGTCGGCCGACAGATTGCCGCCATACATGCCCTGGAATTCGGCGCTGCCGATAAAGCTGCCGGCAACGTCCCGCATGCTGCTGCCTGCATCCAGCACCGCCATCCAGTAGCCCAGGCCACCGCTGTCCGGCGTGCGGTTAAGCGCCGCCTGATACACGCGGTAGGCCATGCCTGCGTTGCCGGCGATATCAAAGGCAAGCGCCCCGTCGGCAAATTTCACGCGTTCGATATTGCCGGTCATGTCCACGCTCTGGCTGCCGTTCAGTGACGAAACGTTGAAGCCGGCGGCAGTCTTCGCGATCGCATAGGCGGACTTGGCGCCGCTGTACTTCAGCACGTCGACGCCGCTGCCGCCGTCAATGCGGTGGGAGCCCGACAGCACCGAGATCACATCGTTGCCCGCGCCCGCATCCACATGCAGCTGCCCTCCACCGCCGCCGACGGCGACGGTGTCACTTCCCGCACCAGACATAATCCACGCATCGCCGTATATCCGCGCCGGCAGGCTGATGCTGATGGTGTCATCCCCTGGAAAAAGTGCGCTGTTAGCCAGCATGCTGGCATCGATTACCTGGCTCGCGCTCAGCGTCGTCGACAGTCCCGTCAGGCGCTCATAACTTCCGTCGCGGTATTCGGTGACATACGAGGACATGACGCCGCTTACCGACGAATGGCTCAGCCCCTGTGCAATGGTCAGCGAATTGCCGCTGACCTGGAAATCGCCTGCAATGGTGCTGGAGGCGATTACTTTGTCGGCCGTCAGCACAAGCTTGGACAACGTGCCGCCGACATTGCCGTTCAGGGTTGAATTCAGCAGCCCGTTGAACTGGATGCCGACGTTGCCGAACTGCTGATCGTAGCCGGGCGAATACTGGGGCAATATCGTCGTGATCTTGGCGGCCGTGGTGCTGCTGGCCGTACTCACGACAGACAACTGGTTGCCGGCGTTGATATCGTACTTGAAGCTGTACTGGCCCGCCTCCGCTATCGTTACAGCGCCGGCCACGCGCACCTCAATGCCGGTCGCGGTCGCCGTGCCGCTCAGCGCATTGGGATCGGACAGCGCAACGCCTGTGAAAACTTCCGACGAGCCGTCAGCAAAATTGAGGCGCAGCGTCGTTCCGAGAAAACTCCACGAAGAATAGTAGTTCAGCGCTTCGCCCGCTGCATGGCTGACTAACGCCACCGCATCCAGCACCGAGCCCAATGTGCCATTGCTGCCCTGGTCAGTGAAATTTCCGCCTGCATCCAGCGCACTTTGGGAGAGCTTGATATCGATGAGTGCCATGGTTCCGCCTTTATCAAATATAAAATATGTACAATATTTTAACATTGCGGCTATTCACGCGATTTCGCAAGGCAAAAAAAAATCCCCGCCGAAGCGGGGATCTACATCAGGGCCGAAAGTATTACTTGGCTGGCGCGGCAGGGGCGGCGGCGGTTTCAGCTGCCTTCACTTCCTTGGCGGCCTTGGCGTGTGCTTTGGCTTTCGATTTTGCGGACTTCTCATGCGCCTTGGCTTTTTCCACTTTGGCGTCGGCCTTGGCGCTGGCGACATCGGCGTTGGCGCTGGCCACGGTTTTGGCTTCCTTGGCTTCGGCTTTCACAACTTCCTTGGTTTCCTTGGCTTCGGCTTTCACAACCTTGGCTTCGGTTTTTGCCGCAGGTACAGGCGATGCTGCAGGAGCAGGGGTTTGTGCGAAAGCTGCGGTAGCGAACAGGCCGGCGATCAGGGTAGCGATGGTCTTGGTCATGATGTAATCCTCTTTAAATTAATATAAACGGTTTAGGTTGTTTCCACTAACTTACCACTCATTTACTTCAGTTCCAGGGCAGCTGGTTTTGCCGCGTCTCTGAGCAGAAAACGCGGGCCGGGAGGCGGCAGTTGACCAGCCTTACACGTGCTTACAACTTGCTGTATTTGCTTACAGGTGGACTTCTTTGGCGCGCGCCAGCACTTCAAAGCGGTTGTCGAGGTAAGCGCGGCGGCCGCGCAGCATCTGCCACAGGCTTTCCAGCGGATAGGCGGCGAGGAAAACCGGCCCCCACTGTTCATATTGGCGCACATGCTCATGCTCGTGCAGGCGCAGGCGCTCCAGGTCCGCGCGCGTGGCGCCGATGACCGCGTGGCCGAAAGTAATGGCGACGAAAGGCAGCTTGCGCAGCCAGCCGGCGTCCCGGCGCACCGACAGCGCGATCTCGGCCACGCCGTCCACGGACCGCATCCTGGCGCCAAACAGGAACGCGGGCGCAGCCAGGCAGATGCCAAGGGCAGTGCATGGCGCCGCCCAGCCATAGCGCAGGCAGCGCAGCGCCCACCGCGCTGCGGCGGAGCGGTTTTCCGGAGGTCTGAACGGCGTTGCGCCCACGGTGGCGGCCTTTCATTATCAATATGGCACATATTATGGCGAAATATTGTGCACTGCGGCGCTGGCGGCATGCGCTGGCGGCATTGCCCCTTTATAATGGTCGTTTTCGCCTACAACACAGCCCAACATCATGGAATTAGCCAAGTCTTTCGAGCCCGCCGACATTGAACAGTTCTGGCGCAGCGAGTGGGAGAAGCGCGGTTACTACGCCGCTTCGCTCGACCTGTCCAAGCCTTCCTTCAGCATCCAGCTGCCGCCGCCGAACGTGACCGGCACGCTGCACATGGGCCACGCGTTCAACCAGACCATTATGGACGGCCTGACCCGCTACCATCGCATGCTGGGCCATAACACCGCCTGGATCCCGGGCACCGACCACGCAGGCATCGCCACGCAGATCGTGGTGGAGCGCCAGCTGGACGCGCAGAAGATTTCGCGCCATGACCTGGGCCGTGAGAAGTTCATCGAAAAAGTCTGGGAGTGGAAAGAGAAATCCGGCTCCACCATCACCGGCCAGATGCGCCGCATGGGCACCTCGCCTGACTGGGCACGCGAATACTTCACCATGGACGAGCCGCGCTCGAAAGTGGTGTCCGAAGTGTTCGTGCGCCTGTTCGAACAAGGCCTGATCTACCGCGGCAAGCGCCTGGTCAACTGGGACCCGGTGCTGGGCACCGCAGTGTCCGACCTGGAAGTGGCGTCGGAAGAAGAAGACGGCTCCATGTGGTACATCAAGTACCCGCTGGCCGACGGCAGCGGCTTCCTGACCGTGGCCACCACCCGTCCTGAAACCATGCTGGGCGACGTAGCCGTGGCCGTGGACCCGACCGACGAGCGCTACCAGGCGCTGGTGGGCAAGATGCTCAAGCTGCCGCTGTGCGACCGCGAAATCCCCGTCATCGCCGACTCCTACGTGGATAAGGCCTTCGGCACCGGCTGCGTGAAGATCACCCCCGCGCACGACTTCAACGACTACGCGGTGGGCCAGCGCCACAAGCTGGAAATGATCACCATCCTGACGCTGGACGCGAAGATCGCCGACAACGCGCCGGCCGCCTATGTGGGCCTGGACCGCTTCGCCGCCCGCAAGCAGATCGTGGCCGACCTGGACGCGCAAGGCCTGCTGGAGCAGGTCAAGCCGCACAAGCTGATGGTGCCGCGCGGCGACCGCACCGGCGTCGTCATCGAACCGATGCTGACCGACCAGTGGTTCGTCGCCATGAGCAAGCCGGCCCCTGAAGGCACTTTCAACCCGGGCAAGTCGATCACCGACGTGGCGCTGGAAAAAGTGGCCAGCGGCGAGATCAAGTTCGTGCCGGAAAACTGGAACACCACCTACAACCAGTGGCTCAACAACATCCAGGACTGGTGCATCTCGCGCCAGCTGTGGTGGGGCCACCAGATCCCGGCCTGGTACGACGAGCAGGGCAACATCTTCGTGGCGCGCACCGAAGCCGAAGCGGTGGCCAAGCAGCAGGCCGCCGGCAGCACCGGCGCCCTGCGCCGCGACAACGATGTGCTCGACACCTGGTTCTCGTCCGCGCTGGTGCCCTTCTCCACCCTGGGCTGGCCGGAAGAAACGCCTGACCTGAAGGCCTTCCTGCCGTCGTCCGTGCTGGTGACCGGCTTCGACATCATCTTCTTCTGGGTCGCGCGCATGGTCATGATGACCGCGCACTTCACCGGCAAGGTGCCGTTCAACACCGTGTACGTGCACGGCCTGGTGCGCGACTCGCAGGGCCAGAAGATGTCCAAGTCCAAGGGCAACACGCTGGACCCGATCGACCTGATCGACGGCATCGGCATCGAAGCCCTGGTGGAAAAACGCACCACCGGCCTGATGAACCCGAAAGCGGCCGAGAAGATCGCCAAGGCCACGCGCAAGGAATTCCCGGAAGGGATCGCCGCCTACGGCACCGACGCGGTGCGCTTCACGATGGCGTCCTACGCCTCGCTGGGCCGCAACATCAACTTCGACCTGGGCCGCTGCGAAGGCTACCGCAACTTCAGCAACAAGCTGTGGAACGCCACCCGCTTCGTGATGATGAACACCGAAGGCAAGGACTGCAGCGCGAGCGAAGCGGACCTGTCGCAGGCCGACAAGTGGATCATCTCGCTGCTGCAGAAGGCCGAGGCGGACGTGGTGAAGGGCTTCGAAGACTACCGCTTCGACAACATCGCCAGCACCATCTACAAGTTCGTGTGGGACGAGTACTGCGACTGGTACCTGGAACTGGCCAAGGTGCAGGTACAGAACGGCACCGAAGGCCAGCAGCGCGCCACCCGCCACACGCTGCTGCGCGTGCTGGAAGTGGTGCTGCGTATGGCACACCCCATCATTCCGTTCGTCACCGAGGAACTGTGGCAGGCCGTGGCCCCGCTGGCAGGCAAGGACAGCGCCGACAAGTCCATCATGACCCAGCAATACCCGCTGCCTAACCTGGCGAATATCGACGAAGCGGCCGAAGCCTGGATGGGCGAGCTGAAAACGCTGACCGACGCCACGCGCAACCTGCGCGGCGAAATGAAGCTGGCGCCGTCGCTGCGCGTGCCGCTGGTGGTGGAAGCGTCGTCGCCGGACGACAAGGCACGCCTGGCCGTGTTCGCCCCCTACATCCAGGCCCTGGGCAAGCTGGCCGACGTCACCATCGTCGACACGCTGCCGGAGACCACGGCGGCCGTATCCATCGTCGGCACCACCAAGCTGATGCTGAAAGTGGAGATCGACGTTGCGGCCGAGCGCGAGCGCCTGTCGAAAGAGATCGCCCGCATCGACGGCGAAATCACCAAGGCCAGCACCAAGCTGTCCAGCGAAAGCTTCGTTGCCCGCGCCCCGGCGGCCGTCGTGGCCCAGGAAAAAGAACGCCTGGCCAACTTCACCGCCACCATCGAAAAGATGCGCGAACAACTGGCCAAGCTGCCGGCATAAACTAGCTCCATAGCAAAAAGGGGTCAGGGTCGATATTCCCAAGCGGGAATATCAACCCTGACCCCTTTTTTTTGCTTTGCAAGGGTACGGCACGAAATAGTACGACTATTCTATTAATTGGCGCTACACTCGCCGGACAAACATAACTTTTGGAGACAACCTTATGCGTAACTGGATCAAAGCCGGCGCCCTGGCCGCCGCCGTCGTCATGGCGCCTGCCTTTGCCGATGATGCCAGCCCTGTTGGCCTGTGGAAAAATATCGATGACGTGAGCGGCAAGCCGAAGGCGCTGATACGCATCAGCGAGAGCAACGGCGTGTTGCAGGGCAAGATCGAGAAGCTGTTCCGCCCCGCCGACCAGGAGCAGAATCCCAAGTGCGACAAGTGCACCGACGCGCGCAAGGACCAGCCCATCCTGGGCATGGTGTTTATGTCCGGCCTGAAAAAAGACGGCGACGAGTACACCGGCGGCGAGATCCTCGATCCGGATAACGGCAAGGTCTACAAGAGCAAGATGGAACTGGCCGACGGCGGCAAGAAGCTGAAAGTGCGCGGCTACATCGGCGTACCGATGCTGGGCCGCTCGCAGACCTGGCTGCGCCAGGAGTAAGCGGGAAAATCAGCCGCGGCTGGCCGCCTTGACCTTGGCCAGGTGGCGGTCCAGCGCGTTGGCGAAACTCTGGCGGTCCGACTGGCTGAACGGCGCGGGGCCGCCGGTGTCGACGCCGCCGCTGCGCAGCTCTTCCATGAAGGCGCGCATGGTCAGCATCTGCGCGATGTTGTCCACGGTGTAGAACTCGCCGCGCGGGTTGAGCGCCAGCCCGCCTTTCTTCAGCACGTCCGACGCCAGCGGGATGTCGGCAGTAATGACCAGGTCTCCCGGCGCCAGCAGGCGCACGATTTCCTGGTCCGCCACGTCCGCCCCGGACGGCACTTGCACCGAGCGCACAAAGCGCGACGGCGGCACCCGCATCAGCTGGTTAGCCACCAGCGTCACCTGCATCTGTGTGCGCTCGGCCACCCGGTACAGGATGTCCTTGATCACGGCCGGACAAGCGTCCGCGTCCACCCAAATTTGCATTGTGTCTCCTGTCTACGATGGGCGACAGTATAGCCGCCCTGGCGCGCAGCAAGCGTCCAGGCGGATGCGGTTTGACGCAGGACATGGCAACTGCCATGATGCGAAGTCTGCCGGACCTAGGCCCGGCCCCTTCGAAGGTTCCCCCATGCGCGCCCCAAACAATCTCAATGCCTTGCGCGCCTTTGAAGCGACCGCACGCCATTCAAGCTATGTAACGGCGGCCGAGGAACTGAACGTCACCCCTGCGGCGGTAGGCCAACTTGTGCGCGGACTGGAGGAATATCTGGGCGTGGCGCTGTTCCATCGCGCGCTGAGCGGCCCCGCCCGCCTGACCCTGACCGAGGCGGCGCGCGCGGTCCTGCCGGAGCTGCAAAGCGGATTCGATCAGCTGTCGCTGGCAGTCAGCCGCTTGAAGGCGAGCGTGGAGCGGCAGTCAATCACCGTGACCGTGCCGCCTGCGTTCGCCGACAAGTGGCTGCTGAGCCGGGTAGAACGCTTCCAGGCGCTGCATCCCCAATTCGATTTGATACTCGACACCAATGGCCGCATCGTCGATTTCAACACCGACCGCGTCGATGTCGGCATACGCTACGGCGCCGGCCGCTGGTCCGGCCTCAAGGCCACGCGGCTGTTCTGCGACACCTTCTTCCCCGTGTGCAGCCCTGCCCTGCTCGCCGGCGAACACCCCCTGCGCAGCGCCGCGGACTTGCCGCATCACGCCCTGATACATGATGCGTCCATGCGCTTTGAAGCGAGCTTCCCCACCTGGCGCGGATGGCTGGCCAAGGCCGGCATCAAAGGCATCCACGCGGAGAAAGGCCTGCAGATCAACGACTCCGCAGCGGTGGTGCAAGCAGCCATCGCGGGCCGCGGCGTGGCGCTCGGCCGCAGCTCCCTGGTGCAGGACGATCTCGCGGCCGGCCGCCTGATGCGTCCCTTTGGCGACAGCCAGCCCTTCGAATTCGCCTACTTCGTGGTCTGCAAGGACGATATCGCCCCGTCGCCGGCGGTGGCCGCGTTCCGCGACTGGATGGTGGCCGAAGCCCAGCTCCAGCGCGGGCACTGAACCGGGCCTGCACAGGGCTGGCGCACGCCGGCCCGCGATAGAAATTCTATCTCGCGGCGACAGATCTTCTGATTTGTCGCGCCGCGCTCAAACACCGATAGTGGAACCACGGCAAACACAACACGGTTTGTTCAAGCCACCTCAACTCATCGGAGAACCATCATGAAACTGAACGGAAAAACTGCACTGATCACCGGCGGCACCACTGGCATCGGCCTGGAAACCGCGCGGCTGCTGCAGAGCGAAGGCGCGCGTGTCATCGTCACTGGCGTGAATGCCGAGCGCATGGCGGAGGCGCGCGAAGTGCTGGGCAAAGAAGTGCTGGTGCTGGCGGCGGATCTACGCAAGGCCGGCGATCTGGACACGGTTTTCGAGACCGTCAAGCAGCGCTTCGGCAAGCTCGATATCCTGTTTGCCAATGCCGGCGTCGGCACCGTGGCCACGCTCGACGCCGTCACCGAAGAACAGATCGATACGCAGTTCTCGATCAACTTCAAGGGCGCTTTCTTCACCGTGCAGAAAGCCACTCCGCTCATGGGCCAGGGCGGCAGCATCGTGCTCACCACCTCCTTCCTGAACGAAATCGGCGCGCCGGGCTTCTCCATCCTGTCCGCGTCCAAAGCCGCCGTGCGCTCGCTGGCCCGCAGCCTGGGCGCCGAACTGGCGCCGCGCGGCATCCGCGTCAACGCGGTCAGCCCCGGCCCGATCGCCACCAACTTCCACAGCAAGCTCGGCCTCACCGACGCGCAACTGGGGGAAGCCGCCGCGTCGATTCAGGCCTCGATTCCGCTGGGCCGCTTCGGCGACGCCGGTGAAATCGCCAAAGCCGTGCTGTTCCTGGCCAGTGACGATGCATCTTTCATGACCGGCGCCGAGCTGGTTGCCGACGGCGGCCTGTCCCAGTTCTAACACCCGCCGGATGGCAAGCCGCTTCCAGCGGCGCGCCATGCCAGGCCGAGTCCTTCCTACGAAAGAAAAATATGAACACCTTCTTTAAATTGATTTCTGCCCTGGGCGTCGCTTCCGTGGCCGCCGCAGGCCCGGCTTCGGCTGCCGCCACCGCATCGTCCGCCGTCAGCTACAACAGCATCGAAGTCGACGGCCACATGGTCTACTACCGCGAGGCGGGGCCGGCCAACGCACCGGTTCTGCTGCTACTGCACGGCTATCCAAGCTCGTCGCATATGTTCCGCAATCTGATGCCCAAACTGGCAGCCAAGTACCGCGTCATCGCACCCGACCTGCCAGGCTTCGGAATGACGCAAGTGGCCACCGACAAACCCTTCGCGTACACCTTTGACAATCTGGCCCAGGTCATCGACGGCTTCACCGCCGCCAAGAAACTGGACCGCTACGCCATCTACGTATTCGACTATGGCGCGCCGGTCGGCTGGCGCCTGGCGCTCGCGCATCCGGAAAAGATCACCGCCATCATTTCGCAAAACGGCAACGCCTATGAGGCCGGCCTGAGCACGGCGTGGGCGCCCATCCAGGCATATTGGAAGGAGAACACGCCCGCCAGGCGCGAAGCGATTGCCGGCATGCTGAAACCGGAAACAACCAAATGGCAATACGCCGAGGGTGTGAAGGATGCCGCCGCGCTGTCGCCCGACGGCTACAACCTGGACCAGTATTTCCTGGACCGTCCCGGCCAGAAAGATATCCAGCTGGACCTGTTCTACGACTACCGCAACAACGTCGCGATGTATCCCAAGCTGCACGAGTACTTCCGCCAGCACCAGCCTGCGCTGCTGGCAGTCTGGGGCAAGAACGATCCCTTTTTCCTGCCGCCGGGCGCGGAAGCGTTCAAGCGGGACTTGCCGAACGCGGAGCTGTCCTTGCTGGACACCGGCCACTTTGCGCTGGAAACGCATAACGACGAAATCGCCGCTGAGATCCTAGGCTTCCTCGGCCGCAATCTGAAGTAGCGGCGCAAGGCTTAGTAGGGAATGTAAGCGATGCCGTGCTCGATCACGCCGATGACTTGCGCCATGTTTTCAGCGCTTTCGCTGAAGTCGACCAGCAACTGCGTCCGCATGGCGCCATTGTCCAGCGCGCGCACCCAGAAGTCCAGCCCGGCCTGCTCCGGGTCGCGGTGCAGCACGTTGTGGTACAGCTCGGTCACGAATTGCTGGTTCGGCTGGGCGGCGCCGTACAGGCGGGTGAATTCCTGGCTGCCCAGGAAGGACGCGGCCACGTCGCGCAGGGCCAGCCCGTCATCGAGATGCGAGATCCAGTAGCCCAGGCCCGGCAAGTCGGGCTGGCGGTCGAACGCGGCCTGGTAGAGCCGGTAGGCCTGGCCTGCGTTGCCGTCCACGTCGAACGCTATGGTCTGGTCGGAAAACGCCACGCGCTCCACGCTGAGCAGCGTGCTGCTGACGCCCTGGCCGTCCGTGACGAGAAAGCCGCCGCCGGCTTTGCGCAGCGTGAAGCCGGTGCTGGCCTTGGCAAACGCCACTTCATCAAGCCCGGCGCCGCCCTGGATGATGGCGGGACTGGGTTCCGGGCCGCTCTGCGGCGCTTCAGGCGGCGCTTCGGCGGGCACCCCGTCGCGCACTTCGAAATGGGTATTGACGCCCATGGCCGCAAGCTGGGCTGCGGTGTATTCCGTCGCGTTGCCGCTTTGGTCGGTGACCACCGCGCCCAGCAGGTTGTAGACCCCGAGGGCGGTTTCCGCCGACAGCGTGCCGGTGTAGGCTGCGGTGTTCAGCGTGCCGTCGTAAAAGGTGTCGCTGCCGCCCACGAAGCCGCCGATCGATACCGCCGGACCGGTGAAGGTGTCCAGATAAAAATCGCGGTCGAAGAACAGGTCCACGCCGGCCACGCCACTGCCGGCGCCGTCCTGCGCATGGGCGGTAAAGCTGAGCTGCTGGGCGCCGCCGCTGATGTCCACCACGCCCGGCAGCACCAGCCCGGTCAGCACCGGCGCCGTGGTGTCCGCCACGCCGCCGGTAATGGTGACCGAGGTGTTGAAGCCCATGGCGGCCAAGTCCGTGTCGAAATAGTGTTTCACATTGCCGGCCATATCGTAGACCGCGACTTCGTACACGCTGTACACGCCGGGCGGCGTGGCCGTGCCGACCGGGAACACGCGGCTGGCGGAGCCGTCGCTCAACGGGTCCGCGCTGCCGGGCGCGCCTATCATGATGGCCTGGCTGGGGCCTAGCGGGGAGATGACGGACTGCTGCATCCAGACTTGCGCCCAGCCGGGGTCGGAGCCGCCGGTTTCGTCGCGCGCGTCCACCCGCAGCGACAGGTTGCGCGCGCCGAGGCTGAGGTCCAGCGTGGCGGGCATGGAAAAGCTGACGAGGCGGGGCGGGGTAATGTCCATGGGATGATCCGTTCGAACTGAAGCTGTGGCGGCCGCTGCCGGCCAGAATAATGCCGTGAGGCAATATCCAGCAGGCTAACCGGCTGCGCAGCAACATTCAATGGCGGACGGGCATTACCGATAGTCACTGTAGCCAGCCGTCCACACCGCGCGGCGCGCAGAGTTGGCGAGCTGCTATCGCCTATTGCAACTTGATTATTTACGTTTCAGTTCAATTTCGAACAGCTTGGGCCATAGCTTTCCGGTTACAAACAGGCGGCGCTTGACGCTGTCGTAGGCGATGCCGTTGAGGACGTTGTCGCTGCCGGATTCGATGCCGGCCTTGGCGGCCAGGCCGCTCAGGTCTATCCAGCCCAGCACGCGGCCGCTGAAAGGATCGATGCGGGCGATCTTGTCGGTCTGCCAGATGTTGGCGTAGATCTGCCCTTCCACCCATTCCAGCTCGTTGATCTGCGTCACCGGCTCGCCGTCGGCGGTAACGCGGATGCGGCGGGTCTGCTGCATGGTTTTCGGGTCCAGCACGCGGATGTAGGCGGTGCCGTCGCTCATGTAGAGGCGCTCGCCGTCCGTGGCCAGCGCCCAGCCTTCGCCGGGGTAGCTGAAGGTCTGCTTGAGCTGCAGGGTTTCGCTGTCGAAGATAAAGCCGGTCTGGCTGGTCCAGGTCAGGCCGATGATGACGTTGCCCACGGCGGTAATGCCTTCGCCGAAGAATTGCGAGGGGATGTCGGTCTTCTGCAGCACCTTGCCGGTTTCCAGCGCCACCTTGCGCACCGAGGAGCGGCCGTTCAGGCCCGTGCTTTCGTACAGGATGCCGTTCTGGAACAGCAGCCCCTGCGTGAAGGCCTGCGGGTCGTGCGGGTAGCTGTGCTTGATTTCGTAGCCGTACACCGGCACGGCGGCCTGGACCGCCGTCACCGAAACGCACAGCGCCAGGCCGGCTGCGGCCAGGCGCGCTACTGCATGAATGCTGCTCCAACTTTGCATGGTTATTCCGTAGCGTATCGTTAAACCATGCAGTATAGCGCCAGCGTCAGGTCGCCTGCTTGGTCGGCATCGGGTTCACGCGCGGCGGCAAAGGCGGCCATGGCTACAGGTCCCACAGCTCGCCGTTGGGATTGGTGCGCGGCGGCGTGACCCCGAAGTGCTTGTAGGCCGCCGGCGTGGCGACGCGGCCGCGCGGCGTGCGCTGCAGATAGCCTTGCTGGATCAGATACGGTTCCAGCACGTCCTCGATGGTGTCGGCCGCCTCGCCGATGGCGGCGGCCAGGTTGCCGATGCCGACCGGGCCGCCGCCGAATTTGTACAGCACCGCTTCCAGCAGCTTGCGGTCCATCACGTCGAAGCCGACGGTGTCCACGTCCAGCATCACCAGCGCGGCGGCGGCGACGTCGCGCGTGATGTCGCCGTTGCCCTTCACCTCCGCGTAGTCGCGCACGCGGCGCAGCAGGCGGTTGGCGATACGCGGCGTGCCGCGCGCGCGGCGGGCGATTTCGGCCGCGCCTTCCACGTCCATGCTGGCCTTGAGCAGCGCGGCGCTGCGGCTGACGATCTTGGTCAGTTCCGGCACGGTGTAGAACTCCAGCCGCGCCACGATGCCGAAGCGGTCGCGCAGCGGATTGGTCAGCATGCCGGCGCGCGTGGTGGCGCCCACCAGCGTGAAGGGCTGCAGGTCCAGCTTGACGGAACGCGCCGCCGGGCCTTCGCCTATCATGATGTCGATCTGGTAGTCCTCCAGCGCCGGGTACAGGATCTCCTCCACCACCGGCGACAGGCGGTGGATCTCGTCGATGAACAGCACGTCGTTCGCTTCGAGGTTGGTGAGGATGGCGGCCAGGTCGCCCGGGCGCTCCAGCACCGGGCCGGAAGTCTGGCGCAGGTTCACGCCCATTTCGCGCGCAATGATGTTGGCCAGCGTGGTCTTGCCCAGGCCCGGGGGACCGAACAGCAAAGTGTGGTCCAGCGCTTCCTTGCGCTTGCGCGCGGCCGAGATGAAGATCTCCAGCTGGTCGCGGATCTTGGCCTGCCCGACATATTCATCGAGGTGCTTGGGGCGCAGGGCGCGTTCGATCGCCTCTTCATTGGGCGAAGACGGCGCCGCGTCGATGATGCGCTGTTCGGTGAAATCGTCGGTCTGGATGCTCATTGATTAACCTTTGGACAGCGCTTTCAGCGCCTGCTTGATGCCGTCCGACACGCCGGCGCCGGCGGGAACGGTCTTCAGCGCCAGCAGCGCTTCCTTGTCAGAATACCCCAAAGCGATCAGCGCGTTCAGGATGTCGGACTGGGAGTCGTGCACCGGATGCGCGCCGCCCGCGCCGAGGTCCGCGCCCAGCTTGCCTTTCAGCTCCAGCAGCAGGCGTTCGGCGGTTTTCTTGCCGATGCCGGGCACTTTCACCAGGCGGCCCGATTCCTGCAGCGTGACGGCTTGCGCCAGGTCCGCAATCGACATGCCGGACAGGATGGACAGCGCCATGCGCGCGCCGATGCCGCTGATCTTGATCAGCTGGCGGAACACGGCGCGTTCCTCGGCATTGCCGAAGCCGAACAGCAGGTGCGCGTCTTCGCGGATGGCCTGGTGGGTGAACAGCACCACCTTCTCGCCCACACCGGGCAGGTTGTAGAAGGTGCTCATGGGCACATCCACTTCGTAGCCTACGCCTTGCACGTCAACCAGCAGTTGCGGGGGATTTTTTTCAAGCAGGAGGCCGGAGAGACGTCCGATCATGGGTGGTAACCTTTGTTTGTGGGTTTAATCGACCAGGCGGCCGCGGCGCATGCGCAGGCCGGCCAGCGGGCTGGCCGCCGTGCCGCCCGCCAGGCTGATCAGCGCCAGCGCGTCGCAGCTGTTGGCATGGCAGATGGCCACGCCGAGCGCGTCGGCGGCGTCCGAACCGGGCAAGCCGGGCAGCGCCAGCAGGCGCGCCACCATGTCCTGCACCTGGGCCTTGTCGGCCTTGCCGGTGCCGACCACGGCCTGCTTGAGCTGGGTGGGCGAATATTCCGCCACGCTCAGGCCGTTGCTGACCAGCGCGCAGATGGCGGCGCCGCGCGCCTGGCCCAGCAGCAGGGTCGACTGGGGATTGACGTTGACGAAGACTTTTTCGATGGCGGAGCAGTCCGGCTGGTAGGTGGCCGCCACTTCGCTCACGCCGTCCAGGATGACTTTCAGGCGGGCCGGCAGATCGCCTTCGCCGGACTTGATGGTGCCGGACGCGATATAGCGCAGCTTCGCGCCCTGTTTGTGGATGACGCCAAAGCCGGTGGTGCGCAAACCTGGGTCGATGCCGAGAATAATCATGCTCGGATTGTACATCAACAACATGGCTGGCAAGCAGCAAAAGCTGTATATAAGCACAGTGCAATAAAAAACGGGGCCGGCCAGGTTTCCCTGTCCGGCCCCGCTTGATCAACGCTTACGGCGGATTAATGGCGGAAGTGGCGGGTGCCGGTGTACAGCATCACCACGCCGCGCTCGTCGGCGGCGTCGATCACTTCCTGGTCGCGCATGGAACCGCCCGGCTGGATCACGCAGGTCGCGCCCGCGTCCACCACCACGTCCAGGCCGTCGCGGAACGGGAAGAAGGCGTCCGACGCCACGACCGAACCGGTCAGCGTCAGGCCGGCGTTCTGCGCCTTGATGGAAGCGATGCGCGCGGAGTCGATGCGGCTCATCTGGCCCGCGCCCACGCCCAGCGTCATGTTATTGCCGCAGAAGACGATGGCGTTGGACTTGACGTACTTGGCCACGCGCCAGGCGAACATCAGGTCCTGCAGCTGCTGCTGGGTAGGCTGCAGCTTGGTCACCACTTTCAGGTCCGCCAGCAGCACGTTCTTCGAGTCGGCCGACTGCACCAGCAGGCCGCCGCCCACGCGCTTGAAGTCCATCGCGTTGACGCCGTTGCCCAGCGGGATTTCCAGCAGGCGCACGTTCTGCTTGGCCGACAGGATCTGCTTGGCTTCGGCGGTGAACGACGGTGCGATCAGCACTTCCACGAACAGCTTGGCCAGCTCGGTGGCGGCGGCGCCGTCCACTTCCACGTTGAAGGCGATGATGCCGCCGAAGGCCGAGGTCGGGTCGGTCTGCAGCGCGCGCTTGTAGGCGTCGGCCGCGTTGGCGCCCAGCGCCACGCCGCACGGATTGGCGTGCTTGACGATCACGCAGGCTGCGCTCTGGTCGAAGCCGCCCATCGATTTCACGCACTCCCACGCGGCGTCCGCGTCGGCGATGTTGTTGTACGACAGTTCCTTGCCCTGCAGCTGGGTGTAGCTCGCCAGCGCGCCGGCCACCGGCGCCAGGTCGCGGTAGAACGCGGCGGACTGGTGCGGGTTTTCGCCGTAGCGCATGTCCTGCACTTTTTCAAAGTGCGCGTTCAGCGTTTGCGGGTAGGCGGCGCGGTTGGCGTGCGAACGGTCCGGACCCAGGCTGCTCAGGTAGCTGGCGATGGCGCCGTCGTACTGCGCGGTGTGCGCGTACACCTTCTTGGCCAGCATGAAGCGGGTTTCGTAGGACACATAGCCCGGCGCGTTGTCGGTGGTCTTCATCTCGGCGAGCACCTGGCCGTAGTCGGCCGGGTCGCAGATCACTACCACGTCCTTGTGGTTCTTGGCCGACGAGCGCAGCATGGCCGGGCCGCCGATGTCGATGTTCTCGATCGCGTCGTCCAGCGTGCAGCTGTCCTTGGCCACGGTGGCCTGGAAGGGGTACAGGTTGACCACCACCATGTCGATGGTGGGGATGCCGTGCTCTTCCAGCTTGGCCATGTGCTCGGGGAAATCGCGGCGCGCCAGGATGCCGCCGTGGACTTTCGGGTGCAGCGTCTTCACGCGGCCATCCAGCATTTCCGGGAAGCCGGTGTAGTCGGCCACTTCGGTCACGGGCACGCCATTGTCGGCCAGCAACTTGGCGGTGCCGCCGGTGGACAGGATGTTGACGCCCATGGCGGACAGGGCGCGGGCGAAGTCCAGAACGCCGGTCTTGTCGGAAACGGAGATGAGAGCTTGTTTAATCATGGCTGTGGCTAGGTTGTTGAGTATTCTGTGGGACAAAGGATCAACTCACCGGCCGCACAGGCCGGTCACAGCCATGCAAGCCGGGACGTCAGCGGACCTTACAGCAGGCCGTGCTCCTGCAATTTCTTTCGCAGGGTATTGCGGTTGATGCCCAGCATCTGCGCGGCATGCGACTGGTTGCCGTCGGCGCGGGTCATCACGACTTCGAGGATGGGACGTTCCACGGTCAGCACGACCATGTCATAGATGTTCGACGCCTGCTGCTCGCCCAAATCGTTGAAGTAATCTTCCAGCGATTTCTGGACGACTTCCTGAATGCTTTCTTTGCTCATTTTTATATATTTCTGCTAATTGATCTGCCACGCTGGCGCCGCTCAGGCCGCCAGCATTTCTTCGGCGAGGCGGTATTGTAACCGCTCGCCATACTTCCATTGCGATTCGAAAAATTCTTTAACCGACTGCAACTGTTCCTGCGTGGACTCCAGGCGGTTCATGCGCTGGCGGAATTCCTCGCCGCCTTCCAGGTCGCGCACATACCAGCCGATGTGCTTGCGCGCCGTCAGCATGCCCTTGCGTTCGCCATAAAAAGCGTAGTGCGCCTGCAGGTGTTCATCCATCAGCTGGGCCACTTCGGCCACCAGCGGCGCGGGCAGATGGGTGCCGGTGCGCAGATAATGGTCGATCTCGCGGAAAATCCACGGGCGGCCCTGGGCGGCGCGGCCCACCATGACGGCGTCGGCGCCGGTCTGGTCGAGCACGAAGCGGGCTTTTTCCGGGGAAGTGATGTCGCCGTTGGCCACCACCGGGATGCCGACCGCGGCCTTCACGGCGGCAATGGTGTCGTACTCGGCGTCGCCGGTGTAGCCGTCGGCGCGGGTGCGGCCGTGCAGGGTCAGCATCTGGATGCCGGCCTGCTCGGCGATGCGGGCGATGCGCAGCGCGTTCTTGTTTTCGCGGTCCCAGCCGGTGCGGAATTTCAGCGTCACCGGCACGTCCACCGCGCCCACCACCGCGTGCAGGATGCGCTCGACCAGGTCCTCGTGCGGCAGCAGGGCCGAACCGCACCAGTTGTTGCACACCTTCTTGACCGGGCAGCCCATATTGATGTCGATAATCTGTGCGCCTTTGTCAACATTGTGCTTGGCGCACTCGGCCAGTTCCTGCGGATCGGAGCCGGCGATCTGCACCGCCTTCGGTTCCATCTCGCCGGCATGGTCGAGCCGGCGCGCGCTCTTTTCCGAAGCCCACACGCGCGGATTCGAGGCCGCCATTTCCGACACCGCATACCCGGCGCCCAGCTCCTTGCAGAGCTGGCGGTAAGGCCTGTCCGTCACGCCCGCCATAGGGGCGACGAAGACATTGTTACGGAGGATATGCGGACCGATTTGCACTGGGTAAGCCTGAAAATGAACGGGGAAACCGTCTATTCTAACCGAAGGACTGCTCAAATAATAAGCACTATTTAATCTGAGCGGCGTGACTAAGCATCTTGGCGGTTATGAACGCTCGTTTTCCTTGAGGAAATTATAAGCACGCACGTACTTGACATCCAGCCAAGCTGAGCCGCATTGGGGGTCAGACCCCGAATGCGGCTCAGCTTGGTCGGCTGGCGATAAGTTGACGATGTTGTCGAAAAACGAAGGACGCCATAAACGGGCTCAGCCGCATTTGGGGTCAGACCCCGAATGCGGCTCAGCTTGGCTGGGTTCTTGGACGGCTTAAACGATGTCGTCGAGGACCAGCTGTTCGAGGTGGGCGGTTTCGCCCCAGCTTTGCAGCGCCAGCTTGCCGTTGGCGAAAGTGAACCGGTTGATGCCGGCATTCTTGACCTGGAAGTCGCGCGGGCTCTCCAGCGTCATGCCGTTGGCGGCGCGGTAGGCGCATTCCAGCACGCCGCCGTGGGCGACGATGGCGATGGTCTGGCCGGGGTGGCGCTCGGCCCAGGCGGCGATGCCTTCCGTGCAGCGCTGGTAGAACTGGCGGAAACTTTCCGCCACCCGCACACCGGCCGGCGGCACGGCGTCGATGTCGCGCGCCTGCCAGGCGGCGAACTCGGCCGGATAAGTCCGTTCAATGTCGGCGTACAGCATGCCTTCGAACACGCCATAGCAGCGCTCGCGCAGCTGCACGTCCTGCTGCACGGTGCGGCCCGGGCCGGCCACCGCCTGCGCGGTCTGCAGCGCGCGCTGCAAATCGCTGGAGATAATGGCGTGCAGCGGCTCGGCGGCCAGCGCGCGCGCCAGGGCGTCGGCCTGGCGCTGCCCTTCCTGGTTCAAGGGAATGTCGATGTGGCCTTGCAGGCGGCGCACGGCGTTCCACGCCGTTTCGCCGTGGCGTATCAATAAAATGCTGGTAGTCATGTAAGCCTGGTTAGCGCGCCTGAGGATACAGGCTGTAGACGCCGATGATTTGTGCTTCGTCCAGTATGTGTCCGCGCATGGCGGCGCAGGCCTGCTGGCCGGTGAATCGCCCCTCGACGGGCAGGCGCGGCACATCCAGCGCATACAGCCGGAACACATAATGGTGCGCCAGCAAGTCGTTCCACGGCGGGCAGGGACCATCATAACCGAAATAGTCGCCCGCCATGGCCGGGTCCCCCGCGAACCAGCCGGTGTAGTCGTTCAGGCCCTGGCGCAGAGCATGGCTGGCGCCGTCCAGCACCGCCAGCTCGACGTCCGGCCCGGGCTTGCCCCCGGCCGCTACGCCATCGGCCAGCAGGCCGGCTGGGATGGCGCCCAGCGACGGCGGCATGTCGGCCAGCGCCCAATGGAAGAAGTCGGCGCGCTCGTCGGAGGCGTCCAGGGTCTGGCCTTCCTGGTTGACCTTGGCCGCGTCGGCCGGGGCGTCGCCGTCTATGCACAGCAGCAGCAGCGACTGGGTGCCGTTCGGCACCTCGCTCCAGGCCAGGTGCGGGTTGCGGTTGGCCGCCAGGCGGATGCCGCCCTGCGGGTCCGGCTCGGCAAAGGCAAACTCGGCGGGGATGACGCCGCCGTTCTTGAAAGAATCACTCCACAGTTTCACCGCCGCCTCCGCTTTATGGTTTCTTCGGTTCGACCTGCAGCCAGAACGTGACCGGGCCGTCATTCGTCAGCGACACCTTCATGTCGGCGCCGAAGCGGCCGGTGGCCACTTGTGCATGCTTGAGCCTGGCCTGGCTCACGAAGTACTCGAACAGCCGCGCGCCGTCGGCCGGCGCGGCGGCCGGCGTGAACGAGGGACGCGTGCCGGACTTGGTGTCCGCCGCCAGCGTGAACTGCGGCACCAGCAGCAGGCCGCCGGCCACGTCGGTCACGCTGCGGTTCATCTTGCCCGCCTCGTCCGCGAACACGCGGTAGCCCAGCAGCTTCGCCAGCAGGGCGTCCGCCTCCTTCTCGGTGTCGCCGCGCTCGGCGCACACCAGCACCATCAGGCCGGCGTCGATGGCGCCGACCAGCGCGCCATCGACCACCACGGCCGCGCTGCTGACCCGCTGCAGCAGCCCTATCATGCCGTCAAGGTGACGCGCGCGAACTTGCGCTTGCCCACTTGCAGCACGAACGTGCCGGCGTCCAGCTTCAGCGCCTTGTCGCTGATGACCGTGCCGTCCACGCGCACGCCGCCCTGGTCCACCATGCGCGTCGCTTCCGACACGGAGGCGCACAGGTTGGACTGCTTGAGCAGCTGGGCGATGCCGGCCGGCGCGCCGGCCAGGGTGATTTCCGGCACGTCGTCCGGAATGCCGCCCTTGGAACGGTTGACGAAGTCGGCCAGCGCGTCCTCGGCCGCCTGGCGCGAGTGGAAGCGCTCGACGATTTCCTGCGCCAGCGCCACCTTGGCGTCGCGCGGATTGCCGCCCTGCTCCACCGCCTTCTTCAGCGCAGCTACCTCTTCGATCGATTTCCACGACAGAAGTTCGTAGTAGCGCCACATCATCACGTCGGAAATACTCATGATCTTGGCGAACATGTTATTGCCCGGCTCGGTGATGCCGATGTAGTTGTTCTTCGATTTGGACATTTTTTCAACGCCGTCCAAACCTTCCAGCAGCGGCATGGTCAAAATGCACTGAGGCTCCTGGTCCCAGTCCTTTTGCAGCTCGCGGCCCACCAGCAGGTTGAATTTCTGGTCGGTGCCCCCCAGCTCCAGGTCGGCCTTCAGGGCCACCGAGTCGTAGCCCTGCATCAGCGGATAGAGGAACTCGTGCACGGAAATCGGCGTGCCGTTCTTGAAGCGCTTGGTGAAGTCGTCGCGCTCCATCATGCGCGCCACGGTGTAGCGCGAGGCCAGCTGTATCATGCCGCGCGCGCCAAGCGGGTCGCACCACTCGGAGTTGTAGCGGATTTCGGTCTTGGCCGGATCCAGCACCAGCGAGGCTTGCTTGAAGTAAGTGGCGGCGTTGGCTTCGATCTGCTCGCGCGTCAGCGGCGGACGGGTGGCGTTGCGGCCGGACGGGTCGCCGATCATCGACGTGAAGTCGCCGATCAGGAAGATCACCTGGTGGCCCAGGTTCTGCAGCTGGCGCATTTTGTTCAGCACCACGGTATGGCCCAGGTGCAGGTCCGGCGCGGTCGGGTCCAGGCCCAGCTTGATGCGCAGCGGTACGCCGCTCTGTTCGGAACGCGCCAGCTTCTGCGCGAATTCGGTCTCGATCAGCAGCTCGTCGACGCCGCGTTTAGTGATGGCCAGGGCTTCCTGCACGCGGTCGGACAGCGGCAGAGCGGGTTGGGTTGCAGTTACCATAGGGGGAGCACAATTCTCGTGAAAATGTAGGATGAGTCCGATAGTTTGATATAATTCGCGATCCCATCAATCTTGCCGCATGAAAACTCGATAAGACGACAACTATAAAAATATCAAAGTTCGGAACAGTTCAAGCGGTAAATTTTAACTGATTGCATGAACCCTATAAACAAATTCACAAGCCAAGGCTTGGTCAACTTGCTAGGTTCGACGCGCAAGGCGCGCATCATGAGTGCATCGGCAATCTTTCTTGCTGTGTGCGCCTTTGGTGCGGCCGGCGTGGCTCCGCTAGCGCCAGACGCGGCGGACCTACCGGTCAAGTCGGTCTCCACCACCCTTGAACTTCCGAACATCTCCGCGCAAATCGGCGCCCTCGAGCAACAAGAATCCACCGAAAAATACGTCCACGAAGAACGCATCCGCGCCGGCGACACGCTGGCCGCGCTGATGACCCGTCTCGGCGTGGAAGACGACGCCGCCGAAACCTTCATCAAGAAGGACAAGGTCGCCAAAGGCGTCATGCAGCTGAAGACCGGCAAGAAGGTCCAGGCGCAGACCGACGAAAACGGCAACCTGGTGTGGCTGCGCGCCACCGTGGTGGACGGCAAGGACATTCCGGTCAAGAACATCCTGGTCAGCCGCAAGGGCGACGGCTTTGTCGCCAGCGAAGAAGCGGCCAAGCTGGAGCGCCGCGTGGAAATGCACACCCGCACCATCAACTCCTCGTCCCTGTACGCGGCCACCGACGCCAGCAACGACGGCGCCAAGCTGCCGGACTCCGTGGTGCGCCAGATCGTGGAAATGTTCTCCACCAATATCGACTTCCGCTCCGACCTGAAGCGCGGCGACCATTTCAACGTGGTCTACGAAACGTTCTGGCAAGACGGCGAATTTATCCGGGCGGGCCGCATCCTGGCAGGCGAATTCACCAACCGCGGCACCACCTACCAGTCGGTCTGGTTCGAAGACCCCAGCAGCAACCAGGGCGGCGGCTACTACAGCTTCGACGGCAAGTCCCTCAAAAAAGCCTTCCTGAAATCCCCCCTGGAATTCTCCCGCATCTCCTCCGGCTTCTCGATGCGCGTGCACCCCATCTCCGGCAACTGGAAAGCCCACAAAGGCATCGACTTCGCGGCCGCCACCGGCACCCCGATCCGCGCCTCCGGCGATGGCGTGGTGGACTTCGCCGGCACGCAAGGCGGCTACGGCAACCTGGTGGTGCTCAAGCATTGGGCCAACTACACCACCGCCTACGCCCACATGAGCCGCTTCGCGCCGGGCGTGAAAAAAGGCAGCAAGGTCAGCCAGGGCGACGTGATCGGCTATGTCGGCACCACGGGCTGGTCCACCGGCGCCCACCTGCACTACGAGTTCCGAGTCGGCGGCGAAGCCAAGGATCCGAACAAGCTCAACGTGCAAGCGCAAGCGCCGCTGACCGCGGCCGAGCTGAACCGCTTCAAGACCGTCTCCGGCGACATGATGCACCGCTTCGCGCTGCTGCGTCCGACCAACGCCAACGCCTCCAGCCTGGCCGCCAAATAAGCCGACGTGCTCGGTCTCGACGGCGCCCTCAGGCGCCGTTTTTTCGCCCAAGCAAAAAGGGGTCAGGGTTAATATTGCAAGCAATATTAACCCTGACCCCTTTTTCGCTGGGCTGAGGCACAATAGCGGCACACTATTGGAGGATGTTGATGAGCCTGTATATCGGTTTGATGTCGGGGACCAGCCTGGATGGGGTAGACGGCGTGCTGGTGGATTTCTGGGGCGGCGCGGCGCGCACCATGGCGGCGGCCTATGTGCCGTTTCCGCCGGCGCTGCGCGAGGAGCTGATGGCGCTGCAGGCGGCCAGCCCGAATGAGCTGGAGCGCGAGGCGCTGGCGGCCAATACGCTGGCGGAATATTACGCGCAGTGCGTGGCCGAGGTGCTGGCGCAGACCGAAATGAAGCCGGCCGATGTGCGCGCCGTCGGTTCGCACGGCCAGACCATACGCCATCGCCCGGAACTGGGCTTTACGCGCCAGACCGGCAACCCCGCGCTGCTGGCCGAGCTGTGCGGCATCGACGTGGTGGCGGACTTCCGCAGCCGCGACGTGGCCGCCGGCGGCCAGGGCGCGCCGCTGGTGCCGGCTTTCCACCAGGCCATGTTCAGCGTGCCGGGCAAGACGCGCGTGGTGGCCAATATCGGCGGCATCGCCAATATCAGCGTGCTGCGCGGCGACGGCAAGGCCACCGGCTTTGATACCGGCCCCGGCAATGTGCTGATGGATAAGTGGATCGCCCGCCACCAGGGCAAGGCGTATGACGCCGACGGCGCCTGGGCCGCGTCCGGCACCGTGATCCAGCCGCTGCTGGACGCCATGCTGCGCGAGCCTTACTTCGCCCTGCCCGCGCCGAAAAGCACGGGCCGCGATCTGTTCCACGGCGACTGGCTGGATGCGCAGCTGGCGCCGTTCGCCTCGGCCGCGCCGCAGGATGTGCAGGCGACCTTGACCCAGCTGACCGTGCTGTCGCTGGCGCAGGCGATCAAGGAGCATGCGCCCAGGACGGAGACGGTGTATATCTGCGGCGGCGGCGCCTACAACGGCGTGCTGATGCGCAATCTTGCGGTGGAATTGGGCGTACCGGTGGAATCGACCGACGCGCTGGGCGTGGAACCGAACCGGATGGAGGCGCTGGCTTTCGCCTGGCTGGCCTTCCGCTTCAATGAGCGGCTGGCGGGGAATCTGCCTGCCGTGACCGGAGCACGGGGCGAACGGGTGCTGGGCGCGCTGTATCCGCGCTGAAAACGGCGGGCTGGCGCGTAGCGCGCCGCCCGCCAGTCCGTCTTAGGCCGAGAACGACGAACCGCAACCGCAGGTCGAGGTGGCGTTCGGATTCTTGATGACGAATTGCGCGCCTTCCAGGTCGTCCTTGTAGTCGATTTCCGCGCCGATCAGGTACTGGTAGCTCATGGAGTCGATCAGCAGCTGCACGCCGTTCTTGTCCATGGTGGTGTCGTCTTCGTTGACGATTTCATCAAACGTGAAACCGTACTGGAAGCCCGAGCAGCCGCCACCCTGCACGAATACGCGCAGTTTCAGGTCTGGATTGCCCTCTTCTTCGATCAGTTGCGCAACTTTCTGCGCGGCGCTGTCGGTGAATACGATAGGGACCGGGATTACTTCGTCTTGCACTTCGGCTACTGCATTCATGTGCTACTCCTAAAAATTCATACGGCCATTATAGACCTTAGTCCGGACTCATGCTGTCAAGGCTTGATTTCCTGTACCGGCTTTGGTTCCGGGGCAACAATTTTTGCTTCCTGGCCCGGCAGCGGCAAGCCGGCTTTCTTGACGATGGCCTGCAGCGCGTCGCGCTCGGCGGTCATTTGCGCCAGTTCGGCCTGCACCTGCGCCAGCTGCTGCTCCGGCGTGGGCGCGCCCCGGCTGGCGCCAAAGATGCGTCCGCCCAAGTCCACGCCCCACACCAGCAGCACGCCGGCCAGCGCCAGCACCACGGCCACGCCGGCGATGCGCGCCAGCAGCGGCGCCTTGCGTTCCACCAGGACGGTGGGCGGCGCCGAGGCGCCGCTGCCCTGCCATTTTTTCGCCACTGTTTATGGCATCAGGGCGATGTTGTCCAGGCCCATGCCTTCTTCCAGGCCGAACATCAGGTTCATGCACTGCACGGCCTGGCCGGATGCGCCCTTGACCAGATTGTCCTGCACCACCAGCACGATGACGGTGTTGCCGTTGTCCGGACGGTGCAGCGCCAGGCGCAGCGTGTTGGCGCCGCGCGTGCTGCGGGTTTCCGGGTGCGAGCCGAACGGCATCACGTCCACGAAGGGCTGGTCCTTGTAGGCGTCTTCGAACAGCGCCTGCAGTTCCTCATTCGTCACGTCCTTGGTCAGGCGCGCGTACAAGGTGGAGTGCATGCCGCGTATCATCGGCACCAGGTGGGGCGTGAAGATCAGGTTGACCTTGCCGCTGCTGAAACGCTGCAGCTGGGCCACCGTCTCCGGCGTGTGGCGGTGGCCGGACACGCCGTAGGCCTTGAAGTTGTCGCTCGATTCGGAGAACAGGATGCCGATCTCGGCCTTGCGGCCGGCGCCGGACACGCCGGACTTGCAGTCGGCGATCAGGTTGCCCGCGTCGATGATGCCGGCCTTGAGCAGCGGCACAAAGCCCAGCTGCATGGTGGTCGGGTAGCAGCCCGGGTTGGCGATCAGCTTGGCGGCCTTGATGTCTTCGCGGTTCAGCTCCGGCAGGCCGTACACGGCCTCTTCGATCAGCTGCGGCGCGGTGTGCGGAATCTTGTACGTCTTTTCAAATACGGCCTGGTCCTTGATGCGGAAGTCCGCCGCCAGGTCGATCACTTTCACGCCCGCCTTCAGCAGCGCCGGCGCCTGCTCCATGGCCACGCCGTGCGGGGTGGCGAAGAACACCACGTCGCACTGGGCCAGGTCGACCTTGTCCGGCGCCGAAAACGCCAGCTTGACGCGGCCGCGCAGGGAAGGATACATGTCAGCCACCGGCAAGCCGTCCTCTTTGCGCGACGTAATCGCCGTCAGCTGCACTTGAGGGTGGACGGCCAACAATCGCAGCAGTTCCACTCCGGTGTATCCGGTGCCGCCGACGATGCCAACTTTGATCATGTTCTTTCCTTGGGAGTTAAATAAAGAGGGGACGCCCATTTTAGCAGGGCTGAAAAAAAGCCGCCCGGCGTACCGGGCGGCTTTCTCGCCAGCATGCGCCGTAGCGCACGCTGTAGGAAGCAAATTAACGCTTCGAGAATTGCTTTGCGCGACGTGCTTTGCGCAGACCAACTTTTTTACGCTCAACTTCGCGAGCATCGCGAGTGACGAAGCCGGCACGTGCCAGGTCGCCCTTCAGAGCTGCATCGTAGTCGATCAGTGCGCGGGTGATGCCGTGACGAACAGCACCAGCCTGGCCGGACTCGCCGCCGCCGTGTACGTTGACTTTGATGTCGAAACGCTCAACGTTGCCGGTCAGTTCCAGTGGTTGACGGATTACCATCAGGCCGGTTTCGCGGGAGAAGTACTCAGCCGCTGGCTTGCCGTTAACGATGATTTGGCCAGTGCCTGCCTTGATGAACACGCGAGCCACTGCACTCTTGCGACGGCCGGTGCCGTAGTTGTAGTTACCGATCATGTCAGTTCCTTAGATTTCGAGTGCTTTAGGTTGCTGAGCAGCGTGTGGGTGCGAACCCTCGGCGTATACTTTCAGCTTCTTGATCATGGCGTAGCCCAGTGGGCCTTTAGGCAGCATGCCCTTGACAGCCTTTTCGAGAGCACGGCCTGGGAAACGCTGTTGCATTTTCAGGAAGTTGGTCTCGTAGATGCCGCCTGGGTAGCCCGAGTGACGGTAGTAGGTCTTCTCGGTTGCTTTGGTACCGGTCACGCGCAGTTTGCCTGCGTTGATGATGACGATGAAGTCACCGGTGTCGACGTGAGGGGTGAACTCTGGCTTATGCTTGCCGCGCAGTCGGCGTGCCACTTCGCTGGCAACACGGCCGAGGACTTTGTCCGTCGCGTCAATCACGAACCAATCGCGCTGGACTTCATGGCCCTTAGCGGAAAAAGTTTTCATGTTATGACTTTCTGTGAAAGATAAAAACGCTCATCTGGTGGTTCCGCCCCGGTGTTGCAGCGGACGCATCCTTGTTGTTTACTTTCCCTGAGCGAACGGGAAAGCCGGCAAGTATAACCCCGGCCGGCCATGTCCGTCAAGCTGACTTTGGGTTGGCGGGACATTGAGGTCCGTACGCCTGGCGCTGCCGGCAAGTGCGCTCGGCCTCACGCAAAGTCTTCAGCAAATCCAAACGGAACACCCGATCTCACCAGGAGTCGACGTATCATCGCCTCCTCTACCGTTTGTATGGCTGATTAAAATATCTGAAGCGCAAAGCCCGTTACCATCAAAACCATCCCAATCGTCGCCAACAAGGAAAACCAAACTGGACTATCCACTTTCTGAACAGAAGATAAGTTCTGGTTGCGGATATGCCAAAGTGCAAGCACATCATCGGTGCCACACAAGGCGACGTAAATCGAAAATCCGATATTGACCAAGCCATGTCCAGGCCTGCCGCCAAGGACAGAAGCAAGCCCGAAATATAAAATAAAAATTGCAAGCACTCGAAGGAAAACTTTGCAAATGATGGTCTTATTCATTTTCAGAAAGGTTTTGATTTCAAGGCAATAGCCAGCACCAAGGTATCGCAAGCGAACAACAAATACAACTACATGCTTATTCAATAACCATATACGTTCACGACGTTGAAGGTGGTGTCCGGCACGTACACATTCCCCTTGTGCGCATAGATAAAGAAGGGCATCCACACGCCGCCCGCCTCCGGGTATTTCTTGAACACCAGGTCGCCGGTCTTGTAGGTCAGCGTGTTTTCGCCGATCTTGAACACCTTCAGCGCGCGGTTCACCAGGTCGTTGACGATGAGGTTGTCGTCCTCGTCTATGCACAGGCTGGCCGGCAGGTAGAATTTTTCATAATCTTGCTCCAGGTCGTCGCAATAACCGGCCTCGCCGTAGCTCCACAGGCTCTTGCCGTCGCGGTCGAACACGCGGATGCAGTTGTTGAACTGGTCGCACACGAACAGGCGGTCCTGCGAATCCACATCCATATCGCACGGGGTGAACGAGGCCAGCGGCTTGCCGTCCTCTTCCCACACGAAATTCCTGACGAAGCTGACGATGCCGGTGGCCTGCAGCTGCCACTGCGAGATGCGGTTGTTGAGCGAGTCGGCGATATAGATTTCGCCGTGGCTGTTGACCGTGATGCCCTGCGGCGCCTTCAAAGTGCCCTCGCCGCCCACGCCTTCGCGCCCGAAAGGCACGCCGTAGTTCAGCAAATGCCCGTTCGGCCCGTACTGGTACATGGACACCGTGCACATATTGAAGTTGGTGATGAAGATCAGCGGCGTGCCGGGGCAGACCTGACCCAGCAGCGGCTGCGACGGGTAGTAGGCCGTCATGGCGATGTCGCCGGGCGTGAAGAAGCCGCGCACCATGTCCTGCAATTGCGCGTAGGGATTGACGGCGGTGTTGAAGGTCTTCAGGCACCAGTTGCCGGAATCGATGTTGTACGAGGACGTGCCCACATGGGCCAGCGGGTCCAGCCCGGCGGGCTTGAGCACGTGGTTGTACCAGTACTGGTAGACGCCGGCCGTGGTCTTGGCCCAGCCGTCCCACCAGTTATTGCTGGGCAGGACGCCATCCCCTTTGCGGTTGGGGTCGACGCGGATCACCGAGGTCATGCAATTGAACTGCGAGGTGGCCAGGGCGCGGGAGGCGTTGTCGCGGCGGTGGCCCACGCTGTCGAGCAGCACGGCCACGGTGGGCAGGCTGTCGTCGATGATGTTGATGCTCACGTGCAGCACCGTCGAGGCGAACGGCTCGCTGATGTAATAGGTGTTCTTTTCCTTGCCGGCGCAGATCTGGTAGGGGCCGACGAAGACGCGGTCTTCCAGCGCGCCGTAGATCAGGTCGGTATAGGAATGCACAGGCTCGGGCTCGTGGTTCCACATGGGCAGCATGCCCATCACCTTCTCCTGCAGCTTGCCTTCCGGGTTGTAGACCATGATGGAGTTTTCCACCTGGCCCGGCACGAAAACGTAGTCGTCGATCACGCACACCGAGCGCATCACATTGAACTTGCCGATGCCGGTGGGCTGGCCGAAGCCGTGCAGCAGCGCGGTTTCCCGGGTGGCCTGCACGGTTTCGTTCTTGATGGGCCAGGCGGTATCGATCTTCAGGATTTCGTAGTAGCCGGTGTTGGCCAGGTAGAGGTTGCCTTTCGAGTCGCTGGCCAGGCCTTGCGGCCACAGCAGCTCGTGGGTGCTGTTTTGGTCTTGCACGGCGCGGAACTGCAGCACGAAGTCGCCCGCCAGCGTGAATTTCACGCAGCGGCTGCGCACGTCGCCCGCGGTGTGGAAGAACTCGTCGGCCACGTAGATGTAGTGCTCGCCGTCCGCCTCCTTGATCACGGTGATGCCGTTGGGGTCGGACAGCGGCAAAAAGTTCTTGCTGGCGACGTTGCCGAAGGCGAACTGGAAGTCCGCGCTGTGCTCATCGTACTCGAACGCCACCACGCGGCCGTTGCCCATGTCGGTGCAGTACATGATGTCGTCGCTGGGGTGAGGGCACAGGTGGAAGGGCATGAGCAGGCGCTGGTCCAGGCCGGTGCTGCCCGGGACGCCGTCGATCACGTGCAGCAGCGTGCCGAAGTCGGCCGTGAAGACCAGCACGCGGCTGTTGCCGGTGTCGCACACCCAGACGTGGTTGTAGTTGTCGCGCGCAACGCCAACCGGGGAATTCATGGTGAAGTCGTCCGGCAGCTCGCCGCTCTTGGTCATGCCGGGCAAGGCCAGCTCGCCGTAGTGGCACAGGTGCTTGAAACCGGTCTCGGATGCAGTCATGTTGTTCATGGTTACCTACCTGTATAAAAAAGGATGAAAGCAGGGATAGAAGGAGAAGCGGACGCGCATCAGTATGCGAGATTGCGTGGTTCACGGCAATAATTATGTTGCAGTGCATTGCAGATGAATATCCACTGGGGATTTACTGTTTTGCAGCGGAAGATGCGGCACCGCAACAAAACAACGGCACCGGCGCAAAGCGCGGCCGGCTTTGCTCCATTACAATAGTGGCAAAGTTTTTTTACGGAGAGATGAAATGGAATGCAAAGTCAGCTGGAACGGCCCGTCCGGGATGAGTTTCTTGGCCCAGACCGGCTCCGGCCACCTGGTCAATATGGACGGCGCGCCGGAAGGCGGCGGCCACAACCTGGCGCCGCGCCCGATGGAAATGGTGTTGCTGGGCACGGGCGGCTGCACCGCCTATGACGTGGTGCTGATCCTGAAGCGCGGCCGCGAGGACGTGCGCGGCTGCGACGTGACGCTGAAGGCCGATCGCGCCGATACCGATCCGAAAGTGTTCACCAAGATCCATTTCCACTTCACCGTGACCGGCAAGAATCTCAAGCAGACCACGGTGGAACGCGCGGTGTCGCTGTCGCACGACAAGTACTGCTCGGCCTCCATCATGCTGGCCAAGACGGCCGAGATCACGCATTCCTACGAGATCGTGGAAGGCTGAGGTCCGGCAGGGGACTAAATGTAATACGCGGTGCTGGTCATCAGCTTGCCCATGGCCGTCATGGCCAGGCGCGCCGGCAGGGGGGCGGTTTCGGCCCCCATCTCCTGCGCGGCTGCGCCGTGCGCCACCTCATCCACCCGCATCTGCTCGACGATGGCGCGCGACTTGGCGTCCTGCGGCGGCAGCTTGTCCAGGTGGCTGGCCAGATGCGCCTCCACCTGGCGCTCGGTCTCCACTACAAAGCCCAGGCTGCGCGCATCGCCCAGCACCGCCGCCACCGTGCCCAGCGCGTAGGCGCCGGCGTAAAACAGCGGATTGAGCACACTGATCTGCGAGCCCAGCTCGCCCAGGCGCTGCGCGGTCCAGGCCAGGTGGTCCTCTTCCTCGCGCGAAGCAATTTCAAACTGCCGGCGGATCTCCTCGCTGCGCGCGAAGCGCCCTTGCGAGTTGTACAGCGCCTGCGCCATCACTTCGCCCACGTGGTTCACGCGCATCAGGCCGGCCGCGTGGCGCTGCTCGGACTCGCTCAGCGCCGCATCGGCCGCATGCACGGCGGGGTTCGGACGCGAGGCCGACGCCACGCCCGCCACCACGCGCAGCGCCTTGTCGGCGCCGGCAATGAAACGGTCCAGGGGAGTATGGAAATGGTTTGCTGCCATGGTGCTCTGCTCAAGCTGGTTCAGAAGCCAGCATTTTACACCCCGCCTTCCCTCTCCTCGCGCAGGATGCGCTGGCGCTCGATCCAGTCCGCCACCGGCCCGCGCACGTCGATGCCGGACAAATCCTTGGCCACGCCCAGGTTCAGCCCCAGCAGGAAGGGAATGCTGTCGACCGGCACCGCGTCGCAGTACTCGCTGAAGGCGCGCAGGAAACGCGCCGACTCCACCACCTTGATCACCTTCTCGCCGCTCAGGTACTGCAGGATGCTGGTGATGCTGTGGCCCTTGCCGATGGCATGGTAGATGAAGCGGTTGTATTCCTTGTCCAGGCGCTTGAAGTCCAGCGTTTCCTTGGTCATCAGTCCGGACAGGTAATGCAGGCCCAGCGCCACCCGGAAGAAACCGGTGGCTTCGGACACGGTGGTGCCGCAGCGGGTTACCGCGAGAATCTTTTCCTTGGTGGCTGTGTCGATCAACAGACTGTTTTTCATAGTGGCACGACTATAGCAAGACAAAACCATTTTGTATCTTGCATGTGAGAATTTTGGCATGCTACCCTTGCTCACCATATTTACAACAGGACAATAAAATGCTCGAAGTTCAGGGCTTGGCCAAGCGCTTCCAGCTGCCCCGGCAGAAGGGCGCGGCACCGGCCACGCGCGATCCGCGCGGCCACGACGGCTGGTTCCATGCGGTGCGCGACGTCAGTTTCAGCTGCGCGCCCGGCGAAGTGCTGGGCCTGCTCGGCCCCAACGGCGCCGGCAAGACCACCACCCTGCGCCTGCTGTCGACCGCGCTCAAGGCGGACGCCGGCAAGGCCCTGGTGAACGGCGTGGATCTGTTGCAACAGCCGCTGCTGGCGCGCCAGCAGATTGGCTTCCTGTCCGGCTCCACCGGCCTGTACGGACGCCTGACGGCGCGCGAGAACGTCGAGTATTTCGGCCGCCTGCACGGCATGGACAGCGCCCACCTGAAGCGCCGCTGCGACTATTTGTTCGAATTGCTGCAGATGCAGGACTACGGCAGCAAGCGCGCCGACCAGCTGTCCACCGGCATGAAACAGAAGTGCGCCATCGCCCGCACCGTGGTGCACGAACCACAAATTGTTATCCTGGACGAGCCGACCACCGGCCTGGACGTGATGGCCTCCAAGATCCTGCTGGACTTCATCGCCAGCTACAAGGCGCTGCGCATACCGCTGGTGTTCTCCACCCACCACCTGCACGAGGTGGAAAAGCTGTGCGACCGCGTCTGCATCATCAACCACGGCAAGACCGCCTTCAACGGCACGGTCGACCAGCTGCGCCAGCTGGGCGGCAGCGCCGACCTGTACGACGCCTTTATCGGCGTCATCAACCGCGAGGACTGAGCCATGTGGACCATTTACCTCAAAGAAATCCTGGAGCTGGCGCGCGACCGCAAGACCTTCATCTTCACCGTGCTGATACCGGTGCTGGCCATGCCGCTCATCATGGGCGGCTTCAGCTACCTGTCCACCAATCTGTTCAACAAGGCGCGCACCGCCGAGCTGACCTATGCCGTGTTCGGCAAGGAATACGCCCCCGGCCTGGCGCAGCGCTTCACGGCCGAGCGCGGCTTCCGCGAAGTGGCGCTGGCCTCGCCCGAGCAGATCCGCAGCGCGATCGACAAGGAGGTGATCAAGTTCGCCCTGGTGATCCCGCCCGCCTACCAGCAGCGCCTGCAAGGCAAGGAGCAGGCCAGCGTGGCGCTGCATTACAACAGCGCGGTGAGCATGGACGTGATCCGCAAGCGCGTGTCGGCCGAGCTGGACGCGGTCAACGCCGAGCTGCGCGAGCACGAGCTGTCGGCGCTCAACCTGAGCAAGAAGCAGCTGCGCTTCGCCCTCAATCCCGTCATGCTGGAGGAGCGCTCCACGGCGGGCAAGCGGGAGCAGATGGGCGCCGTGCTGGGCGGCCTGCTGCCCTACTTCCTGCTGATGGGCTGCCTGATGGCGGCCATGTATCCGGCCATCGACCTGGGCGCGGGGGAAAAGGAGCGCGGCACGCTGGAAACGCTGCTGCTGGCGCCGGTGCCGCGCAGTTCCATCGTGCTGGCCAAATTCCTGGTGCTGTTCAGCATAGGCCTGACCTCGTCCCTGCTCATGGTGGGCAGCATGAGCGTGCTGCTGTTCGCCTTCGGCAGCGCGGCGCCGGCCGGCGTGGCCGCCATGGTCAGCTCCATCGGCGCGCTGGACATGGCCATGCTGGCGCTGATGCTGGCGCCCACCGCCGCCATCTTCGCCTCGGTGCTGCTGTCGCTGTCCATCTACGCCAAGAGCTACAAGGAGGCGGCCGGGCTGATCTCGCCGCTGATGCTGCTGTCGCTGCTGCCGGTGATGGTGGCCCTGCTGCCGGGCGTGGAACTGAACTGGCTGTGGGCCATGGTGCCGCTGACCAATGTGGCGCTGGCCATGAAGGAACTGGTCAAAGGCACTATGGATTACAGCATGTTCGCGGTGATCCTGGTGTCGAGCACGGTCACGGCCGGCGCGCTGCTGGCCCTGTGCCGCTGGTGGTTCAGCCGCGAACAGGTGCTGTTCCGGAACTAGCGGCCCGCTG
This sequence comes from Pseudoduganella sp. GW821-FHT05F09, assembly GCF_059419605.1. NCBI lineage: Bacteria > Pseudomonadati > Pseudomonadota > Betaproteobacteria > Burkholderiales > Oxalobacteraceae > Pseudoduganella > Pseudoduganella sp. GW821-FHT05F09. The sequence goes on from NZ_JBWKSD010000002.1 coordinate 918,839, forward strand.
CCCCGTTCCCCGCTTTGCGCGCTCTGGAACCCCGATTTTGCCGACTGTCGCAATCAAGCCACCGCTGAGCGGCAATTTCAATACAATGCCAACATTGAATAGTGGTACGGCCTGTTGCAGTGCAGCAGGTCACGACAGGAGTCAGCATGGAATTACGCATTCGCAATTTGTCCAAAACTTACGCCAACGGGGTGGTGGCGCTGGACAATATTTCGCTCACGATACCGGCCGGGATGTTCGGCTTGCTGGGGCCCAACGGCGCCGGCAAGTCCACCCTGATGCGGACGCTGGCGACGCTGCAGGAATGCGATTCCGGCTCGGTCTTCCTGGGCGAGCTGGACGTGCTGGACGAGAAGGACGAGATCCGCCGCCTGCTGGGCTATCTGCCGCAGGACTTCGGGGTCTATCCCAAGGTTTCGGCCTATGAGCTGCTGGACCATTTCGCGGTGCTCAAGGGCCTGTCCAACCGCGCCCGCCGGCGCGAAGTGGTGGACGGCCTGCTGCAGCAGACCAATCTGTTCGAGGTGCGCCACCAGAAGCTGGGCACCTTCTCGGGCGGCATGCGGCAGCGCTTCGGCATCGCCCAGGCCCTGCTGGGCGACCCGAAACTGATTATCGTGGACGAGCCCACGGCCGGCCTGGACCCGCAGGAGCGCGTGCGCTTCCACAACCTGCTGTCCGACATCGGCGAAGACCGCACCGTGATCCTGTCCACCCACATCGTCAGCGACGTGGCGGACCTGTGCGCCAATATGGCCATCATCAACAAGGGCCATCTGCTGCTCACCGGCCAGACCCAGCAGCTGATCGACGACATCAGCTGCAAGATCTGGGCGCGCTTCGTGGACAAGCGCGACCTGCAGCAGTTCCAGACCCGCCACGCCGTCATCTCCACCCGCTTGCTGTCCGGCCGCACGCTGATCCACGTCTACAGCGACGACGATCCGGGCGACGGTTTTGAGGAAGCCATCGGCGACCTGGAAGACCTGTACTTCGCCACCATCGCCGGCCGCCACAACGCCGCCGACAACTGCGATTAAGGCGGCCACCATGCTCGCCATCGCCCTGTTCGAAGCGCGCCAGCGCCTCAAGCTGCTGTCCACCTGGGTTTATTTCGGCATGTTTTTGCTGCTGGCCATGCTGTGGATGGCGGCCGCCGGCGGCGTGTTCAAGGAAGCCGTGGTCACCTTCGGCGGCCGCGTGTTCATCAACGCGCCGCGCTCCATCATGTTCACCGCCAGCTTCCTCGGCTGCCTGGGCGTGATCGTGGTGGCCGCCATGATGGGCCGCTCGGTGCAGCAGGACTTCGAATACGATATGCACCACTTCTTCTTCAGCGCGCCCATCCGCAAGTACCAGTACATGCTGGGCCGCTTCATCGGCGCCTACCTGACGCTGGCGGTGGTGTTCGCGTCCATCCTGCTGGGCGCCTGGCTGGGCACCTTCATCCCGGGCGTCGATCCCGAACGGCTGGGCAGCCCGCCGCTGGCCGCCTGGCTGATCCCCTATTTCGTCACGCTGCTGCCCAATCTGTTCATCTTCGGCGCCATCTTCTTCGTGCTGGCCGCGCTCACGCGGCGCATGCTGCCGGTCTATATTTCCAGCGTGGTCATGCTGATCGGCTACATCGTCGCGCCCGGCCTGGCGCGCGACCTGGACTACAAGACGCTGGCCGCGCTGATCGACCCCTTCGGCACCGCCGCCGCCATCAACCTCACCGAATACTGGCCCATCGCCGAGCGCAACACGCGCCTGGTGCTGCCGGAAGGCGTGTACCTGCTGAACCGCGTGATCTGGACCTCGTTCTCGGTGGTGGTGCTGCTGCTGGGCTACTGGCGCTTCCGCTTTGTCAGCAGCATAGACAGCGGCAAGGCCGACGCGCGCGGCGACGCCGAACCGCAGTTGCGCATCAGCCAGTCGGCCAGCCACACGCACGAGGCGCCGGACTTCAAGTCGCGCAGCCTGGGCTTGCTGCTGCTCAAAAACATCTACCTGAACCTGCGCGAAACGGTGAAGAACGTCTACTTCCTGGTGATCGTGCTGGCCGGCGTGCTGACCATGTTCGCCGGCGCGCTGGACATGGGCTCCATGTACGGCACCAAGACCTATCCGGTCACCTATATGGTGCTGGAAATGGTGTCGGAAACGTTCGCCCTGTTCATGCTGGTGCTGACCACCTTCTACGCAGGCGAGCTGGTGTGGCGCGAGCGCGAGAACCGCATGGCGCAGATGCTGGACGCGCTGCCGGTGCCGAGCTGGCTGCCGCTGCTGTCCAAGCTGTTCGCGCTGATCGGCCTGCAGGCGCTGCTGATGCTGGTGGTCATGGTCTGCGGCATGACGATACAGATCTTCCACGGCTACTTCCAGCTCGAACCCGGCTTGTACTTCCAGCACCTGTTCACCGTGCAGCTGCCGGCCTACGCGCTGGTGGCGGTGCTGGCCATTGCCGCGCAAGTGCTGATCAACCACAAATACATGGCGCACTTCGCCATGATCCTGTACTACGTGGCCAGCATCACCCTGCCCTCGCTGGGCATGGAACACCCGATGCTGGTGTACGGCACGTCGCCCAGCTTCGTCTACTCGGCCATGAACGGCTACGGCCACTACCTGGTGCGCGAGCGCTGGTTCGAACTGTACTGGAGCGGCGCGGCGCTGATCCTGGTGGTGCTGTCGCTGCTGTTCTGGGCGCGCGGCAACAACACCGAATGGCGCCAGCGCGTCTCGCTGGCGCGCCATGCGCTCACCATGCCGGTGCTGGCCACGCTGGCCCTGGGCGCAAGCATCTTCCTGGGCGCCGGCGGCGTGCTGTTCTACAACCTGCACATCGCCAACAACTACAAATCCGCCTACCGCCAGCTGGCCGAGCGCGCGGACTATGAACGCAAATACAAGCAGCTGGCCGGCCTGGCGCAGCCGCGCATCACGGACGTGCGGCTGGGCGTGGCCATCGAACCGGAAAAGCGCCGCCTGCAAGTGAAGGGCCGCTACATGCTCGAGAACAAGAGCGGCCAGCCCATCAGCGAAATCTACGTCACGCAGGATACGACGGCCGACATGCAGCCGCTGCGCTTCGGCCAGGTGGCGCACCTGAAGACCAGGGACGAGCAGCTGGGCGTGTACAGCTACACCCTGTCCACGCCGCTGGCGCCGGGTGCGCGCATGCCGCTGGAATTCGAACTGGTGTACGCGCCCAAAGGCATCCTCGGCCTGGGCCAGGACACGCCGGTGGTGGGCAACGGCACCTTCTTCAACAACACCAAGCTGCCGCACATCGGCTACCAGCGCCAGGCCGAGCTGACCGACCCGCGCGACCGCAAGCGCCACGGCCTGCCGGCGCAGGAACGCGCCCTGCCGCGCGACGATCCCAAAGGCCTGGCCAATAACTACATCGGCAGCGACGCCGACTGGGTGACCTTCGACGCCGTGGTCAGCACCAGCGCCGACCAGACCGCCGTGGCGCCCGGCACGCTGGAAAAGGAATGGAAAGCCAAGGGCCGGCGCTACTTCCACTACAAGATGGACAAGCCCATCCTGAACTTCTACGCCTTCCAGTCGGCCCGCTACACCGTCAAGCATGACTGGTGGCAGGACGTGGGCATAGAAATCTACTACCAGCCCGGCCACGAATATAATCTGGACCGCATGGCCAAGGGCGTGAAGGACGCGCTGGAGTACTACACCAGGAACTTCAGCCCCTACCAGCACAAGGTGGTGCACATTGTGGAGTTCCCGCGCTACGCCGCGTTCGCGCAGTCCTTCCCGAACACCATCCCGTATTCGGAAAGCGTGGGCTTCATCGCCAAGGTGGACGACAAGAATCCCAAGGACGTGGACTACCCCTTCTACGTGACGGCGCATGAAGTGGCGCATCAATGGTGGGCGCACCAGCTGGTGGGCGGCGACACGCGCGGCGCCACGGTGCTGAGCGAAACGCTGTCCGAGTACTCGGCGCTGATGGTGATGAAGAAGCAGTACGGCGCCGACAAGATGCGCCGCTTCCTGCGCTACGACCTGAACCATTACCTGATGGGCCGCGCGCTGGAAAACAAGAAGGAGCTGCCGCTGGCGGACAACGAGAACCAGCCCTACATCCACTACCGCAAGGGCAGCCTGGCCATGTACCAGCTGCAGGACATCCTGGGCGAAGAGCGGGTGAACGGCGTGCTGAAAGGCCTGCTGGCGCAGCACGCCTTCCACACCGCGCCCTATCCCAGCGTGACGGTGCTGGTGGATGCGCTGCGCAAGATTGCGCAGCCGGACCAGGCTTATCTGATCGACGACCTGTTCAACGCCATCGTGCTGCACGACAGCCGCGCGCTGAGCGCAACGGCGCGCAAGCGTCCGGACGGCAAATACGAGGTGACGCTGAAAGTCCACGCCAGCAAGCTGCGCGCGGACGAACTGGGGGCCGAGAAGGAAATGCCGATCCGCGACCTGATCGATGTGGGCGTGGACGACAAGGACGGCAACAGCCTGCTGCGCGAGCGCAAGCTGGTCACGCAAAAGGAAAGCACTTACACGCTGGTGGTCAGCGGCCGCCCGGCCAGGGCGGGCATCGATCCGGACAACAAGCTGATCGACCGCAAGCCGGACGACAATATGATCGCCGTCGAGCAGTGATTACCTGAGCAGCATGGCCTTGCGGTAAGGCGCGATGGGCGGTTTGGGGAACTGGACCGCCGCGTAGGACTGGCGGAAGCAGGCCGCCTTGCCGTTTTCCACGTCCGTCACGGTGCTGATGACTTTGCCGTTCGCGTCCAGCAGCAGCATGATGGTGACCGGATACTTGGACTTGCCGTGGCAGTTGCCGCGCTCGTCGAACTTCTGCGCGTTGTTGAAGGCGATGGACTCTTCCTCGTACTTGCTGACTTTCGGGTTCGGGAACTGGGCGTTGAATTTCGCCATTTCCGTGGTGAACTCGGGGTTCTTCGGCGAGGGCGCCTCGTCCTGGGCGGCGCTGGAGCCGGTCGGCGTGGTCTGGCAGGCGGACAGCAGCAGCGCGGCGCACAGGGCGCTCAATTTCAAGCAGGTATTTCGCATAATTTCTCCCAAAGCATGTAGTTGTTGTCACACTCTACACAGTTTGGGATTTATGCAGCGCACGCTGCAGAGTTGGCCGATTACGCGCTCAAGCGCAGCGCATGCCGGTTGGCGGCGCGCGGCGCGGCGGCGGCCGATTTGTGCAAGGTCAGCGCCGGCGCATGGCTATACGGCTCGGACAGCTTGAACACGCTCACCACGTCCGCCAGCGATTCCGCCTGCTCCTCCAGCGCGCCCGCGGCAGCGGCGGCCTCTTCCACCAGCGCCGCATTCTGCTGCGTCACATGGTCCATCTGGATAATCGCTTCATTGACCTGCTCGATGCCGGCGCTCTGTTCCATGCTGGCCGAGGTGATTTCGCCCATGATGTCGGTCACGCGCTTGATGCTGTCCACCACTTCGCTCATGGTCATGCCGGCCTGTTCGACCAGCTTGCTGCCGTTCTCAACCTTGCCCACCGAGTCGTCGATCAGCACCTTGATTTCCTTGGCGGCGGCGGCGCTGCGGTGCGCCAGATTGCGCACCTCCGTGGCCACCACCGCAAAACCACGACCCTGTTCGCCTGCACGGGCGGCCTCTACGGCGGCGTTCAGCGCCAGGATGTTGGTCTGGAAAGCAATGCCGTCGATCACGCTGATGATGTCGACGATCTTGCGCGCCGAAGCGTTGATCGATTCCATGGTGTCCACCACTTCGCCCACCACCTCGCCGCCGCGCTCGGCGACGTGCGACGCGGCCACGGCCAGCTGGTTGGCCTGGCGCGCATTGTCGGCGTTCTGCTTCACGGTCGAGGTCAGTTCCTCCATCGACGAAGCGGTCTCCTCCAGGCTGCCGGCTTGCTGCTCGGTGCGGCTGGACAGGTCCTGGTTGCCGGCGGCGATCTGGTGCGAGGCGGTGGCGATCTGGTCGGTGCCGGAACGCACTTCGCCGACGATGCGGACCAGGCCGTCGTTCATGGTTTTCAGCGCCTGCAGCAGCTTGCCGGTTTCGTCGCTGCTGTCGACGACGATGTCGCTGCGCAAGTCATTGGCGGCCACGGCGGTGGCAACTTCCACGGCGCGGCCCAGCGGCCGGGTAATGCCGGTGGTCAGGCGCCAGGCGCACAGGCCACCCAGCGCCAGCACGGCGGCGGCGAAGCCCAGCATGAAGCGGCGGTTTTTCTGGTAGCTGGCGTCGATGCGGGCCGCGTTGGCGTCTATGCTCTGGCGCTGCATGACCAGCAGGCCGCTGAGCGCGTCCAGGTAAGCCTTGCCGTCGGGGATGAAATTCTTTTCCAGCAGTTCGGCGGCTTCCTCGAACTTGTCTGCCTTCTTCAGCGCCACGATGCCGTCGCGCGACGCGACATAGCGCTTGCGCGCGGCGATCATGGTGGCAAACAGCTGCTTTTCCTCGCCGCTTTCCAGCAGCGGCTCAACCTTCTTTTGCAGCTCGTTCACTTCGCTGCTGGAAGCGGCGGCGTCGGCGGCAAAGAAGGGCCCCAGGCTGGCGTCGCTGGACTTGGAAATGGCGGTGGTGCGGCGCACGCTGGTGTGGATCAGGCGGTACCAGTCGGAAATCATGCGTTCCTTGGCCAGCGGCTGCTGCATCATTTCGCTGGTCGCTTCCGCCACGGCCTGCATATGGCTCAGGCCTATCCAGGTCATCAGCATAGTTAGCAGCAAGACAAGTCCAAAGCCGCCGGCGAGGCGGGTGCCAATTTTCAGGTTTTTCATTTTTTCTCTCAAAAACTAAATATGGGACACAGGCGGATTAACCGCGCCCCGGCTGAAAACTGGTGCCAGTGCGTCCATAGGGAAACAGCGATTACGACATTGAGACAGCGTGCGGCATGTGCGAAAAAGCCACACTCGTATTGACAGAACTGCTAGGGAAGGATAAGAGTGTAACACGGAGTTAAAATTAGTGCCTCGTGGAAACTACGTAGACGCAGACACAAGCTGGGCTGTACGCCCCGCGCGGGGCCGCATACCATTACGGTATGAAATCACTCATCCATACAAAATGGCCGCGCGCAGCGGCAATGGCAGCGGCCGGCTGCCTGTTCGCCGCCTCCGCAATGGCGGCCGGCCCCACTTACGGCACCCACGGCATGGCGCTGTTCGGCGGCAAGGAGGGCTTGTATGCCTCGCACCTGCCCATGTTCCATGCGCCGCACGACTACCAGGTGGTGCTGCAAGTGCACGTGGCGGACGCCAGGCTGGACGCGGCGCTGAAAAGCCGGCTGGACGGCAAGACCGCGCTGTGGACCGTGGACCCGGAGAAATTCGAACTGGACCGTTTGGCGCCGGACGCCGCCGCGCCGCTGCGCCAGTTCAAGGCCGACCTGGTGCTCGGCCATTTCGAGCAGGGCGGCAAGACGCAGTACAGCGCTGCAACATTGGTGGTGGATAAAGTTTTGCTGTTCCGGCCACTCTCGCCAGCCGAAAAAACAAACTCCACCGCAACTTATGTGCAAGTAGGCAACGGGAAACAGCGTTACCTCATCAAGGAGATCGACAGCCGTCCCGATTTCGATCATATTGTTTCTTACCGTGCAGCATCGCATGCGCCCTACGCACCGGCCACCATCGCCAAGGACGGCATGGCGGAACCGGACGCCAAAGCGCTGGCCGCCGCGCTGCAGGCAGCTCCGTCCGCCATACGCGGCACGGTCTACTTCTATACCGACGACTTGCGGTGATGACAGTTCCTGCGATCTATCAAGGCTTGTGGCGGCGCACCGGCATCTGGCGCAGCAATGGCACCAGCGACCTGAGCACTCAGGTCTGGTGGTTCCAGTCTGCCAGCTTCCATATCGACCTGCGCATTCCGATCGACCGTCCGTCGCTGGACAGCCGCGCCCAGCTGGCCGCGCTGGCGCCGGCGCAGCTGGCCCGTTTCAGCGCGCAAACCGGCTTTGCGGGCAGCACCGTGGTGGCGGGCGAGCGCTGCGAATGGCGGCCCGAAATCGCCTTCCCGGCGCTGAGCGCGGAACTGGACGCGGGCTGGATGCGCTTCGACAGCGAGGACGCGGTCCACGAAACCGGCCTAGACGCCAGCTACGAGGAAGACTGGGTACGCATGGCCGGCGCGCCGATGCGCGGCGTGCGGCTGGCGCCGGCTGGTGCGGCGGGCGGCGCCGCAGCGGCCTACCTGATTATCGGCGAACGCTGGATGGCCTGGGCTTGCGGCAGCCCCGCCGACGCCTATTCCCCGGCCGCGCCGCAGTCGTCCACCTGGGGCGAATTCACGGTGCTGCACAAAGGCGGCGGCTGGCGCATCGCCGGCTCCAACTGCGCCTGGAAGGAAGGCCAGGAAGTGCCCGGCGCGGACGCGCTGGCCACACAGCAGTTTTCGCTCGGGGACATCACCACCCTGCCCTTCGCCGGCGGCCACTGGCGCGTCACGTCGCTGGCGTAGGCGTTTCCAGCAGCTCCGGCCAAGCACACAGCAGCAAAAGCCAGACGGTAAACGCGCTGAGCGCTACCGCCAGATACGTTGGCGGAAACTGGATCGGACTGATCATCAGCTTGGCCCAGGCGGCAAGCGGTACCAGCAGCAGCGCAAAGGTCGCGCCCCGATAAGCGCGCTCCGGGTACCTGCCCCGCCATCCCACCGCGAACATCACAAAACCGGACGCCAGCAGGAACGCGCCGCCTATCACCAGTACCGTCACCTGCCACGGCGACACCGTCGCCTCCTCGGAAGAAAACGCGTTGAGGAACAGCGCCAGCGGAATGGAAACAAAGAGCATGCCAAAGCCCAGAAGTGCGCAGCACAAGCGCGTGCAAATAACGGCAACCGAAGTGAAAATGTTCATGAGCTGTCCCTGATGATGTGAATCATGCAAGCATAGGGACGGCCTGTGAAGCCATGATGCGCTGCGCGTGAACCCTGAATAAAAAAACGGGACCCGAAGGTCCCGTTTGCTTATTCCGCTGTGGCGGCGGCTTTTTTGGCGGCTGGCTTTTTGGCGGCCGGCTTGGCGGCGGCTTTTTTCGCCGCCGGCTTGGCTGCAGCTTTTTTGGCTGCCGGCTTCGCGGCGGCTTTCTTCGCTGCCACCTTTTTGGCCGGCGCCGCCGCTACCGCGGCTTCGCCTTCGGCGCCTTCCGCCTCGTCCGCCTTGCCTGCTTTCGGCTTGGCGCCCGGTTTGGCCTTGCGTTCTTCGAACTCGAAGCTGATCTTGCCGTCCTTGCCCTTGGTCAGGAAGGCCTTGAACGGACGGCGCGTGCGCTGCGAGACGAAGCCCGGCAGCAGGTCGGTCTTGCCGTCGTTGAGCAGCTTGCTCATCTGCTCGGGCAGGATCTCCTGCTGCAGGATGATGCGGCCGCTGCGGAAGTCGCAGGTCTTGGGCTTGGCCACGCTGTGCTCGCACACATAGGCCAGGCCCATCTCGTACACATTGGCAGCGCATTTCGGGCACGGACCGACCGGGGTCTGGCCGGTGAAGTCCACGCCCTCGCCGTCCTCGCCGCCTTCGTCGTTCTGGCCGAAGTCGAACTCCAGCTTGAAGTTGCTGATGTCCTCGTCGCGCACGATGCGCAGGATGGCGGCGAACGGGCGGCCCATCTTGGAGCGGAAGCCTTGCAGCGGACCGATGGTGCGGTTCTTCAGCAGTTCTTCCACTTCCGCGATTTCAAACTGGCGGCTGCCCGGCGTTTTGCTCATCGAGAATTCGCACTTGGTGCAGGCGAAACGGCGGTAGTTCTCTTTCACCACGCTGTTGCAGTTCGGGCAAGGCGTGACCAGGGTGGCGTAGTCGCCCGGTATGGTGTCGTTGTCGTATTCCTTGGCGCGCTTGACGATGATTTGCGTCATCTGGGCGATTTCGCGCATGAATTCCTCGCGCGAGATGCGGCCCTTTTCCATTTGCGACAGCTTGTATTCCCACTCGCCGGTGAGCTCCGGCGCCGTCAGTTCGTTCACGCCCAGGCCGCGCAGCAGCGTCATCAGCTGCGACGCTTTTGCGGTCGGAATCAGTTCGCGGCCTTCGCGCAGCAGGTATTTCTCGCCCAGCAGGCCCTCGATAATGGCGGCGCGCGTGGCTGGCGTGCCCAGGCCTTTGCCGGCCATGGCGTCGCGCAGCTCGTCGGAGTCAACCAGCTTGCCTGCGCCTTCCATGGCGGACAGCAGCGTCGCTTCCGAGTAGCGCGCAGGCGGCTTGGTGACCAGGCCGTTCGGCGTGACTTTCTCGGTCTTGACCTTCTCGCCCTTGGCGACCGGCACCAGCATGCCGCTGCCTTCCTTGTCGTCCTCGCCTACCGCGTCCTTGCCGTAGATGGCCATCCAGCCGGCGTTGGTCATGACCTTGCCTTCAGTTTTGAACTGGTGGCCGGACACTTCGGTGTAGCGGGTGGTGACCTGGAACTCGGCGGCCGGGAAGAACACGGCCATGAAGCGGCGCGTGACCAGGTCGTACAGCTTCTGTTCCGGTTCGGACAAATTCTTCGGAGCGATGCCGGTCGGAATGATGGCAAAGTGATCCGAGATCTTGGTGTTGTCGAAGATGCGCTTGTTCGGCTTGACCCAGCCCTTGCTCAGGATCTGCTTGGCAAAGGTGTGGTAGTTATGGTTCTCGCCCAGCACGCCCAGCACTTCCTTGACGGTGTCCAGGTAGTCTTCCGGCAGGTGGCGCGAATCGGTACGCGGGTAGGTCAGCACCTTGTGCTTTTCGTACAGCGCCTGGGCCAGGCCCAGCGTGTTCTTGGCCGAGAAGCCGAAGCGGCCGTTGGCCTCGCGCTGCAAGCTGGTCAGGTCGAACAGGCCGGGCGCCATCGAGGTGGTCGGCTTGGACTCCTCGGTGACGTTACCCTGCTTGCTGCGGCAGGCCAGCGCGATGCTGTCGGCGGCGGCCTTGGACCACAGGCGCTCGGCGCGTTTCTCCGGATCGTGCTCGTCCTTCTTGAAGCCGGTGTCCATCCAGCGGCCTTCGTACACGCCGGCCGCGCAGATGAACTCGGCGCGCACTTCCCAGTAGTCGCGCGAGACGAATTTCTTGATCTTTTCTTCGCGCTCGACCACGATGGACAGGGTCGGCGTCTGCACGCGGCCCACGGTGGTCAGGTAGAAGCCGCCCTCTTTCGAGTTGAACGCGGTCATGGCGCGGGTGCCGTTGATGCCGATCAGCCAGTCCGCTTCCGAACGGCAGCGCGCGGCGTCCGCCAGCGGCAGCATTTCCTCGTCCGAGCGCAGGCTGTTGAAGCCTTCGCGGATGGCGTTGGGCGTCATCGACTGCAGCCACAGGCGCTGCACCGGCTGCTTGGCCTTGGCGTTCTGCGCAATCAGGCGGAAGATCAGTTCACCTTCGCGGCCCGCGTCGCATGCGTTGATCAGGCCGGTGACGTCCTTGCGTTTGATCAACTTGTTGAGCACTTTCAGGCGCGACTCGGTCTTGGCGATCGGATTCAGCGCGAAGTACGGCGGGATCATGGGCAGGTGGGCGAAGCTCCACTTGCCGCGCTTGACGTCGTGCTCTTCCGGCACCGCGATTTCCAGCAGGTGGCCGACCGCCGAGGACAGCACGTAGTCGTCGGACTCAAAGTACTCATCGTGCTTGGTAAAGCCGCCCAGCGACTTCGCGATATCGTTCGCGACAGATGGCTTCTCGGCGATGATGAGGGTTTTGCTCATATTTTGTATTCTCTTGTTTTTTTACTCTGGATTTGGCGCAGCATGCGCATCATACAGAACATTCTTATACCGCATGCTGAACTTTTGCAATCCCGCCAGGGTTGCTTCGGCTTGGCGGCACGGCGCTGCAGAGGGTGGTCTTGCGGTGCGCAAGCGGGGAACAACGGGAAGCGTGTCAGTGCAGCAGGCGCGGCATTTGATCTTCATCGGAACCGAACAGGTCGTCAAACATCAAGGCGTCCGGTTCCTTGCCCTGGCTCCACAGCAGCATCAGGACGATGACTTTCAGCTTGCCCAGCGACACCGGCACTTCCTCCAGCGCCAGCGCACGTTCGATGACGATTTCACGCTGCAAGGGCGACAACACCTGGGCGCTTTCCAGGAACTGGATAAAGCCGATGGCGGCGGTGCCCAGCGCGTCCTGCTCCTCCTCCACATAGTAGCGGGTGCCGGTGGAGGCGGCCGTCAGCGTCTGTTCGACTCCCGCCATTTCATTCAGGTCGGTGAGCCAGACCAGCGCTTCGGAGATCTCCTCGTCGTCGAAACCGACGGCCGACAGTTTCCTTGCCAAGGCGGCCGGTTCCGGGCACGCATCGGGGCGGTAATAAGTCTCGTAGAGATAAACAAGGATGTCGAACATGGCGCTACTCTAACAGTTAAGAACGGCGAAACACAAGCCCTGCACCGCATCGTCACAGGCCCCGGCGGTGCAGGCGCTGAAAAATTCCTCCCGGCAATCGCTCGACCAGGCCGGCCAGTTCCAGCGCCAGCAGATGGCTGTGCGCGTCGGCGGCGGACAGGCCGGCGCGCAGCGCCAGCGCGTCGGCCGGGGCCGGATCATGCCCGAGCGCGAGCAGCAGCGCCTCCAGTTCCGCGCGCAGCTGCACGGTGGCCTGCTGCCGCTCGGCGCCGGCGCCACGGGGCGCCTCCGGCAGCATGTCCTCCAGCACGTCGGCGGCGGTTTCCACCAGCTTGGCCTGGCCGGACCGTATCAGCGCGTGGCAGCCCTTGCTCAGCGTGGCGTGGATGGAGCCGGGCAAGGCGAACACTTCGCGGCCCTGGTTGAGCGCGTAGCGCGCGGTGATGAGCGAGCCGGACTGCGCCGCCGCCTCGATCACCAGCACGCCGCGCGCCAGGCCGCTGATGATGCGGTTGCGGCGCGGGAAATTGTCCGGCAAGGGCGCCGTGCCGAGCGGGTATTCGCTGACGATGCAGCCCTCGGCGGCGATGCGCAGCGCCAGTTCGCGGTTGCGGGCCGGGTACAGGCGGTCGATGCCGGTGCCCAGCACGGCCACGGTGCCGGCCCCGTCTGCGCCACCCGCACCGGCCGCCAGCGCGCCCGCGTGGGCCGCCGCGTCTATGCCCAGCGCCAGCCCGGACACAATCACCAGCCCGGCGGCCGACAGCGCGGCGGCGAAGCGGTCCGCATTCTCCACACCCTGCACGCTGGCGTTGCGGGCGCCGACGATGGCCGCCGCCGGCCGGTACAGCAGTTCGCGCCGCCCTCTTGTATACAGCAGCAGCGGCGCGGCGGGGATCTGGCGCAGCTGGGGCGGGAAAGCGGGGTCGTCCAGCGCCATCAGCGCGTGGCCGGGCTGCTCCAGCCAGCGCAGCGTGGCGTCCGCCAGGCGCCCGGCCTCGTCCAGCAGCGCGGCCGGGGGCGAGCGCAGCGCCTGCACAGCGGGGCCGACCAGGCTGCCGGCCAGCACCTCGGCCAGCACGCGCTGCAGATCGGCGGGCTCGGCCTGGAAAACACGGTCGGGATGGGAAAATTCGGCGATCAGCTCGGCGCCGGCGGTCACGCCCACGCCGGGCGTGAGCTGCAGCCGCAGCCAGCTGGCGATGGCCGCGCGGCCCAGGGGCTGGGGGGCGGCAAGGGCCGGCCCCGGACCGGCGGCGGCTGCCGTGGCGGCGGGGCTGGCGGCAGGCTGGCTGCCGCTGTCGGGGGGATCCGTGGCTTGCACGGCGCGGTTTACTCCGGCGATTTGGCGACGTCGCCCACTTCCACTGGCGCCGTTACCTGCATGATCAGGCCGTAAGAAATATGCTTGAACACGCGGAAGATAAACAAGCTGCCCACTTCCTCGTCCGGCAGCTTGACCTGCGGATTCCCCATGTTGAGCCAGCCTTTGCTGGCGCCTGGATCGGTCACCGTCTGCCCCCTATGGTACAGCTGCAGCACAGATCCGATATCGAGTCCGTCAAGCTTTCCGCGATTAATGCTGACCACCTGGTTCTGGCCCGCGTGGCTCACGCCGCCGTAAATGGCCACCACGGCCGCGTCCACCTTGCGCTCCGGCGGGTGCGGCACGTAGTTCTGCATGGGCGTGGGCGGGGACTGCATCAGCAGGTCGCCCTTGCCCATTTCCTCTTTGGCCGTGGCCACCAGGAAGGTATGCACCTCGGAACCGGGCTTGGCGGCGGTCTGCAGTTTGAGCGTGCCTAAATAGAAGGCTTCCTGGCCGATGACGGCCTTGGTAACGGGGTCTTTCAGAGGCTTGCCAGGGCGGAACACCTGGAAGGAGGTGCCGTCCTTCAGGTCGCCGCGCACATAGGCTTTCTCGTCCTTGCCCAGGAAAACGTGGCCTTCCTGCGCCGCAATGATGCGCGGCGCGTTCTTCAGCTCGTCTTCCTCGATGATCAGCGGCTGGGTCAGGAAGGGCTCGATGTCGCCGGTCGGGATGGACTGCACGGCGTCCTTGCCCAGGCCCTCCATGCGCAGCTGGGGCGACAGCCGCAGCGCGGACGGATCGCCGGCTCCGGCGCCCTCGCCCACCCGGCTGCCCAGGCGCAGGCGGCCTGCGGCACGGTCCAGGTAGACGATCTGGCCCGGATAAATCCAGTGCGGATTGCGGATTTCCTCGCGGTTCATGCCCCACACCTGGGGCCAGCACCACGGCCGCTCCAGGAATTTGCCGGAAATGCCCCACAGGGTATCGCCGCGCACCACCACGTGCTGGTCCGGCGCATTCGGCCGGAATTCGCAGTTCAGGGATTGCGCAGAGGCTGCCGTGGCACTGGAAATAAGCGTCGCGATCAACAGGCGTGCGCCGACTGTGCTAAAATTTTTCATTAAGATGTCCGTTAAAGGCGGGCATGGACGAAAGGCTGGATCGCGACCTGAAGGTTGCCCTGCTGAATCAAATTCTGCCCATAATACCCTGAACTAGCAAGAGAAACCACGCTGCGCAGCAGGGTGCGCCTGTTGCATTTTTAAGTCACACCACGAATCCGCATGTCCATACTGAATATCCTCCGCTATCCCGACCCGCGCCTGCACAAGATTGCGCAGCCCGTCACCGCCTTCGACGCGCGCCTGGCCAAACTGGTCGCCGACATGGCCGACACCATGTACGAGGCGCCCGGCGTAGGCTTGGCCGCCACCCAGGTGGACGTGCATGAGCGCGTTGTCGTCATCGACACCTCGGAAGACAAGAGCAATCTGCTCGCCTTCATCAACCCGGAAATCATCTGGTCAAGCGAAGAGCGCACCGTGTACGACGAGGGCTGCCTGTCGGTGCCCGGCGTGTACGACGGCGTGGAGCGCCCGTCCAAGGTGAAGGTACGCGCTTTCGACGTGAAGGGCGAGCAGTTTGAACTGGAAGCGGACGGCCTGCTGGCCGTGTGCATCCAGCACGAAATGGACCACCTGGTGGGCAAGGTGTTCGTGGAATACCTGTCGCCGCTCAAGCGCAACCGCATTAAAACGCGCATGATGAAGGAAGAACGCGGCATGGCGCGCGAAAAAGCGCTGCGGGAACAAGGCCGCCGCATCTGATCCCCGGCGGGTTGCGCACTGCGTGCCAACCCGCCCTACGTGCCGTCTCAAGAGGACAATAGAATGAAAATAATCTTCGCGGGCACACCCGAATTCGCAGCCGTGGCGCTGCAAAGCCTGCACGAGGCGGGATTTGAGATCCCCCTGGTGCTGACCCAGCCCGACCGCCCCGCCGGACGCGGCATGCATCTGCACCCGTCCGCCGTCAAGCAATACGCCGTGGCGCACAATATTCCCGTGGCCCAGCCGCTGTCGCTGCGCATGGACAGCAAGGACCCGCAGCGCGCCGCCGAAGCCCGGCAGGCCCACGAGCTGCTGCTGGCCACCGACTACGACGCGATGGTGGTGGCCGCCTACGGCCTGATCCTGCCGCGCAGCACGCTGGACATCAAGCCCTGCATCAACATCCACGGTTCGCTGCTGCCGCGCTGGCGCGGCGCCGCGCCCATCCACCGCGCCATCGAATCGGGCGACGCGGAGACCGGCGTCACCATCATGCAGATGGAAGAAGGCCTGGACACCGGTCCCATGCTGCTGATCGAGCGCCTGCCCATCGGCCCGCAGGACAGCACCGGCGTGCTGCACGACAAGCTGGCCGCCATGGGCGCGCGCATGATCGTCAAGGTGATGCAGAAGATGGACAGCGGCATCGTGGAAGCGGTGCCGCAGCCGGAAGCGGGCGTGACCTACGCCGCCAAGATCAGCAAGGAAGAAGCGGCGCTGGACTTCAACCAGTCCGCGCGCGAGATCGGCCGCAAGATCCGCGCTTTCAATCCCTTCCCCGGCGCGCATGGCGACGTGAACGGCGTCACCATCAAGCTGTGGGGCGCGGAAGTGCTGGACGCGGACAGCTCGGCGCCCGCCGGCCAGGTGCTGGCGGCCGACGCGCAGCACGGCATCGTGGTGGCCTGCGGCGGCGGCGGCTCGCTGCGCCTGACCGAACTGCAAAAGCCGGGCGGCAAGCGCCTGCCGGCTTCCGAGTTCATCAAGGGCTTTGCGCTGGATGGCTTGCGCTTCGCCTGAGCGGTGGGCGCGCAGTTGACTGAACCCGGGCGCATCGACCAGCTGGCCGCGCTGCGCGCCCTGCGCCGCGTGGTCGAACTGGGCAGCTTCACGGCTGCCGCCGAGGCGCTGGGCCTCAGCCACACCGCCGTCTCGCGCCAGATCAAGCAGCTGGAAGCCCACCTCGGCGCCCAGCTGCTGAACCGCACCACGCGCCGCTTCGCCCTCACCGGCGCCGGGAAGCAATACTACGAAGCCAGCCGCCAGATCCTCGACGCCCTCGACGACGCCGACCGCGCCGTGACCGCGCACCAGGCGCGCCCTTCCGGCACCCTGCGCATCAACGCGCCCATGGCCTTCGGCACGCTGGAGCTGGCCGCCTGGCTGCCCGCCTTCATCGCGCAATACCCCGAATTGACGGTGGACCTGGTCTGCAACGACCGGATAGTCGACCTGATCGAGGACAGCTTCGACGTCGCGCTGCGCCTCACGCGCGGCCTGCCCGACTCCACGCTGATCGCCAAAAAACTGGCCGACAGCCCGCTGCTGCTGGCCGCCAGCCCCGCCTACCTGAAGCAGCAAGGCACGCCGCGCACGCCCGCCGATCTGGAGCGGCACAACTGCCTGGTTTACACGCAGGCGCAGCACCCGCGCGTGTGGACTTTCCTCAGCGCCGGCGGCGGCGAGGAGAGCGTGACCGTGCAAGGCAGCCTGCAAGCCAACACCAGCGTGGCCCTGCGCGCCGCCGCGCTGGCCGGCCTTGGCATCATCAGCGCCGCCTCCTTCATCGTGCACGAAGACGTGCGGCGCGGCGCCTTGACCGCGCTGCTGCCCGACTACCCGCAGCGCCCGCGCGAACTGTACGCCCTCTACCCGCAGAGCCGCCACCTGTCCCCGAAAGTACGCGCCTTCATCGACTTCGCCACCAAGCACTACCGCGAGCGCGGCTGGGCCTAGGCTTGCGCCGCCATCGCCTTCTGCACCGCGCGGTATTGCTGGGTGAGGCCGCCGTAGCCCCAGGCGGCGGGGCGGGCGTCGTCGATGTGAACGTAGCTGACCTCGTGCAAAGGCCCCAGCAAGCCTGCCATTTCTTCGAACACGGCCTTGATGTAAGCCGCCTTTTCGCTGGCGGTGTTGGTTTCGTCGGTGATTTTGATGTCGAGGAAGAAGCTGGCTTTCTCCTGCTGCGCCAGCGGCGCGGCGCCGATGTACCAGTGCTGCGGCGCCACGTGCGAAATGGCGATGGAAGTGAGCGGCTGCGCCTTGTGCAGGATGTCATTGGTCAGGCGCAGCAGGATGGCGGCGGCGCGCTGCGATTGCTCGGCGCTTGGAGCGGTGGACAGGGTGAGGTTCAGGATGGGCATGGCGCTACTCCTACGATAGGTTAAGGTGTAGCCATCGTAGGCCGTCCTCCCCATCCGCACCAGCCACGCGGCCGCACAGGATTTGTGCGCGCCGCGCACCTCGGTTTACGGTTTCAGCTGGCGGATGGGGGAGACGCGGGGGAACACGTGGCGCCGGCTGCGCACTTCCTTGTTCCAGTCCTGGTTGGCCTGGTGCAGCGCCGCGTCGTAGTAGCCGCGCCCGTGGTCCAGATGCAGGCTGACGATGGAGTGCCGCGCGCGCACGCCGCGCACGCCGATGTTGTTCAGCCGGAGGCCGATGTTCAGGTCTTCGCCGCCGTAGGCCATGCTTTCGTCGAAGCCGCCCACTTCCAGCACGTCGTGCCGCCATGCGCAGCTATTGGCGCCGCTGAAGGCGTTGCGCGGCGACAGGAAATCATAGAAGCGCTGCAGGCGCGGATTGCGCAGCAGGCGGTTGCGGCTTTTGTCGAAGCCCGGTATGGCGCTCAGGAAGCCATAGTCGAACAGGCGCTGGTCCAGGATGGCGGGCCGCAGGTCGTTATTCAAATGGTAGGCCTCCGGCACGCTGATATGGCTGCCGCCCGCCAGGAAAGCCCCCGGACGGCTTAGCCGCAGATAGGTCTCGACAAAGTCGTCGCGCGGGATGCAGTCGCCGTCGGTGAACAGCAGCAGGTCGCCGCTGGCCTGCAGGATGGCCTTGTTCAGGGCGCGGCATTTGCCGAATCCCCGGTGCTCCTGGGTCAGGTGGATCAGCGGCAGGCCCAGATGGCGGCAATTTTCCACCGCCTCGGCAATCTCGGGGAATTCGCCGTCCTGCGAGACGATGATCTCGTCCGGCATGCGGGTCTGGGCGGCGTAGCCGGTCAGGACGAACTCCATTTCGCGGCGCTTTTTGTGCGCGGAGATGATAACGGTTATCTTCATGGCGCAATGTTACCGGAAAATGCCTCTTATGCTGCCGATGCTGCAATGCCGTATAATTTTAGACCCGGTATTGTCTTCCCAGCCTCCCTTCAGCCACGTCGCGAAAGTACGAAATGAACAACAAAGCCAGCCAGCCACGCTACTCCAAGACCGAAGCGCAATTGCGCGAGATGCTCTCCAAGCGCATCATGTTCCTGGACGGCGCGATGGGCACCATCATCCAGCAGTACAAACTGGATGAAATGGCTTACCGCGGCGGCCCCACGGGCCGCTTCGCCGACTTCGCCGCCCCCGCTGACAGCGGCGCGCGCGAGCTGTTCGTCAAAGGGAACAACGAGCTGCTGACGCTGACGCAGCCGCAGGTGATCCAGGAAATCCACGAGCGCTACCTGGCCGCCGGCGCCGACCTGATCGAGACCAATACCTTCGGCGCCACCTCCATCGCGCAGGACGACTACCACATGGGCCACCTGGCCTACGAGATGAACGTGGAAGCGGCCAAGCTGGCCAAAGCCGCCACCGCCAAGTACAGCAGCGCAGACAAGCCGCGCTTCGTGGCCGGCGCCCTGGGACCGACGCCGAAGACCGCCTCCATCTCGCCGGACGTGAACGACCCCGCCGCCCGCAACGTGACCTTCGACCAGCTGGTCTCCGCCTACTACGAGCAGGTGCGCGGCCTGGTCGACGGCGGCTCCGACGTGCTGCTGGTGGAAACCATCTTCGACACGCTGAACTGCAAGGCGGCGCTGTTCGCCATCGACCTGTACTTCGAAGAACGCCCGGAGCAGGAGCGCCTGCCGCTGATGATTTCCGGCACCGTGACCGACGCCTCCGGCCGCATCCTGTCCGGCCAGACCGTGCCGGCCTTCTGGAACTCGGTGCGCCACGCGCGTCCGCTGACCATAGGCCTGAACTGCGCACTGGGCGCGGCCCTGATGCGCCCCTACGCCGAGGAGCTGTCGCAGATCGCCGACACCTTCGTCTGCATCTACCCCAACGCCGGCCTGCCCAACCCGATGAGCGACACCGGCTTCGACGAGCTGCCGGCCGACACCTCCGCCCTGCTGCGCGAATTCGCCGACGCGGGCTTCATCAACATGGCCGGCGGCTGCTGCGGCACCACGCCGGACCACATTGCCGCCATCGCCAAGCTGCTGGCCGAGACCAAGCCGCGCGCGCTGCCGGAAGTGAAGGTCGCGCAGCGCCTGTCCGGCCTGGAGCCTTTCACCATCGACGACGACTCGCTGTTCGTCAACGTGGGCGAGCGCACCAACGTCACCGGCTCGAAAGCGTTCGCGCGCATGATACTGAACGAGCAGTACGACGAGGCGCTGTCGGTGGCGCGCCAGCAGGTGGAGAACGGCGCCCAGGTCATCGACATCAACATGGACGAGGCGATGCTCGATTCGCTGGCCGCCATGACGCGCTTCCTGAACCTGATCGCGTCCGAACCGGACATCTCGCGCGTGCCCATCATGATCGACTCCTCGAAATGGAGCGTGATCGAAGCGGGCCTGAAATGCGTGCAGGGCAAGGCCATCGTCAACTCCATCTCGATGAAGGAAGGCCTGGAGGAGTTCATCCGCCAGGCCAAACTGTGCCGCCGCTACGGCGCCGCCGTCATCGTCATGGCCTTCGACGAAAAGGGCCAGGCCGACACCTTCGAGCGCAAGATCGAGATCTGCGAACGCGCCTACAAGGTGCTGACCGAGCAGGTGGGCTTCCCGCCGGAAGACATCATCTTCGACCCGAACATCTTCGCGATTGCCACCGGCATCGAAGAGCACAACAACTACGCGGTGGACTTCATCAACGCCACCCGCTGGATCAAGGACAACCTGCCGCACGCGAAGATTTCCGGCGGCGTGTCCAACGTGTCCTTCTCCTTCCGCGGCAACGACCCGGCGCGTGAAGCCATCCACACCGTGTTCCTGTACCACGCCATCAAGGCCGGCATGACCATGGGCATCGTCAACGCCGGCATGGTGGGCGTGTACGACGACCTGCCGGCCGAGCTGCGCGAGCGCGTGGAGGACGTGGTGCTGAACCGCCGCGAAGACGCCACCGAGCGCATGATCGAAATCGCCGGCACGCTGAAGGCCGGCGGCAAGGCGCAGGAGCAGAACCTGGAATGGCGCAACGCCATCGTGGAGAAGCGCCTGGCGCACGCGCTGGTGCACGGCATCACCCAGTTCATCACCGACGACACGGAAGAAATGCGCCAGCAGGTGCTCGCTTCCGGCGGCCGCCCCATCCACGTGATCGAAGGCCCGCTGATGGACGGCATGAACATCGTCGGCGACCTGTTCGGCCAGGGCAAGATGTTCCTGCCGCAGGTGGTGAAATCGGCGCGCGTGATGAAGCAGGCCGTGGCCCACCTGATTCCCTACATCGAGGAAGAGAAGAAGGCAGAGGAAGCGCGCACCGGCATCGTCGCCAAGCCGAAGGGCAAGATCGTCATCGCCACCGTGAAGGGCGACGTGCACGATATCGGCAAGAACATCGTGTCCGTGGTCCTGCAATGCAATAACTTCGAAGTGGTGAACATGGGCGTGATGGTGCCCTGCTCCGAGATCCTGGCGCGCGCCAAGCTGGAGAACGCCGACATCATCGGCCTGTCCGGCCTGATCACGCCGTCGCTGGAGGAAATGGCCCACGTGGCGAAAGAGATGCAGCGCGACGAGCACTTCCGCATGATGAAGATCCCGCTGCTGATCGGCGGCGCCACCACCAGCCGCGCGCACACCGCCGTGAAGATTTCGCACAACTACGAAGGCCCTGTGGTCTACGTGCCGGACGCCTCGCGCTCCGTATCGGTGGCGCAGTCGCTGCTGACGCCGGAAAGCCGCGACCAGTACATCGCCGAGATCGAGCAGGACTATGTGCGCATCCGCGAGCAGCACGCCAACAAGAAGGCGCTGCCGACCGTGTCGCTGGCGGCCGCGCGCGCCAACAAGGCCAGGCTGGAATTCAAGCCGCTCAAGCCCAAGTTCATCGGCCGCCGCGTGTTCAAGAACGTGGACCTGGCGCTGCTGGCCAATTATATCGACTGGGGTCCGTTCTTCCAGACCTGGGACCTGGCCGGTCCCTTCCCTGCCATCCTCACCGACGAAGTGGTTGGCGAAGCGGCCAGCAAGGTGTTCGAGGAAGGCCAGGCGCTGCTGAAGAAACTGATCGACGGCCGCTGGCTGACCGCCAACGGCGTGGTCTCGCTGCTGCCCGCCAACAGCGTGAACGACGACGACATCGAGATCTACACCGACGACGAGCGCGAGACCGTGGCCTTCACCTACTACGGCCTGCGCCAGCAGGGCGTCAAGCCCATCATCGACGGCGTGCAGCGTCCGAACCAGTGCCTGGCCGACTTCATCGCGCCGAAAGCGTCCGGCATCAAGGACTACATCGGCATGTTCGCCGTCACCTCCGGCCTCGGCATCGAGAAGTACGAGCAGCGCTTTGAAGACGCGCACGACGACTACTCGTCCATCATGCTCAAGGCGCTGGCAGACCGCCTGGCCGAGGCCTTCGCAGAATACATGCACGAGCGCGTGCGCAAAGACCTGTGGGGCTACGCCGCCGACGAAGGCCTGAGCAACGAGCAGATGATCGCCGAGCAGTACGCCGGCATCCGCCCGGCGCCGGGCTACCCTGCCTGCCCCGAGCATACGGTGAAGGCCGACATGTTCAAGGTGCTGCAGGCGGAAGAGATCGGCATGGAGCTGACCGAGTCGTTCGCCATGTTCCCCGGCGCCGCCGTGTCCGGTTTCTACTTCGCGCATCCGCAATCGAAGTACTTCACCGTCGGCAAAATCGGCAGCGACCAGTTTGAAGACATGGTGGTCCGCCGCGGCATCGACAAGGCTGAACTCGAACGCTACCTCGCACCCAACCTGTAAAAAAAACCGGGAACCTTTGCGCGCTGCGATGGCCTAAGCATGGAGTTAACCACTTCAACGGAGGCCATATGGAAAACGCAGTTGCAATCAAACGCTGGCAGGATCAGCTGATCCTGCTGCTCGGTTTGTGGCAGTTCATTACGCCCTGGGTGTTTGGCTACGGCATCCCGTCGCAGCTGGCGTGGAACGCCTTCGTGACCGGCGCGGTCATGGCGGCGCTGGCCGCATTTGATCTGTACAAGACCTATTTCTGGGCCGTGGTGCTGAACCTGCTGGTTGGCGTCTGGGTGGCGGTATCGCCCTGGGTGCTGGCGCGGGCCGAGCAGATCACCGTGCCGCAGACGGCCATGTGGAACAACCTCATCGTCGGCGTGGCGGTTGCCGTGCTGGCGCTGTGGGAGATGCGTACCGATCCGGAACTGCGCACGCATTGGCCGGGGGCGGCGCATCCTTGACCGTGGCGGAGCTTGGCGGGTTACGCGCCCAGGCGCTAACCCGCCGGTTTCACTGCTGGTCGCGGCGGAACTTCCAGATCGCGAGGCCGGCGAACACGGCCGCAAAGCCCAGCTGCACCGCCATCGGTCCCAGCGCGCCGTCCATGCCCAGGCCGCGCCACGTTACCGCGTCGAAGCCATCGACGGCCCAGCGGGTCGGAATGACAAAGGTCAGCTGCTGCATCCAGGCCGGGAACACGAAGGACGGCACCCAGGCGCCGCCCAGCATCACCATGATCAGCGTGGCGAACACCGCGATGCCGCGCGCGGCTTCGGGCGTTTTGCCGAAGGCGGCGATCAGCAGGCCGAAGCCGGCCGTCATCAGCGCAAAGCACAGCCCCACGCCCACGAAGCCGAGCGGGTTGGCGATCTGTACCTTGAAGATCAGCATGGCGCACAGGAAGATGGCCACCAGCAGGCCGGAGGCGATCACGGCGGCCGATACGGCGCGCGCCAGCAGCACCGTGGTCAGCGATACCGGCGCGGCCAGCAGCCGGCTCCAGATGCCCATGCGGCGCGCCAGCAGGATGCCGATGCCCATGTCCACGCCCATGAACAGGATGAACTGCACGCTCATGCCCGCGAACGAGTGCGCGTAGCCGTTGTACTTGGGACCCGAGCTGAGCGCTTCGTCCTTGGTGGCGAAGGGCATGCTCAAGCCGGGCTTGGCCTTGCCGCCGTCCGCGCCTTCCTGCGCAGGCTTGGCCTGCTCGGTCTTCTGGAACTTGCGCACGCTGGCCAGCATGTCGTGCAGCTCGGGATTGCCCTTGCCTTGCGCGCTCTTCTGCTCCAGCTCGAGCAGGCTGGTGTCCATGAACTTTGCGCCCGTGTCGCCGCCGAACATTTCCGCGCTGACGATCTGCATCACCTGCTGCGTGAGCATGCCTTTCACCATGGCCAGCGTGGTCGATTGCGAGGGGTCGTAGAACACCGGGATCTCCGGCTTGTTCCCCGCGCTGAACAGCGCCTTGCCTGCGGCTTCGCCGAAGCCTTGCGGAATCACCACGGCCACGGTGAGCTTGCCGGAGCGGACCCGGGCTTGCGCTTCGTCCAGCGGCAGTTCAATGATGCGCAGCGTGGCGTCCGCCTTCAGGCCGTCGGCAATCTTCACGCCGACCGGGCTGCTGTCCTGCAGCACCAGGCCGACGTCGATTTTGCCGGTCTTGGAATCGCCGCTGCCGCCGAACAGGGAGCCGAAGAAGGCCGCCAGCACGATGGGCAGCATCAGGTTGATCAGCAGCGCGCGCTTGTCGCCGAGGTAGAGGATCAGGTCTTTGCGGACCAGTGCGAAAAATGCGGTCATCATGGTCCTTTTCAGTCGCGCAGGCTGCGGCCGGTGAGGTTGAGGAAGATGTCTTCAAGATTGGTCTTGGCGGTGGCGAAGTGCTGCAGGGCGCAGCCTTGCGCGTTCAGCCAGGCCAGCACGGCAGCCGCGTGCGGCGTGGCGGCCAGGCCGATTTCCAGCACCGGACCGCCCTCGCCGGCCAGGCTGTCCAGTTCGCGCACGGTGCTCACGCCGGGCAGGCCGCGCAGGCCGGCGAGCAGGCCGGCCATGGCTTCGGGCGCCAGCGCCTGCGCCAGTTCGGCGCGCAGCGCGGCTTGCGCGGGCAGGCGGCGGTACAGGTCGGCCGGGCTTTCATCGGCCAGCACTTTGCCGTGGTCGATGATGACGATGTGGTCGGCCAGCCGCGCCACTTCCTCCATGTAGTGGCTGGTGTAGATCAGCGCCATGCCTTTGGCCTTGAGCGCTTCCAGCGTGTCGAAGATGGCGTTGCGGCTTTGCGGATCGACGCCGACGGTAGGCTCGTCCAGGATCAGCAGCTTGGGTTCATGCAGCAGCGCGGCGGCGATGTTGAGGCGGCGCTTCATGCCGCCGGAGAAGGTGGATGGCTTGTCGGCGGCGCGGTCCGCCAGGCGCACCATGTCCAGCGCCTGCGCGCAGCGCTCCTTGAGCAGCGCGCCTTTCAGGCCGTACAGCGCGCCGAACAGCTTGAGGTTTTCCAGCGCGGACAGGTCTTCATACAGCGCCAGGTCCTGCGGCACCAGGCCGATCTTGAGTTTGGCGCCGGTCTGGCCCTGGGCCATGGCCTCGCCTTCCAGTTCGACGCTGCCGCCGTCGCTGCGCAGCAGGCCGCAGATCATGCTGACGGTGCTGGACTTGCCGGCGCCGTTGGGGCCGATCAGGCCCACGGTCTGGCCGTGGCGGACCTGGAAACTGACGCCGTCGACCGCGCGGCGGCCGCCGTAGGATTTACTGAGTTGATTAACGCTGAGCAGGACTGAAGTCATGGCGCGGTGCGATCCGTTGAAAGAATCGCAAGCTTATCGCGCCTGTTAGCCTTCTAGCAAGTGACAAGTGTCATGACTTGTTGTGACAAGTCACAATGCGTAGCGCACCACGTTGTCGCTCCACTCGAACGCGGCCATTTCCAGCTCCACCAGTTCGTCGGTGGAGACGGCCAGGTCGCGCAGCGTGGGCACGATCTGGTGCTCCAGCTCCTCGATCTGCTCGATGGATTCGGCCAGCTTGAGCAGGTCGCCGAAGAAGCCGCCACGGAACATCAGCGCGTCCTGCACTTCGTCGATGACGGGGATCTGCGCCAGGATTTCGGACATGGGAATGCCGAACAGCGTATCCATCAGCGACATGATGCCGACCGTGAAAGCGATGTCGGCGCAGTGGCGCTGGCTGGGGCGCAGCTTGAGCGCCAGCAGCTCCAGCAGGCGGCCGCGCGTGGTGGCCAGCATCAGCAGCGGCGTCATGCTGTGGCCGCGCTTGCTCGGCTCGGCGTACAGCATGATTTGCAGCCAGCGCTGCAGCTGGCGCCGGCCCAGGATGGTCACGGCCTGGCTCAGCGAATCGATGCGCTGGCGCGCGCCCACGGCCGGCGTGTTCACCAGGCGCAGCAGGTTCAGCGCCAGCGACACGTCGCGCTTGATGGCGCGTTCGATTTCCAGGTTGTCCGCTTCCGAGGTGACCAGGGTCATCAGCTCCATCACGGCCAGCTGCGACGGCGACAG
The DNA here is from genome assembly GCF_059419605.1 of Pseudoduganella sp. GW821-FHT05F09. Lineage (NCBI taxonomy): Bacteria > Pseudomonadati > Pseudomonadota > Betaproteobacteria > Burkholderiales > Oxalobacteraceae > Pseudoduganella > Pseudoduganella sp. GW821-FHT05F09. The sequence goes on from NZ_JBWKSD010000002.1 coordinate 944,970, forward strand.
CTTCTTGCCGCTCATGATGACCGGCTTGGCAAAGTAATAGCCCTGGAAATAGTCGAAGCCCAGGTCCAGGCAGTGCTTGAACTCCTCGCGGGTTTCCACTTTTTCGGCCACCAGCTTCTTGCCGTCCTGCTTGAAGCGCGGCGCCAGCTTCATCAGGACGGGCAGCGGCGTGTCGCGCATGCTCATCTTGACGTATTCGATCATGGGCATCAGCGACTGCACATTGCCGGTTTCGCCGGTCACGTCGTCCAGCGCGAAACTGAAGCCGTGGCTCACCAGCTCGGCCATGCGCTTGAGCACAGGCGGCGTGGCCTCCATGGTTTCGACGATTTCCAGCACCACTTTTTCGCGCGGCAGGAAGCCGAAGATGTCGCTCATGATGACGTCGGCATCGACATTGACGAAGCCGAGCGCGTCGCCGATCACTTTTTCCATGCCCAGCTGGGAAGCGTGGGCGATCACGGACGCGGTGGCGCCGATGTCGCTGACGATGTTGGCCGGCCCCACGGGCGCGTTGCGGAACAACAACTCATAACCGAACAACGCCTGGTTGCGGTCCAGCATAGGCTGACGGCCAAGATAGAACTCGCGCACACGCAAATTCCTGGAGGCCGCACTAGTAGGCGAAAGGTCGATCATGGAAGGGTCCGTCTCAGTTCAGGAAACAATGGTGCCAAATGGCAACTAACCCGCTGTTTTACGCGGTTTTACCTGATATTTTGGCATCATTCACGCATGTTGTCTCAAACAATTTTCGCGTTACCCGGCGCATCAGGTATTCCATCGAGAAATACTTTCAGTTCACCGGGCGCAAACGCCGTCCATTGCTCGTTGGTCGTCAGCGGCTGGGTGACGATAATGGCCACGCGGTCGTCCGGCGTGGTGACTTCGGAGAAGTCCACGCTCACGTCCTCGTCGGACAGTTCGGCCGTCAGGAAGGGATACTGGCGCACCAGGTAATACAGATTGGTGGAGCAGTGCGCGTACAGCTCGTTGCCGCTGGCCAGCAGCATATTGAAGGTGCCGTGCGCGGCGATGCCGGCCACCAGCTCCTCCAGCACGGCGCGCAAGGCGGCGCGGCCGGGGCGCTGGTCGCCGAAACGGCTGCGCAGCGTTTGCAGGATGTAGCAGAAGGCGCGCTCGCTGTCGGTGCTGCCGACCGGGCGGAAAGCGCCGTCCAGCACCGGATGGAATTCCTTCAGGTCGCCGTTGTGGGCGAACACCCAGTAGCTGCCCCACAGCTCGCGCACGAAGGGATGGCAGTTCTCCAGCGCCACCTGGCCTTGCGTGGCCTTGCGGATGTGCGCAATCACGTTGCGCGACTTGATGGGATAGTTTTTGATCAGCTCGGCGATCGGCGAGGCGATGGCGGCTTGGTGGTCGACAAAATGGCGCACGCCGGCACCCTCGAAAAAGGCGATGCCCCAGCCGTCATGGTGGGTGTCGGTGCGGCCGCCGCGCATGGCGAAGCCGGTAAAACTGAACACAATGTCGGTCGGGACATTGCAGTTCATGGCTAGTAATTGGCACATAGTAAGGGAGAATCTGCAACAGACTCTCACCTTACCATGCCTGCGGCGTTTAATGCAGCAGCACGGGCTGGCTCATCAGGGACTCGTAGCTGCCGAGGAATTCGTCGACTTCCTCCATGGTGGGCTCGCTGGCAATCAGCTGGGTGACGTCGCGCCGGAAGCTTTGCGCCAGCACGCCCGCGATGAAGATCTCGCGCTTGCAGCCTTTGTCCACAATTTCATAGCCGCCAAAACGCAGGGCTTCCAGGTCGCGGTCCGCACCGAATTCAACCACGCTGTACTGCTCGCTGTTGTAGATCAGGTTCATTTGGCTTCCTTCACGCTAGAGGCGGAAGCTCATGTGTTCCGCCGGTCCATATTGAAGTGGGGACCGGGCGCCGCTTTTCAAGCCTGGGCTTGCAAATCGGCGGCCAGGTCCAGCAAATCGCCATACGGAGCTTGTAGCAGCATGCTGCGCAACTGGTCCACATGCTCCGCATTTGCCAGGCTGATGAACAGCTGCGCTGGCGGACGGCGCAGCAGACGGTTCAATGTTACCCGCAAAACGAGATTTCCTGCGCAGCACAGGCAGCCGGGAGCGATGCGCTGCACGTTCAGGCCTGTTTCAGGGGAGGAGACGAGGGGGGAATTGGCGTCCGCCAGGCCTTCCAGGATCACTGCGGACTGGGCGGCGGCCGGCAGGCCGGCGAGCGCGGCGGCGATGGCCGCTTCGCGCACGGCCGCGCGCGGACCGGTCACCAGCGTGACGCGGGTGCGCACAGGCGATGGCGCACCGCCCGCGCCGGACCCGGCTGGGCCGGGAGCGGCGTCGGCGGCGCTGGCCATTATTGGTTCTTCTTGGCCAGCTTGCCCGGCTCCACGCCCAGCTGCTTGAGCTTGCGGTACAAGTGGGTGCGTTCCAGGCCGGTCTTCTCCGCCACCCGCGTCATGCTGCCGCCTTCGCGGCCCAGGTGGTGTTCGAAGTACATGCGCTCGAAGGCGTCGCGCGCTTCGCGCAGCGGCAGGTCGAACGACAGATTGAACATATGGCCCTCGCCCGCCGTGGCGCCCGCGCCGCGCACCGAGGCGTGGGCTTGCGGCATGGCGGCGCTGAACGGCGCACCGGCGGCCACCGCGCCGTCTTCCGGCGGCGGCGCCACGGCCGGACGCGGCGCCAGCGACGGCGAACGCACGGTTTCCTGGGCGCGCGTCAGGCCTGCTTGCACTGCTTTCAGCAGTTTCTGCATGGCAATCGGTTTTTCCAGGAAATTCAGCGCGCCGATGCGCGTCGCTTCCACCGCCGTGTCGATGGTGGCGTGGCCGGACATCATAATGACGGGCATGGTCAGCAAGCCGTCGCGCTGCCATTCCTTCAGCAGCGTGACGCCGTCCGTGTCCGGCATCCAAATGTCGAGCAGGACCAGATCCGGCGCGCCTTGTGCACGCGCCTCGCGCGCCTGCTGCGCGTTTTCGGCAAGCTGTATTGCGTGTCCCTCGTCGCTCAAAATTTCCGAGAGCAACTCGCGGATACCCATTTCATCATCCACTACCAGAATGTTTGCCATCTATCCCTGCCCTTTTTCGTTCGCCGGTCATGCCTGGCATTGTAAGCCTGCATGCTAGCAATTATTTTATTAGTCTTCCAATATTATGCCAACTGCACCGGTGCCAACTTTAACAGCAAAATCAGTACCGAAGCGCCACTTCTATCGACATGGTTCTGGATATCAATCCGGCCCCCGTGTTCGTCGATAATCTTTTTCACCATCGCCAGCCCCAAACCGGTGCCGCGCGCCTTCGACGTCACGTACGGTTCAAAGGCGCGCGCCAGGATTTTGGGCGCGAAGCCGGGGCCGTTGTCCGATATCGCCAGGCGCACCGCGACGCGGGTGCCGCCGTCTGCGCTCTGGTAATGGATGGCCTCGGTGACGACGTCGATGCGCGGGGCCACGCCGGCGGGCGGCTGGTCCAGCAACGCATCTTGTGCATTCTGCAGTAAATTATGGATCACCTGGCGCAGCTGGGTGGCGTCGCCCATCACCAGCGGCAGCTGGGGCGCCAGCGCCAGGTGGATGATGTCGCTGGCCTCGCCGCTCAGGTACAGGTTCAGGATCTCCTCCACCAGCGCGTTCACGTCCAGCGGCTCGAGCACGGCCGGCGGCGTCTTCGCGTAGTCGCGGAAGTCGTCCACCATGCGCTTCATGGCGGCCACCTGGTTGACGATGGTGGTGGTGGCCTTGTTCAGCAGGTCCACGTCGTTCTGCATTTCCAGCTTGGACTCGAGCTTCATCTGCAGGCGCTCGGCCGACAGCTGGATGGGCGTCAGCGGGTTCTTGATTTCATGCGCCAGGCGGCGCGCCACCTCGCCCCAGGCGATGGAGCGCTGGGCCGAGATCACGTCGGTGATATCGTCGAACACCACGATGTAGCCGCTGCCGTTTTCCACCGGCAGGCGCGAGCCGCGCGTCAGCAAGGTCAGGTCGTGCTCGTCCGGATTGGCGCTGTTGGCCGGGCGCGGAATTTCGATCTGGCGCTGCCAGTGCAGGCGCTGCACATTGCGGCCCGCCGCCGAATGCGCGCTCTGCGCCGAGAACGCGGCCACGATGGCGCCGGCGAACTCCTGCAGGCCGTCGATCTCGGTCAGCTGTTGGCCTATCATGGTCACGCCGGCGTGCTGCAGGATGCGCTCGACCGAGTCGTTGCAGCTGACCAGGCGGAAGTCGCCGTCCAGCACCATCACGCCGGCCGACATATTGCCCAGCACGGACTCCAGGTGGGCCTTGGCGTTCTGCAGCGCGGCGCGGTTCTTGTCGACGGCGATGCGCGCGTCCGACAACTGGCGCGTCATGGTGTTGAACGACTGCGTCAAGGTGCCCAGCTCGTCCGAGCTGGCCACGATGGGGCGCGGCGACAGGTCGCCGCCGGCCACCGCGCGCGTGCCCTCGGCCAGCAGCAGCAGCGGCTGGGCCAGGTCGTTGGCGATCAGGAAGGCCGCCGCGATGGCGCCAAACACGGCCAGCAGCAAGGTCAAGGTCAGCGTTTCGATATACATCTTGCGCAGGCCCACGCGGGCCACGAAGCGTTCCTTGTATTCGCTGTAGGCGGTGCGCAGCGTTTCGCCGTTGGCGGCCAGCTTGGGCGGCACGGCCTGGATAATCTGCAGGAAGCGCGGCGCCAGATGGGTGCCGTTGGGCTGCACCGGGTCCGGTATGGCCAGCAGCACGCGCACGCGCAGCACGTTGGAGGCGTCCGGCACCGGCGGCGGCGGCGCGCCCACGCGGTCGTCGCGCAGTTCGCTGCCGCCCTCGGCCTGGGCATAGGAGTCCTCGTTCTTGGCCACCGCCAGCATGGGCGCGTTGGGCAGGTCGGCCGACAGGTTGATGCGCTGCGGCCCGGTGGCCGACACGATCAGCCCGCCCTCGGCGTCGACGATGATGGCGCTCTGCGTGCCGGGATGGGTTTTGACGAAGCGCGCCAGGATGGCCGGCGCGGCGTAGAACTGTTCTTCGGCCAGCAGGCTGGCGGTTTTCTTGCTCTGGCCGTTGAGGTCGGCCACCGCCTTGTCCAGCGCGTCGCGGCCCAGAGTCAGGCCGGCGTCCAGCGCCTCCTCGATGCGCACGTTGAACCAGGAATCAATCGAGTGGGACACGAACTGCACCGACACCAGGAAGATCACCAGTCCCGGCAGCACGCCGATGGCGGCGAACAGCAGCACCAGCCGCGTCATCAGCTTGGAGCCGAACTTGCCGGCCCGGTAGCGCGAATACAGGCGGAACAGCGACACGCCCACCAGCACCAGCAGCGCCACGGCGACCGCCGCGTTCAGGCCCAGCAGCCAGCCGTAGTAGCGGTCGAACAGGCCGGAGTTGTCGGACGCCGAGGCCAGCAGGAACAGCAGGATGCTGACCGCGGCGCCGGCGACGACGAACAGATACCGCAAGGCCGGTCTCACTTATTCAGCCCTGTACAGGAAGGTTTTCTTGTTCGACGCCAGGCGCCACTCGCTGTTGTTGAACGCGTTGACCTGGATGGGCTTGGGCAGGTAGTCGCGGTCCATGCCCATGCGCAGCGTGACGTTGTAGACTTCGCCCACCTTCAGCGCGCCGCGCGGCGCCACCACCCAGCGGCTGGGCCGGCGTATCAGGAACAGCGCGTCCTCCAGCGTCGGGAAGCTCTGCCGCACGTTGCCGACCGGGCCGACGTGGTACTGGCGCGTGAGCACGTTGTAGGAGATGCTGAAGGTGCGTTTGACGCGCACGGCCTTCTCGTCCACCCAGTACCAGCGCGGGCGGGTGAATTCGATTTCGGTGGTGAAGTACAGCGGCATGCCGTACAGCAGCGCGTCCTCCAGGCCGTGGTTCAGTTCAAAGGAATACGCGGCCGACAGGCGGTAGCCCTCTTCCGCCGCCTCGATGGTGGCGCGGGTGATTTCGACCGTTTCCTCCGACGCGCGCGCGGGCGGCAGCGCGCAAGCGAACATCAGCAGCAACTGCCAGGCGAGGAGTCGAAAAAAACGTTGCGTCACGAGTGGGCCGGTACTAAATATATCCGTCGGGAATAGCGCGAAAAATTGGGCAAAACATGGAGTCGCTACGCTTATGCGCCGTTCACGCATTTTTCTGGAACAAGGCGTAGAACAGTCCATCGTGATCCTGTTCGGCACTGCCGGTGGGCAGCAATTGACCGGGCGCATCGAGACGGGTGGCGCCGTGACGCACCGCGAAGGCGGCCGCCTGCGCCTCGGATTCTTGCGGCCACAACGAACATGTCACGAACAGCAATTTACCATTGGGGGCAAGCATCTGCCAAAGGTTGTCGAGAATTTTGGCGGAAAGTGTTGCAAGTTGGAGCGCGTCGCCCTTGCGGCGCAGCCAGCGGATGTCCGGATGGCGGCGCACGATGCCGGACGCGGTGCACGGCACGTCAGCCAGGATGCGGTCGTAGGCCTGGCCGTCCCACCAGTCCGGATGCTGGGCGTCGGCCGCCTTCATGGTGGCGTGCAGGCCCAGGCGCTCCAGGTTCTCGCCCACGCGCAGCAGGCGCTTGGCGTCCGCGTCGAGCGCGGTCACGTCGGCGTCGGCCAGCTCCAGGATGTTGCAAGTTTTGCCACCGGGCGCGGCGCAGGCGTCCAGCACGCGCATGCCGTCCTGGACATCGAGCAGCTGCGCGGCCAGCTGGGCCGCCGCGTCCTGCACCGAGACCACGCCGTCGTCGAAGCCGGGGATCAGGTGCACGCCGACCGGCTTGGCCAGACGCACCGCCTGCGGGCCGATCTGCGCGGCGGCGATGCCGGCCTGCTCCAGCCGGGCCAGGTAATCGGCCACCGTGCTGCGGCGCAGGTTCACGCGCAGCGTGAGCGGCGGCGGCTGGTTGCCGGTACTGAGCACGGCTTGCCATTGGTCCGGATAGGCGCTGCGCACCGCGTCTATCCACCACTGCGGGTAATTCCATTTCGCCACCGGCTGCAGCGCGGCGGCGGCCAGCAGCTCGGCGCGCTCGCGCTGGAAGCGGCGCAGCACGGCGTTGACCATGGGCTTGGCGCGCTCGGTGTCCGGGTGGGCCCAGGCGGCGCTGACGGTCTGGTCGACCACGGTGAACTGTTCGTAGGCGGAGCTGCCGTCGGCGTCCTTCTGCATCAGCGGCAGGGCGCAGGCCAGCAGGGCCGCCACCAGCGGCTCGGGCGCTTTCGGCGCCATCAGGGCGATCAGCGCGTCGCTATGGCCCAGCGCGCGCATGGCGCGGTAGGCGATGTCCTGCATGGCGCCGCGCGCCTGCGGGGTGGCATTGGTGCTGGCGAACACGCCGGCCAGCGCCTGCGGCAGCGCCATGCCGGTGCGCACCTGGGCCACGGCGGTGGCCGCGCCCAGCAGGGCGAAGGCCAGCGAATCGTGGCGCAGGTCGGTCTGGAAATTGACCTGCAGCGCAGGTTTCAGGTCGCGGTGGTGGCTCTCGCGGAACTCCGGTTTCGGGCGCGGCGGCGCGAATTTGGGCGCCGGGGCGGCCGGGGCCTTCCTGGCCTTGGGCGCCGCGTTGGCCCAGAACGCGGCGGCGGTGGGCGCATTTTCAGTGACCGGGCGGCGCTCCTGGGCCGGGCGGGCCTGGCCGCGCTCCGGCGTGCCGGGGCCGCCTGCCGCAGCGGCCGGCTTGGAGGATGCCGGCTTGGCATACGCTGGTTTGCCGGCGGCCGGCTTGCCTGAAGCGCCCTTGTAGGGGGCCTTGCCGGCGGCGGTCTTGGCCGGTGCGGCAGGGGTTTTCAGTTTCAGGACTGGGCGCTCTTTGGTCATCTTGTTATTTCCGTAATGGCTCGCGTCCGCCCATGGCAGGGCCGAGCGGCCCGCCGGGCCGCAAAAATCGCGGAATTGCTATAAAGGTGAGATTGTAACCGGGTTGTGGACAACTCAGGCTAAACCGCAGGCACGCGTCTACTCCAATAACCTGGCTTGCGCGACTGATGAGCGACGGCGACGATCAATATTCCGCCTGGTTCGGGCCGATAAATCAGCCAATATGGGAAGTTCTTTACCGGGATGCGTCGGGCACTTTTGATGGTCGGCCCGCCCGCATCCGGCAACGACAAGGCACGAGATACAGCAGCCTCAACGGCATCTACAAAGCGCAACCCCAGGCCCGCTCTGGCCTGGTTATAGTAAGTGATAGCAGCGAAAAACTCATCTTTCGCTGAAGGAAGAATGAGCGCGCGGCTCACGGCGCCGTCTGGCGGGCTTCTGCGAATACGGAGGCGGCATCCAGGGCCGCAACTTCGCCTCGGGAATAGGCATCCAGACGGTCGGCAACCTCAAGCGCCCACGCTGCATCAACCTCCGGCGATGGCGCCTCGGCCAACGAAGCCAACAATGCGTCAGCGAGCTTGCCCCGGTCATCAGGCGACATCGCGAGGGCCATCGCCTCGATTTCAGCCAAGGTATACATCTAGCGCCTCCAAAAACTATGCTGACCTCATATTTTACGCCCTGGCTTCGGAAAAATACTCCACTACCGGAACGGCCATTGACGGAGATCAAAACCGGCAGCGGAATCGTCGTACCGGCCAAACGTTTATTCGCTCTTGCAAACCAGTATAATTACCGCTGTTTGGCCGGGGCGACGCCGCCGGCCGTTTCGCTTTCAGAAGCGCTTTATCGGATTACTTAGCGCGGCCCAGCCGCCACCTACGCACATGCTCGCCCAACAGAAACAAGAGATCACCGCCCTGTTCAACGCCGCCCTGGCGCCCATCCTCGACGGCTCCGGCGTCAGCGCCAATGTCGTGCTGGAGCGCCCGCGCGATGCGTCGCACGGCGACGTGGCCTGCAATATCGCCATGCAGCTGGCCAAGCAGCTGAAGATGAACCCGCGCGAACTGGCCACCAAGCTGGTCGCCGCGCTGCTGGACAACCCGGCCGGCAAGCACATCGTTGCCGCCGCCGAGATCGCCGGCCCCGGCTTCATCAACCTGCGCGTGACCGACGCGGCCAAGCAGGCCGTCGTCAAGGCCGTGCTGGCGCAAGGCGCGCAGTTCGGCGGCAGCGACGCGGGCAAGGGCAAGAGCGTGATCATCGAATTCGTGTCCGCCAACCCGACCGGCCCGCTGCACGTGGGCCACGGCCGCCAGGCGGCCCTGGGCGACGCGCTGTCCTCGCTGTTCGGCTCGCAAGGCTACGCGGTCACCCGCGAGTTCTATTACAACGACGCCGGCGTGCAGATCCAGACCCTGGCCACCTCGGTGCAGGCGCGCGCGCGCGGCTTCAAGCCGGGCGACGCCGAATGGCCTGAATCGGCCTACAACGGCGACTACATCCAGGACATCGCGGACGACTTCCTGGCCAAGAAAACCGTCGCCGCTTCCGACGGCGCCCCCGCCACCGCCTCCGGCGACGTGGACGACCTCGAGTCCCTGCGCGCCTTCGCCGTGACCTATCTGCGCAACGAGCAGGACATCGACCTGCAGGCCTTCGGCGTGAAGTTCGACAACTACTACCTGGAATCGTCGCTGTACAAGGACGGCAAGGTGAGCGCCGCCGTGGAAGCGCTGCAGAAAGCCGGCGTGACCTACGAGCAGGAAGGCGCGCTGTGGCTGAAGACCACCGACTACGGCGACGACAAAGACCGCGTGATGCGCAAGACCGACGGCACCTACACCTACTTCGTGCCGGACGTGGCCTACCACATCGTCAAGTTCCAGCGCGGCTTCGACCAGGCCATCAACATCCAGGGTTCCGACCACCACGGCACCATCGCGCGCGTGCGCGCCGGCCTGCAGGCGGTGAACATCGGCATCCCGAAAGGCTATCCCGACTACGTGCTGCACAAGATGGTCACCGTCATGAAGGACGGCGCCGAGGTGAAGATCTCCAAGCGCGCAGGCTCCTACGTGACCGTGCGCGACCTGATCGAATGGTCGGGCGGCGGCGACACCACCAAGGGCCGCGACGCGGTGCGCTTCTTCCTCATCTCGCGCAAGGCGGATACCGAATTCGTATTCGACGTGGACGTGGCGCTGAAGACCTCGGACGAAAATCCGGTGTATTACGTGCAGTACGCCCACGCGCGCATCTGCCGCATGCTGGAGCAGTGGAACGGCGACGAAGCCACGCTGGCCAACGTCGACCTGTCGCCGCTGACCGCGCCGTCGGAAGCGACGCTGCTGGCCGCGCTGGCCGCCTATCCTGAAGCGCTGGCGCGCGCGCAGGCCGAACTCGGCCCGCACCAGGTGGCGTTCTACCTGCGCGACCTGGCCGCCGCGCTGCACAGCTTCTACTTCGCCGAACGCGTGCTGGTGGACGACGAGGCAACCAAGCTGGCGCGCCTGGCGCTGATGGTGGCAACCCGCCAGGTGCTGCGCAACGGCCTGGCGCTGATCGGCGTCTCCGCTCCGAACAAAATGTAAATCGCTTAGGGTATCCCGCACAATGAGTTTCCGTCCCACTTCTTTGCAGCGCCAGCGCGGCAACACGCTGGTTGGCATCATCATCGGCCTGGTTATCGGCCTGGTCATCGCGGTCATCGTGGCACTGGTGATCACCAAGGGTTCGACGCCGTTCACCGACAAGTCCGGCAAAACGGGCAAGGCGGCGGAGCCGACTGCGGGACAGATCTCGGACCCCAACAAGCCGATGTACGGCAACAAGGAAGCTGCGCGCGAAGCGGCGCGGGACCTGGCGCGCGACCCGAACGCAGCGGCGCCCGCGGCCCCGGCGGCGGCGCCTGCAGCGCCTGCGGCCCACACCACGCCGGCCGCGCAGGCCAAGCCGGCGACCGACGAGCTGCAGCAAGTCGTGGACAAGATCGAAGCAGCCAGCAAGAAGCCCGGCGCCACCAACGTGCAGCCCACCGTGCCCGCACCGGCTGCGGCTGCGGCTGCGCCGGCGGCGGCAGGCGAAGAGAAGTACGTATATTATCTGCAGGCTGGCGCTTTCCGCGAAGTGGCGGACGCTGAAAACGCGCGCGCCAAGCTGGCCCTGCTGGGCTTCGAGGCCACCGTGTCCGACCACACCAACAGCACCGGCGTGCTGCACCGCGTCCGCATGGGTCCCTACAACCAGGTGGAAGCAATGAACAAGGTGCGCGGCAAGCTGTCGGAAAACGGCATCGACGTGGCCGTCGTGCGCAATCAAAAATAAGGAATCGAGCATGCGTATCCTGAAGCAGTTGTTGAGCGTAGTAGCACTGTGCAGCGTGGCCTTTGGCGCCGCCGCGTCCCCGGCCGCACCGATCAGCGGCGTGGAATACCAGACCCTGCAAACCGCCCAGCCCACCGACACCGGCAAGAAGATCGAAGTCATCGAGTTCTTCGCTTACTACTGCCCGCATTGCAACAACCTGGAACCGATGCTGGAAGCCTGGGTCAAGAAACAGGGCGACAACATCGTCTTCAAGCGCGTGCACGTGCCGCGCGACGAGAGCGTGCTGCCGCAGCAGAAGCTGTTCTTCACGCTGGAGGCCATGGGCCTGCTGCCGCAGTACCACAAGAAAGTGTTCAACGCCATGCACGCGGAACGCAACCGCCTGAACCGCGACGAGCAGGTATTCGACTGGGTGGCGGCCAACGGCATCGACCGCCAGAAATTCATCGACACCTACCGCTCCTTCGGCGTGCAAGCCAAAGTGAAGCGCGCCGACGGCATGATGGACTCGTACAAGATCGACTCCTGGCCTACGCTGATCGTGGACGGCCGCTTCCAGGCTTCGCCGCACCTGGCCGCCTCCGGCATGCAGGGCAACCCAAGCGAAACCGAGCTGCAAGCGGCGGCGCTGCAGGTCATGGACTTCCTGGTCGCCAAGGCGAAAGCGGAAAAGAAATAAGCATGGGCCGCCGTTGAAACGCGTATTCATCACCGGCGCGTCCAGCGGCATAGGCGCAGCCCTGGCGCTGCGCTATGCGCAGCACGGCGCCACGCTGGGCCTGCTGGCCCGGCGCGGCGAATCGCTGCAAGCGCTGATCGCCACCCTGCCCTCTCCTGAAAAGCACCGCGCCTACGCCGTGGACGTGCGCGACCATGCCGCCATCCGCGCGGCGGCCATGGACTTCATCGAATACACCGGCGGCACCGACATCGTCATCGCCAACGCCGGCATCTCGCACGGCACGCTGACCGAACACGCGGAGGATCTGCCGGTGTTCGAGGCCATCATCGCCACCAACCTGAACGCCACCGTGGCCACTTTCGCGCCCTTCATCGCCGCGATGAAGCTGCAGAAAACGCCCGCGCGCCTGGTGGGCATAGGCAGCGTGGCGGGCATACGCGGCCTGCCCGGCGCGGCCGCCTACAGCGCCTCCAAGGCTGCGGTGATCAGCTACTGCGAATCGCTGCGGCTGGAAATGAAACCGCACGGCATCGACGTGGTGACCATTGCGCCGGGCTACATCGATACGCCGATGACGCAGCGGAACGCCTACCCCATGCCCTTCCTGATGGCGCCCGAAAAATTCGCTGCGGCGGCGGTGCGCGCCATCGAACGCGGCAACAGCTACGCCGTGATTCCGTGGCAAATGGGCGTAGTGGCCAAGCTGCTGCGCATGCTGCCGAACGGCGTCTACGACCTGGCCTTCGCCAGGGCGCCGCACAAGGCCCGCCTGCACAAGCCTGAACCATAAAGCACGTCGAACAGCCATCATGACCCAGCAACTGACTTCCGCCGCGATTGCGCGCCATTGCGCCGAGTGCGCCAACCATGTGGCGATCGAAGTGGTGGCCGAAACCGGCTCCACCAATGCGGACCTGCTGCAGCGCGTGAATACGATGAGCGGCCCGGTGCTGCTGATCGCCGAGCGCCAGACCGCCGGCCGTGGCCGCGCGGGCCGCCCGTGGCTGTCCGCACCCGGCTCCACGCTCACGTTTTCGCTGGCGTGGCGCTTCAAGGGTCCGCTGCAGAACCTGGCCGGCCTGCCGCTGGCGGCGGGCGTGGCGCTGGCCGAAGCCATGTCCGCGCTGGGCGTGCCGGTGCAGCTGAAGTGGCCGAACGACGTGATGAAAGACGGCGCCAAGCTGGCCGGCATCCTGGTTGAAACCCAGGCCGCGCAGGACGGCGCCATCTGGGCGGTGATCGGCGCGGGCATCAATCTGCTGATGCCGGACCAGCTGGAGGCGGACATCGGCCGCGAGGTGGCGTCCGCGCCCTGGCTGGCCAAGATGGAGCGCAACGAGCTGATGGCCGCACTGCTGAACCGCCTGACCTCGGTGCTGGCCGAATTCGACGACACCGGCTTCGCCGCCTTCACCGAACGCTGGAACCGCCTGCAGGCATGGCGCGGCCAGCCGGTACGCATACTCGACCACGGCGAAGCCCTGCACGAAGGCCTGAGCGCCGGCGTGGACGGCTCCGGGCGCCTGCTGCTGGACACGGCCCAGGGCCGCGTGGCCGTGCTGTCGGGCGACGTGTCGCTGAGGCTTGCGCCATGATGCTGCTGATCGACGCGGGCAATACCCGCATCAAGTGGGCGCTGGCCGCTCCCGGCGCGGCGCTGGGCGACTGGCTGGACTATGGCGCCCTGATGCACGCGGACGCCGCCCAGCTGCCCGCAGCCTTGCAGGCCGCCGCTGCCGCCCATGCCGCAGGCGCGGCAGGCGCCGCCAACACCGCCATCACCCGCGTACTGGCCGCCAACGTGGCCGGCGCCGCAGTGCGCGGCCAGATCACGGCAGCCGTGGCCACGCTGGCCATCGGCGCGGACGCCATCGACTGGTTCGCCTCCGTGCCCGAGCGCGCGGGCGTGAAGAACGGCTACCGCAACCCCGCCCAGCTGGGCTGCGACCGATTTGCCGCCGCCATCGGCGCGCATGCGCTGGCGCCGGGACAAGCCGTCATCGTGGCCAACTGTGGCACCGCCACCACCATCGACGCGGTGACGGCGGACGGCGTCTTCCTCGGCGGGATGATACTGCCCGGCCTGGGTCTGATGGCCACTTCGCTGGCGCGCAACACGGCGCAGTTGCCGCAGATAGCGCAAGGCGGTAAGCTGCCGTCTGGATTCGCCGACAATACCGACGACGCCATCCTGAGCGGCCTGCTGGCGGCGCAGGCGGGCGCCATCGAACACGCATGCGCGCTGCACCGCGCCGAGGCCTGCCTGGTCTCGGGCGGCGCGGCGGCGTATATCGCGCCGGCCCTGCCGGCGCAGCTTGCGCACCGCCTGGTGGACAATATCGTGCTGATCGGATTACAAGCTGCCGCCGGCAGCGCCTGACATGGAACGCCCGTGCTGAAACTCATCTTCTGGTTGCTGCTTGCTGTGAACGGCGTCCTGTACGCCTACGGACAGGGTTATCTCGGCCATTTCAGCGGCAACGAGCGCGAACCTGCGCGCCTGAAGAACCAGCAGAATGCGGACAAGCTGGCGCTGATCCCCGCCGCCAAGGCCAATGCCGCAGCGGCCGCGCTCAAGCCCGCCGCGCCAGCGGGGTCCGATGCGCCGGCGGAGAAAAAACCGGAGACCGTGGCCTGCTATGAAGTGGGCAATTTCGTGCTGGCCGACGCGCGCCGCTTCGAGGCCGCCGTGGCGCCGCTGGACCTGGGCGATCGCCAGGCCCGCCGCAACATGCCCGGCACCGAGGTCTCCAGCTACATCGTGCATATCCCATCGCAGGGCAGCAAGGAAGCCGCCGACAAAAAAGCGGCCGAGCTGCGCGGACTGGGTGTGAGCAATTACTTCATCATGGCCGACAATCCGGCCATGCGGTGGGCTATTTCGCTGGGTGTGTTCAAAACGGAAGCGGCGGCGCAAAACCAGCTGGCCATGCTGCAGAAGCAAGGCGTGCACAGCGCCCGCGTGGCGCCGCGCATGAGCGGCAGCAAACTGCTGGCGTTTCAGTTCCGCGATATCAGCGCCGACGTGAAGGCGCAGCTGGAGGGCAAGCTGAAGGCCTTCCCTAGCCAGGAAGGCCGCAGCTGCAAGTAGTGACGCCGACTAGCGCTGGATAATCAGGGGCTTCAGGCCCATTGCGGACGGCAGCGCCGGTATGGCCTGCGCCGCCTCCTGGCGCGTAGCATACGGGCCAGCGTACAGGCGGTGCACATCGCCGGACGGCACAATCTCAAGGCCGCTCAAAGCACCTTCCATGGCCAGCTTGGCGCGCACGGCTTCGGCGTTCTCCTTGCGTCCATACGCTCCCAATTGAAGATAGAAGCCGCCCGCAGCGGCAGGCGCAGTCATGGCTGCCTGCGAGACGGCGACAGGCATGGCGGCGCCGGCCTGCGGCGTCAGTATCAGCGGCGCGGCGCGCGGCATGGCTTGCAAAGGCTGCGGTCCCTGGCTGGCATGTGCCGGGGCGGGCGCGGCGCTTTCCTGTACCGCTGCGGGTGCGACTACGGGTGCGACTGCGGTTGCGGTTGCGGCCACGGCCGAGCCGGATGGCGGCGCCGGATACAGCATGGCGGCCATCTCCGACGGCGCGAGAGGCTTGGGTTTGTTCTCGGGCTTGGGCGCGGGCGGCGCGGCGGCGGCCTTCTGCTGGCTGCGCTCGGCGTTGAAGCGGTCCACGTCCGCAGGCAGGATGCGCTCCACTTCCAGCTGGTGGCTGCCCTTGCCCAGCAATCCCAGCTTCAGCGCGGCGGTGTAGGACACGTCGATCACGCGCGTCGAATGGAAGGGACCACGGTCGTTGATGCGCACCACCACCTGGTTGCCGTTGTCCAGATTCGTCACCTTGGCGTAGGAAGGAATCGGCAGCGTGGGATGGGCGGCGGACATCTTGTACATGTCGTAGATTTCACCGGACGAGGTGCGCTGGCCGTGGAACTTCTTGCCATACCAGGTGCCCAGGCCGCGCTGCACGAAGGTTTTGTCCGGGTCCGTAATCGGCGTATAGGTTTTACCGAACACCACGTAAGGCTTGCTGTTGCGCGGATTGAGCGGCTCGTTGCGCACTTCCGCATCCGGCGTCGCCATCAGGTTGGGCGGCGGGTTCTCGCCCGGGCCGTCGTCCTGGTAGTAGCCGCCGCGCCCCGAGCCGGCAGGCGGCAGCACCGGCACGCCGGGCTCCGGTTTGGCGGACGGCTTGGCGGCGGGCGCGGGCCGGACGGCGGGCGTGTGCGCCGGCTGCTGCGGCGCGCTGCCGCAGCCGGCCAGCGCCAGCAGCGCCGCCAGCGCCAGGCCATAAGTGGCGCGGCGCATCATGTCTGCACCAGCTTGCGGTGGCGCTGGATGCTCATCAGGATGCCCGATGCCAGCCCCAGCGTCAGCAGCGCGGTGCCACCGTAGCTCATGAACGGCAGCGGCACGCCGACCACCGGCAAAATGCCGCTGACCATGCCCATGTTGACGAAGGCGTAGGTGAAGAAAATCATGGTAACCGCTCCCGCCAGCAGGCGTGTGAAGAAGTTGGGGGCGTTCGCGGCGATCATCAGGCCGCGCCCGACCAGCAGCAGGTACAGCGTCATGAGGAACAGATTGCCCATCAGCCCGAACTCCTCGGAGTAGACCGCGAAAATAAAGTCGGTGGTGCGCTCGGGGATGAATTCAAGGTGGGCCTGCGTGCCCTCTTTCCAGCCTTTGCCCATCATGCCGCCGGAGCCGACGGCGATGGTGGACTGGATAATGTGGAAGCCCTTGCCCAGCGGATCGGTGGTGGGGTCGATCAGCGTCATGATGCGTTCGCGCTGGTAATCGTGCATCAGCGACCAGGCCACCGGCAAGCTGGCGCCGGCGGCGATGGCCAGCGCCACGATCGCCTTCCACGACAGCCCCGCCAGGAAAATCACGCAGAAACCGGCCATGACCACCAGCAGCGCCGTGCCCAGGTCGGGCTGGCGCGCAATCAGGAACACCGGTATCAGTAGCAGCACGGCGGCAATGGCGTAGGAATGCCAGCGCAGCGTGCCCTGGCGCTGCTGGAAGAACCACGCTAGCATCAGCGGCACGGCGATCTTGGCGAACTCGGAAGGCTGGATGTCCACCACGCCGATATGCAGCCAGCGCCGCGCGCCCAGCTTGATGGTGCCGGCCACCGCCACCGCCAGCAGCAGCGAGATCGTGACCACGTAGGCGGGCAGCGCCACGCGCATCATCATCTGCGGAGACACGTTCGCCACCATCCACATCATCAGGAAGGACATGCAGATGTTACGGACCTGGTCCTCGATCTTGCCCGGGATGCCCATGCTGGCCGACACCAGCGTGACCAGGCTGGTGGACAGCAGCAGCGTGATGATGAGCATCAGCGGACCGTCGAACACGGTCAGGTAAGGTTTCATGCGGCGCCACAGCGAGCGCCTTTCGTTAATACGCATACGCGTCCCTTATTCTTTCTTGCGCGGCTGCGCAGGCGGCGCAGGCGGCGTTACGGCTGGCGGCGGCGCATGCGGCTGCGCACCGGGCGGCAGCACGGCGGCATGCTTGCGCTGCGCCGCCGGCGCCTGCGGCGGCGGCGTCTGGATCAATGGCGGATTCTGCGGCGGCTGCGGCTTGGGCGCCACGGCAGGCTTGCCCGCCGCTCCCGGCGCTGCGGCCGCTGCACCAGCGGCGGCAGGGACTGCAGGGGCGGCGCCGCCCGCAGCGCTGCGCTGTTCGTTGATGACGGCAGCCGCTTCCTCGTCGGCCGGATCGAGCACCGGCTCGAAGGCGTCCGCATCCTCTTTCGGCACCTTGGTGGTGTCCTTCTCCGGCGTCTTGCCCAGCAGGTAGTAGTCCAGCACCTTGCGCGCGATAGGCGCGGCGACCGCGCCGCCGAAGCCCGCGTTCTCCACGATCATGGCCAGCACGATCTTCGGTTTCTCCGCCGGAGCGAAAGCCGTGAACCACGCGTTGTCGCGCAGGCGCTCGTCGATCTTGGCCGCGTTGTACTTCTCGTTGGCCTTGATTGCCACCACCTGCGCAGTACCGGTTTTGCCGCCCACGGCGTAGCCGGCGTTGGTAAAGGCGCGGTAGGCGGTGCCGCCCGGCTCGCTGGTCACGCCCACCATGGCGTCCTTGATCAGGTTGATGTTTTCCTGCTTGAGCGGAATGCGGTAGCTTTCCTTGGGCACGGTCAGCGTGCGCGCGCGGGTGGCGCCGTCTTCGACGATCTTCACCAGGTGCGGCTTCATTACCACGCCGTTGTTGGCCAGGATGGACACGGCCTGCGCCACCTGCAGCGGCGTGTAGGCGTTGTAGCCGGAACCGTTGGCGATGGAGATGGTGTCGCCGCCCACCCACTTGCCGGCCTGCGGATTTTTCTTGAAACGGTTGCGCTTCCATTCCTGCGAAGGCAGCACGCCGGTTTTCTCGTTATCGAGATCGATGCCGGTCGGCTGGCCGAAGCCGAACGGCTTCATGAAGTCGTGAATGGCGTCGATGCCCATGTCACGGCCCAGCACATAGTAATAGGTGTTGCAGGAGACGACGATGGACTTGCGCAGATCCACCGTGCCGTGGCCGCCCACCACGTCGTCGCGGAATTTGTGCGCGCCGAGGTAGAAGAAGCCGGGGTCGCCTATCGCCTGGCTGGGCGTGCGCTTGCCCAGTTCCAACGCGGCCAGCGCCATAAAGGGCTTGAAGGTGGAACCGGGCGCATACGTGCCGGACAACGGCCGGTTCAGCAAAGGCCGGTCCAGCGAGGTATTGAGTTCATTCCAGCTTTGCGAGTCGATGCCGTCCACGAACAGATTGGGGTCGTAGCCGGGACGCGACACATAGGCCAGGATGTCGCCGGTTTCCGGTTCGATGGCCACCAGCGCGCCGCGCCATTCGCCGAACGCTTCCTCCACCACCTGCTGCAGCTTGATGTCGATCGACAGTATCAGGTTGTTGCCCGGCGTGGCCGGCGTGCGCGACAAGGTGCGCACCGCGCGCCCGCCGGCCGACACTTCCACTTCCTCGTAGCCGGTAACGCCGTGCAGCTGCTTCTCGTAGCTCTTTTCCAGGCCTTCCTTGCCGATATGCTCGGTGCCCTTGTAGTTGCGCGCGTCGTCGCCGGCCTCGATCACCTTCGCTTCGCTCTGGTTGATGCGGCCGATATAGCCCAGCACATGCGACGCGGTTTCGCCCAGCGGATACTGGCGGAACAGGCGCGCCTGGATCTCCACGCCGGGGAAGCGGAAGCGCTGCGCCGTGAAGCGCGCCACTTCCTCGTCTGACAGGCGGGTGCGCAGCGGCACGCCTTCGAAGCTCTTGGTTTCTTCCAGCAGGCGCTTGAAGCGCTTGCGGTCCTTGGTTTCCACCGACACCAGCTTGGACAAGTCGTCGATCACCTGCTCCAGCGGCACCCGCAGCTTGGACGGCGTGATCTCCAGCGTGTAGGCCGAGTAATTGCTGGCCAGGACCACGCCGTTGCGGTCCACGATCAGGCCACGGTTGGGCACCACCGGCACGAAGGCGATGCGGTTCTCCTCGGCTTGGGTCATGTAGTGGTCGTGGTGCAGCACTTGCAGCCAGATGAAGCGCGCCAGCAGCAGCCCAAAGCAAACGAACACCAGCAGGCCGAGCGCCGACAGGCGCAGCCGGAACAGCTGAAGTTCGCGTTCTGTATTCTTTATTTCAGTCATTGCAGGGTGAGGCCCAAGCGCTAGATAGGACGCGTGTGGTCTTTATCCACGGCGCGGCGCTGCGGCGCCAGCAGCAGCATGGAGATCACTGGCCACAGCACCACGGCCACGGCGCTTTCGATGAAGTACCAGAAGCCGGGGAATTTGCCCGACACGAAGAAGCGCACCAGCAGCTGCACCGACTGCGCCATGAGCAGCAGCGGGAACACGTGGACCGCCTGCGTCATCATCGGGAACCACAGCACGCGGCGGTGCATCATGATGGCGAAGTAGGACAGCAGCGTGTAGGCCAGCGCGTTCTCGCCCAGCAGCGTGGCGTCGTGCACGTCCATCAGCAGGCCGAGGAAGAAGGCGGTGCCGATGCCGACCTTGCGCGGCTGGTGCACGCCCCAGAAGACCAGCGTGAGCGCCACGAAGTCCGGCGCGCCCACGAAATGGCCCCAGGGCAGCAGGTTAAGCAGGAAGGCGCAGAACAGGCTGAAGGCAATGAACAGCGGGCTGACCGGCAGCAGAATATAGTGGGGGCGATTCATCGCGCGTCTTTCTTAGGTTCGGCGGCGGGGGCTGCGGCAGGCGTGACAGCCGGCGCGGCAGCCGGCGCGGCCGCTGCGGCAGCGGCTGCGGCGGCAGCCTCCTTGGCGGCTGCCTTGCCCTTCTTGGCCGGCTTGATCGGCTCTTCCTCCGGCGGCCGTGGCGGCAGGTCCGGCGGCGACATCAGGATCAGCAGCTGGCGGTGGTTCTGGATGCCGGCCAGCGGCTGGCACACCACGCGGCCAAAGGCGCCGTTGCCGTTGTTCTCCACTTGCGACACGCGCGCCACGGCCAGGCCGGCCGGGTACACGCCGTCGATGCCGGAGGTGATCAGGATATCGCCCACCTGCACGTCCGCATTGGGCGCCATGAAGCGCAGGTCCAGCTGGCCGGACTGGCCGCGTCCATAGGCCACGCTGCGCAAACCGTTGCGCAGCAGCTGCACGGGAATGGCCTGCTCCTTGTCGGTCAGCAGCGTCACTTCGGACGTGAACGGGAACACCCGCGTCACCTGGCCCACCACGCCCTGGTTGTCGATCACCGGCAGGCCCAGCTGCACGCCAGCCTGCGCGCCCCGGTCCAGCACCACCTTGCGGCTGGCGCTGTCGCGCGCGTCGTACAGGATCTCGGCCAGCATGGACTTGCCCGGCACGTGGCCGCGCGCGTCCAGCAGCTTGCGCAGCTGCGCGTTTTCCGTGCTGTGGAGCTGCGCCTGCTGCAAAGCCTGCGCCGTGGCGATCTGCTGCTGGCGCAGCTCGCGCACCTGCTTTTCCAGCGAAGACAGCGAGGAGAAATAGTCGCCGACGCCGTAGATCGCGTCACGCGGCATGAGGGCCGCCATTTGCAGCGGATAAAGCACCGTGCCCACCACCTGGCGCACCGCCGTCAGCGCGTGCATGCGCGAATCGGCCAATAGCAATGCGATCGAAATGCAGGCGAACAGCGTCATCTTGACGCGTGCGGACGCGCCTTGTTTGAAGAGTGGCGGAGGACTGTATTCCATGACTTCCAATAATCCGGCGCTCGCGCGCCCCGAACGGCCTTAGCCTGAAAAAACCAGCTTAAAAAGCAGAGGGGCGGCTCCTGGCCGCCCCGCTTACTCAGATCATTCGTAGGAGAAGATGGAGCCCAGCTGGTCCATCCGCTCCAGCGCCATGCCGGAGCCGCGCACCACGCAGGTCAGCGGATCTTCCGCCACCAGCACCGGCAGGCCGGTCTCCTCCATCAGCAGGCGGTCCAGGTCGCGCAGCAGTGCGCCGCCGCCGGTCAGCATCATGCCTTTTTCGGCGATGTCCGCGCCCAGTTCCGGCGGGGTCTGTTCCAGCGCGTTCTTCACGGCCGAGACGATGTTGTTCAGCGGGTCGGTCAGCGCTTCCAGGATCTCGTTGGACGAGATGGTGAAGGAACGCGGAATGCCTTCGGACAGGTTGCGGCCCTTGACTTCCATTTCCTTCACTTCGGAACCCGGGAAGGCGGAACCGATGGCTTTCTTGATCGCTTCCGCGGTCTGTTCGCCGATCAGCATGCCGTAGTTGCGGCGGATGTAGTTGACGATGGCTTCGTCGAACTTGTCGCCGCCCACGCGCACGGAACCCTTGTACACCATGCCGCCCAGCGAGATGATGCCCACCTCGGTGGTGCCGCCGCCGATGTCGACCACCATGGAGCCGGTGGCGTCGGAAACCGGCAGGCCTGCGCCTATTGCGGCGGCCATCGGTTCTTCAATCAGGTACACCTGCGAGGCGCCGGCGCCCAGCGCCGATTCGCGGATCGCGCGGCGTTCCACCTGGGTCGAGCCGCAAGGCACGCAAATGATGATGCGCGGCGACGGGCGGAAGAATTTGGAGTCGTGCACCATGCGGATGAACTGCTTCAGCATCTGCTCGGTCACGGTAAAGTCGGCGATCACGCCGTCTTTCATCGGGCGGATCGCCTCGATGTTGCCGGGAACCTTGCCCAGCATCTGTTTTGCTTCCTTGCCGACCGCCTGGATGGTCTTCTTGCCGTTAGGACCGCCTTCCTGGCGGATTGCAACTACCGACGGTTCGTCCAGCACAATGCCGGAGCCGCGTACATAAATCAGGGTGTTGGCCGTGCCCAAGTCAATGGCCAGATCGGTGGAAATATACCTGCGTAAAAAACCAAACATGAGTATCCTGTGGCGCGTTGCCCGCACACGCGGGCAGTTATAGGGAGTATCCGTGGAAGCGGCGGCGGCCTGTGCAACAGGTGCATGGCGCCAGCTACGCATCAACCCGCCATTCTACCTTATAATTCCAATGTTATTTACCAATAATCCACTCTAAAGTGCGAGGCCGCAACGCGTAAATTACGCGGTAATTGCCGGGTTTTCAAGGTCAAATAGCCGGATTTACAAGTTCTTTATCAATACTACAACCGCGCGGTCCGCCGCGCCTCTCGCCATGTCCCTGACACTATCCGACGTAAAACGCATCGCCAACCTGGCACAACTGGAAATGAGCGAAACCCAGGCGGGAACCGCCTTGGAACAGCTGAACGGCATTTTCGCGCTGGCCGAGCAGATGCAGGCCGTGGACACCACCGGCGTCGCTCCGCTGAGCCACCCGCTGGCGGCCCACATGAATAACATCGCCCTGCGCCTGCGCGAGGACGTGGCCACCGAACCGAATCGCCGCGAGCATTATCAAAAGGTCGCGCCGAAAACCGAAGATGGCCTGTATCTGGTACCAAAAGTGATTGATTAAGAATAATGTCCATGCACACCAAAACCATTAAAGAGCTGTCCACGCTCCTGCAGAGCAAAGAAATTTCCGCCACCGAACTGGCGACGCATTTCCTGGACCGCATAGAGAAAAGCGAGCTGAACGCCTTCCTGCACGTGGACCGCGCGCTGACCCTGGCGCAGGCGGCCGAAGCCGACGCGCGCATCGCCGCCGGCACCGCCACGCCGCTGACCGGCGTGCCGATCGCGCACAAGGACATTTTCGTCACCCAGGGCTGGCGTTCGACCGCCGGCTCGAAGATGCTGGCCAACTACGTCAGCCCCTTCGACGCCACCGTGGTGCAGAAATTCAACGCGGCCGGCATGGTCACGCTGGGCAAGCTGAACTGCGACGAGTTCGCCATGGGCTCGGCCAATGAAAACTCGGCCTTCGGCCCGGTGAAAAACCCCTGGGACCACGCGGCCGTGCCGGGCGGCTCCTCGGGCGGTTCCGCCGCCGCCGTGGCCGCGCGCCTGGCGCCGGGCGTGACCGGCACCGACACCGGCGGCTCGATCCGCCAGCCGGCCGCCTTCTGCGGCATCACCGGCATCAAGCCGACCTACGGCCGCGTGTCGCGCTTCGGCATGATCGCCTTCGCGTCCTCGCTGGACCAGGGCGGCCCGATGGCCCAGACCGCCGAAGACTGCGCCCTGCTGCTGAACGCCATGGCCGGCTTCGACGAGCGCGACTCCACCAGCCTGACGCCCGAGCAAGGCGGCGTTGAGGAAGACTTCGGCCGCGACCTGAACCAGCCGATGGCCGGCCTGCGCATCGGCGTGCCGAAAGAATACTTCGGCGAAGGCCTGGCGGCCGACGTGGAAGCGGCCGTGCGCGCCGCGCTGGCGAAATACGTGGAACTGGGCGCAACCCTGGTCGACATTTCGCTGCCGAACACCGCGCTGTCGATTCCCGCCTACTACATGATTGCCCCGGCTGAAGCCTCGTCCAACCTGTCGCGCTTCGACGGCGTGCGCTTCGGCCACCGCGCGGACGGCTATAAAGACCTGCAGGACATGTACAAGAAGACCCGCGCCGAAGGTTTTGGCCCGGAAGTGCAGCGCCGCATCATGGTGGGCACCTATGTGCTATGCCACGGCTACTACGACGCCTACTACCTGAAGGCCCAGCGCATCCGCCGCCTGATCGCGCAGGACTTCGAAGCCGTGCTGAACG
This sequence comes from Pseudoduganella sp. GW821-FHT05F09, assembly GCF_059419605.1. Classification (NCBI taxonomy): domain Bacteria; kingdom Pseudomonadati; phylum Pseudomonadota; class Betaproteobacteria; order Burkholderiales; family Oxalobacteraceae; genus Pseudoduganella; species Pseudoduganella sp. GW821-FHT05F09. The sequence goes on from NZ_JBWKSD010000002.1 coordinate 968,887, forward strand.
GCCCGAACGCCGTGTGCGATGTCATCATGGGACCGGTTGCCCCTACCGTGGCCTGGGACCTGGGTTCCAAGTCTGACCCGGTGGCCAACTACCTGGCCGACATCTACACCCTGTCCACCAGCCTGGCCGGCCTGCCCGGCATGTCCATCCCTTGCGGCTTCGGCCAGGGCGACAAGAACGGCAAACGCCCGGTCGGCCTGCAAATCATCGGCAACTATTTCGCCGAAGCCAAGCTGTTGAACGTGGCACACCAGTTCCAGCAAGCAACCGAGTGGCACAAACAAGCCCCGAGCGGCATCTAATCCCTTACTTGAGAGAACAGAAATATGGAATGGGAAGTCGTCATCGGTATTGAGAACCACGTGCAGCTCACCACCGAATCCAAAATCTTCAGCGGTTCGCCGATCAAATTCGGCGCCGAAGCCAACACCCAGGCCAGCCCGGTTGACCTGGCGCTGCCGGGCGTGCTGCCGGTCATGAACAAAATGGCCGTGGACCGCGCCATCCGCTTCGGCCTGGCCGTGGGCGGCAAGATCGCGCCGCAGTCCATCTTTGCGCGCAAGAATTACTTCTATCCGGACTTGCCAAAAGGCTACCAGATCAGCCAGTTCGAAGACCCTGTGGTCATCGGCGGCCAGCTGACCTTCGGCTACGAAAAGGACGGCAAGTTCGTGACCAAGACCGTCAACCTGACCCGCGCCCACCTGGAAGAAGACGCAGGCAAGTCGCTGCACGAAGACTACCAGGGCATGTCGGGCATCGACCTGAACCGCGCCGGCACCCCGCTGCTGGAGATCGTCTCCGAGCCGGAAATCCGCAGCGCGGCCGAAGCGGTGGCCTATTGCAAAGCGCTGCACGGCCTGGTGATGTGGCTGGGCGTTTGCGACGGCAATATGCAGGAAGGTTCTTTCCGCTGCGATATTAACGTGTCCGTCCGTCCAAAAGGCGCGACCGAATTCGGCACCCGCTGCGAAATTAAAAACCTGAACTCCTTCCGCTTTATCGAAGAAGCGGTCCACGTTGAAGTGCGCCGCCAGATTGAATTGATCGAAGACGGCGGCACCGTGGTGCAAGCCACCCGCTTGTACGATCCGGATAAAAAAGAAACCCGCCAGATGCGCAGCAAGGAAGACGCGCAGGATTACCGTTATTTCCCGGACCCGGATCTGCCGCCGCTGGCGATTTCGGAAGACTGGATTGCGCGCGTAAAGGCCGATATGCCGGAACTGCCGGGCGTTATGCGCACGCGCTTTATTGAAGAATATGCGCTGCCGGAATATGACGCACTGGTATTGACCGCATCCAAAGCCATGGCGGTTTATTTTGAGTCCGTGGTGGCAAAAGCCGGCAAGGAAAATGCAAAAGCCGCAGCCAACTGGATGATGGGCGATGTATCCTCCACGCTGAACCGTGAAAATACGGAGATAGGCGCGGCGCCGGTAAAACCCGAGCAATTGGCAGCCATGCTGAAGCGCATCGCCGACGGCACCATTTCCAACAAGATCGCAAAAGAAATCTTTGCGGCCATGTGGGAAGCCAATTCAGCGGATGAAAACCTGGTGGATGCGATTATCGACGCCAAGGGTTTGAAGCAGATTTCGGATACCGGCGCGCTGGAAGCCATTGTGAATGAAGTATTGGCAGCCAACGAGAAATCGGTGGAGCAATACCGCGCGGGCAAGGAAGCGGCGATTAACTCGCTGATCGGCCAGGCCATGAAAGCGTCCAAGGGCAAGGCGAATCCGGCGCAGCTGACTGAGCTGCTGAAACAGAAGCTGGCTGGCTGATATTCATTCAGCTGACAATGCGAAAGGCGCCTGCGGGCGCCTTTTTTATTGGCGGCGCTGGCGGGTTAGCGCGGCGTAACCCGCCATTTTTGAGCACAATCGCGCCAATATCTGGCATGGAGCGGCCGAAACACGCCGCTCAAAGGCTCCATGCCTGCTATGGGAGCTCAGGAAGCGATGCGGGGCTGCATCCAGTCCAGGATATCGGCAAAGATTTCTTCGCGATTGGACTCGTTGAAATTCTCGTGGTAATTCTTCAGCTGGTAGCTATAGCGCAGCAGATTGCCGTCTATCGAGGTCAGCATGGCTTCCGCCGCCTTGGCGTCGGCCAGCTTGTCGTCGCCAGCCACCACGGCGAATAAAGGATAGCGCCAGCCAGCCATTTTCCCGGCCAGCCCTTTTTGCGCCTCGCTTAAAGCATGGCCAAACCGCACCGTCAATTCGGTGGCGCGGGTACCATCGCTTTCATCGGCATAATGGCGGGCGGTAATCGCCGCGTCGTGCGTCAATACATCGGTAAAAGACGCCAGCGGCACTTTCATGCGCGGCACCAGCCGGGCCAGCAGGCCGGATATTTTCTGCAGCAGCGGAGAAATCCGCACCGCATTCACATAATAAGGCGAGGACAATATAAAGCCCTGCACTTCATCGCTGCGGCGCAGGCGTTCCAGCCCAAATTTGGTGGCAATCAACGCTCCCATCGAATGCCCCATGATAAATATGGGAAGATCCGGATAATTCTTCTTCACCCATTGCAGAAACAACTCTGCCTCGTCGAGAAAAATATCAAAGTCGGGGATATCGGCGCGGCGCTTGCCGTCGTGGCCGCACATATCGAAACTGGCGGTGGCAATGCCGTGGCTGCGGAAATACAGCGCGGGAGTAACATAATCGCCCGCATGCGCCATGGCGCCATGCAGCGCCATAATAACGGCGCGCGGCTGCGAGGGTTCCCAGACATGAATGGCGCGTTCCGCCCCGCCCCGTCCTTTAAAACGGGCCAGCCTGTCTTCGGAAAAGCGCATCAGGAAGCAATACTGAGCGTAATGCCCATCTCTATCAGCAGATTCAATTCCGCCAAGGAGAAATCCAGCGTGGGAGCGCCGGGAGTGGCGTCGCCGACGTAGGCGATGCGCAATTCTGCTTCGATATTCGAAGCGTCGAAGGAAATGCCGCGTGCCTGGCACTCCATCAGAAAGCCGTGCACCTGTTTCAGCAGGACCATCGGATTCTTGTCCGTGCCCAGGTTGACATAGAAGCCGGCGTCGATGCGCACACGGCCGTCCGGCCGCACATCGCCCTTCTTCCAGTCGCTATCCGGTTCAGCCGGAAGACCGTCGCGCACGTCGGCCAGCGCCTCGCTGTCGCCGTACACCTTCAGCGTTGCAATATTCATTGTTGCCCCATCATCAATGTTACAGCAAAGAAAACACAGTCTAGCATATGCTTGCGCACTGTAAAGCGCGGCGCACCGGGGCGCCGCGCAGAAGTGCTCCGCTGTGGCTTTACGCCACGCCGTACTGGGCGCGGTAGGCGGCTACCGCTTCTTTATATTGCTGCAAAGCCGGATCGGCCGTAGCGCCGGACAAGTAGGTGAACAAGTCGTCCAGGTTGCCGATGGAGATGACCGGGATGCCGTAGGTCTGCGCCACCTCCTGCACAGCGGACAGCTCGGACATCACGCCGTCCTTGGCGCCGCGTTCCATGCGGTCCAGCGCGATCAGCACGGCGGCCGGTTCGGCGCCGGCGGCGCGTATCATGGCCACCGATTCGCGCACCGAGGTGCCGGCCGAGATCACGTCGTCGATAATGACAACCTTGCCTTGCAGCTTGGCGCCGACGATGGTGCCGCCCTCGCCATGGTCCTTGGCTTCCTTGCGGTTGAAGGCGAAGGAGGTGTTGCGGCCCTTGCCGGCCAGCGCCACCGCCGTGGCGGACGCCAGCGTGATGCCTTTGTAGGCCGGGCCGAACAGCATGTCGAACTGCACGCCGGAGTCCAGCAGGGTCTGCGCGTAGAACTGCGCCAGCTGGGCCAGGGTGGCGCCCTCATGGAACAGGCCGGCGTTGAAGAAGTACGGCGACTGGCGCCCCGCCTTGGTGGTGAACTCGCCAAAACGCAAAACTCCCGTTGCCACGGAAAACGCGATAAACTCTTGCCGTAAATTTTTCATAATGCCTCGTCAGTAGTAAGTGCCTGTATTTTAATCCCTGTGCCCCTATGCCAAAAATCATTTCAGCAAATCTGAACGGTATCCGTTCCGCCGCCACCAAAGGCTTCTTCAACTGGATGGCAACGCAAGATGCCGACTTCGTCTGCGTACAGGAGCTAAAAGCCGTCGCCACGGACATGACGCCCGAGTTCCTCAACCCCGGCGGCTACCACGGCCACTTCCACTACGCCGAGAAGAAAGGCTATTCCGGCACCGGCGTTTACAGCAAGATCGCGCCCGATGCGGTGATGATAGGCTTTGGCAGCCCGGAGTTCGATGCGGAAGGCCGCTACGTGCGCTGCGACTTCGGCCCGCTGACGGTGATTTCGGTCTACTGCCCGTCCGGCTCGTCCGGCCCGGAGCGCCAGGAAGCCAAGTTCCGCTTCATGGACCTGTTCATCGAGCATCTGAAGCAGCTGCATGCGGAAGGCCGCGAGGTAGTGATCTGCGGCGACTGGAATATCGCGCACCACGAGATCGACCTGAAGAACTGGAAAGGCAACAAGAAAAATTCCGGCTTCCTGCCGGAAGAACGCGCCTGGCTGACGCGCGTGTTCGACGAAATTGGCTATGTCGACGTGCATCGCGGCCTGGACAAGCGCGAAGAACAATACACCTGGTGGAGCAACCGCGGCCAGGCATACGCAAAGAACGTGGGCTGGCGCATCGATTACCATGTGGCAACCAAGGGCATCGCCAGCAAGGCGCACCAGGTGGCCATCTACAAGGACGAGCGCTTCTCCGACCACGCGCCGCTCATCATCGACTACCACGCCGACTAAGCATCTACAGGCTGCGGCGGCTTTCGTAATGGCGGATGCCGCCGCTCACCGGGTCCGGGAAGGTAATCGAGCGCGCCAGCAGCTTGAGCGGCTGCGACACGTCGTCCTGCTTGCACGGCAGGGCCACCGGATAGAAGGCGTCGTTCACGATGGGCACGCCGAGCGAGGCCAGGTGCAAACGCAGCTGGTGCTTGCGGCCGGTATGCGGCCACAGCCGGTATAAGGTGGCGTCTTCCCGGTGTTCGATCACGTCGATCACCGTTTCCGAATTCGGCTCGCCCGCCACTTCCTTCATCACAAAGAATTTCTCGCCATCTTCCATGCGGCTGCGGTAGGTGAAGGGGAAGTCGCGCCCGTGCAGGCACGGCGCCAGCGCCTCGTACTCCTTCAACACTTCCCGTTTCTGGAACAGCGACTGGAAAGCGCCCCGGCTGGCGATATTGGACGAGAACACCACCACGCCGGCGGTCTCGCGGTCCAGGCGGTGGATGGGCGTGAGGTCCTGCAGGCCGGTGCTCTTTTTCAGGCGCACCAGCAGCGTCTCCTGCAGGAAGCGGCCGCCCGGCGTCATCGGCAGGAAGTGCGGCTTGTCCACCACCAGCAGGTGCTCGTCCTGGAACAGGATCTCCTCCTTGAACGGGATGGGCGTTTCGGCCTGCTCCAGCTCGCGGTAATAGAAGATGCGCATGCCGCGCCGGTAGCGGCTGGACGGCTCCAGGCGGCGGCCGTCGCCGTCCACCACTTCGCCGCGCGCCATGCGGTCGCGCCACGCGGCCTCGGTCACGGCCGGATAGCGGGCCAGCAGGAAGGACAGCATGTCCGGCCAGTCGCCTTCCGGCAGCCACAGATAGCTGGGGGCGACACCGTCACGGACCGGCAACGGCGCGCCTGGCCTGGCTTGCGAGGTTTGCATGGCTTGTGGAAGCGGCATCTCAGTTCGGCGCAGGCGTGGTGCGGTACGGCGGCAGCGCGGACTGCTGCACGCCCTTGGTCCGCGCGTACACTGGCATCACCAGCGGCAGCGACTCGCTCATGCGCTGGATGCGCTCCTTGCCCGCCGGGTGGGTGGAGAAGAACGCCGGCGGCGCGCCGGAACTGGCCTTGCCCATTTTTTGCCACAGCACTTCGCCGGCGCGCGGATCGAAGCCGGCGCGGGCCGCCAGGTCCATGCCGACCAGGTCCGCTTCGCGCTCGTCGTCGCGCGAATACTTGAGCGCCCAGCCCTTGGTGAACAGGTCGCTGCCGACTTCGCCCAGGCGTGGATCGACGCCGAAATAGGCGGACAGGCCGGCGCCCAGCAGGCGCGAACCCACCGACGTGATGGTGGTCTTGCCAGCCTGCTCGCGCGCATGCTCGCGCAGCGCGTGCGCGATTTCATGGCCCATCACCATGGCCACTTCGTCGTCGGTCAGGTTCAGTTTGGACATGATGCCGGTGTAGAAGGCGATGCGCCCGCCCGGCATGCAGAAGGCGTTGACGGTAGGCGCGTCCAGCAGGTTGACCTGCCACTTCCAATTGGCCGCGTCCGGATTCCAGCGCGTGGCGAAGGGCACGATGCGGCGCGCGATGGCGCGCAGGCGCACCACGCGCGGATCGCCGTCGGGCAGCAGCGCGCCCTTCTTCTGCGCCTCGCTCATCAGTTGCAGGTATTGCTGCTTGGACTGCTCGTCGAACTGCTCGGAACTGTTCAGCTTGCGGAACGGCGACATCTTTTCCACTGGAATGCCGTCCTGCGCGGACGCAGGCGCGGCGGCGCTGTTGAACGCGGCGCTGCCGATGGCCAGCGCCAGCATGGCGGCGTTGAAATTCAGGCGTTTCATGGTGTGCTATTCCAAAGACTTTATCGGCGCTAGCATACAATAAAGCGCTGTCAGTGCGCAGCCTTCTTGCGCAGTCGGAATACCGCCAGCTCGCCGCGCAGATTCGGCAGCACCGTGACGATTTTGCCTTCGGCCAGGGCCACGCACTCCATCACTTCCAGCCCCACCTCCTCCGCCAGCTCGCGGAAGTCGCTGATGGTGGCGCAGCGCACGTTGGGCGTGTCGTACCACTCGTAAGGCAGCGATTCGGATACCGGCATGCGGCCCTTCAGCAGCGCCACGCGGTGCGGCCAGTAGGCGAAGTTGGGGAAGGACACGATGGCCTCTTTACCCACCCGCACAATGTCGCGCAGCAGCGGCTCGACGTGCTTCATCATCTGCAAGGAGGACAGGCACAGCACCGTGTCGAAGGAATTGTCGCCGAACAGGGACAGGCCGTTCTCCATATCGTGCTGGATCACCTGCACGCCGCGCTTCGTGGACTCCAATACCTTGTCGTCGGCAATCTCGATGCCGTAGCCGCTGCAGCGCTTGTCGCTCTGCAGGTAGTCCATCATCACGCCGTCGCCGCAGCCCACGTCCAGCACGTGCGCGTCCTTGCCCACCCAGTGGGCGATAAAGGCCAGGTCCGGCCGCGCGCTGCTCAAATCGTCAAAAGTCATGCCTGTTCCCCCGCTGCTTCCTGCCGCTGTTCTTTCCATACGCGCTCGTAATAAGCGCGCACCATGTTCATGTAGCGCTCGTCCTCCAGCAGGAAAGCGTCGTGGCCGTGCGGCGCGTCGATCTCGGCGTAGGTCACTTCGCGCCGGTTGCTGATCAGCGCCTGCACGATTTCACGGCTGCGTTCCGGCGAGAAGCGCCAGTCGGTGGTGAAGGAAGCCAGGAAGAACTTGGCCTTGGTGGCCGCCAGCGTCTTGGCCAGGTCGCCGCCGTGGCGGCGCGCCGGGTCGAAGTAGTCCAGCGCCTTGGTAATGAGCAGATAGGTGTTGGCGTCGAAGTATTCGGAGAACTTGTCGCCCTGGTAGCGCAGATAGGATTCAATCTCGAAGTCCACACCGAAGCCGAACTTGTAGTCCTCCACGCCGCGCAGCTTGCGGCCGAATTTCTCGGCCATGTCGTCGTCCGACAGATAGGTGATGTGGCCTATCATGCGCGCCACTTTCAGGCCGTTCCTCGGCACCACGCCGTGTTCGTAGAAGTCGCCGCCGTGGTAGTCCGGGTCGGTCAGGATGGCGGTGCGGGCCACGTCGTTGAAGGCGATGTTCTGCGCCGACAGCTTGGGCGTGGAGGCGATCACCACGCAATGGCGCAGGCGGTCCGGGTACATGATGGACCAGGCCAGCGCCTGCATGCCGCCCAGCGAACCGCCCATGACGGCGGCAAACTGCGCAATGCCCAGCTGGTCGGCCAGGCGCGCCTGCGCGGCCACCCAGTCCTCCACCGTCACCACGGGGAAGGCGGCGCCGTAAGGCTTGCCGGTGGCCGGGTTGTTGTGCATCGGGCCGGTCGAGCCGAAGCAGGAGCCGAGGTTGTTCACGCCGATGACGAAGAAGCGGTCGGTGTCGAGCGGCTTGCCGGGACCGACCATATTGTCCCACCAGCCCACGTTCTTGGGCTGGTCGGCATACACGCCGGCCACGTGGTGGGAGGCGTTCAAGGCGTGGCACACCAGGACCGCGTTGGATTTGTCCGCGTTCAGGGTGCCGTAGGTTTCATACATGAGCATATAGTCGCGCAGCTGTGCGCCGCTTTGCAGCTGCAGCGGCTCCGCGAAATGCATGGTTTTCGGCGATACGATTCCTATGGAAGGCATGGGTGGTCAGAATAAATACTGCGCGGCCCCACGGGCCAATAATCAATGCGGAACCGCGAGGATGGGTTCCGCAGGCTTGCTTTGTTTTTAGCGTTACATCGCCTGCAGTGCGGCCACGGCGTCGGCGATGGCGCCCGGCTCCATCGAGCGCAGCACCTTGCGGGTTTGCGGCACGATGCGCGTCAGGTCGCTGTTGAGGATCTCCTGCTTGACCGACAGCAGCTGCGCCGGATGCATGGAGAACTCGCGCAGCCCCATGCCCAGCAACAGGCGGGTGAGCTTGACGTCGCCCGCCATTTCGCCGCACACGGCCACGTCGATGCCTGCCTTGTGGCCGGCCGAAATGGTCATGGCGATCAGTTGCAGCACTGCGGGATGCAGGGGATTGTAAAGGTGCGCCACCTCATAATCAACCCGGTCGATGGCCAGCGTGTACTGGATCAGGTCATTGGTGCCGATGGACAGGAAGTCCATGCGCTTGACGAACATGGGCAGCGCCAGCGCGGCGGCCGGAATTTCTATCATGGCGCCCACGTCCACATTGGCGTCGAACTTCACGCCGGCGTCGCGCAGCTGGCCCTTGGCCTGCTCTATCATGGCCAGCGACTGGTCGATCTCGAAGGCGTGCGCCAGCATCGGGATCAGGATGCGCACCTTGCCGAAGGCCGAGGCGCGCAGGATGGCGCGCAGCTGGCTCAGGAAAATCTGCGGCTCGGCCAGGCAGTAGCGGATGGCGCGCAGGCCCAGCGCCGGATTGAGCGCGGTGTGCTCGGACTGGTCCAGCGGCTTGTCCGCGCCGATGTCGAGCGTGCGGATGGTGACCGGGCGGCCCTTCATGGCCACCACGGCTTTCTTGTACTGCTCGAACTGTTCGTCCTCGGTCGGGATGCGCGCGTCGCGCCCCATGAACAGGAACTCCGAGCGGAACAGGCCCACGCCGTTGGCGCCGGACTCCATGGCCGACTCGCAGTCCTCCGGCAGTTCGATATTGGCCAGCAGCGTAATGGCGGTACCGTCCTTGGTGACGGCGGCGGTTTTCTTCAGCTTGTTGAGCTTTTTGCGCGCGCGCGACTGCGCCTGCTGGCGGTCGCGGTACTGCTCCAGCACCAGCGCGCTCGGATTGGCGATCACCACGCCGGCGTCGCCGTCGATGATGATCCAGTCGTCCTGCTCGATCAGCGTGGAGGCCTGCGACATGCCGACGGCCGCCGGAATATCCAGGCTGCGCGCCACGATGGCGGTGTGCGAGTTCTGGCCGCCCACGTCGGTGACGAAGCCGATAAAGGAGCGGTCGCGGAACTTGAGCATGTCGGCCGGCGAAATGTCGTGCGCCACCACGATCATCTGGGCCTGGAAATCGTCCGCGTCGCCCGCGCTGCGGGCCTGCAGCGGCTCGCTGCCCATCAGCACCTTCAGCACCCGCTCGGCCACCTGCTGGATATCGGCCTTGCGCTCGCGCAGATAGGGGTCTTCAATCTCGTCGAACTGCGCCGACAGCTCGTCGATCTGGGTCAGCAGCGCCCACTCGGCGTTGTAGTGGCGGGTGCGGATGATGTCGAGCGGCGCTTCGGAAATCAAGGGGTCCGACAGGATCAGCACGTGCACGTCGATGAAAGCGCCCAGCTCCGTCGGCGCGTCCTGCGGCAGTTCGTTCCACAGCGTTTGCAGCTCGCGGTGCACGGTGGCCAGCGCCTCCTGCAGGCGCAGCACTTCCGCCTCCAGGCGTTCCTCCGGCACCAGGTAGTGCTTGACGTCCAGCGCCGCCGGCGCCAGCAGGTGCGCGCGGCCGATGGCGATGCCGCGCGAAACAGGAATACCGTGTAGGGTGAACGATGCCATGGGCGGGCCTGTCAGAAAGCGGAGGGATTGCTGCGTAGCGCTGCGGTCGTCCGGCATTTACTCGCCTTCGCCGAACTTGTCGTTTACCAGTGCGGACAGGGCGGCGATGCAATCGCCTTCATCGGCGCCGTCGGCCTCCAGCATGACTTTGGCGCCCTTGCCGGCGGCCAGCATCATCACGCCCATGATGGACTTGGCGTTGATGCGGCGGGCATTGCGGGTCAGCCAGACATCGCTTTTATACTTGGCTGCCAGTTGGGTGAATTTGGCGGAAGCGCGCGCATGCAGGCCGAGCTTGTTGATAATTTCGAGTTCTTGCTGAATCATTTTTATAGTCGTCTCAAAATACGGTTAAACCACCCTGATGCGGTTGTCCACCCTCACCGCGCCGCTCTGGGCGCCGGCCAAGGCCATTTCCACTACCACGTCCAGCGTATCGCGGCGGTAGGTGATGGCGCGCAGCAGCATCGGCAGGCTGATGCCCGCTATCACCTCGACCCGGCCCGCGTCGGCCAGCTTGTTGCAGCAATTGGCGGGCGTGCCGCCCTTCACGTCCGTGATCACCAGCACGCCGTCGCCCGCGTCCAGGCGCTTGATGGCGGCCGCCGCCAGCGCCTGCACTTCCTCCAGGTCCTGGTCGGCCATCACGTCGATCGCCTCCAGCCGCTCCGTCACGCCCCGGAACACGTGGTTGCAGGCCGCGATGAAAGCCTGCCCCAGCGGCGCGTGGGTCATAAGCAGTATGCCTACCATATTCGCCTTCTTATACCTGGGCTGCCTGGCTGTGCGCCTCGACCGCATCGATGAACATGGCCGCGACCTGGAAACCGGTCTGCTCCGTGATCTCCTGGAAGCAGGTCGGGCTGGTGACGTTCACTTCCGTCAAGTTTTCGCCAATGACATCTAATCCTACCAGCAACAGTCCCCGCGCCGCCAGTACCGGGCCCAGGGTTTCCGCGATTTCCAGGTCGCGCGCGGTCAAAGGCTGGGCCACGCCGGTGCCGCCGGCGGCCAGGTTGCCGCGCACTTCGCCGGCCTGCGGGATGCGCGCCAGCGAAAACGGCACCGGCTTGCCGCCGATGACCAGGATGCGCTTGTCGCCCTTGACGATGTCGGGAATGTAGCGCTGGGCCATGATGGTGCGCTTGCCGTTGTCGGTCAGCGTCTCAATGATGGCGCCCAGGTTCAGGCCGTCGGCCTTGACGCGGAACACGCCGGCGCCGCCCATGCCGTCCAGCGGCTTGAGGATGATGTCCTGGTGCTGCTGGTGGAAGGCGCGCAGGCGCGCTTCGCTCGAAGCCACCAGGGTGGGCGCGGTGAACTGCGGGAACTGGGCGATGGACAGCTTTTCGTTGTGGTCGCGAATGGCGGACGGGCGGTTGAACACGCGCGCGCCCTGCTTCTCGGCCAGCTGCAGCAGATAGGTGCCGTAGACGTATTCCATGTCGAACGGCGGGTCCTTGCGCTGGATCACGGCGTCGAAGGCGTCCAGGCGGGTTTCCTCCTGCGGCTCGGCGCGGAACCAGTCGTGGGCGTCGCCGGTCAGGGTAATGCGCGACACCAGCGCCGTCACGGTGCCCTCGTTCAGCGCCATGTCCTTCTGTTCAAAGGCGTACAGCGTGTGGCCGCGGCGCGCCGCCTCCACCATCATGGCGTAAGTCGAATCCTTGTAGGTTTTAAAGCCTGCCAGCGGATCGGCAAGGAATGCAATTTTCATGGGCGCGTCCAGTCGGGGTAATGCCTGATTTTAGCCGAGTTTGGCCGGACGCACCGGCCACGGCGCCGGCGCCTTAGTACACTTCGGGATTCGGATCGGTGCGTTCCATCTCCAGCGACGCGGCCAGCAGCGCCAGGCGCGCCACCACGCCGTACACATAGAAACGGTTCGGCGCGGCCGTGCCCGGCTTGGCTTTCAGGTCCGGCACCGCGTGCTGCTGCGCGAAGGCCAGCGGCACGAACTGCGAACCGGGCGCATTCAGGTTCTGCTCCACGCCGCGCTCCGCGTGCACGCGGTAGTAACCGCCCACCACGTAGCGGTCTATCATATAGACCACCGGCTCGGCCACCGCATCCTTGATGCTCTCGAAGGTCGGCACGCCTTCCTGGATATTCAGGTCCGACACCACGCGCCCGTCCTTCACCACCGACATCTTGTTGCGCTGCGCCGCCGACAGGTCCTTCAGCTCGGCCGCGTCGCGGATCGAGATGATGCCCTTGCCATAGGTGCCCGCGTCCGGCTTGATGATGACGAAGGGCTTCTGGTCCTTGATGCCGTATTCCTTGTACTTCTTGCGGATCTTGGCCAGCACCGCGTCCACATTGGTGGCCAGGCAGTCCAGGCCCTCGCCGCTGTCGAAGTCCACCCCGCCGCATTTGGCGTGGAAGGGATTGAGCATCCACGGGTCCACGCCGATCAGCTTGCCGAACTTCTTCACCACCTCGTCGTAGGCGGTGAAATGGTTGCTCTTGCGGCGCAGCGCCCAGCCCGCGTGCAGCGGCGGCAGCAGGCTCTGCTCGTGGATGTTCTGCAGGATGTCCGGTATGCCGGCCGACAAGTCGTTATTGACCAGGATGGTGCAAGGGTCGAAATCCTTCAGCCCCAGGCGGCGCCCGTTGGCCGAGCGCACCAGCGGCTCGATCACCAGCATGTTGCCGTCAGGCAGCGCCAGCGGCGTCGGCTGGGTGATCTCCGGGGACAGCGAGCCCAGGCGCACATGCAGGCCGGTCTGGCGGAAGATCTGCATCAGGCGCGCCACGTTTTCCAGGTAGGTCGGGTGGCGGTCGTGCACTTCCGGGATCAACAGCAGGTTGCGCGCGTCCGGGCAGTATTTGTCGATGGCGGCCATGGCGGCCTGCACCGACAGCGGCAGCATTTCGCTGGCCAGGTGGTTGAAGCCGCCCGGGAACAGATTGGTGTCCACCGGGGCCAGCTTGTAGCCGGCATTGCGCAAGTCCACCGAACAATAGAACGGCGGCGTATGTTCCTGCCACTCGAGGCGGAACCAGCGCTCAATGGCCGGCGTGGCGGCCAGGATTTTTTCTTCGAGGTCGAGCAGCGGTCCGGTCAGGGCCGTGACGAGGTGGGGAACCATGGCTACATCCTTAACAACTGGGGAAACTGTCTAATCTTACCGTGCGAGCTCACCAAATCGGGGCAAAAACGCCAATTTAAAGGCCGGAAATGCAAAAAGGCGCCCCGGAGGGCGCCATTTACTGCATTTTTACGAAAAATCCGGCGTCATTTATGCGTGATACGCGGACTCGCCGTGGCTGGTGATATCCAGGCCTTCGCGTTCTTCCTCTTCCGGTACGCGCAGGCCGATGGCGATGTCCACCAGCTTGTAGGCGATCACGGACACCACGGCCGACCACAGGATGGTGATGCCGACCGCGGTCAGCTGGGTAATCACCTGGCCGCTGATGGAGTAGTCAGCCGACGCCTTGTTGGCCACGTAGTCGAAGATGCCCTGGCCGCCCAGCGAAGGCGCAGCGAACACGCCGGTCAGCACCGCGCCCAGGATACCGCCCACACCGTGCACGCCGAACACGTCCAGCGAGTCGTCGGCGCCGATCAGGCGTTTCAGGCCGTTCACGCCCCACAGGCAGACCACGCCGGCCAGCAGGCCGATCACCAGTGCGCCCATCGGACCGACAAAGCCGGCCGCAGGGGTGATGGCCACCAGGCCGGCCACTGCGCCGGACGCGCCGCCCAGCATGGATGGCTTGCCCTTGGTGATCCACTCGCCGAAGACCCACGATACGGTGGCGCAAGCGGTGGCCAGCAGGGTGTTGATGAAGGCCAGCGCGGCGATGTCGCCCGCTTCCAGGGCCGAACCGGCGTTGAAGCCGAACCAGCCCACCCACAGCAGCGAAGCGCCCACCATGGTCATGGTCAGCGAGTGCGGCGCCATGGATTCACGGCCGTAGCCGACGCGTTTGCCGATCATGATGGCGCCAACCAGGCCGGCCACGGCGGCATTGATGTGCACCACGGTGCCGCCGGCGAAGTCCAGCGCGCCTTTTTGGAAGATGAAGCCGGCTTTCGCGCCTTCAACTGCGGCGGTGGCCGCGTCCTTGATCGCGTCCGGACCGGTCCAGAACCAGACCATGTGGGCGATAGGCAGATACGAGAAGGTGAACCACAGCACCATGAAGGCCAGCACGGCGGTGAACTTGGCGCGCTCGGCGAAGGCGCCGACGATCAAGCCGCAGGTGATGGCGGCGAAGGTGCCCTGGAAGGCCACGTAGACGAACTCAGGAATCACGACGCCCTTGCTGAAGGTGGCCGCCACGCTGAACACGCCCTTGACCGGATCCCAGATGCCGTTCAGGAACAGGCGGTCGAACTTGCCGTAGAAGGCGCCGCCTTCGGTGAACGCCAGCGAGTAGCCGTAGATGCACCACAGCACGATGATCACGGCGAACACCATGAACACCTGCAGCAGCACGGACAGCATGTTTTTCGAGCGCACCAGGCCGCCGTAGAACAGGGCCAGGCCGGGGATGGTCATCAGGATGACCAGCAGGGTGGAGACGAACATCCAGGCAGTGTCGCCCTTGTTCGGCACCGGGGCGGGAGCGGCAGGCGCTTCGGCCGGCGCGGCGGCTGCCGGTGCGGCGGCGGCTGGTGCCGGTGCGGCGGCGGCAGGTGCTGGTGCTGCGGCCGCAGGCGCGGAGGCGGCAGGTGCGGCGGCCGCGCTGGCGGCAGGCGCATCGGCAGGCTTGGCGTCTTGCGCGTAGCCCGGCAGGGCCGCGCTAAAGGCAAACAGGACAGCGGCCCCGGCCAGCAATTTTGTTATGGTTTTCTTCATTTCAAAGTTCCCCTTAGAGAGCGTCGTTGCCGGTTTCGCCGGTGCGGATACGGATAACCTGTTCCAGGTTGTAGACAAAGATCTTGCCGTCGCCGATCTTGCCGGTGCGGGCCGCGCCTTCAATCGCTTCGATGGCCTGTTCCACGACCGCGTCGTCCACCGCCGCTTCGATCTTGGTCTTGGGCAGGAAGTCGACCACGTATTCGGCGCCACGGTACAGCTCGGTGTGCCCCTTCTGGCGGCCGAAACCCTTCACTTCGGTCACGGTAATGCCTTGCACATTAATCGCCGACAAAGCCTCGCGGACCTCGTCCAGCTTGAAGGGCTTGATAATGGCGGTAATCAGTTTCATGAGGTGCCTCGCTTAGAAGATTTTGGAAACGGTCAGCACAGCGCCCATCTTGGCCAGATCTTTGCCATTGCGCGGCGAGGTGTAGACATCGGTCGTGGCCTTGATGGCCGCCAGCGAGACGGTGACCACGCCGAAGTCCTTGGTCACGCCCACTTTCCAGTCGGTGTAGCTGGAAACGCTGTTGTGCTTCACGTTCTGGCGGCCCACGTGCAGGTTGAGGATGTAGCCGTCCTGGATTTCCTGGTTGACCGAGGCGTCGAAGTAGCCGCTGTTTTTGCTGTCGGCAAAGCCGAACAAATTGGTGGTCGAGTGCGAGTATTTCAGCGTGGCCGGGCCGTAGCTGACGGCGCCGTACAGTTCGAAGGTGTTGGCGCTGGGATGCAGGCCGTTGGACGGGTAGAAGTAGTACAGGCCGCCCACGTCGTAGCTGAAGCCGCCGCCGATGTCGCCGCGCTTGCCGCCGTAGATATCCCATTCCAGGTTCACGTCGCCGCCCGCGTCGTCGATCCACTTGATGCTCGACGCCCAGGTGCCGGCGTAGAAGCCGGTCGGATTGTTGACCCAATCCGCGCCCGCTTGCAGCGCAGGCTTGAGGCGGCTCTGGGAAATGCCGCGATAGCGGTAGTCGGTGGTCAGTGCCACGTTGTAAGACACTTCGTTATCCGGTTTCACCGCTGGAGCGTCTTCCGCACGGGCCAGACCGGCTCCCAGGCTAGCCATCGCGAGAGTGATTGCTGCTGCAAGAGTCAGGTGCTTGGTCATGTATTTCATGGCGATATCCTTTAGTTTGAACTTTTGGAGCGGTTGCGGTTTAAAATCCAGGCTAAGCCTAAGCGTTCACTACCTCTTTAGCAGAATGCGTGCCAGCTGACTTCGTGCAAGCTTGTTAGATAGTTAGCGGGAATTACAGGAATGACAGCGCGGCAGAGAGCGTATTCCGCACCATATTAATGCTTAATTTACTGGCATCGCACCGGGATGGTGCGAAAACACATCAATCTAGGAAACATCATGGACATGAACAACTTCTTCAATGACTTGCAAGGCAAGATCAACCAGGCCATCGAGAGCTCGCCGGCCAAGGACATCGAGAAAAACGTGAAATCGATGATGACCCAGGGCTTCGCCAAGCTGGATCTGGTGACGCGCGAGGAGTTCGATATCCAGGCGCAAGTGCTGGCCAAGACGCGCGCCAAGCTGGAACTGCTGGAAGCGCGCCTGGCGGAGCTGGAAGCGAAGCTGCCGCCGCAGTAAGCTATCCGTCCCGGGGCGCGGCGCGCTCGCCCTGCGGATCCCAGCCGTAGACCGGCACCGCGCTATGCCCTTTCAAGCCATGCTCACCCAGCGGCGACAGCATGGCGGCGCCGTCCGGCCCCAGCCGTTCGGCCACGGCGCCCGAGCAGATAATGGGATAGCCCAGCTGCTTGCACAGCCCCTCCAGCCGCGACGCCACGTTGACCGTGTCGCCGATGGCCGTGTATTCGTGCCGGTGGCTGGAACCGATATAGCCTATCACCGCCGGCCCGCTATGCAGGCCTATGCCCATCGCCAGTTCGGCCTTGCCTTCGGCGCGCAGCTCGGCGTTCAGCTGGGCCAGTTCGGCCAGCATGTCGCGCGCGGCCTCCAGCGCCGCCAGTTCCGGGCTGGGCAATTCATTGGGCGCACCAAAAAACGCCATCATGCCGTCGCCGATGAATTTATCCACCGTGCCGCCATGCTTGTGCACCATGGCGGTGATGCGGCCGAAATAGCGGTTCAGCAGCGCCACCACCTGCTCGGCGGGCAGGAGCTCGCTCATGCTGGTGAAGTTGCGGATGTCCGAGAACAGCACGCACACCTCCACCTTGGCGCCCTGCTTGCGCGCATCCACCCCGCCCTCCACGATTTGCTGCATCACCTGCGGGCTGACATAGCCGGAGAAGGTGCGGCGCAGGCGCTGCTTTTCGCTGAAGTTGCGCCAGCCCTGGTCCGCCGAACGCGACAGCACGGCCAGCCACAGGCTGGCCAGCATGGCGCTGGGCGCAATCCACACGCCCTGGCGCAGCAGGATATTGCTGGCCGCCAGCAGCGCCGCGCTGGCCAGGATGGCCAGCAGCACCTTGCGCGCCACCGCCGCATGGAACCAGAACAGCGCGCCGGCGGCCGCCATGCCCCAGGCCCAGGCCGGCCCCAGCGGCTGGATCAGCCCCTGGTTGAGCATGCTGCGCACGGCCTGCGCATGCACCAGCACACCAGGCAGGCGGCGCCCTTCGCGCCAGGCCGCCATCGCCGCCGGCAGATTCAGCAGGTCGGTGTCGTCCTGCACCGTGCCCACCAGCACGGCCTTGCCGGCAAACATGGCGCGCAGCTGCGCCTTGCCGCCGCGCTCTGCCAGGCGCAGCACCTCCTGCAGCGGCAGATAGCGGAAGGCGGGGCCGATCTGGTAATTGATCAAACCGCTCCACGGCTGGCGCTTGCCCATGGCGGCGCTGATTTCGCTGGACAGCGTGTAGGGGCTGCGGTCCGGCAGGCAATTCCAGGCGGGATCCGGATAGCGCCGGATGCGGGTGTCGTCGTCGCTGCAGAACAGCGCCGAGGCCAGCGCCTGCACGCCGTCCTGCTGGGTATTGAGCACGGCGGCGTAGTCGATCTGGATGTCGCGGTAGTGGCTGCGCTCGGTGTCCCACACTTTGGCCAGCACCAGTTTGCTGCGCGGCAGCGTGCGCATCAGCCCCGCCAGCAGGGTGCGGTGAAAGTCGAAGTCCGGCTCGCGGGCGGAGATCAGCGTGTCGAAGCGCTTTTCCGGCAGCACCAGGTCGAGCGCGATCACGCGCGCGCCCGCTTCGCTGGCGGCGTCCAGGAAGGCGGCCAGATAGCGGTGGCTCAAGGTCAGCGGCTCCTCCACCGTGTCGAGGAAGGCCTCGTCTATACCCACCAGCACCACGTCGGTCTGCACCGGCTGCGGGAACCAGGCGCGGTTCAGGGCGAACTGGGCGTCCAGCAGGCGCTGGTCCAGCGCCGGCGCGGCCAGCAAGGCCAGCAGCGTGCACAGCGCCAGCGCGGCGGCGTTGATGCCGGCGGCGGCCAGCCTGGCGGACGGGTGCGCAGCCACAGCGGCGGAGCTAGCGCGCCATGGTGTGGGCGGTGGTCAGGTCCGGGCGCTGGGCGGCAATGTCGCGCCAGACCTGGCGCGCCTCGTCCAGCATCTGGCGGTCGCGCAGGATGGCGGCGTACAGCACCCACTCGTCCACCGCCGCGCCCGCGCCGGGCTTGAGCGCACGCATGGCGTCGGCGTCGGCCTGGCTGGCCACCGTGAAGTCGGCTGCGGCCGAGCGCTGCTGGCCGTCCGGCGCCGTATAGCTGACGCTCCAGCGGTATTCCTTGCCCGCCGCCAGCATGGTGCCGGGCGGCAGATCCCAGGTCGAACCTTCCACCGTGGCCTTGGCCACCACGCGCTCCGGCGCCTCG
This sequence comes from Pseudoduganella sp. GW821-FHT05F09, assembly GCF_059419605.1. Lineage (NCBI taxonomy): Bacteria > Pseudomonadati > Pseudomonadota > Betaproteobacteria > Burkholderiales > Oxalobacteraceae > Pseudoduganella > Pseudoduganella sp. GW821-FHT05F09. The sequence continues at coordinate 987,748 of NZ_JBWKSD010000002.1, forward strand.
GTCAGGACCAGCTGGAAACTGGCCGGCTCGGGCACGCTCCACTGGAAGCGCGGCCGCGCCCCCAGCTGCACGCTGCGGTTGATCGGCGACTGGATGGCGATTTCCTGGCCCAGCGAGCGCATCTTGAACGCCGCCGCCCCCATATTCGGATGCACGGCAGCCGCCACCACTTTTTCCGCCAGCGACTTGGTGGTGGCGGGCGTGCCATTGAGCACTTTTACACCGTCCTCGCCAACCTCGGCCAGCACCGGCCCCACCAGCTGGTAGATCAGCTTGGCGCCGTAGTGCGACAAGGAAGCCTTGCTGCCGGCCTCCAGCTTGAACTGCGCGCCCGGCTTGATGTAGCTGAGCAGCTGCAGCTTGCTGGAACGTCCGCTGCGCAGCAGTTCGCCGCCGCCCTGCACGTCCAGCACCATGCCGACCACGTCGTCCGGACCGGCGGCGCGCGCCGCGCCGGCTACCATCAATTGGCCCAGAACCAGCAATAACGCGCAGCAAATATTGCCGGCGCGGAGCATTTTGCACATGATCAACCCCTTAATGAATAAGGCATGCGTAGGAATTCTCTTACAACCTTGTACCAAGTCTATGCTCGTCCGCAAGCAGGCGCAATCAACTTTGTGGCAATAACGACATTACAACGCCGCCGGCTTGCGCGGCCTCAAAAACTCGGACCGGGCAGCGCGCTAAGATGGCCAATCGCCTGGCCCCGAGGGGAAACGCATGAGTCTCGCCGTTCTGAGAAGCCGCGCGCTGGCGGGCATGGAGGCGCCCGAAGTCAGCGTCGAAGTCCACTTGGCGAACGGCTTGCCCGCCTTCGCCATGGTGGGTTTGCCGGAAACCGAAGTGAAGGAAGCGCGCGACCGGGTGCGCGCAGCCATCCAGAACGCCGGCTTCGAGATGCCGGCCCAGCGCATTACCGTCAACCTGGCCCCGGCCGACCTGCCCAAGGAATCCGGCCGCTTCGACCTGCCGATTGCGCTCGGCATTCTGGCCGCGTCCGGCCAGATTCCCACCACCCCGCTGCGCGACTACGAATTCGCCGGCGAGTTGTCGCTGTCTGGCGAGCTGCGGCCGATACGCGGCGCCCTGGCCATGACCTACGCCATGCACCGCAACGCCCGCAGTAAAAGGCGCGCCTTCATCTTGCCGCTGGCCAACGCCGATGAGGCGGCGCTGGTAAGCGACGCGCTGATCTACCCGGCCACGACGCTGACGCAGGTGTGCGCCCACTTCGCCCACCGGGGCGACGGCAGCGGCGGCCTGCAGCGCCACCAGCCCGCCGCCGCCGCGCTGCCGCCGGACTACCCGGACTTGTCCGACGTCAAAGGCCAGGCCGGCGTCAAGCGCGCGCTGGAAGTAGCGGCGGCCGGCTGCCACAGCGTGCTGCTGGTCGGTCCGCCGGGCACCGGCAAAAGCATGCTGGCAGCGCGCTTCCCCGGCCTGCTGCCCGCAATGACGGACGAGGAGGCGCTGGAGGCGGCGGCGGTGCAGTCGCTCAGCGGCCATTTCGACGCCGGCAGCTGGAAGGCGCGCCCATTCCGTTCTCCCCACCACACTTCGTCCGGCGTAGCGCTGGTGGGCGGCGGCAGCGTGCCCCATCCCGGCGAGATTTCCATGGCGCACAGAGGCGTGCTGTTTCTCGACGAACTGCCCGAGTTCGACCGGCGCGTGCTGGAAGTGCTGCGCGAACCGATGGAATCGGGCAAGGTCACCATTTCACGCGCCGCCCACCGCGCCGACTTTCCGGCCCGTTTCCAGTTGCTGGCGGCCATGAACGGCTGTCCCTGCGGCTATCATGGCCACCCCAGCGGCAAATGCCGTTGCCCGCCGGACGTCATCCTGCGCTACCAGGGCAGGATTTCGGGCCCGCTGCTGGACCGCATGGATCTGCTGATCTCGGTCCTGCCGCTCTCGCCGGACGAACTGGAGGCGCCGGCGGACGGCGAAAGCTCGGCCGTGGTTGCCGCGCGCGTGCAGCAAGCCTGGAATATCCAGCAGGCCCGCCAAGGCAAAACCAACCAGCTGATGGGCACGCGGGACATCGAACGGCACTGCAAGCTGGACCGCGAAGGCCGGGCCGTGCTGCGCGGGAGCATGCTCAAGCTGCACTGGTCGGCGCGCGCCTATCACCGCGTGCTGCGGATGGCGCGCACCGTTGCCGACCTGGACAATTCCCCCGCCATCACCGCCCACCATGTCAGCCAGGCCATCCAGTTCCGCCGCGCGCTGCTCGATATGTAGCGCCGATGGCGGACACGCTTGCCGCCTGATACCATCGCATCATGGATACCAAAATCACCACTGCCGTTCGCGCGGCCCTCGGTGCGGCGCTGGCCTGCGCCGCACTCGCCGCCTGCAGCCCCAAGTTCGACTGGCGCGACTTCCGCAGCACCGAAGCGCCCTATGCCGTGCTGTTCCCGGCCAAGCCGGCGACGCACACGCGCAGCATCAACCTGGGCGGCGCCACGGTGAACATGCAGATGGCGGCGGCGGAAGTGGATGGCGTCACCTTTGCCGTGGGCGCCGCCGAAATGGCCGATGCCGCCCAGGCCCAGGTTGCGGTTGGCGCCATGAAAACCGCCATGGTCGCCAATATCAACGGCACCATCACCACGGAAAAACTGGCCGCAAAACAAGGCCAGCGGCCGCAGGCGATCGAAGTGGATGCAAAGGGGTCGCGCAACGGCGAAGCGCTGCGCATGGTAGGGCGCTTCATTGCCAGCGACAAACGGGTCTACCAACTGATCGTGGTGGGCCGGGACAAGCACATGCCGAACGACGAGATCGAGATGTTCATGCGCTCGTTCAAGCCGAACTGATGTGCGGGGATGAAAGTCGTGTTATCGTTTGAACACGCACAACAAGAGTGGGGGAAACGCCATGATCACATTCAAATCCAAATCCTCTCCAGCGGTCATGATGTACAAGGAACACGCCGAGCGCATACTGGAACTGCTGAACAAGAGTCCCACGCGCGGCGTAATCACGGCGGCGGAAGCGGCGGGCGCATTGGCTGCGCTTGAGCACGAGGTTGCGCTCAGCAAGCTGCACCCCGACCAGGACATAGAACACCACCAGGACAAGACCCACTCGACCGCGGCGCTGGATGACGACGAGCCGCTGACGGAAAAACAGCACATCGGTTTCGCAACCCGCGTGTTTCCCCTTCTGGAAATGCTGCGCGCCGCCATTTCGGACGGGCATGACATTGTTTGGGGCGTGTAAACGTCAAAAAACCCCGCCAGGATCACCTGACGGGGTTTTTCTATATAACTAGCCTGACGATAACCTACTTTCACACTGGTTGCAGCACTATCATCGGCGCAAAATCGTTTCACGGTCCTGTTCGGGATGGGAAGGGGTGGGACCGATTTGCTATGGTCATCAGGCTTTGACTTGTACAAGCTTCGCTCCCGAATGGGCAGCCAAGCTCTAAAATTTGGAAGAAATTCAGATTTATTTTGGTGTGATTGCGTATCAACTACGCACAACATGCGCACTTCTCGCCTATAACCAATCAATGTTATAGGGACAAGCCTTACGGGCAATTAGTACTGGTTAGCTTAATGCATTACTGCACTTCCACACCCAGCCTATCA